>QCID01000044.1 GCA_003216895.1 Prochlorococcus sp. AG-402-K04 | reverse complement strand
AACAGGTGTTCCTGCTTTGACTGTCGTTAAAATAGATGAATAATTAGAAGCGGAAGAAAGCAAGTTAAATTCTTTCAATGCAATTATTGGTGATCCTATATTATTCCTTCTTTGTTGAATAATTGATTCTTGTGCACCTCCAGCAGGTAATGTTGTAGGTGCTACCAAACCAATACATAAAAGCCATGACCAAACTATCAAAGTACCAATTAAATTCATCAAATATCTAAAGTAGCAAGGTCAAGTTCAACACTATGAGTTTCAATGAACTCCCGTCTTGGGGCTACTTTATCACCCATTAAAATTGTAAATATACGATCAGCTTCAAGAGCATCTTCTATCTCAACTCTTTTCATCATTCTTGTTGTTGGGTCCATAGTTGTTTCCCATAATTGTTTTGGCATCATTTCTCCTAAACCTTTAAATCTTTGAATTGTATAGTTAGCCTTTTCTCCAAAACTTGAGAGAGTTTTTTGCAAATCTGATTCGTTATAACAATAGGTATGATTCTTTCCTCGCTCTACTTTGTACAATGGAGGACAGGCAATATAGATATACCCACCTTCGACAAGTGCCTTTTGATATCGATAAAAGAAAGTTAGAAGTAAAGTTCTAATATGTGCACCATCAACATCAGCATCAGTCATTATGACAACTCTATGATACCTAAGATTTTTTACTTCAAAATCCTCTCCTTTGATACCTAAACCAAGAGCTGTTATTAAAGATTGAATCTCAGTGTTTTTATAGATCTTCGCATCATCGGTTTTTTCAATATTTAAAATTTTTCCTCTCAAAGGCAAAATTGCCTGAAATTTTCTATCTCTTCCTTGCTTCGCCGATCCACCCGCCGAATCACCCTCAACTATATAAATTTCAGATTCTGATGGGTCTCTGGAACTACAATCTGCCAATTTACCGGGTAATGTTGAACTTTCTAAAACACTTTTTCTGCGGACAAGTTCTCTTGCTCTTCTTGCTGCCTCAGCAGCATTAAAAGCTTGAATAGCTTTTTCTAAAATCAAATCAATAACACTTGGATTGAATTCTAAATATTGACTGAGAGACTCACCAACTAAGCTATCAACAATTCCACGTACTTCAGTGTTGCCTAATTTAGTTTTGGTTTGACCTTCAAATTCTGGGTCTGGGACTTTTACAGATAGAACAGCTGTTAATCCTTCTCTAATATTTTCACCAGCCAAGTTAGAGTCTCCATCTTTTCTTTTACCTCTTTTCTTTGCAAAAGAATTTAAAGTTCTGGTTAATACTGTTTTCAATCCTTCGATATGAGTTCCACCATCAATGGTGCGAATATTATTTGCAAAACCTAGAATACTGTCAGAATAAGCATCTACGCACCACTGCAAAGCTGCTTCTACTTGAAAACCATCTTTTTCAGAATTTACATAAATAATTTCGGGGTGTAATGAGTCTTTTTCTTTAGTCATATAATCGACGTATTCCTTAATACCTCCCTCATAAAAATAGACTTCCTCGTAAGGTTTCTCCTCACTATCTAAAGACTTTTTTCTTTCATCACGAAATACAATTCGGACTCCACCATTTAAATAAGCTAGCTCTCTTAGTCTCGATGATAAAATTCCATATTCAAAGGATATGCCATCTGTAAAAATTTGATCATCAGGTTTAAAACAAACAGTAGTACCAGTTAAATTTTTATCTGATTTAGAAAGATTTTCAGATTTTAGGCTCCCAATCGATGAGCCTCTTTCGAACCTCTGGAAATGAACTTTTTGTTGCCTCCTTACTGTTACTTCTACCCATTCACTTAAAGCATTTACAACCGATATACCAACACCATGCAAACCTCCAGAAACCTTATAGCCTCCACTTCCAAATTTTCCACCAGCATGCAAAACAGTGAGGACTGTCTCAAGAGCACTCTTACCAGTACGAGGATGTATATCGGTTGGAATTCCACGACCATTATCTGAAATTGATGCCGAACCATCTTCACAAAGTAAAATTGTGATTTGATCACAGTGACCAGCCAGAGCCTCGTCTACCGCATTATCGACCACTTCATAAACAAGATGATGAAGCCCCTTAGACCCTGTTGAGCCTATATACATTCCAGGTCGCTTTCTTACAGGTTCCAAGCCTTCTAAAACTTGGATCTGCTCAGCGCCATAAGCTGCTTGGACTTTTGAATTTTTACTCATTCGGATAACAGCAAACAGGCAAGATTGTCTTTGATACGAGCATTAGGTGAAACCTTTCCTGAAATTTCAATTTAACATCGGTATAAAGGAAAGTCTTTGGAAAAATTTCAAAACCAAATCAAAAAATTTATTTTCATGCA
>QCID01000043.1 GCA_003216895.1 Prochlorococcus sp. AG-402-K04 | reverse complement strand
TTAGAAACGATTTCAGACAATAATGAATACCCTAAATTTGAAAAAATGGAATTTAGTTGTACTAAGAATAAGAACTTTATAAATTATATAAGTGAATATAATTTCGAAAATATAATAGTTTGTGGAATCGAGAGTCACATATGTATACTTCAGACATCCATTGATCTTTTACAAAGAGGGTTAAATGTACTAATCCCAAGGGATGCTATCGGGAGTAGAAATGAAATAGACAAAGATACTGCTTTTTTAAGGCTTATATTATCTGGAGCAGTTGCATCCACAACTGAAAGTCTTATATGTGAATTATGTAAGACCTGTAGTAGAAAAGAATTCAGAGAGGTTAGTAAGATTTTAAAAAATTCATTTTCAAATTAAATAATAAGAAAATATCTAGACAAATCATTTTTTTCAGGCAATCTTAAGAAAAGTAATTTGACATTATGGAAGATTTTTATAAAAACATACTTATTTCATTACTTATTTTCATCATAGGTTGCATTGTTTCCCTCGTAAGTCCAAAAATCTTAAAAAAAATTTTAAGGAGAATAACCTCTGCCACACAAAGCAAAACAGATGACTATATAGCTACTCTTTTAATCGAGACGATTAAACCTTTAGGTTTTATTTTAAGTTTCATTGTTGCATGGAAAGTTTTACTAATTGGTGGAATAGTAGATAAGACATTAATTGGTATTAGTAAGTTTCTATGCCTTATTTATATAGTCAGGTTTGTAAATAGAGTATTTCTTAAAATAATACAAAGATGGGCAAATAAAATCAATGATCAATCTATAAGCGAAATGATTCGTTCACTTAGTCCAATGGTTGGAGCTTCAGTTTGGAGTCTTGGAATTATTTTTTATCTTCAAAATATGGGTGTCCAAATGGCAGCTATTTGGGCTCTATTGAGTGCAGGAGGTATAGGTGCTGGCCTAGCTTTAAAGGAACCTGTTCAAGAGTTCTTCGAATACATAACTATCCTTCTTGACAAACCATTTCAAAGTGGACAGTTTATTCATATTGATGGAATCTGGGCAAAAGTTGAAAGCGTAGGTGTTAGATCAACACGCCTAAGAAGTATTAACGGAGAAGCAATAATAATGAGCAATAGCAGACTAACAAATGGAGTAATTTCTAATTATGCTGAGATGAAGAAAAGAAGACTGGTACATAAATTAGGTGTGGTTTATGAAACTACATATGAACAAACAAAAAATATACCTATGATGATCAAAAAAATCGTTGATAATACTGAAAATGCGATCTTCGACCGATGTCATTTTATCGAATTCGCAAATAGTAGTCTTGATTTTGAACTTGTCTATTACATTCCCACAAGTGATTATCTTCAAGCAATGTCAGCCCAACAAGAAATTAATCTAGAAATCATGAAAAAGTTCCACAATGAAAAAATCAACTTTGCTTATCCAACTCAAACAATTCATGTGAATAAATAAGAGATATTTATCTGTAAATCTTATCTATGAGAGACTTAGATAACTCCCATAAGTTATCAGATAAATCTTCTCTCTGCGCATCATGACTGATATCAGTTTTTTCAAATATAAATTTACCTGATGAAATAATTCTATTACTATAATAATTAAAATTAGGGTTATTATATTTATTTGAACAAGCTAAATTAGTTAAAAGCAGTCCAGCTTTTTCATTTGATGATGTTATCTTTAAAACATCTCTAGCTAAAAAAGCAAATAATATTTGTCCTAGTTTGTTATATTTTCTGCTATACCTAAAAAAGCCTTGACTATCTCTTGAGATAACTAATCCTGGAGCCCAAGCAATAACAGGAATTGAGATTCTTTTTTTTAACAACTTAAGACTTAACTCCTTTGCAAAAAGAATATTACATAATTTACTATCTTTATATGCTTTATCAGCATTAAATTTACTTCCATCAATCATTTCAAAACCTGAACCAGATTGTAATCCTTTTAAATTTCCTAAGCTGGCCATTGCTCCTACTTTACCTCCCGGACTATTAGGATTATGAACTTCTGAAGAGGTAATAATTATTCTTGGATGATTATTTTTATTTATCAAAGGTAAAATCTTTTGTGTCAGATAGAAATGTGATAAATGATTGACCGCAAAAGTCAATTCAATTCCCTGATTTGACCATCTAGCTATTTTTGATCCTGTATATTGAAGACCTGCATTTAAAATTAAAACATCGATTTTTAAATTTCTCTTCTTAACTTCAGAACATAAGGAGTCAATACTTTGTAAATCAGAAAGATCCATTATTGGTGTATAAATCTGACCTTTCTTAGATAGTTTTAATGAAGGTTGATTGAATAAATTAGTCAGGACTTCATTAGCT
>QCID01000042.1 GCA_003216895.1 Prochlorococcus sp. AG-402-K04 | reverse complement strand
ATCCACTGCAAATAACAAGCTGATAAAAGTGAATTCACATCAATCTCAATTCCCTTCCCCTGAAGTGATTTGGAAAGCCTCGAAAGAAAGTGTTCTCTCAGGGAAAGGGAATCATAAACTCTCTGGAGCATGGCAATTAATGCTATTAGGTGATGGCAGCCCTACCAGACATCTCAAACTTTTAACAGGGCATGAAGTAGCCATAAAAGTCATATCTATGGCAATGGAAAATAATAATCAAAATGGAGTTCCAGAAGAAGTCAATGAACTAGAGCCACCTTTAATACGAAGACAAGTTTGGCTGACATGTGGAGATTTAACCCTTGCATGGGCTGAAAGCTGGTGGAATTATCAAGAAGCAGAAAAACATCTGCGAAATAAGGATCAACCAATCTGGAAAAGCTTAACCCAAGGACGCTCCGAGCTATTTCGAGAAGTTGATGGATTGGGATTAGTGAATGCCAAGTGGCTTACAGCAGAATTTCATGAAGATGGTCCTTTTTGGAGTAGGCATTATCGATTTTTTCGTCAACAAAAAGAATTAACTGTAATTAGAGAAGTTTTCAGCCCAAAGCTGGAAAAATGGTTAGGACCAATACCAAGAAAGGCTTTTTAACAACAACTAGTATTTTCTTCGACTAGATCTTGGTATATTTTTTCTTCTTTGAGGAGTTCGTTCATCTACAAAAGAATTGTTTATATCGGGTGCATTTTGCTTAATTAAATTATTTTTTCTTTCCCACTTATTTAATTTAAAAGATTGATCATCTGGCCATTCATCAAGTTCGTCTGAATTATTTCTCCTTCCTTCAATTTGAGGTGGCAAGGCTTTAGGAGCTCTTAAGGAAATAGCAGTTAAGGGTCTTTTTGTATTGTTTATGCTTTCTCTAAGAGGCTCATCATCTAAATCCTCATTATCCAACCAATCGTCATCATCCTCAAAGAACCAATCAATTTTCTCTTCCATCCAACGACCAACTTTTTCAAGATTTGCTGAAGTCTCTTTATCTTGCCACCCTCGCCTTCTTTGCCCAGGGCGATTACCTGCAACACCATCTACAACCTGTTTTCCAGTTTGTATCCACTTGTCCATTTTGCGATCAAGGGGTGCTCGAGACCGCTGACGAATTTGATTACGATTGTTATAGGAGCCCATCTTTTAAATTTAACGCTTTCAAACCAACAAGTGAATCACCGTAAAGATGAAATTATTCAAAAATTCAAACAAAAGCCAATTAAATAAGAAATTATTTATTACTTCTAGATAAAAGTTGAAATTCATATACACATTTGTGATCCCATCGACCTCCAAAATAATTATTACAACAACTGCGGCAGGCAGCGCCCTTAACAATACGTCTATAACTAAGACTTCTTTTACATAAAGGGCAAGTTGCCACCCATTTTGGGATTCTTTTTGATATTGGGAACGAGTGACGAACTGTTACTTGGAAATCAGTTTGAGCGGAATTGATCTCTGCCATACGTTTATGAAAATTAGGCCCATGTGCCTCTTCAACTTTCAGGACAAGATCAATCCAGGCGTGAATCATTTCGTGGCACAAGGTACTCATCAAAGCCGTTTGGGGAAGATTCTCTAATACTGGTCTAGACAAAATTATTTCACTAGCTTTAACTCCGAAGCAATTAGTTTTCCTTCTATATATCCCAGCCGTAGTGCGCATCCGGCCATCACTCCAACGAACTGAGACTTTAGGAACTCCTTTCTCAAACAAAGAATTCTGAAAATATTGTCTGTTTAATTCGAGAAATAATGGTAAAACAGGTATTAAAGACATTGATGCGGAGAACTCATTAGCTTTATTATTCCAATAACATTCTGTCTGACTATCAATAACAAACAAGCTAATCTCATAGCTAATAAGTCAGACTCTCTAATCAATAGGAATTTCAAACATGGATAGCGCTTTAATCAAAGCAATTGGTTTAAAAGCTCTCTTAGTAGGAGTTGGCGCACTTCTCCTTTTTTGGACTTTTAATGCAATAAAACTTGTAATTAGCGCCAGAGGTATTAATCCTCTTGTAAAAAAGTTTTTTGATCAAATTGCTGCCGGACGAGTTGATGGAGCATATAGACTTACTACAAAAGCATATAAACAACATGTAAACAGGCAAGACTTCATCAAATTTTTGGGCGGATTGCAATTGAATAAATATAGAAACTTGAAATCAGGGCGACCAAGAATAGAAGACAATCAAATAATGCTCACACTAAGCTTGAAATCAGAAGACAAGAAAAATGAAATGCCACTGGACTTCACTTTTATTAAAATAAACGAAAATTGGCAAATAGATCGTATTGCAAAAGCTAATAAATAATGAATCCAAATGTGATAAGTGAATTCAAACTTTAATCAAAACTCTGAAC
>QCID01000041.1 GCA_003216895.1 Prochlorococcus sp. AG-402-K04 | reverse complement strand
TGATAATACTGGCTTATTTCCAGAAACTAATGTTCCATCTACATCAAGTATTAATGCTTTGACATTATTCGATAATAAATAATTTATCGAAATCTTTGAAATTTTATCGTTTACCTTCCAACAGGGAATAAGTAATTCTTTTATATTTATTCTGATAATCCTCTCTCCTCAAGTTCAGCTTCAATTCCTGATTGTATCTTGTCAAACTCTTCACCTTCAACAAGCTTTACTTCACCATCCTCTAACTTTCCAACAATGAAGAATGGGTCAAGTGGAATGTATAGACCATACTCTTTATCATCGACTCTAAAATTGACAAGAAGTTCATAAGTCTCTGACTCGTCATCAATGTCTTCTTCTTCAATTTCTTCTGGTTCGGGCTCATCTAATTCGCCTGAGACTGTGAGGGTGATAGCTGAGCGAACAAGTCTAAGATCATGTTCTTGAAGGACAACATCAGCTACTTCAAGTATTGGCTCATTTTTTTCAATTGTTTCTATTAGCTTGGGATCTTGATTATCAATTAATTGAAACAGAGATACAGGAGTATCTACAGGAGTTAAAAGGGCATATTCTTTACCATCTAGAGGTACGACTTGTTCAAGAAAGCATAGGAGGTCTGAACCTTTAGAATCTTTAACTAAAAGAGTAGGTACTTCGTCGTTTTTACTTGTTGATGACATGGTTGAGTTTTTATTAGTAAGTATCTGGTTTTTTTGATTATTTTTTACATCATATTCAAAATTTAAATTGAGTCATTAAGATCAGGTCCCTCAATAAGCCATTGTTGTAAAAGTATAGCGGCAGCGGCACTATCTATTTTTCCGGACTTGTCATTTTTTAAAGAGAATTTTTCTTTAGCTTCGACGGTTGAACAATGTTCATTGATAAAAGCCAAAGGAAGTTTTAAATATTTCGCTAATTTAAAAGCATATTTTTTACATCGAATAGATTGATTAGTCTCCTTCCCATGCATATCAAGAGGATTCCCAATAATGAGCCCTTCAACTTTTCGTTCAAAACATATTTTACTGAATTCTTTTAGATCATTTTCAAAGCCATTTCTAAAAATGGCAGGGAGATGAGTTATCGATATTCCAAGTTGATCACAACCTGCTAGACCAATCCTTTTATTTCCAATATCAAGACTTAAAACAGAACAAGGTTTTGGCTGAATCATTTGTTTTTTCCAATTTGAATAGTTGATGGTAATTCCGGTTGTTGTTGTAAATTTCCTACAAGATTATTTAATAGTTCGGTTTCGATAGATTTTAATTTATATCCATTTTGTCTTTTCCAAACACTTCTTCCTAGAAGGACTCTCTCTTCTATTACTTCCCAGTTGCTTTTATGTAAAAGGTCATTCAGTTTATTGTCCTCACTTGTCGTTTCAATGTAATATTTATTTTTACCAGTTCTCATATTATTAATTCTTTGTGGAATAGATTTATTTAGCCTTTCATCCCATGCTAATCCTCTTATTAGCTCTAATGAATAATCATATTGAGGGCAAATAGAAGGTATTAGTCCTGCAATAATATTATCTTCTTTTGATTTAATAACTCCAGTTGAGTTATTTCTCTTTTCATAGATATCATGCCACTGTCTATCAAAAATAGACCTAAAGTTCATTGACTCCCTAGCTTGTTCAAGTCTCCATATCTGTTGACTATTTTCTTCATTTAATTTTTCCCAGATAAAATTATCTTTATACTCTTTCATTCTACATTTAATACCCTCTTTCTTATTCCAATACTTTATTATTCTTAGCGGTTGAAACCCAGATTGTCTTATTATTGATAAGTTTTGATTATCATTTGTTTTTATAGAGATTAAAAAACTTTGGGTATTAATATTGCTTTCATAAAGAACTTTTCTTAATAAATTCTGCAATAAGTTATAACGGCTAAAGGATACTGATTCTCCTATAAAGTATGGTTCTGATATTGACCAACAAGTACCTCTACGATTACTTGGAGTCGCTAATATGTATGCGATTATATTATCTCTTTCTACTGCTACTAAACATGTTGAGTTCCGAGTAGGAATTAAATTAATAAAACTGGACTCTAATGAAGAAAACCATTTTTTGCACAATAGAATTTGAAATATACCAAGATATTTAGAATTATTTTCTGCTTTCAGCATGGATAAATGCTTGAGCTTTAAGGGCTCAATTAATAAATCTGAAGGTAATGCTTCTTCATTCTTCATTTAATTATTTTATTGAATTTTTAACTTTCATGCGACTTCAAACTTATTTCTTCTGATCTAATGAGTACTAATGGTGTTTGTTGATTAGCATTTCCTGCTGGATTTGATGTTAAAGCTCTTTTAATTATTGCATCATTATTAACATTATTTGTTGATAGAATTTTGACTCTACCTAAATCATTTACATCTACAACTGCAACATTAATGTTTAGTTCCTTTGCGGCTTTAATGCAAAAAGTTTTAGTGTCTTTAGGTCCTAAAACTATACTTTTATCGTATGGTGGCGTTGTACCAGTGATGTCGTCAATCAATCTTGCTTGTTCACCTGCTAAACGATAAAACATACCTCTAATACCAATGAATTTAAATATTCCTCCTATTAACCATGAAATTATTACGCGTGTTGGACCAGAAATATTTATTAGGGTTTGCATTCCGGAAGCAGTGGCTAAACTACTAGTTGGGTGAAATCCTTTGCAAATTAATCTTGAAATTAGATTTGCATTGACGTTTCTATAATCTATATATCTCCCTTGTATTATTGCTAAGGGTGTCTCTCCAATTGTA
>QCID01000040.1 GCA_003216895.1 Prochlorococcus sp. AG-402-K04 | reverse complement strand
TTTGCGTAACAACCTTGGAAATAAGAAAAAAGAAAAGTCAGAGAGTGTAAATTTCTTGTATGAGCGTGGTAATCGCAGGAAAGAATCAGGTGATTATCATGGAGCGATTGCTGATTACAACAGAGTTATAAAAGAAGATCCGAATCATCCAAGACTTGATGAGGTGTATAACAATCGTGGAAACGCCAAGAGTGACTTAGAAAATTATTCGGGAGCGATTGCTGATTACAGCAAGGCAATAGAGATTAATCCAAGGTATGCAGACGTGTATTACAACCGAGGAGTGGTAAAAGGTAAATTAGAAGATTATTATGGAGCGATTGTTGATTACAGCAAGGCAATAGAGATCAATCCAAGGGATGCAGAGTCGCATAACAACCGTGGAAATTTTAAGGTACGTTTAAAGGATTACTCGGGAGCATTATCTGATTACAACAAGGCAATCAAGATTAATCCAAGGTATGCAGATGCGTATTACAACCGTGGCAATCTTAAGGGTAGAGATTTCAAAGATTATGCTGGTGCATTATCTGATTTCAATCAAGCAATAGAGATTAATCCCAACGACGATCAGATGTATATCAGTCGTTGCTTGGTAAAAAGTAGATTAAATGATAATTACGGAGCAATCTTTGATTGCAATGAGGCAATAAAGATCAACCCAAAAGATGCCAAAGCGTATTTAAATAGAGGAGTTTCAAAATTTAGCATAGGAGATAAGAAAGGTGCTTGTTTAGACGCTCGCAAAGGAAAGTCCTTGGGATCAAGTAACGGTTCTAGGGCAGTTGATTTGTTATGCCAATAAAAGAAGTGCACTCATAAATGCACTTCAATTACGTGCCCCGTATGTTTCCCGTGTCACCTTCTCTGTAAAGACATCGTAGAAAGTTTGTTTTCTCTTCACTCGTGGTTTTTTTGATGGACAAGTTTCCAACAACTTTTTACGACTTCTCTACGCAATGAGACATTCTTAGTTTCAAAAAAGTTCATTTTTTTCTATTACTAAATCGACTAATTGTTTTTTATTGAGTTTGGAAATTTTGTCTATGCCAACCAGCATTGCCCTCAATTCGCTATTTGTCTTTTGCATCAGTACCGATTTCTGATCAACAAATATTCCTTTCTTTAGGATCGAAAGAAGAGTTGAGAAGGCATCAAAAATTGCCATTGAAGCGATGATGCAAAACATCATCACAGAATCAGCAGTGGTATTTAAATTCATTGGTTTTGAGGAAATAATTTTTGGTTTGTTATGCAACTTCTGGACACCATCCAATTTGTAATACCCTCTTCTTTTGCCAATTCAGGCAACGCTTTGTGAGATGTTCACCTTGAGGGATAAGACGTTGGTGAAGTGGACAAGTCAAAAGAGTGACGCATGATTTATCGCACGTATAAGTGAAGTGTTCACATGTAAGACAAACTGAACTTCCTCTGGATTTCACCAGTTCCAGATTAGTGAAATAACTCCACTCTTCTGGATGCTCAAGTGCTTCAACTGGAGCAACAACTTTTGATGTTTTAATTCGATCCATCTTGGTTCTCCTTATGAGAAGAGGCAAAAAAAGCACGATGCTCACGTCGTGCTTCCTTTGTCGGTTTAGTGATGGGGATAACACTAATACAAACGTACTATATTTGTCTATTAGGTCAAGTCACCTATTTTTTCCATTAAAGAAGGGAGCGAGATTTTGGTCGCTCCCTTTGAGTCAAGCACTCAACTGACTGAACTAAATTTCCATCCTTTATTTAACTTTGACCCACAGAAGGTGCTGTGACTCCTAATTCATTTCTAACAAATCCAGATCAGGTGAACATGAGAAAAAACTCCTGTTTAACCAACCACCCAATAATCTTTGTGTTTTCTGAGAATGAGTTTGAGAAGATCGAGAATCATCCTTTTTACCTCAATATTTCAACTGAAAGTAATAAGGAACAAGGTGTGGAAGTGTTCCAAGTGAGATTAAAAGGACAGAAAACCAAAGAAAGATCGATGAAAGAGTATTCGACCCATTGGATCTGAAACTGCGTGTTGCTTGCATAATTAGATCTCCTGTTAGTTAAATGTTTTTTAGTAGTCCATTGAGCAGTTGCCAAACTGCAAACACTCATTCTCGTAATCGACCTCATCAAAATCAGTTTCATAATTCGAAACCAGATCGCACCAATCGTTCCCTTGCATAGGAACTCCACAGGATTTTGAGAATGTTTTCTTTACGTCTTCGATTGCATGTTTAAAAGGATTGCCGCATGACATGGTTTGACCTCCTAATAGTGCGTTGATTTATATCTACTCCTCCTAATCCAAAAAATCTATAGGACAAAAACCCTAAAGTATTAACTCTGATTACCGCACAAAGAAAGACCCCTGAAACTAATCAGGGGTTTGGGTTGTTCCGACTATTGCAGAGACCGTACGAAAGGTGACTCTGTTCACATCAGGAGGTGTGAGATTCCTCCTTAGAGTCAATGCACATTTCCCCTTTTTAATATCTTCGAGAGTGCGATGACTCTTGATTTATGTCTACTCCCCTTATTAGAAAATATCTATACAGAGAACCCAAATGTAGAAATACTTTGGTGTTCTTACTCATAGCAATTTCCATTCAGTAGTAGTAAAACAGTCTCAGGAGTCAACGCACTTCCTTAGGTCTGGAGTGATGGACTCAAAGGGGGCGATCAAAATCTCGCCCCCTTACTACTTTTGAGGTATATCTATGACCAGAAAAAGAGACAAGATCTGGACAGCAATTATTGCAACTAAGCAATGGTTCACTAAACTTTTTACAAGTGAGGCAGATGCTTTAGTTGATAACTTCGGAAATAATCCACCACCAGAGATAGGAACTCAATCTTATTCAGGAGATACTCATGACAAAGGAGATTGATT
>QCID01000039.1 GCA_003216895.1 Prochlorococcus sp. AG-402-K04 | reverse complement strand
GGGATTATAAAGAAAAAAATAATCACATAATAATCACACTTTCAAATATAGTGAATCAATAGATTCTAAAAACCCTTATCAATATTGAGGTTTCAAGGATCACACTTTTAGGTTGTATAGTCGGCATTGATGCTAACAATTGAGCAGGTTAGCAATAAACATTCTTCAGATCACTTGCTATTACTAGATCAAGGTCTACAGAAATAAATCACACTCACATCACACTTGCCCTACATTTAAATCACACTCAAAATATGAGTCGATAAGAAGTAGATGTCTACTAGTTTTCTTTGATTCGTATAATGTAAGTCATCACACTCTCCTTACACTTCTTATACAGATTCATAATTACCTTTTTCACTCCTCCCCTTTAATTATCAATGACACCAACTTTTATTAATAATTACTATTTAATCTAGCTCATATAGCATCTCGATTGGTATTTTTAAAAGCTGCACAAAACAACCAATAAATTTGTTAGATGACTTTTGATATCAATGTTATTTTACATGAATCAACAAATACAGAAAGAAATTTCGCAAAAAATGCAGCTAAGGATGGAGTAATAACTTATTTTCTCGCAAATCATAATGAAACTCAAAAATTGTGGATGGAGAGAAATATTGAATTCATTACTAATAAATTAAATCTTGAATTTGTTGAAACGTCTTCCAATCTTGCTGAAATAATTTACACGGTAGATAATATCTCTTACGAACAATGGCTTGTTGACGGCAAAAGTACTATTTCAAATGGAAATGGAAAATTCACTTGGAAATCTAGTGCAAATACAAGAGGCTACGGAGGCGTACAGGACCAAGCAACATGTGCTTCAGTCATACTGCATTCTTTAGGTCTGTCTGACCCAGAGAATCAATCTTGGAATGAAAATTACACGCCAATAGACACTATTCTATCGGAAAATTGGCAAGGGAAAGGTAGATATGCCTTAGCTATTAACCCAACTGAAAATGATATAAAAGCCTTGCAATATTTATATGGTCAGAAAACCTCTACAGAAATTTCATCAAAAATAGTTGTTCACTCCTCAAAGAAAAAAGAAGACCTGCTAATTGGAGAGATTGGTCAAAAAGATATTTTTGTAATTACTACTAAAGGTATGAATATTTACGGAACAAGAAATCATGATGGTCAACCAGCTATTCAATACGATGATTTAGGAAAACTATATAGAGGCTACACAAATGTTTCTATAGGTAATTTCAGTTTAAATGATGGCGATTTAATATTAATTTCTAGAACTTTATTTTCACCTTACGACCCGAGAGAAACGGCAAAATCATTCTCATGGGCTAAAGAAGAAGGGCAGTCTACAAGTCTTAAGTTTATTCACACATTAAACGGAGAGGAAGATAGAGCTTCATGGGCATCAAGCAATAACCTTCTCTTTAATGATGCTGCAAAGTTGCTGGTAAATGTCGATGGTACAAAATTAGGAACTGGTCCTGGAGAAGCGTGGGTCAATGATCACTTAATAGCTTTTATAGACATCACAGAAACTTATAGACCTGAAGACATTAATGTTTCTCAAGAATCGTTTGGAATAGCAGATCATAATTACCAGGTGAACAATGGAAATTATCAAGTTCAGATTAATGGAACTCAAAATAATGATTTATTGTTAGGAGAGTTAGGAGAAGGGTATGGCAATGATGTTTTTACTGGATATTCAGGAAACGACACGATTAATGGAGGGTTTGGGTATGACACAGCAATTTATAGAGGCACATATTCTGACTACACAATCACATTGAATTCTGACAACATTACCCTTAAAGATAATCGCAATGGATCAAATGATGGGACAGATACTTTATCCAACATTAATAAACTTATCTTTTCCGATACTAATGCTTTAGTCATAAAGGACGAAGTGAAGCCAATTAATTTTCTTGGATTTCAATCAAAGAAAATCTATGAGGGTAAAAGTGAAGATTACAAATTTTATGCTCTAGGAGAAAATCAATATGGCATAGAAACATCCAATCGTATTGATGCCTTAACTGGTGAATCAGTCCTCCAGTTTGAGGAGAGTAGTCTAAATCTTGCAACGGATATCAAATCAACATTTGATCAAGTCACAGGATTAAATACCGCATCAGGTGAAATGTTCCGTCTCTATAACGCTGCTTTCGCACGCTTCCCTGATACTGATGGATTGAAGTACTGGATTGATCAATTTAGCTCTGGGAAAAATACTAGACGTGTAGTAGCTCAATCATTTTTAGGTTCTGCAGAATTCACTGAAAAATATGGAAACAACGTAAGCGATGAGACATATGTGAATAATCTCTATAAGAATGTGCTTGGTAGAGACGCTGATGCTGAAGGACTTAACTACTGGGTAGGAAACCTTAGTAGTGGAATTGAAACTCGATATGAAGCTCTACTAGGGTTTGCAGAGTCAGCAGAAAACAAAGCCCTCTTTACTGATATGACTGGATTTGGTTAATCTTAAAAATATTAAAATAGCTGAAGATTTACTTTATACAAGAGTAACAAGTAGCTATAGGAAAATATATTTAGATAACCTAGACATGAACCACGATTCACCTCTAGAAGTTTAAAAAAGTAACATCACACTTTTTAAAAATCTACATCACACTTAGGTCACACTTTCAAAGGTGCGTATTAAACGCCCTCCAAATCGATTGATATAACTTGTGTCTCTAACATCACATTTTAGGTCGTATAGTCGGCATTGATGCTAACAATTAGACAGGTTAGCAATACACATCCTTCAGATCTATTGCTATCACTAGATTAAAGTCTATAGAAATAAATCACACTCACATCACACTTACCCTACATTTAAATCACACTCAAAATATGAGTCGATAAAAAGTATATGTCTACTAGTTTTCTATGATTCGAATAAAGCAAATCATCACAATCTCCTTACACTTTGGATACAGGTTAGTAATGGTCAATTTCTGAATTAAGACATAAAAATAGAATATCTAGTTAATCTATTCAAG
>QCID01000038.1 GCA_003216895.1 Prochlorococcus sp. AG-402-K04 | reverse complement strand
GTTTCACTATTCAAGTCTTTTGGTCAGAAATAGCTTGAATGCAATAAATGAAAAGTTGTTTTTATCTTTCATGAATTCAGACAATTCTAACTCTATTGAGTCTGTTCTCCAGGAACAGAGAGTTTTCCATCCCTCTGATGACTTCTCCAATAAAAGTAGAATCTCATCTTTTTCAAAGTATTTGGAAATGTCTGAGATGGCAAAATCAGATCCTAATAAGTTTTGGGGTGATGCAGCTAGAGAAGAATTACACTGGTTTAAATCTTTTGATAAAGTTCTTGACTGGTCCAAGCCACCATTCGCTAGGTGGTTCGATGGTGGGAAAACCAATATTTCTTTTAACTGTTTAGATCGTCATTTAAATAGCTCAACAGCTGACAAAATAGCCTTGATTTGGGAAGGCGAGCCTGGCGATCAAAAAAAATATACCTACAAAGAACTTCACAAAGAAGTTTGCAAAGCAGCTAATGCACTCAAGTCTATTGGTATAGGTAAAGGAGATCTTGTCGCTTTGTATATGCCTATGGTGCCTGAGGCTGCAATTGCAATGCTCGCTTGTGCAAGGATTGGGGCACCACATTCAGTCGTGTTTGGAGGCTTTTCTTCTGAGGCTCTCAGGGACCGATTGATTAATGGAGAAGCTAAAGCAATAATTACAGCTGATGGTGGGTTTAGAAAAGATAAAGTAATTCCTCTTAAATATGCGGTTGACTCAGCATTAGAAAATGGTGCTTGTCCAAAGGTCGAATCAGTTTTAGTTGTTCAAAGAACAAAAAAACTAATTACTATGGATGATGGTAGAGATCATTGGTGGCATGAAATTGTAGACAGTCAATCAGAGGAATGTTTGCCAGAACAAATGGATAGTGAGGATTGCTTATTTGTTTTATATACCTCTGGGTCTACAGGTAAACCGAAGGGAGTAGTGCATTCAACCGCTGGGTATAACCTTTGGTCTCATTTAACTTTTAAATGGATTTTTGACATTCGTGAAAATGATGTTTATTGGTGCACAGCTGATGTGGGTTGGATTACTGGACATAGTTATATCGTCTATGGCCCGCTATCGAATGGAGCAACTACTGTTATGTATGAAGGAGTTCCTAGGCCCTCAAATCCAGGAGCTTTTTGGGATGTAATTCAGAAGCATAGAATTTCGATTTTTTACACTGCTCCAACAGCCATAAGAGCCTTTATGAAAGCAGGAGAAAAGATTCCTAATCAATACGATTTATCTAGTTTGAGACTTTTAGGAACTGTTGGAGAACCAATTAATCCAGAGGCTTGGATCTGGTATCGAGATGTTATTGGGGGAGGAAAATGCCCCATAGTTGATACATGGTGGCAAACAGAAACAGGCGGAGTAATGATTAGTCCTCTTCCAGGAGCGACTCCAACTAAACCTGGATCAGCAACTTTCCCTTTGCCTGGGATTGAAGCCGATGTGGTTAATTCAAATGGGGTTTCTGTAGATAATAATGAGGGGGGGTATTTGGTAGTTAAAAGACCATGGCCTGGAATGATGAGAAATGTTTACGGAGATGAAAAAAGGTTTAGAGAGAGTTACTGGGAATATTTAAAACCTTCAGACAATAGCTATATATATTTTGCTGGAGATGGGGCTCGAAGAGATGAAGAAGGTTATTTTTGGATAATGGGACGAGTTGATGATGTCATAAATGTTTCTGGTCATAGGCTTGGAACAATGGAAATAGAATCAGCATTAGTTAGTCATGAGCTCATCTCAGAAGCTGCAGTTGTGGGTAGACCTGATGATTTGAAAGGGGAATCAATAGTAGCCTTCATCACTTTAAAAACTGGTGCAGAAGCAAATGAAAATATTGAGGCACAATTAAAAAAACACGTTGTGAATGAAATAGGACCTATTGCCAAACCTGATAAAATTAAATTTACTGATTCTCTGCCGAAAACAAGAAGGGGAAAAATAATGCGCAGAATTTTAAGAGCACTGGCTTCGGGCGATGAAATAAGCGGAGATACAAGTACTCTTGAAGATAGATCAGTTTTAGATAAATTAAGAGGCTAATCTTAAATTTTCCATTTAGTAATGTGATCGACTATTAAATCTATTTTTGCGTATTTTAAAGAGCTTTTGAAATTAGATTTTAGTAACCTTTCTCTTAGGCCAACACTTACTGGAGTTAGATGATTACCATCTAGCTGTATGATTTTAGATCTATCAGAGGATCTTGTATTTAGTGATTTAAGTAATAAGTCATTTTGATCTAGATTGTCTTTTTTAAATTTTATTAATAGATTATTTATTTGCTCATAGTGTTCTCTAACAAGATTTAATGTTTCGTCAGGACCTGGACTAAATTCAGTTTGAAGATTGAGCTTTTGAGACATTTTTTTAAGTAAGGGTATAGATTTATCTGCATTGAAATTATTAAAGCTTATAGCTACTAAACCATTTGAATTTCTTCCTCCATCTGGTGCAAGAAGATGTAATTTGCAGCCAAGACTATGACCTAGTCTTATTGATTTTGATGTGAAGCCAACTCTTTTCTCAAGAATTTTTCGAGATTGACGAAATTGTTTCCACGCAAGATTTGCTTGAAGTTGATGATCAAAGTTAGGAATATAGCCCCATGAATGTACTGCAAAATTTCTTTGTAATAGACCATTAATAAGTCTTTTGTACGTAACTTCTGGTTTGATTGAAATATAACTACCCCCAATTAGTTCTATAAGACCAATTGGTCTTGAGGGCCATTGACAAGAAACATCACTTATACGTCTAAAAGTGCTCATTGATGGATATTCCTCCATAAAGAGAAATAGACAAACTATTATCAATTAAATATAAGTATCTTTTATTTCTAATGTTCTACTAAGATTTTATTCAACTCTGTTTTTTTGATAATAATAGAAGTATGACTAATTAATTTTGAAGTGAAAGAAGAGCAAAATCATCAGAAAGAGAGTGAACAGCTTGACTTTCTGAATCGGACACCTAAAGAAATTAGCAATAAAAAAAAGAAAGATCTAGGAATAGAAAGTTCTTTCAAATCAAACAAAGAACAAAGTGTAACTATAAGGAAAGAACACTTACCTAAAAATATTTTGATTTTGGATACGGAAACCACTGGTCTTGATTGTGAAAATGATGATTGCCTTGAAGTTGGTTCGATCCTTTTCAATGTCAAAAGTAGATCGGTGTTGGCGCAACAATCTTTTCTTTTACCAGTTGAAAGTAATAACGCAGAAAAAATAAACAATATTCCTGCTGAAATAACTAGACTGCCTCAACCTCTATCTGAAGCAATTAAATATTTTGAATCTTTGGTT
>QCID01000037.1 GCA_003216895.1 Prochlorococcus sp. AG-402-K04 | reverse complement strand
AAGCAATTATCCAAGAAGCAAACAAACAAGAAATTAAACTAGAAAAAGTCTCAACATCAACTACATATCCAGGTAAAGGCTTAGCTGGAAAAATTAATAATTTAGATGGACTTATAAGAGTCGGAACTCCCGAATGGATAAAAAGTGAAGGAATTGAATGGAATGAAGTAATTGAAAATAATTGCAAGCTTTCAAAAACACAAGCTCAATCAATAGTTGCAGTTGCTTTGGAGAATAAATTATTAGGTTTTTTCTTGATTGATGACCAAGTAAGAAAAGATGCTTTCCTTTCAATTAATAAATTACGCTCAAGAGGTTTTTCCTTAAGTTTGTTCAGTGGTGATCGAGATTCTGCGGTTTTATCTTTAGGGAAAAAACTAGGATTTAATACAAAACAAATTGCTTTTCAAATGCTACCTTCAGACAAACTAAATAAGTTGAACTTATTAAAAAATAATGGTTTAGTTGCGATGATAGGTGATGGAATTAATGATGCACCAGCCCTTGCCTCTGCAGACTTAGGCGTAGCAATAGGAACAGGAACTCAAATTGCTCAGGATTCTGCTGATCTTGTTCTTCTTGGAGACAACTTGGAAGCCATTCCAAATGCTTTACAGCTTTCAAAACAAGCAATGCAGAAAATAAAACAAAACCTTGCATGGGCATTTGGATACAACTTAATTGCTTTACCAATCGCGGCAGGATTACTTTTGCCATCCTCGGGCTTATTACTATCTCCTCCTTTAGCGGCTTTACTTATGGCTTTGAGCTCCATAAGTGTTGTATGTAATGCTTTATCTTTGAAGTCAAAATGAAAGGGAAATTTATTGTTTTTGAGGGTATTGATGGCTCTGGGAAAACCACTCAAATCAATCAATTATCAAAATGGCTCATTAGCACTGACTTCATCCCTCAAAATAATCAATTAATTATCACTAGAGAACCAGGAGGGACTAAGTTAGGAAAATCCATACGATCGCTTTTACTAGATACTTCTAGAGAAAAAAGCCCAGATTCTATTACTGAACTTTTGCTCTATGCCGCAGACAGATCACAACATGTAAATGAAATTATTCGCCCAACTTTAAACAGAGGGGATTGGGTAATAAGCGATAGATTTTGTGGGTCAACACTTGCTTATCAAGGCTATGGAAGAAAGTTAAATATCAAGTTAATAAAAGATCTAGAAACTATAGCCACACAAGGAATTTCTCCAGATATTACATTTCTATTAGACATCCCTGTTGAAGAAAGCATAAAAAGAAGAACAAATAGAAAAGATGATCGAATAGAAAAAGAGGGTAGAGAGTTTTTATCCAATGTTTCTAAAGGCTTTAAAGACTTGTCGAAAGACAGTAAGTGGAAGAAAATATCTGCTAATAACTCTCAAGAAAAAATCACATATGAGATTCAATCTGAGATAAAGAAGTTAATAAAAAACGAATAAAATGGATGATTTTAAAACCATATACGGGCAAGATTTAGCAATTCAAATTTTACAATCTGCTATTTCAAAAAAACATATTTCTCCTGCTTACTTATTCTCTGGACCAGAAGGAGTTGGAAGAAAAAAAACTGCTAAAGTTTTTATGCAAGCTATTCTTGACAAAAATCAAGACAAAGAAGGTATTCGCAGGAGAATAGATAACAACAATCACCCTGACTTATTATGGATAGAACCAACTTATATAATCCAAGGTAAAAGTATTCCTCAGAAAAAAGCAAGGTCAGAAAGTATCAGCGTAAAATCACCTCCACAAATAAGGCTAAATCAAATTAAAGAAATAATCGATTTTCTTGGAAAAAAACCTTTTGAATCAGAAAGAAGCATAGTGATAATTGAAGATATTGAAAGAATAAATGAATCGGCATCAAATGCATTATTAAAAACTCTTGAAGATACAAATACAGGATTGTTTATTCTTATCACTCAAAGACCAGAAAAATTATTATCCACAATTAGATCAAGATGTCAGCTAGTCCCATTTATACGCTTGAATGAAAAGCAAGTAAACAAAATTATTGAAAAATTAGAAGTTGTTGAAGACATAGATGATATTCCTCGTGACAAAATTAGAGAATTAATCGATTTTTCATATGGATCTCCTGGACGATATCTTATAAATCTTCAAAATTGGTTATCAATCTCAAGTCCATTAAGACAAAAGCTAGACATAAAATTAACGAATCAAATTGAATTATTACAATTAGCCAAAGAAATCACTGATGAACTGAACATAGAGCAACAAATCTGGTTTATTGATTTTCAACAAAATAGAGCTTGGATAAAAGAAAATAATTCAAAAGTTGTTAAACAACTGGAAGAGCTGAGAAAACAACTACTCAAATATGTTCAACCACGACTTGCTTGGGAAGTCACTTTATTAGAAATAAATTTAAATCATTAAGCAATAACCCTTTCATCAGTATTCTTTTTTAAAGAATTTGCTTCTCTCGCTTGAGTTATTAATGGTTGAATTTCACTTATTTTTTCCCCAGTTGGCAATTCCAAACAATATCCTGCACCATACACAGTTTTAATGAATCTTGGCTTCCTTGGATCAGGTTCAAGCTTGGTTCTTAAATGTCTTACATGCACTCGTATAGTTTCAATATCATCATCAGGTTCATAACCCCAAACTTCTTTAAGAATTAATGACGGTGCAACTGTCTGACCATGCCTTTGCATCAAACAATGGAGCAATTCAAATTCCAAGTGAGTCAAGCGAACTGGAGATTCGAACCATATCGCCTCAAATCTTTCAGGAACAAGGGTAAGAGGGCCATAATTGAGTATTTCTTGCTGATTATTGCTTCCTAATGGAGCACGATTAGTTCTTCTTAACAAGGCCTTGATCCGAACTTGTAGTTCTTCTAGATCAAATGGTTTTGTTATGTAATCATCTGCACCAGAATTAAAACCCGTGACTTTGTCCTTGATACCACCCAAAGCAGTGATCATAAGAATAGGTATACCTGATGTTCTCTCGTCTCTTCTTAACCGTTGACAAAGAGTTAAACCATCCACTTTGGGAAGCATTAAATCGAGAAGAATCAAATCAGGCGCATATTGAAGAGCTAGAGCTTGGCCCTTGATGCCATCCTCCGCTTTTTGGACATCAAAACCAGTATGTTCAAGATGCCCTGCAACCAGATCTCTCATGTCTTGGTCGTCTTCAATGAGTAAAATGCAAGGCTTCATTAATAATTGCCCAAGTTAGAAAGTACCCGCAACAGCGATTACTAAAGAATCATATGATTCTCTCAAAATTTTGTTTTTATTGCAGAATTCGGGAAATTCGGTTTACCTTGGTCTAATCGACAAGATCAATTGCTATCATTGATTTTTTTTCCCTTCGAAGGGAAAAAGAAGCAGAACTGTCTTTAGAAAGTCTTCCGATTCCGAAGCGCTACTGTTAAGGAATTCTCAAAACTTTCCCTAAAAAACGTTAATAAAAAATTCAGAAGA
>QCID01000036.1 GCA_003216895.1 Prochlorococcus sp. AG-402-K04 | reverse complement strand
GGCTGCGTATTGCTTTGTGAATCCGCACTTGCTTGCGACATTCACAATCAATAAAACATTTCCTTCATAACGATCAAAAGTTATTTTCTCATTTTCAAAAGAGAACACCTCGACCTTTCTGATATTTACGGACATGGATATCGAAGTAAGAATAAATTGGAGTAAGCCATAAAATAATAATGGCTTGCTGCTCCAAATATGAACGAACAATCAGGGGCATCTCGTGAGACGCAATCTTTGGCGAATGGCAGTTTGGTCGCTGAGGCAGTTGCTCAGCAATTAGAGGCAATGCTCTCGGCGGGCAATTACGACGGTGTCAAATTACTGCTTAGCCCCGGTCAGCCTGTCGATATAGCTCAAGCTATCGGCACATTACCGATGATTTTACAAGCCTTGGCTTTCAGGCTTTTGAACAAAAACGAAGCAATTGAAGTTTATGAATACTTAGATCCCTCAGTACAACAAAATCTTTTAGATCGTTTGAGGTCAAACGAAGTACTTGACTTGGTGGAGGAGATGTCACCCGATGATCGTGTTCGACTATTTGATGAGTTGCCTGCAAAAGTTGTGAGGCGTTTACTCGCAGAACTTAGTCCTGAAGAAAGACGAGTAACTGCTCAGCTTTTAGGGTATGAATCTGAAACGGCCGGTAGACTTATGACGACAGAATTTATAGATCTTAAAGAATTTCTTAGTGTTTCTCAAGCCTTAAAACTAGTTAGACAAAGAGCAACGTTTTCAGAAACAATTTACAGTCTTTATGTTACTGATAAGGAGAGACACTTAACCGGAATTTTATCTTTAAGAGATTTAGTGGTGGCCGACCCTGAATCACTTATTGGGGAGGTGATGACAAGAGAGGTCGTCAATGTCAGAACCGATACTGATCAAGAAGAGGTCGCGAGAGCAATTCAAAGATATGATTTTTTAGCTTTACCTGTTGTAGATCTTGAGAAAAGACTGGTAGGTATTGTCACTGTCGATGATGTGATTGACGTTATTGAGCAAGAGGCTACTAGGGATATATATGCAGCTGGAGCGGTTCAAGCTGGTGATGAAGATGATTATTTTCAGAGTAACTTATTCGTTGTAGCAAGACGGCGCATTGTCTGGCTTGCTGTTTTGGTTTTAGCAAATGGATTAACAACACAAGTTATTGCAATGAATGACGAGGTATTAAAGCAAGTAGTTTTATTGACTGCTTTTATTCCTCTTCTAATTGGCGCGGGGGGCAATGTTGGAGCGCAAAGCTCAACCGTTGTTATTCGAGGTTTAAGTACGCAGCGAATACAACGACTTGGCCTTTTTAGGGCCATTGCAAAAGAAGCCTTAGCAGGAGCTTTGCTGGGGTTTTTGATGGCAGTATTTGTTGTCCCTTTTGCTTGGTGGCAAGGACAAGGACCTTTGGTCGCAACAGCTGTAGGAATAAGCTTGGTTGCTATTACAACTCTAGCTGCTACTGCTGGAGCCTCATTGCCTTTGCTTTTTGATCGCATGGGTTTAGACCCTTCTTTAATGTCTGCTCCATTTATTACTACTGCCACAGATGTCGCAGGGGTATTGATTTACTTGAAAACAGCCTCTTGGCTTCTTGCGAGGTTGGCGTAGAAGCCGAATGAGTGTTTTTACTCAAAGTGTGGGAAGCCGGTCTCTACTTAATTGATCTTTACAATTCTTAGTAGTAAGCTTTACAAAACTCAACAAACCTATGAAAACGGCAGTAGAGGCTAATAAAGCTAAAAATATATCTCCCGCTGCTGCAAGACCCGTAAGTGATATTGATTTGGTTCGTTCTTATTTAAGAGACATCGGACGAGTCCCGTTGTTATCTCATGAACAAGAAATAACACTAGGTAGGCAAGTACAAGATTATATGGTTTTAGAGAATTTGGAGACCGAGCTAGAGAGTGATCTTGGGGAAAAGCCAGATATCAATTTTTTCGCTGAGAAAGCAGGAATTTCTCCTAATCAACTAAAAAAGAAGTTGAAAAGTGGTAGACGAGCTAAAGAAAGAATGGTTGCAGCCAATCTCCGACTTGTAGTAAGTGTCGCTAAGAAATATACAAAAAGAAATATGGAACTATTAGATTTAATTCAAGAAGGAACTATAGGTTTGGTTCGGGGAGTTGAAAAATTTGATCCCACTCGTGGCTATAAGTTTTCAACTTATGCTTATTGGTGGATTCGCCAAGGTATTACACGAGCAATTGCTGAAAAGAGTAGATCTATAAGACTTCCAATTCATATAACAGAAATGCTCAATAAATTGAAAAAAGGTCAACGAGAGTTAAGTCAGGAACTTTCAAGAACCCCAACTTTGAAAGAGTTATCTGAATATGTTGAGTTGCCTGAAACTGATGTTAAAGATTTAATGAGTAGAGCTGGTCAGCCAGTTAGCTTGGAAACCAAAATTGGTGATGGAGAAGATACCATTTTATTAGACTTACTCTCTAATGACATTGATATGCCCTCTGAGCAAATAGAAAGTGATTGTATGAAAGGTGATTTAGAATCATTACTGGAACAATTACCAGAATTACAAAATCGTGTTTTAAGAATGAGATACGGTATGGATGGTGATGATCCGATGAGCCTTACTGGTATTGGAAGAGTTTTGGGTATCAGTAGAGATCGAGTAAGAAACTTAGAAAGAGATGGTTTGCGTGGTTTACGAAAAGCAGGAGATTCTGTGGAAGCTTATATGGCTTCTTGAATTATTTTTTTCAAAATAGGATTCACTTTTTCAGGCATCTCGTCATGAGGACAATGCCCTGCGTCAGCAATAATATCTAATGATTTTATACATTCAAAAGTTTCAAACCAATTTTGAGCTTCTTTTATAGGTTCCCAAGGATCTTTCTCACCCCAGATTAGATGTACTGGCTTACCAAATTGCTTAAGTAAGTCTTGCGCGAGGTGATCATCAAATAAATTAATAAATCCTCTGAAAGCTTCTGATGCTCCTTTACCTTGAGTTGGTTTGAAAAGTATATTTATTAACTCTTTATTAACATTATTTCCACTTGGATAAGCTGCTTTTAAAACTTTTTCAATAAAAGATGGATTTGCTGCATTTTTGAAAATGTTCGAACTTAAAATTCTTTGTCTTACTAAAGTTTTAATAACTGGTCTAAGGAATCTCATCAATAATGATTGTTCCGCTAGGCGCTTATCATCCATTGTTCTCTGAGCACAATCTATCAAAACTACACTTATGCATTTTTCAGATAATTTTTTTGATGTATTTAATGCAATAACTCCACCAATGGAATTTCCTATTAATAAGACAGGCTTTTTAACTATTTCGTTACAGAAATCGTAAACTTGTTGACTCCAATTGTCAAAACAATAATTGAAACTTTTAGAGGTTTTCTTTTCATATGAAATCTGTGAATTTGGTTGACTACTATCTCCAAAGCCTACTAAATCTAATGCATAGCATGGTGCAATTGAGCTAATATTTTTTTGATTGAATCTCCAATGATCTTTACATGCTCCAAATCCATGAATTAACACTATTGC
>QCID01000035.1 GCA_003216895.1 Prochlorococcus sp. AG-402-K04 | reverse complement strand
GGTATAAAAAAGCTAAATATTGAACCAGGAACTGCATTCTTAGACATAGATAGAGAGAAGTTTAGATGTCCGGTCTGTCGAGTAGGATTTGGTGGATACAAGGATATTGGACCTAAATCAAAGCCTAGTGGATTTGAAGAAAACCTTACTTATGGCTTTGGATTTAATAAACTTCCTTCAGGCCAGAAAAACGTTCTTATTTTTGGAAGCCTGGCTTTAGCCGCTGCCTGTTTTCTCTCTCTTTATTCTTTGAAATGAAACGTCTGTTTTCAAATGTCATTAATTTGACCCTTGTCTTAATAGTTGGAGTAGCTCTTAGTGGTTGTACTGTTAGCAATGCCTCAATTGGCGTATCTAGCCCTTGGTCACTAGTCGACCTCGATACTGAGGCAAATCCCTTAGATGTTGACTTCGTTGATGACAAAAATGGTTTTTTAGTTGGCACGAATAGGTTGATTCTTGAGACAAATGATGGAGGGATTAACTGGAAAGAAAGAAATTTAGATATTCCAAGTGAGGGTAACTTTCGTTTGATAAGTGTTGATTTTAAAGGTCAAGAAGGTTGGATTGCAGGTCAACCTGGATTGATTCTTCATACAACTGATGGAGGAAAAAATTGGACTCGTCTCGATTTAGGAAATAAGTTGCCAGGGGATCCATATTTGATAACAACAATTGATACTGATTCTGCTGAGCTGGCAACTACTGCTGGAGCAATTTATAAAACAACTGATGCTGGTACAAATTGGGAAGCATTAGTTGTTGATACTTCAGGCTCTGGAGGCATAAGAGAATTAAGACGCACAATAAATGGTGGCTATCTAAGTGTTAGCAGCCTTGGTAACTTTTTCTCGGTTCTAAGACCAGGAGAAGAGATATGGAGTCCTCATCAAAGAGCAAGCAGTAAGAGAGTTCAAAGTGTTGGTGAGCAGCCAAATGGCGATTTATGGATGCTTTCTAGAGGAGCAGAAATCAGATTTAATGCTGACCCTAATGATGTCGACTCCTGGTCAAAGCCCATAATCCCAATCGTCAACGGGTATAACTATCAAGATCTTGCTTGGGATCCATCTAAGTCGATTTGGGCAGCGGGAGGAAATGGAACCTTATTAGTAAGCAATGATGATGGAAAAACTTGGGAAAAAGACCCTGTTGGTGAATCTGTTCCAACAAATTTCATCAGAATCTTATTTGTGGACGATTCTAATAGTGACAGACCTAAGGGATTTGTATTTGGAGAAAGGGGCAATTTACTGCGATGGCAGGGTTGAAATCTTAAATTTTTGATGATTTCCATGACTCTGTGTAACCACCTTGCAACAGAGATCGTTTCTTTTGATTTCGCTTGATAAGATCACTGAGCTGATTAAGTGAGGCTATGGCTGCCGGCTCTACCGGGGAACGCCCGTTTTTTGAGATCATTACTAGTGTCCGCTATTGGATTATCCATGCGGTTGCACTTCCTGCGATCTTCGTGGCAGGATTCCTATTTGTGTCTTCTGGGCTTGCCTACGACGCTTTTGGAACTCCTAGACCAGATACGTATTTTCAGGCTGGAGAAAGCAAAGCTCCTGTTGTTGTTCAGCGCTTTGATTCCAAGGCTGAACTTGACACGCGTCTGAAATAACCAAATTTCATCTGATTGCTTTTTTATCCATGCAAGTCAATCCAAATCCAAATAAAGTTCCGGTTGAGTTAAACCGAACAAGTCTTTATCTTGGACTCTTACTTGTTTTTGTAATGGGAATTCTTTTTTCCAGTTACTTCTTTAACTAAATCTCTTTATCATGAGCAAATTAAAAGGACCTGATGGACGAGTAGGAGATCGTCTGCCAGATGGTAGGCCTGCAATCTCCTGGGAAAGACGTTGGACTGAGGGAGCACTTCCTTTATGGTTAGTAGCTACTGCAGGTGGAACAGCTGTGATTTTTGTTCTTGGTATTTTCTTCTACGGTTCATACACTGGTATTGGTAACGCTGGTTAGTTTTAACTAGAAAAATACTATTGATTTTAAATAACATAAAACCAGCTGACATTTATTGTCGGTTGGTTTTTTTTAATCCCAATATTTATCTGTAAATAATTTGATCTTGCTTTTAGTTTTATCTGATACGTGATCTTTTGGAGTAACCAGGGCATTTTTTAATGCATTGTGAAAAGAGCTTGAAGGCCTTAATAATGAGATTCTTTTAGCAATAGCAGAAATTACTGATTTTGCAAAAATTGCATTTTCCTGAAGATTTTCTATTACCATCTCAACTGATACATTTTCGCAATTTTGATTCCAGCAATCATAATCAGTAACCATAGATAAACTTGAGTAAGCGATTTCAGCTTCTTTTGCCAATCTAGCTTCTGTATGGTTTGTCATACCTATTATTGAGCAACCCCAATTTCTATATAAATTTGATTCTGCTCTTGTTGAAAATGCTGGCCCTTCCATAGCAAGATATGTTCCTCCAATATGCATTTTTTTTTCTTTGGTTAAAAGTTTTTCTATTTCTTGTGAAAGTATTTGAGAAAGTGTTTCGCAAAAAGGATTTGCCATGCTTATGTGCGCTACAACCCCATTGTTGAAAAAAGTCAATGGTCTTTGATGAGTTCGATCAATAAATTGATCTGGAATAACAATGTCGCAAGGTTTGATATTTTCTTTTAACGATCCCACCGCTGATGCGGATATTAACCATCTCACATTTAGAGAGCGCATAGCCCAAATATTTGCTTTATATGGAATTTCGCTTGGATTTAAAGTATGTTTCTCTCCGTGGCGAGCTAGAAAAACAATCTCTATTCCAAATAGATTGCCTATTAGTAACTTATTAGAGGGTTTTCCATAGGGAGTGTCTAAGCTTAGCTCGACTATATTTTTAAGATTTTCAATCCTGTATAGCCCGCTTCCTCCCATTATTCCTAATCTTGCTTTTTTGAAATCATAGGCATCTGATTGTGTTCCAGAAATATTCAAAAAATCATGCTCAGTGATCATCTTGTTCTAGCTGGTGGTGGTCATGCTCATGCCCTTGTGTTGCTCAGATGGGCAATGAACCCCAAATTAAAGCCTTATGGAATGATTACTTTAGTCAATAAAGAAAGTACAACAATTTATTCTGGGATGTTCCCAGGTGTTGTAGCAGGTAAATACAAGATTAATGAAATACTAATTAATTTGAGGAATCTTGCTTCAAAAGCAGGCGTTTCATTTGTGATGGCAGAAATTTGTGGAATTAACCCTAAGAAAAAAAAATTACTTTTAGCGGAACGTCCAGACATTGAATATTCTTCACTATCTCTAAATATAGGAACAAAAACTAACTTAAATTCTAAATCTTTAATTCTAGGGGATAAAAATTTAGCTGTTCCAATTAAACCTTTCTTCGAATCATATAAATTTATTGTCGATCAAGATATTCACAAAGATGATGCTTCAGCAAAACCATTTGTAATTATTGGAGCTGGATTTGCTGGAATAGAAATAGCCTTTTCTTTAAGAAAAAGATGGCCTAAAAGATCTATTCTATTAAAAGTTAAATCAGGGATAAAAATCAATGAAAATCTATTAATAAATTTAAAGGCTTTGAACATTCAGATCATACAAAAAAATCCATCTGTTTTATATCCAAAATTAATATGTACCGGTAATGAATCATTCGATTGGATAAAAGATTGTGGTTTACCTATAGATAAGGATGGGAGAGTATTAACAAAAAAAACTCTTCAAGTTCTTAATTATCCTGAGTTATTCGCGGTAGGAGACTGTGGAGTGATTAAGGATCATCACCGTCCTGCTTCTGGAGTATGGGCAGTTCGGTCAGCAAAACCACTTGCGAAGAATTTAGAAGCTATGAGTAGAGGTTTAAAACTCGAAGAAT
>QCID01000034.1 GCA_003216895.1 Prochlorococcus sp. AG-402-K04 | reverse complement strand
GGGGCTTTTTCTACAACAGTATTATTCTCTTCCAGCCAAACAAATAATTTCTCTTGCAACAAATCATCAGTAATAGCTTCTTTGAGACGATTCTCATCGATATTTTTTTCGTTTGAAAGTTTGATATCAGCTTCTACTTCTTTGAGTTTTGAATTGATTTCTTTTTGGGAAACTTCGATTTTTTCCGACTTAGCCAAAGCATTTAAAGCTAGTTTGTGACGAAGCTTTTTCTCTGCTTCTCCTTTTGAAGACTCCATTAGCGATTTCACAAGCTCTGGAGTAAACATTGATTTAACATCAATGCCCTGTTGGGCAAAATTTTGAGCTGTTTGCTCGACAATGACTCGAACTTCCTGGTCAATAAGACTTTTTGGAAGCTCAACATCAAGCTCTTTGACCAAAGCTGCAAGAAGTGAGTCCTGACGATTTTTAGCTTGTTTTTTATCGGTATCCTCTTTAAGCCTCTTCTCAAGGTCTGCACGTAAGTCAGTCATATTTTCTTTATCACTTGCTTGCTTGGCAAATTCGTCATTTAGTTCTGGTAATTCTTTGATTTTTAAATCCTCAAGACTGACTTTGAATTCAGCTTTTCTACCTTTGGCATCTTCTTGATGATAATCCTTTGGAAATTCACACTTTAATGTTTTTTTATCGTTAATGTTCATTCCAATCACACCCTCAATGAATCCAGGAATCATTCGGCCTTCTTCAAGTTCTATTTCTATTGAATCCGCGCTTCCTCCCTCAATTTCGCTTCCATCATCTAAGAAACTTCCTTTAAAGCTTACTAGCGCAATATCTCCTTTTTTTGCGGCACGATCACTAACTGGGACCTTAGTTGCTAGTTGAGCTCGGGATTGCTCAATGATTTCATCTACTTTTGTTGGATCAAAGATTAAATTTTCTACTTCAGCAGTTAGACCTGAAGATTTTTTTAAAGTTGGAATTGGGGCAATATCAGTTTCAAGTTTTAATGTAAGTGCTTTTTCAGGGTTGAAATTCTCCAACATAGTTTCAAAGCCATCTTTGAGTTCTGGCTCACATAAGGGTTCAATTCCTTCCTGGTCAAGTGTTTCTGTCCATACTTTTTGCAATAGTGATTCCAGCGCAGAGGCCTGTATTCTTTTTACTCCAAGTTGCTGGACTACTACTGCTTTTGGGACTTTGCCTTTGCGAAAACCTGGGATTGAGACCGATCGGCTGAGTTTACTTAAAGCTTCGTCATAACTATTTTTACATCGATATGCAGGTACCTCTACCTCTACAGCAATTCTGCTATTAGGTTTGGAACTGGTTTTTACTTTTAATTTGGCAGCACTCATTGAAACGGAATTCTCAAATTTGGTTAGCGTAAGAAAGCGTTAATTCACTTCCAAAGCTATTGTGGCCTAAAAAGCATCGAAAAATTTGTTATTTGTTGATTTTTCCAATAAGAAAAAATTTTTTGTTAAACCTTTTTAATTCTCTGCATCAAGTTTGAACCCACAGACTCTACTCCCAAATAGACCTCTTACAGTTGCGATCCTTGGATCGAGTGGAGCTGTAGGAAAGGAATTATTAGCTTTGCTAGAAGAGAGATCTTTTCCTATTGGAAAATTAACTTTACTAGCATCTCATCGATCAGCAGGTGAGATTCAGACATTTTGTGGAACTGAGTTGAAAGTTGAAGAGACAACTAAAAATAGTTTTGAAAATGTAGATTTAATTTTAGCTTCAGCTGGTAGTGCAATATCTCGTAAGTGGAAAGATACGATTCATAGTTCTCGAGCTTTGATGATTGATAATTCCAGTGCATTTCGAATGGACGAGAATGTTCCTTTAGTTGTTCCTGAAGTCAATCCTGCTGATGCATGTAAACATAAAGGTTTAATTTCTAATCCTAATTGCACGACTATTTTATTAGCGTTAGTTTTATCTCCATTGACCAAACATATTCCTATTAAAAGGGTCGTGGTATCAACCTATCAATCTGCCAGTGGTGCAGGTGCAATGGCAATGGAAGAATTAGAAAAATTAAGTCAAGAAGTTTTAGATGGGAAAACCCCAAAAAGTAATGTTCTTCCTTACTCCTTGGCATTTAATCTTTTTTTGCATAATTCACCTTTGCAATCAAATAATTATTGCGAGGAAGAAATGAAAATGGTTAATGAAACCAGAAAGATTCTAGGAGATCCGGAACTTTCTTTGACGGCAACATGTGTCAGAGTTCCTGTTTTTAGAGCGCATTCTGAAGCGGTCAATATTGAATTTAAAAAGCCTTTCTCAGTAAAAAAAGCTCATGAGATTTTGGAATCTGCCCCAGGAGTACAGATACTTGAGGATTTGGAAAATAATCGTTTTCCAATGCCGCAAGATGTAACTGGTAGAGACCCTATATCAGTTGGCCGCATAAGGCAGGATATAAGTAATCCCAATGCTTTGGAACTGTGGTTGTGTGGAGATCAAATCCGCAAGGGGGCTGCACTTAATGCAGTGCAGATTGCTGAACTTTTATTGCCAAAAAATCATGACTAAGTCAGCTTTATTATCACCAGCACCTTTTGGAAGGATGTTAACCGCAATGGTGACTCCATTTAATGAAGATGGGAAAGTTGATTATGGTCTTGCTGCTGACTTGGCAAATTATTTAGTTGATCAAGGTTCAGATGGCATCGTTGTATGTGGAACGACAGGGGAGTCTCCGACTTTAACTTGGAAAGAACAACAAAAGATGCTCGAAACAGTAAGAAACTCTTTAGGATCTAGGGCTAAAGTTTTGGCTGGGACAGGAAGTAATTCGACCTCTGAGGCAATTGAAGCTACAAAAGAAGCAGCCAAGTCTGGTGCTGATGGAGCATTGGTTGTTGTCCCCTATTACAACAAGCCACCGCAAGAAGGATTAGAAATTCATTTCCGCGCTATTGCTAATGCAGCTCCACAATTACCTTTGATGCTCTACAATATACCAGGACGAACAGGGTGTTCGATATCGCCTAGTATTGTAAGTAAGCTCATGGATTGCAGTAATGTAGTCAGTTTTAAAGCTGCAAGTGGAACAACAGAAGAAGTGACTCAATTAAGGAACTATTGTGGATCAGATTTAGCTATTTATAGCGGTGATGATGCATTGGTTTTGCCAATGCTTTCAGTTGGTGCAGTGGGTGTTGTTAGTGTTGCAAGCCACTTAGTTGGTCCTAATTTGAAGAAAATCATAGAAAGTTTTTTAGAAGGCAAATACGCCGAGGCACTTTATTTTCACGAGACCTTACAACCTCTTTTTAAATCTCTTTTTGCAACCACAAATCCTATTCCTGTGAAAGCGGCCCTTCAACTAATTGGTTGGTCTGTTGGACCTCCTCGAAGTCCTTTAGTCTCTTTAAATAGCGAAATGAAAGAAGAACTCTTGAAGATACTCTCTTCTCTGAGATTGATTTGATTTTTGCTCTCGCTCCAGAGTTGATCTCACTTTCATTTAGGTAACAACCAAGTTTTTTTACATAAATTTTTCCATGACATCAAGTTCAATGAATTCTCAAGTTTCAAAAAATAATCAATCAAAATCCCCTTGTTTGAGGATTATCCCCCTAGGCGGCCTAGGTGAAATTGGAAAAAATACTTGCGTCTTTGAATATGGTGACGACATCATGATTCTTGATGCTGGTTTGGCATTCCCAACGGATGGGATGCATGGAGTTAATGTTGTAATGCCAGACACTACTTACTTACGTGAAAATCAAAGTCGCATAAGAGGTTTGGTGGTAACTCATGGACATGAGGATCATATTGGAGGAATTTCTCATCATTTAAAGAATTTTAATATTCCTATTGTTTATGGCCCTCCTCTTGCTATGTCTATGCTTAGAGGGAAAATGGAAGAAGCAGGAGTTGCAGATCGTACAACAATACAAGTATGTGGACCAAGAGAAGTTATTAAAGTTGGACAACATTTTTCAGTT
>QCID01000033.1 GCA_003216895.1 Prochlorococcus sp. AG-402-K04 | reverse complement strand
AGCCTTAATTGGAGGACTGAATCCTCCAGCGGTTCCTCCTCAAAAATTCTTAAGATATCAACTTGAAAAAATCGATAAAACCGAAAGACATAAATTATTAAGATGTTGTGATCCTTCTGCAGCAGAGCGAATACATCCTGAAGACTCAATCAGAACAATTCGTGCTCTTGAAGTTTTTTATGCAACAGGAAAAATGTTTTCTAAGCAAAAAAATATAAAGGCTACTCCTTGGACAGTTTTAGAACTTGGATTAAATCCTATCAATCTAATCACTAGAATCCAACGTAGAACTGAAGATATGTATAAAAAAGGGTTAATCGAAGAAACAGAAGTTTTAATCAATAAATACGGAAATGATTTACAGTTGCTTAAAACTATTGGATATGGTGAAGCAAGGTCTATTATTAATGGAAAGATTAATTATGAGGAGGGTTTAGAAATAACAATAAAACGAACTTGCCAATTAGCCAAAAGACAAAAAACTTGGTTTAGAAATAAGCATAATCCTAGATGGCTAAATGATGAGAATGCATTAGACGAAGCTTTATCTTCTATCTATGAGGTTCTAAGTTGATTACTTCAAATATGATTAGAATTAGTTTCAAAAGCACTCCCCACATAAATTAATCACTGAATGCCACCACGTCCTCGTTTTGATCGTCGCGCTCCTGAAAGAGAGCTCCCCAACATTAATGAAAGAATCAGCTATTCAGACTTGAGAGTTGTTGATTCAGATGGCACTCAGCTTGGTGTCATAAGCCGAGAGGAAGCTCTTGAAGTCGCTAAAGAGAGAGAACTAGATCTTGTTTTAGTGAGTGAAAAGGCAACTCCTCCAGTATGCCGAATAATGAATTATGGGAAATTTAAGTTTGAGCAAGAAAAAAAAGCAAAAGAAGCTAAGAAAAAATCACATCAAACAGAAGTTAAAGAAGTAAAAATGAGGTACAAAATCGATCAGCATGATTATCAAGTCCGTATTAGCCAGGCCACTAGATTCTTGAAAGCTGGAGATAAAGTAAAATGCACAGTCATATTTAGAGGCCGCGAAATCCAACATACTGCTTTAGCAGAAACTCTTTTAAAAAGGATGGCCAAGGATTTGGAAGAAAAAGCAGAAGTACAACAGTCGCCTAAAAGAGAGGGCAGAAATATGATTATGTTTTTAACACCTAGAAAAACTCCTTTATTAAAGAAAGAGGCAGAAGCAACAGAACCCAAAAAAGCTTTGAGAACAATTAATTAAATTAAACAAACTTGTCAATGGACAAACAATTAATTGTCACTGGCCATTCTATTTATTAATGTAGCCGCATTCACACCTGGCATACATAACGCGTGAGATTCCACATCCAACAGGAAAGTGAAATACCTGCATCAAGTCAGTTATACAATCAAATTTGTTTTGCTATTGCAGCAAGGCATTATCCTCCTGGACATAGATTGCCCAGTACTAGACAACTTGCGATGCAAACAGGTTTACATCGCAACACAATAAGCAAAGTTTATAGACAGTTAGAGACAGATGGAGTTGTTGAAGCTATTGCAGGGTCAGGTATTTATGTTCGGGATCAGCAAAAACAAAAAGATTTAAGAAGTGCCTCTCATTCAATACGGAAGAAAGGTATCCAAGATGTAGATCATGAGGTCAGAAAAAGCATTGATGAACTTTTAAATGCTGGATGCACCTTGCAGCAAACAAGAGAATTGTTTACTCGTGAAATTGATTGGAGACTCAGATGTGGAGCCCGCTTACTTGTCAGTACCCCAAGAGAAGATATAGGAGCGTCATTGCTAATCGCTGAAGAATTGGCGCCTCATTTAGATGTTCCAGTAGAGGTTGTACCAATGGAAGAGCTAGAAAGTGTATTAGAAAGTTCAAGTAAAGGAACAGTCGTAACTAGCAGATATTTTTTACAACCTTTAGAAGAATTAGCCAAACGCCATAAGGTGAGAGCAGTCGCGGTAGATTTAAGCGATTTTCAAAAAGAACTCAATATTTTAAAAAAGCTGCGCTCGGGTAGTTGTGTTGGGATAGTAAGTATTAGTCCAGGAATTTTAAGAGCAGCAGAAGTAATTTTGCATAGTATGCGAGGGAATGAACTACTTTTAATGACTGCAAATCCTGATGTAGGAAGTCGTCTGATCGCCTTGTTAAGGGCGGCTAGTCACGTCATTTGTGATAGTCCTAGCCTGCCTGTTATTGAACACACTTTGAGACAAAACAGATCCCAATTAATGAGAATGCCACAAATTCATTGTGCGCAAAAGTATCTTAGCGACTCTACAATTGAAGAGTTAAGCAAAGAGATTGGACTTCTCGAGTAAACATTGCATGTTGAATCAATGTTTCGATCACTAAGATCAGATTTCTCAATTATCAAAGAAAGAGATCCAGCGGCAAGGGGTGTTTGGGAAATTATTTTTTGCTATCCAGGCTTTCAAGCTCTGGTAATGCACAGGATCAGTCATAAACTTTGGACTTACAAATTACCTCTTTTCCCAAGATTAATTAGCCACTTCACTAGATTTATTACTGGTGTTGAAATTCATCCAGGTGCGAGGATTGGTCAAGGAGTATTCATAGATCATGGAATGGGCGTAGTCATTGGAGAAACAAGTGAAATAGGTGATCGATGTTTGCTATATCAAGGAGTTACGTTGGGAGGCACTGGAAAAGAAAGTGGAAAAAGACATCCAACTCTTGAAGCAAATGTCGTAGTTGGTGCAGGAGCAAAAGTTCTTGTTGGAATTTGCGTAGGAACTAATACAAGGATTGGGGCAGGATCAGTTGTTGTAAAAAATGTTGGCGCAAATAGCACGGGTGTAGGAATACCTGGACGAATAGTTCATCAAAGTGGGGTAAAAATAAACCCCTTGGCTCATTCTGCACTTCCAGATACAGAAGCGAACGTTCTTAGAAATCTGATGGAAAGAATTGATCAGCTAGAGAGTGATATTTTAGGCCTACAAGATGTATTAGTAAATATTCAAACTAATCGCAAAAAAAAAGAAATCATCATTGGCGAATCACAAAATCTAAAAGATAAAGAAATTATAGAATTTATTGGAGATGACTAAAAGCTGGAAATCAATTAAGTTATGAGTTTAGAATATACTATTATAGTAAAAATGGTAATCTTTTACTTTCGAAATTAAGTATTCTAATTGTAAAAAAAAGTCCTATTATGTTAATAATAAAAATTAATATTGAATCATTATAATTTATAGATCCCTGTATTATACTAATTCTGAGAGGATCAATAATCTGATATATAAAATTTAAATTTGTAATCCATTCTAAAGAACCTAAACTTTCTTTTCTATATAAGATTGGTGAAGTCAGAAATATCAACTGAAGGACTATAGGAACTAATTGAGCAACATCTGTAAAACGAACACTAATCAGACATACAATCAAAGGGAACCAGTATATGAAAATAAATAAATTTAAGAAAGGTATCCATGAATATGTCAATAAATTGCTGATCAATGAAAATTTGAAAAAGAGAAAGACTAGAAACACTAATATAAATGACTGAATAAAAGTTTGCAATTGAAAAGACCACTCCTCTAATGTATAAAAAATCGGCTTAAGATTCATATTCTTTATATTGGATGAATTATATGCAAAAAGATTTGGAGCATTGGAAATTGATGAACTGATTGTATTCCAAATAACTAATCCAAATCCTAAATATATAAAATAAGACTTAAAATCTTCTACAGAAAAAACGGTACCATAAACAATTCCTAAAGTCCCTATAGATAATAAATTTGAAAAACCTAACCAAAAACTTCCAAGAGTAGTTCTCGCAAATCTTGCTCTCGATCGTGAAGTAGCTGTGTACCACCAAGCTTTTCTAGTTTTAAAAGCAAATTTAAAGTTATCCAATAACATTTTTACGATAATAATCATGAGTATGATAATAATTCAAAGCTGCATCTAAAGGACCATCAAAGGCGATTGATCCATGGCTAAAAACAATACCTCTATTGCAAAACTGTTTTAAAAGCTCTTCAGAATGACTAGCTAAAAACAATGTTGCTGCTGATTCCATGAATTGTTTCATTCTTTCTTCAGCTCTATCACAAAAATCTGCATCACCTGTACCAAAACCTTCATCTATAGCTAAACAATCATGAGGACTGGAGGTGAGAATTGAAAAAACCAATCTTGCGGACATACCTTCACTGTAGGTTTTTACTGGTAAAGAGATATAGGAACCAAGGCCTGAAAATTCTATTATTTCATTTAAAAAAGATTCAAAGCCTTTAAGACTATGATTTTTAAGTAAATAATGCGCCTTACATGCATCAATTCCAGAAAGTTCTGAACTAGTCAGAAAGGTCTTTTGAAGCATAGGGTACACATCTACTAAAACGTTAATATGTCCATTCGTAGGTAGATATATACCTGAAATCAACCTTAAAAAACTACTTTTACCAGAACCATTATGACCAATTAATCCCACCCTCTCTCCTTTCATAATCGTTAAATTAATATTTTTTAAGGCGATAATGTTAGTTCTGTTATTCGATTGATCTAATGATCCACCTGTAATATTAGTAACCTTCTTTGTAAATTTTTTTGTCAAAGATCTATTCTCTATTTGATAAATAGGGATAGAGAGTGAAATATCCTGAATCTCTATAGCTGGCTCAGTAAGCATATTGATAGAAGGTCCAGATAACGAAAAAATAAATTCATTAATCAT
>QCID01000032.1 GCA_003216895.1 Prochlorococcus sp. AG-402-K04 | reverse complement strand
ATTGATTAGCATTTTGTAGTTAGGTTTATTCATGGGAAGCAGTTTCGGAAAACTTTTTAATATCAGCACCTTTGGCGAATCACATGGTGGGGGCGTTGGAGTAATCATTGATGGATGTCCACCAAGGCTGGAAATTGATATTAATGAAATTCAAAATGATCTCAATCGAAGGAGACCAGGACAAAGCAAAATCACCACTCCAAGAAACGAAAGTGATGAAGTAGAAGTTCTTAGTGGCCTTTTAGGGAACAAAACCTTAGGAACACCAATTGCCATGGTGGTCAGAAATAAAGATCATCGGCCTAAGGATTATTCTGAAATCAAAAAAACTTTTAGACCATCTCACGCTGATGCTACATATCAGAAAAAATATGGAATTCAAGCTCTAAGTGGCGGTGGCAGGGCATCCGCAAGAGAGACGATTGGAAGAGTTGCCGCTGGTTCTATTGCAAAGCAACTCCTAAATAAGTCTTCTCATACGGAAATACTTGCTTGGGTAAAGAGGATTCACGATATTGAAGCTGATATTCATCCAAGTGAAGTGACTTTTGATGAAATTGAGAAAAATATTGTTCGATGTCCAAATCAATCGGCTGCAGATTTAATGATTCAGAGAGTGGAGGCTTTTGGTAAAGAAGGAGACTCCTGTGGCGGAGTAATAGAATGTGTAGTTCGTAAGCCGCCTGTAGGTCTTGGCATGCCTGTTTTTGATAAGTTAGAGGCTGATTTAGCAAAGGCATTAATGTCTTTACCTGCTACAAAAGGTTTTGAAGTGGGGTCTGGTTTTGGAGGTACTTATTTAAAAGGCAGCGAACATAATGATCCGTTTTTGCCATCGGATTCTGATCAATTGAAAACTGCTACTAATAATTCAGGGGGAATTCAAGGAGGTATAACTAATGGTGAGGATATCGTTTTGAGAGTTGCCTTTAAACCAACAGCAACTATTAGGAAAAGTCAAAAGACAATTGATGAAGATGGTAATGCAACAATTCTCAAGGCCAAAGGAAGACATGACCCTTGCGTTCTGCCAAGGGCAGTTCCTATGGTCGAAGCAATGGTTGCGTTGGTTTTAGCTGATCATTTACTTAGGCAAAAAGGTCAATGTACTGATTATTTTTGAAATAATTAATTATTACTTTTTAGAATTGAATCTCAACAATTTTTTAGCCATATTTTTAGATCTTTATTAGGATTTTGATTTTGTAGTTCTTTACCTATCACTAATGCATCGTATCCACTTTTTAATAATTTTTTTAAATCTCTACTTTTAATTCCACCTGCACCAATAAAAAAAACATCCTTTTTATTTAAGTTTTTTAGTTCATGTATAAAGTTAGTTCCTAATTTTGATGCAGGATAGATTTTTACAATTTTATATCCTAAATTAATTGCTTCTTTAAAATTTTCAATATTTGATATCCCTGGAATTACTAATTGGTTATACTCTATAGCTTTTAGATGAACTTCTTTATTAAAGAATGGACTCATGGAATAATTTAGATCTAATGAGAGAATTGAGTCTAAAGATTTTTTTGATGTAATCGAGGCAACTCCAAAATTAATTGATTTGAATTTCTTTTTTATTTCTAATATCAAATTTTTCCATTCGGGATTTGAATTCCAACCTATTTCTATATTTTTTATACCTCTTTTAGAGAGTTTCTCTATTCTTAAAAATAAATTTTCTCTTTTGCGTGAGATATTAAAAAACTCTTGTTCTAATCTAATTACAACGATAAGTGGCTGTATCTTTAGAGATTTTATTAAATTATTTTGCTTAACTTCCAAAAATTATATTTTTATACTAAGCATACTCAGCAACTTTAACTTCATGGCGAATTAACAATTCCTGGAATTCTAGAGAATCAACGGTTTCGGTTTCCATAAGCATTGCTGTTAACTCTTCAAGTACTTGCCGGTTATCATTTAGAGCCTTTTTGGCTCTTTCATATGCAATTTCAACAAGAACTGAAACTTCTGAATCGATAGTTGCAGCTGTATCTTCTGAAAAATCTCTTTCTGCAGAGATGTCACGACCAAGGAACATTCCACCTTGTGATCGACCTAGAGCTACTGGACCTAATTTATCGCTCATGCCGAATTTAGTAATCATTTGTCTAGCGACTGAAGCTACTTGCTTTAGATCATTTGACGCGCCAGTAGTTACTTCGTCTTCACCGTAGATGATTTCCTCTGCAACTCTTCCTCCCAGAGCAACAGCCATTTGATTTTGTAGGTAAGACCTTGAATAAAGACCAGATTCCATTCTTTCTTCACTGGGCGTGAAAAAAGTTAACCCACCAGCTTGTCCTCTTGGAATGATTGAGATCTTTTGAACAGGGTCGTAATCTGGCATTACAGCACCAACTACGGCATGGCCAGCTTCATGATAAGCAACTAGTCTTTTACGCTTTTCACTAATGACCGTATCTTTCTTCTCAGGACCAACCATGATTCTTTCAATTGCAGCACCTATTTCGTCATTGCTTACCTCTGTTAATTCTCGTCTAGCAGCTAATATCGCAGCTTCATTCAATAAATTTGCTAAATCTGCCCCAGTAAAACCAGGAGTTCTTCTGGCTACTTGATCTAGGTCAACTCCCTTTGAAAGGGTTTTACTTCTTGCATGAACTTTAAGTATTTGCAATCTACCTGAGTAATCAGGTCGGTCTACGGTTACCTGCCTGTCAAATCTTCCTGGTCGCATTAGTGCTGAGTCGAGCACGTCAGGTCTGTTAGTTGCCGCAACAATGATTATTCCTGAATTCCCTTCAAAGCCATCCATTTCTGTTAATAGCTGGTTGAGTGTTTGTTCTCTTTCATCATTACCACCTCCCAGACCTGCTCCACGCTGGCGACCTACTGCATCAATTTCATCGATAAAAACTATACAGGGAGCATTCTTTTTAGCTTGTTCAAAAAGATCCCTAACTCTGCTAGCACCAACTCCAACAAACATTTCTACAAACTCAGAACCTGATATAGAGAAGAAGGGAACTGAGGCTTCACCTGCTACGGCCTTTGCAAGTAAAGTTTTACCAGTACCTGGAGGACCAACTAGTAAAACACCTTTTGGAATTTTTGCCCCTACAGCTGTAAAACGATCAGGATTTTTTAAGAAATCAACTACTTCAGTAAGTTCAAGTTTTGCACCTTCAATTCCTGCTACGTCTCCAAAAGTGATCTTCGTTTCTGGCTCCATTTGAAGTCTTGCTTTGCTTTTTCCAAAACTCATTGCTGGATTTCCACCACCACCAGAGCCAGCTCTTCTGAATAGAAAAAATAGACCTCCTAATAAAAGTATTGGAAAAATAAGACTACTAGCAGCTTGTTGAAGTGGATTTGCTTGAGTAGTTGGTACTACCGCAATATCAACATCATTATCTGTTAATAATTGAAGTAATTCTTGATCAGGAGCCAAATTCACTAAAGCTCTGGTTCCATCGCTTTCAACAATTTGAGCTGTTCCTTTGTCTGGAGATATGGTTACTCTGTTGACCTGTCTCTCTTGAACAGCTTCTATAAAGTCGCTATATCTGATTGTCCTAGATGCTTTTGTAGGACTCGGCTTCTGGAAAAAAGCACTTCCAACAAAAATTGCAACTACGACAATTAGTACATAAAGACCAATGTTTCTCCAGCGTTTGTTCAATGTTCTTCTATATCTTCTATGAGTTTAATAGGATCAGGTCCAACTATGCGGCTCTTAGTACATCAACGACGCTTTTAAATGCAAACCATTCAGGAATCTCTTCTCCACTTCTAAGCATTTTTCTGAATTGAGTGCCGCTCAATTTTTTTATGTGTAATCCTTTTTCTTTAGCATAATTAGCGGTTACGTAGCCTTCCTCTTCTGTAAATACAAGATTTAGAGATGGTACTGTTTGCATTTCTAATTCTTCGCAGCACTCATTTGCAAAATTTTGAGCATCATATGGACCATAAAAATCTTCTCCGCTCAGAGATGACTTACATCCAGCCATATCTCTTCCGATAATGAAATGAGTGCATCCATAATTTCTTCTTATAATCATGTGCTGCAGAGCCTCTCTTGGCCCAGCCATGTGCATCGAATAAGGCAGATATGACCACCTAATTTTTGGATTATTAACTTCAGAGGCAAGTTTTTCATAGGTTTGAAATCTTACTGATCCAGGAATGTCATCTTCTTGAGTTGGTCCACAAGTTGGATGAACAAGAACAACTCCATTTTGACTTACATTGTTTGCTTCTAAGGCTCTTGTGAAAAGTTCATAATGTGCTCTGTGAATTGGATTCCTGCATTGGAAAGCAACTACATCTTCTCCAGAAGGAAGGTTCTCTCTTAATTGAGCTGGAGTTTGGCAAGTAAAAACTCTTTTAGGTAATTCTAGACCTTTTATTGAGCCCCCTAAATAATATTTTTTTCTCTCCATAGAGATCATTCTTACTGCAGGATGCTCTAAAGAAGTTGTTCCGTAGCAAAATTTGGCTTCAATAACCTTGTCAGGTATCCATTTCTCTTGTACTTCTAAAATTGCTAATTCTTGATCTTTATAAGTTAGTAAAACTGAATCTCCTGGATTTATATCTTCTCTGTCTGTATCCATTACAATTGGCAAACCAAAAAGTAATCCTGATTCGATTCGATTTTGTTTCACAACTGAGTTGTAATTTTTCTCACTCATGAAACCATTTAAAGGAGAAAAAGCACCTATTAAAAGAAGTTCAATATCACAAGCATTCCTATCTGAACAACTTAAAGTTTTAAAAGAAGTTTTTTTTAACTCTTTTGCCTCTTGATCAGATGCCATAAGGTTTATAAGTTCTCCACCATAGGGTTTGATTAAACCTTCGCGATTTT
>QCID01000031.1 GCA_003216895.1 Prochlorococcus sp. AG-402-K04 | reverse complement strand
TAATGTTTCTATATCATTGTAATTTAAATTTTTTGGTAATAACTTTTTACTTTGTTGTTTTAATTGATTTATTTGAGCTTTTTGTCTTTCTAAATAACCGGTATACTTAATATCTATTTCAACTCCTTCTTCAACATCTAAAGGAATACTATTAGATGCTAAATTATAATTAATTAGGTCTATATAGTGAATATTTGTTCTTCTCAGGAAATTTGCTAGTGTTATTGAACCTTTAATAGGTGTTCCAGTTTTTTTGTATATTTCTTTTGCGCATTTATCACTTTCTTTAATGCGCTCTTTTTCTAATCTAGTTTTTTCTTCATCGATCAATTTTTGCTTAGTATTAAAAATTTTCCACCTTCTTTCATCAATCAACCCTAATTTATAACCGAGTGGAGTTAATCTTCGATCTGCATTGTCACCCCTTAAAATTAATCGATATTCACTTCTACTGGTTAATACTCTATATGGCTCTTTTAAATCTTTTGTAACTAAATCATCAATCATAGTTCCTATATAACTACTTTCTCTTTCAAAAATAATTCCTTCTTTATCTTTTACTAATCTTGCAGCATTTAAACCTGCTACTAAACCTTGAGCTGCAGCTTCTTCATATCCTGTTGTTCCATTTAGTTGCCCTGCACTAAACAAACCATGTATTCTTTTTGTCTCTAGTGTTGCTTCTAGTTGTGTGGCTGGTATGTAGTCATACTCAACTGCATAAGCAGGTCGTAGCATTACGCATTCTTCCAAGCCTGGCAGAGTCCTTAAAAGTTGTAATTGTAAGTTTTCGGGTAGTCCAGTTGAGAAACCTTGTACATACATTTCTGGAGTATCTCTTCCTTCGGGCTCTAAGAAAATCTGGTGTGAATCTTTGTCAGCGAAACGTACAATTTTATCTTCAATTGATGGGCAATATCTTGGACCTTTACTATCAATAAAACCTCCATAAATAGGAGTTAAATGAAGATTATTTTTAATAAGTTGGTGAGTTTCTTTTGTTGTTCGCGTGATGTGACAACTCATTTGTTTCCCACTTTTCCATGAAAGAGGATCAAAAGAAAAGAATTTATCTGAAGCATCGCTCAATTGCTCATCTAGGGAGTCAAGATCAATAGTTCGTCTATCGACGCGAGCAGGGGTCCCTGTTTTTAAACGATCAATAGTAAAGCCTAACTTTTGTAATTCTTCAGTTAACCCTTCAGAGGCCTGCTCTCCTGCGCGACCTGCACTCATAGATTGATTGCCAATCCAAATTCTGCCTCCTAAAAAGGTGCCTGTTGTAAGTACAACTGCTTTTGCATGAAAAACGCTTCCAAAATAGGTTTTAATTCCCTTTATTAATCCAATTCTCTCTTGAATGTCTGGTGTTTTTTTTTCAATCTGATTGGAATAATGTTCAATTTCTAGACCAGTAACCATTGCTTCTCTAATTTTTAAATTTTGAGTGTTTTGAAGGATCTTTAGCATTTCATGTGCATATAACCGCTTATCTGTTTGTGCTCTCAATGCTCGAACTGCAGGTCCTCTGCTTGCGTTAAGGACCCTTTTTTGCAGAGCTGTTAAATCGGCTAATTTCCCGATGATTCCTCCTAGTGCATCAACTTCATGAACTAATTGACTTTTTGCTGGTCCTCCTACTGCGGGATTACATGGTTGCCAGGCTATTCGATCTAAATTAAGTGTAAATAAAGCTGTATTTAATCCTAATCGTGCTGAAGTCAGCGCAGCTTCGCAGCCTGCATGGCCACCTCCTACAACAATTACGTCAAAACTTTCATTTGAAGATTGTTTAGTAATCATCAATCAAGAATTTAGGAATTGAATTGTCGAATAATTAAGCAGCAAGATTTCTAAATCTAGTGAATTGTGGCTCAAAGAGTAATTTAACTGTTCCAATCGGTCCATTTCGGTGTTTTGTCACGATAACTTCTGTAATTCCTCTATCAGTAGTTTCTGGATTGTAATACTCATCCCTATAAATCATTAGCACCAAGTCCGCATCCTGTTCTATTGAGCCAGATTCACGCAGATCACTCAGCATTGGTCTTTTATTGGTTCTTGATTCAACTCCTCTACTTAATTGAGATAAAGCGATTACAGGGACTTTAAGTTCTCTTGCCATACCCTTAAGACCTCGAGTAATTCTTGAGATTTCTTGAACTCGATTATCGGGCGAAGTACCTTCCATGAGTTGTAGATAATCAATCACAATTAGTCCCAGCTCTTTACCTTGTTCAGCAATTAGGCGACGACATAAGGACCTCATCTCAAGAACACTTGAATTTGGCTTATCGTCAATGAAGATTGGTAATTGACCAAGTGTATTAATACCTTGACCAAGTAATGGCCATTCATCTTGTTGCAAACGTCCTGTTCTTAAGCGACTGCTTTCAATTCCTACCTCGCTTGATAGCAGTCTGTAAGTTAATTGCTCTTTACTCATTTCCAGACTGAACACACAAACAGGTAGGTCATGAAGTTGCGCTACGTTTTTAGCCAAATTAAGAACAATTGAAGTTTTTCCCATTGCTGGTCTTCCTGCAACAATTATCAAATCGCTCCTCTGAAGTCCTTGTGTCATTGCATCCAGATCGTAAAAATTAACTGGTATGCCTGCCACTGATGTGCCAAGTGATCTACTTTCTATTTCATTGAAAGTACTTGTCAGAATTTCTGCAGTCGGCGTTAAACCATTGGATGGTTGCTCTTGGCTAATAGCAAAGATCTTTTGTTCAGCTTGATCAATGGCTTCTTCCATCGGAAGGCTTTGATCAAAGCCTAATTTGATCACATCATTTCCAGATTTAATTAATTGTCTGCGCAAAAATTTATCGCTTATCAATTTAGCAACTTGTTCGATTGAAGCTGTAGATGTAACCCTCTCAACTAGTTCAACTAATCGGTTGTTGCCTCCCACTTTTTCTAAAGAATTTGTATCGGCAAGCCAAGCGCTCATTGCTGTTAAATCTGTAGGCTTGCCTTGGCTATAAAGCATTAATGCTGTTCTATATATTTCTCGATGAGCAGATGTGTAAAAAGCTTCAACTTGAAGCAAATCAGCTATACGTCCTATCGCATCAGGATCCAACAAAATTCCACCAAGCACAGATTCTTCTGCTTCCAAATTTTGTGGTGGTATTTGCTCAGGTTGGGCTTCAAAACGCGGCTTATCAATTTTGGAATTATTAAAATTTCCAAAATCTCTACTTTGTTTTGAAAAATCCCCGTTATTTGAAGAGGGGGTGCTTATCATTTATCGCTTTTTGGACAAGGACACCTACTTTGGCTTCTTCAGGCAAAGATGCAACTATTAGTAACTTGTAACTTCGAGGTTTATCTCAGCATTTACTTCGTTATGAAGCTTGATTTGTACTTTATATTTCCCAACACCATGTATCTCAGGGACTGATATGTCTCTACGATCAATATCTTTTTTGGTCGCTTCTTTTACAACTTCAGCTACATCTCCATTTGTCACTGTTCCAAATAAGACTCCATCTTCTCCTACTTGTTTTTTCACAGTAAATCTTCCAATTGTTGTAAGAGCTGTTTGGAAATCAATAGCTTCTTGTTTTTTAGCAGCTTCTTTTTCTGCTTGTTTTGCTCTTCTGTGCTCAACTTGTTTTAAAACAGTTGGAGTAACTGGTAACGCTTTTTTGTTTGGTAATAAAAAGTTTCTTGCAAAGCCAGGAGCAACCTCAACAAGGTCACCATCATTTCCAAGACTTTTTATGTCTTCGTTTAGAACAACTTGAACTCGCTTAGCCATAGATCAAAAATAAATTAATGCTATTTAATTCTTATTAGTAATACTACGACGTGACAGGGAGTCTAATTTTTTTGGCTAATCCAATTGCTTTCAAAAACCTTATATGTTGCCAAGTTAAATCAATTTGATTTCTTTGAAGGCCATGCTTTGCAGAATTAGGAAAAGCATGATGATTATTGTGCCACCCTTCCCCAAATGTAAGCGCTGCCACCCATTTATTATTTTTGGAATTATCTCCACTCTCATATGCAATAGAACCCCAACAATGAGTTGCTGAATTAACTAGCCAAGTTATGTGATATACAAAAACCAGTCTTAAGGGAATTCCCCATAGGACCATTGCCCATCCTCCAACTCCAGCTGATTGGCCAATTAAATAAAGCGTGGCACCTAAGGGAAGTTGCAAAAGTAAAAAATTTTTGTTTAAGAAGCGATAGTAAGGAGCTTTGATTAAATCTCCAGAAAGTCTTGGAACAGCTTTCATGGCAGGTACATCTTCAAACATCCATCCCATGTGACTCCACCAAAATCCTTTGTTACTATCATGATGATCAGCTTCAGTATCGGAAAAAGTATGATGATGCCTATGCAGACCAACCCAATCAATTGGTCCATGTTGGCAACTTAATGCTCCGCAAGTTGCAAAAAATCGTTCAAGCCATTTTGGAACTTGAAATGAACGATGTGAAAGAAGTCGATGATATCCTGTAGTTACTCCTAAGCAAGCAGTTACCCAATATAGGAAAATAAATCCAGAAAATGCTATCCAACTCCAAAATTTAGCTTGCAAGGTAAATATTGTTAGAGCATGTATTGTCAGCATGAATATGCCCGTTCCCCATCTTCTTCGGGCCCTTTGGTTCTGAACCCTTCTTGGTACATGACCTTGAAGCTTCTTCGATGCAGCCATAGCTTTATCGGCAGCAATTGGTTGTTTTAATGGAGCCGAAGCTTCGATTAAACTTGAAACCATTAGTGATCCGTCTACTTGATGTATATAATATACGATAAGGATCGTAATCAGGTCTATCTATCAATCTTGAACGTGATTTGTGACCTCTAATTTTCGGGATCAATTGACTGCGGGTAGAAGGGCAATGGCTCATCTAGTGCATGTATGGCATGAGCGCAATGGCTGGTCTCATAAAGTTCTTCCTGCTTTAGCTGAATGTTTGGATCTAGGGAGAGTTCATAGTTCTCAAATTTCAAACCTTCGCAATGGAAAACTTGTATCTCCAAGTCCTGAGGTATTTTTTGCTTTGGGAAAAGTAAATCAAGTCCTTTCTCGTGGGATAGAAAATATAGAAAGTCAAATATTGAGCGTTCATCCTGAGTTGCATAGATCGCTTCAAGAATCAGCTATTGCTGTTGAAGGAAATGACGAAAATCCACTTTCTGCGGGCGATTTTTTTGAGATTTTTGTTGGTTTAGCCCCTTTACCTTCC
>QCID01000030.1 GCA_003216895.1 Prochlorococcus sp. AG-402-K04 | reverse complement strand
TATTAGTTGATTTAAAACTCAATACAGTTTGCCAGGAGGCAAGTTGTCCAAATATAGGAGAGTGTTTCGCAGGAGGCACTGCTACTTTTTTAATAATGGGACCTGCTTGCACAAGGAAATGTCCTTATTGCGATATCTCATTTGATAACTCAAAAAGGCTTTTAGACCCATCAGAACCTGATCGATTAGGTGAAGCTGTTTATAGGATGGGCTTAACTCATGTTGTAATAACTTCCGTCAATCGTGATGATTTAGAGGATGGTGGCGCAAGTCAATTTTTGAAATGTATTAAGGCTGTTCAAAGTAAATCTCCTTTTACTTCTATTGAAGTTTTAATTCCAGATCTTTGTGGTAATTGGGATGCTTTGAAAGTCATTTTGGATGCGGCTCCCAATGTCCTCAATCACAACATTGAGACAGTTCCAAGGCTCTATCCACGAGTCAGGCCACAGGGAAAATATGAAAGGTCTTTGGAGTTGTTAAAAAGAGTTCGTGAAGGTTGGCCAAGAGTGTATACAAAATCTGGTTTAATGGCTGGACTAGGGGAAACAGATGAAGAGATTTTGAACGTTTTATCTGATCTTCATCTAAATAAAGTTGATATTGTAACTATTGGTCAATATTTATCACCAGGACCAAAACATTTACCTGTTAATAGATTTGTATCTCCTTCGCAATTTGATAGTTACCGTATGGAGGGAGAAGATAAATTAGGATTTTTGCAGGTCATTAGTTCACCATTAACTAGAAGTAGTTATCACGCTGGAGAAGTTAAAAAATTAATGATGTCTCATCCAAGATGATTTGAAAAATCTGGTTGACTTCCATCAATTGATATCCATTCTTGAAGATCCCAAATAACTAATTCATATTTAATCATGGGATCGTTTTCTATGATTCTTTTTGCTGTTAAATAATCCTTTGCTTCAAAAATTAATAAACCTCCACCGCCGGGTTTTTTTTTTGAATTTATTAAATATCCGCTATGGATATAATGGCCAGATTTACTAATATCTTTTACCCATTCTTTATGCATTAATAAGAATTTTTTTCTTTCACTATTAGATAATTCTAAGGTCTTATCTTTAAACTTCTCTGTCTTAATAAATATAGGCATTATTGTTTATATTTTTGCTTTCTCTAGAGCTTCTTCAATGCTTAACTTATTTTTTTCGCTTGGGGGCACTACTATTTTAAATAAATTTTTCCACGAAGACCAATCTGAGAGAATCTTGTTTGCTTGAGGACTTTTGGTTTTCTGATGATATTCAATAATTAGCTCCTTTAAAAATTTTTCTTGGTTAGTTGAAGTCAGATTATGGACCTCAACAATTTCTTTATTCATTCTTAAGTTAAGTTCATTTTTTTTGTCAAGGATAAATGCTAGGCCTCCAGTCATTCCTGCTCCAATATTTCTTCCGGTTTTCCCGAGTACAACAACTACTCCTCCAGTCATATATTCGCAACAATGGTCGCCGGCTCCTTCAATAACAGCTTTAGCTCCACTATTTCGAACACCAAAACGTTCCCCTGCTATTCCAAGGGCGAATAATTTTCCACCGGTTGCTCCATATAAACATGTATTGCCAAGTATTACCTGAGTGTTAGATGAGTCATTAATAATTTCGGGAACAATCGTAATGGAACCGCCGTTAATACCTTTGCCTACATAATCATTTGCTTCTCCTACTAACGAAATATTCATTCCTTTTAAAATAAATGCACCAAAACTTTGCCCCGCTGAACCTTTAAATATCAAATTTAAATTCCCACTAAAACCTTTATTTCCATATTTTTTGGCTATTACTCCAGAGATTCGTGCACAAACACTTCTATCGGTATTAACAATTGAGATTTCTTTAGTAATGCTCCCCTGAGTCTTAATTGCATTGGAAATCTCTTCATTTTTGAGAAGAGAATTCTCGAGAACTTCTCCATTGCTATGCGCTTGCTTATCGTGGTTCAACCATGAACGATCTATTGAGTTTTCTAAAGGTTTTAGAAGGCTAGATAGATCGATCTCTTTTGTTTTTGTGAGGTCTAGCTTCCTTGGAATTAATAAATCTGTTCTTCCAATAAGATCTTCGACTTTTGCTACTCCAACTTCACTCATTAATTGTCTTACTTCCTCAGCTACGAAGATAAAAAAGTTAACCACATGTTCTGGTAATCCCGGGAATCTTTTTCTTAAGCCTTCTTGTTGAGTCGCTACCCCGACTGGACATTTATTTGTATGGCAAATCCTCGCCATGATGCAACCTTCGGCAATCATTGCTACCGTTCCAAAACCATATTCTTCTGCTCCAAGTAAAGCTGCAATAAGAACATCCCAACCTGTCTTTAAACCTCCATCTGCTCTTAATAAAACTCTTTTCCGGAGACCATTTGCTAATAAAGATCGATGAACTTCACTTAATCCAAGTTCCCATGGCAAACCAGCATGTTTAATTGAACTAAGTGGTGACGCACCTGTACCTCCATCATGTCCTGAAATTTGGATGACATCAGCATTAGCTTTGGCGACCCCCCCTGCAATTGTGCCAATGCCTATCTCAGCAACTAATTTCACACTGACTTTTGCGGTTGGATTTATCTGATGTAGGTCGTGAATAAGTTGGGCAAGGTCTTCTATGGAGTAGATATCATGATGAGGCGGAGGAGAAATGAGAGCTACTCCTGGCTTGCTATTACGAAGCTTGGCTATATATTCATCAACCTTTGGTCCAGGTAATTGGCCACCTTCTCCAGGCTTTGCACCCTGAGCAACTTTGATTTCTAATTGCTTTCCGCTAGTTAAATATTCAGGGGTTACACCAAATCTTCCAGATGCAATTTGTTTAATTGCAGAACAGGCGGTATCTCCATTCTCAAGACCTTTGAGATTGGGTAATGTTTTTGATTGATTATTTTCATCAACATCTTCGAGAACATTGAATCTAGCAGGGTCTTCTCCTCCTTCACCACTATTACTTTTTCCTCCAATTCTATTCATTGCAATTGCAAGAACTTCATGTGCTTCCCTTGATAAGGCACCCAAACTCATTCCACCGGTGCAAAATCTTTGACAAATACTCTCAACACTCTCTATTTGATCAAGAGGTAAAGGCTGAGGAGCTTTTTGAAATGTAAGGAGATCTCTGAGGGTAGTAGCGGGGCGACTTTCTAGAAGTTGTTGATAAGTTTTGAAGTGGTCATATCCAGGCCCAGCTTTTACTGCAGCATGGAGAATTTTTGACATTTCTGGATTATTCAAATGAAACTCTCCACTATTTCGATATTGAACAAATCCATTAAAATCGAGTTTTTTTTGCTCTAGTTCTTGGAAAGCTTTTTTATGAAATGAACTTGTCTCGATTGATAACTCGCTAAGAGTTAGTCCAGCTATCCGACTTGTCGTTCCCTTGAATGCTAAATCAATTAAATCTGCACCGATACCTATGGCCTCAAAAATTTGTGCTCCGTGATAACTTGCTAAAACTGAGATTCCTATTTTTGAAAGTATTTTTCTTAATCCATCTTCCATTGCTTTCTTCACATTATCTTGAGCAATCTCTATGGATAAATTAGACAACTTCCCATCGGTAATAAGTTTTTGAGTTTTAGGTAGTTGCCACCAATGACGAGTAGTTTCCCATGTTAACCATGGACAAATTGCACTTGCTCCAAATCCAATGAGACAGGCTATGTGGTGAGTACTCCAGCATTGAGCAGTATCAATAATTATCGAAGTTTTTAGCCTAAGTCCCTTCCTAAGTAAGTGATGATGAACTGCACCAACCGCAAGAAGAGGAGGAATATAGGAATTTTCTCGATTAATATTTCTATCTGAGAGAATTAGTATTTCTACACCATTAATTACACTTTTTTCAGCTTCTTGGCAAAGATTTTTAAGACCTTTGTCTAAGTTTAATTCATCGTCTTTAATAGGAATTAATGTTGATATTTTCCTGCAATTAAGACTTGATTCTGTTATTGAAGTTAATTCTTTTTCATTGATAACTGGTGATTTAATATGAATTAGTTTGGCAGATTCTGCTTTTGGAGATAATGGCACTTTTCTTACACCAAGATGCATTTCTAAGCTGGTAACAAGTTTTTCTCTAAGAGGGTCAATTGGTGGATTAGTTACTTGTGCAAACCTTTGTTTGAAATAGTCGTAAAGAATATGTGATTTATTGGAAAGTATCGCTAGTGGAATATCATCTCCCATGCAATAAGTTGGTTCTTTTGCATTTGCTGCCATGCTATTGATTATGTAATCAAAATCTTCTGCACTGAATCCAAATGCAATTTGTTGCTGAAGTAACTCTTGCTTATTAAATTTATTATTTACTTCCCAATTTTGGTTGTTAAGATTTATACGATTTGCTTTTAACCAATCTAAGTATGGATATCTATTTGCTGACTCTTCTTTAACATCCCAGTTTCGTAAAATCCTCTTTTTTTCTAAATCTACTGCTAGCATTTGTCCTGGACCAAGTCTACCTTTTTCTTGAATTTGATTCTCATCTAATTCAACAACACCTGTTTCAGATCCCATCACAACATATCCATTTTTAGTGATGCAATAACGAGCTGGTCTAAGTCCATTTCTGTCTAGTGTTGCTCCTATATTTCTTCCATCAGTAAAAACTATTAATGCTGGACCGTCCCATGGCTCCTGAGTTCCTGCTGCATATTCATAAAAAGCAGTTATTTCAGGTTTATTTATTAATTCAGGTTGATCTCTAAAGGCCTCAGGTATAAGTGTTAATAAGCTATCAGTTATTGGTCGACCACTTCGGACTAATAGTTCAAGAGTTAAATCAAGATTGGCTGAATCACTAAATAAATTATTGACAATTGGTTTTAGATCACTTGCATTTTCTTCCCATACTGAACTTATATCTGTTTCTGTTGCCATTGCCCAATTTATATTTCCTAGTAATGTATTAATTTCTCCGTTGTGTCCTAAGAGTCTCATGGGTTGAGCTAATGGCCATTTTGGCAAAGTATTTGTACTAAATCTTCTGTGGTAAACCGCGTATGAAACTTCGAATCTATTGTCCTTTAGATCTGTATAAAAAGGAGCCAATATTTCTGATCTAACCATTCCTTTATATACAATTGTTTTATTACTTAGAGAGCATATATACAGACCTAATTCATCTTCCTTTAATTCTATATTTGCTCGATTTGAAATCCTTTGCCTTAATCTAAAAAGTAAAGCCTCAAGATTAATTTCTTTATCCTTAATCTCAACTATCCATTGTGTAATAAAGGGTTCATTCTCCCTTGCAAGTTTGCCTAAAACTTCATCATCAACCGGAACATCTCTCCATCCTTGGGATATGAACCCTAAATACTCAGCTTCCTGCTCACATATTTTTTTCGCTATGTCTCTATTCTTAAAATCTTTAGGCATGAAAATCATACCAATGCCTGATGATTGTGCTTCGCATCGTTTAGCTGTATCCCATACTTGCTGTAAATATGACCATGGGATTTCACATAAGATTCCAGCACCATCTCCTGAATC
>QCID01000029.1 GCA_003216895.1 Prochlorococcus sp. AG-402-K04 | reverse complement strand
ATCTTGATGATAAAAAAGGTGCTTGTAAGGATTATAAAAAAGCAGTATCATTAGGAAATAAATTGACAAAGCAATGGTTTGCAACCGAAAGCGCTGATTGGTGTCGCAATATGTGATTGTTATAAGACAAATCGATAGATATAAAACTTTTTTTAAAAACCGTGGAATTGTCAAGGAGCAAATTGGAGATATGAGAGGTGCTTGTGATGATTGGCGTAAGGCATCTAATTTGGGAAATCAAGATGTTCAAAAGTGGGTAAGGAATCAAGGTTGAAAAATTCCCGAAGGGAACTTGTAGAGAAAACGTTGAAGAAGAATTGATTTTTTTAAATAACTATTTTGTAATACATGTTCCTAGACCGACTACTTATACTCGACGGTTTCTAACTACTTTGTGACTATTTTTACCGAGATATCGTAAATAATATATTTGATCTATATCGCATATACAATGCCAGAAAGAAGTTTTCCTTATATGAAGAAACCAACTGCTGTCATTGGTGCTTTGGCGTCATTGCTGCCTTTGGGACAACCGTTGATGATAGGAACAGGCGCTGTTTTAACGAGTGCTGCACTGATTATTTCTGTTCCTGAAAAGGTAAATGCAGAGAGTTCTATTTTGCGTAACAACCTTGGAAATAAGAAAAAAGAAAATTCAGACAGTCTAGATTATTACTTAGGTAAGTTAGAAGAAATTTATGATAAAGAAGGAGAGGAATATACAACTATTTCTTATGCCAATGAGATATTAAAAATCAATCCAAATAGTGCAGATGCATATTGGTATCGTGCATATGCAAAAGTAGAGATTGAAAAATATGATGAAGGAATTGCTGACTACACCAAATCAATTGAATTGGGAGATAATGATTCGATGACTCTCAATAATCGTGGATTTGCAAAAGAAGGGTTAGAAGATTACTACGGAGCAATATCCGATTACACTTTAGCAATTGTAATGGATCGCAAAAATTATTTGGCGTATTTTAACCGTGGAAACTCTAAGTTAGACTTAGAAGATTATTCCGGAGCAATTGCTGATTACAGCAGAGCAATAAAGATTAATCGAAAGTATGTAGATGCGTATATCAACCGTGGATTTGCAAAAAATGAATTAAAGGATTATTCCGGAGCGATTACTGATTACAACAGGGCAATTAAGATTGATTCAAGGGATGCGCTTGCATATAGCAATCGTGGAGTTGCGAAAGAGAACTTAGAAGATATGAGAGGTGCATGTGCTGATTGGAGAGAAGCGTCTTATCTTGGTGATCAAGATGCTGCACAGTGGGTAAAAAATCAATGTTAAACAACTGCCAATATTTGCGCTTAAATTTAGTTCTCCGTATGTTCCCCGTGTTATAATATATTTAAGAAACCCTGTTTCTCACTAAGTTTTTGCCCCCTATTTTCCACAGGGACTATTGAGTAGGAATAGTTTAGGGCAGTAAAACCCAGTTAACCACTCAAAAATCCACTTCCACTTCCACTTCCACTTCCACTTCCACTTCCACTTCCACGTGTCACTTTGTCACCTTCTCTGTGGAGACATCGTAGATAGTTCATTTTCTCTACACCCAATCGTAGAGAACTTGTAGAGAAAACGTATTAGAGAACTATGTTATTTTTTAATTAATTATTCTAAAACGTTTCCTTTGAATATTGACTACTTGAATGAGACTTTTGTAAATCACTTTCTTATTCTTTTCATAGGAATATTGGAAAGAGATTTCTCTACCCTTGGATTAGAATATGAGTATGAGGATTTCTTATATGAAGAAACGAACTGCCATTATTGGTGCTCTGGTGTCTTTTATGCCATTAGGACAACCTTTGGTGATGGGAAGTGGTGCTGCTCTGACGAGTGCTGCTGTGATGCTTTCTGTTCCTGAAAAAGCACAGGCAGAGAGTTCTGTTGTGCGCAACAATCCTGGAAATAAAAAAAAAGAAAAGTCAGAGTCAGCAGAGTTTTATTACCATCGTGGAATTGACAAATATAAATCAAGTGATTATTACGGAGCAATATCTGATTTCTTTAAAGCAATCGAGATCAATCCAAGGTATAAGGATGCGTATGTATATCGTGGACTTGCAAAGGAAAAGTTAAAGGATTATTCCGGAGCACTTGCTGATAATACCAAAGCAATTGAGATCGACCCAAGATATGCGCTGCCCTATTCCAACCGTGGATGGTACAAGAGTCAACTAGGAGATCATTTCGGAGCAATCTCTGATTTCAATAAAGCAATAGAAATCAATCCAAGGTACGGAAATGCGTATAACAATCGTGGATCGGCAAAGCATGCATTAAATGATCATTATGGAGCAATCTCTGATTACACCAAGGCAATTGAGATCAATCCAAAAAATGAAAAAGCGTATTACAACCGTGGATTAGCAAAAAAGCACTTAGGAGATATGAGAGGTGCTTGTGCTGATTGGAGAAAAGCATCCTCTTTTGTAGATGAAGATGCTGCTAAGTTGGTAAGGGATCAATGTTAAAAAATTTTCGATATTTGCGCTTAAATGCAGATTCCCGTTTGTTCCCCGTTCCATCTTAAAGTTAAGAAACTATTTCTATGACTGCGTTTTCACCCTTTGTATTTTGTAGGGACTATTGAGTGGGAATAATTCAGGGCAGGAAAACCCAGTCCAGAACTCAAAGTTTTGTTCCCCGTATTTTCCCCGTCGGAATTAGGTGACAGAGTGACAAGGGATTTGAACAGTAAGTTCCCCGTGTCATTTCTCTGTAAAGACATCGTAGATAGTTCATTTCTCTACACCTGAACCGTAGAGAAATTATAGAGAAAACGTCGAAGAAGAATTAGTCTTTCAAAATAACTATTTGCAATATATTTCCAAAATTGACTACTTTTATTCGACGATTGAAAACTACTTTGTAACTATTTTTACTTAGATATCGTTAATAATATATTAAATTTAGATAGTGTAGAATGCGAAAAAGAAGTATTCCTTATATGAAGAAACGAACTGCCATTATTGGTGCTTTGGTGTCATTGATGCCATTAGGACAACCCCTCGTGATAGTGACTGGTGCTGTTTTAACGAGTGCTGGTGTGATACTTTCTGTTCCTGAAAAGGTAAATGCAGAGAGTTCTGTTTTTTATTACAACCGAGGAAATGATAAATATGATGTTGGTGATTATTACGGAGCGATTGCTGATTACACCAAAGCAATAGAGATAAGTCCAAGGGAGGCAGACGCCTATTACAATCGAGGACTTGCGAAGCATGACTTAAACGATTATTACGGAGCGATTGCTGATTACACCAAAGCAATAGAGATTAATCCAAGGGAGGCAGACGCGTACGTGAATAGAAGTATGGTAAAAGAAGAAATAGGAGATTTAAACGGTGCTTGTGTTGATGCGAGAAAAGCAGTTTATTTTGGAGATAGAGATCGTGAAAATAGGCAATGGTTAAAAGAAAATTGTTAGAGGAAATCTTTCATATTTACGCTTAAAGAATTAATATACTAAAAGGTATTGATTGTTGGAGTTGGCAACTCAATAAGAAAGGATGAATAATGTAGAGAAAACGTATTAGAGAAATATTTAGTTTCAAATCAATTATTCTGAAACTTTTACTTTTTATATTGACTACTTTTATAAGATATATTCAAACTACCTTTTTATCCTTTCTATTATAAATCGTATAAACAAGAGGTTTTCACAGATGGTTTAAAGTATGTATAGAAAGTATCTCCAATAGTGAAGAAACGCACTGCAATTATTGGTGCTCTGGTGTCGTTGATGCCGTTAGGACAACCTTTGGTGATTGTGACTGGTGCTGTTTTAACGAGTACTGCGGTGATACTTTTTGCTCCTGAAAAGGTCAATGCAGAGAGTTCTATTTTGCGCAACAACCTTGGAAATAAGAAAAAAGGAAAGTCAGAGAGTGCTGAGAGTTTTTATGAAACAGGTGCAAAAGAATGGGCAGATGGTGATGATTATGCTGCAATTTCTAGTTATTCCAAAGCGATTAAGTTAAAACCAAATTTTCGTGATGCATATGTTGCTCGTTGTGGTTCATTTTTAAATATAAGTCGCTACAAGGATGCAATTAAAGATTGTTCAAAAGCAATATCATTGGGTGGTAACTCTGCTGGAGTTTATCGTAATTTGTGTGGAGCATATGGAGGTCTTGAGCGTTTTAAAGTAGCAGAAGGTTATTGTGATCAAGCAATTGGATTGAATGATAAAGATGACATGGCATATTTAAATAGAGGAATAGTTAGATACCTAAGAAATAATCCAAAGGCTGCCTGTTCTGACTGGAGGGAAGCATTATCTTTAGCAAGCAGCACAAGTGTGAGGGATAGAACTCGTCAAAAAATATTATTGGATTTAATAGAACAAAATTGCTTATCATGATCTAACTAGTATATTTTGCTCTCAAGGTTGGTTCCCCGAGCGATGCAGAGAAAACCTATTAGAGAACAAGTGCTTACTTGAAATAACTATTTTGCGATATATATTGTTAAATTGACTACTTTTATAAGACGATTGCTGAATACTTTTCATGATTTAATTTTGGATCTTCAAATGTATATTTGATCTATATCTTATATACTATAGAAGAAGTATTCCTTATATGAAGAAACGAACTGCTGTTATTGGTGCTTTGCTGTCATTGCTGCCGTTAGGACAACCGCTCGTGATAGGGACTGGTGCTGTTTTAACGAGTGCTTTGGTGATACTTTCTGTTCCTGTAAAGGTAAATGCAGAGAGCTCAGATTTCTATTATGAACGAGGACTAAACAAGATCAAGTCGGGCGATTTTAATGCTGCGATCTCTAATTTTAATAAAGCAATTGAGAAAAACCCAAGGGATGCTGATGCCTATATTAATAGAGGATATGCGAAGCATCAATCGGGTGATCTCTATGGAGCAATATCTGATTTTAATAAAGCAATTGAGATAGATCCACGAGATGCCATTTCATATAACAATCTTGGATGGAGTAAGAATGATTTAAAGGATTATCAAGGTGCAATTTTTGATTTAAATAGAGCAATAGAGATTAATCCAAAGTATGGTAATGCTTTTTACAATCGTGGACGTTCTAAGTATTATCTGAATGACGCATATGGTGCGATATCGGATTTTAATACTGCAATTAAGTATCAACCTACAAGATTAGAGCATGTGTATGGTTTCCGAGGTATAGCAAAAGAAAGAATAGGAGATATCGAAGGTGCTTGTGCTGATTGGAGAAAAGCATCATCACTTGGTGATGATAAATCTTCAAAGTGGGTAAGAAATCAATGTTAAAAAATCCCTGATTTTTGCACTTAAATTCAGTTCCACACCACTTCTACACCGTATAATAAGGTGTGAAACCCTAGTCCACCACACAATAATTTAAGCAGGTTCTATTGAGTGGGAATAGTTTAGGGCAGTAAAACCCAGTCTACCACTTAAAAACTTACTTCCACGTGACTTACATGTAGGAATTTAAGTGCCAAGGTGACAGGGATTTTAAATGTCACTTTCCCGTATCATTT
>QCID01000028.1 GCA_003216895.1 Prochlorococcus sp. AG-402-K04 | reverse complement strand
GCAATCCCAACATTAGTTCTTTCCTTAGGTTTGCTTGGAATTATAGGAATTCTTCTAACTCTTGGGAGAAGATTGGATTCTGCAATGAAGTTGGAAAGATTTGGTATTCCAATAGCCCTTTTAGTTGGAGCATTAGGTTTTTTAATTGGTCCTTATGGGCCTTTTTCATTATTACCTGAAAGGGTTCTGAATACTTGGGTGCAGTTACCAACTCCATTGCTTACTCTAGTTTTTGCGACCTTAATGCTAGGAAGACCTATTCCCAGAATTAGTGTTTTATGGAAACCAGTTGCATCGCAAGCCCTGTTAGGACTTTTACTAGGTTTTGGTCAATATGTTGTTGGCGGGATAATTGTGTTGTCGTTTTTACTTCCTTATTTAGGAGTAGATCCATTGATGGGATGCATTATTGAAGTTGGTTTTGAAGGAGGACATGGAGCTGCAGCAATAATGGGAGAAAGTTTTACGAATTTAGGCTTCCCTGAGGGGTTAGACCTAGGATTTGCAATGGCAACTGTAGGCTTACTAGCTTCTACATTTTTAGGGAGCGGTTTAGTTGTTCTAGGCAGGTTCTTGGGATGGGTTGTACCTGTTGAACAAGAGATCAAAAATGATTTAAATGATTTAAATGATATTGAATTGGAATTTAAACCAATTGAGCAACTTAAGTTACTTTTATATAATTTTGCTTTAGCAGGATTAGCGGTATTAGTTGGTATCTTTTTACTATATTGTTTAAGGCTAACTTCTACATATTTGAGTGACGTAAGTAAGCAGGTGATATTAGCTTTCCCTGTTTTTCCATTGGCTTTATTGGGATCACTTTTTATAAGATTTTCATTAGAAAAAACTGGAAATACAAAATTCGTCTCATCACTATTTCAACGTGAGATTGGCATACTTTCAACAGATTTACTTATAATTACAGCAATGGCAGGATTGAATTTACCTTTATTGGTTAACTATTGGATACCTATAGCTATTTTAGCTATAGGTGGATTGATTTGGAATCTTGCAGGGATGTTGGTTTTTTCTAGATTATTCTTTAGAGAAGAGTGGTTTGAAAGAGCGATAGCAGAATTTGGGAATTCAACGGGTGTTGCTGCTAGTGGATTATTGCTGTTGAGATTGGCTGATCCTAGAAATTCTACTAATACTTTACCTGTGTTTTCTATCAAGCAATTATTTCTTCAACCACTTCTCTCTGGAGGCCTAATTACTGTAATAGCTCCTTTGTTTATTAGTAATTTTGGTCTTAAATGGTGGACAGAGTTTTGCGGACTAATTTCTATATTTTTATGCGCAGTCGCAATATCTTTGCAGTCAAAATATACGAAAGCCTCAGCATGAAAATTAATAAACTTAAGAAAAGTTCAAATTTATAGGAATATTTGTTTTAATAAACCATCATACTTCTTTATATGAACCGACAAATTTACAAAGATATTCCTCCTCAAGAATTAAAAGAAAAATGGTTTAAAAGTCATCTTCTTGGAAAAGAGGTTGAATTAAGAGAACTCTATGAGTTACCTCAAGATCAGTTGGATTTGGTTATGGCTGAAACTGCAGAGTTTAGGAGCGATATAGGAAATAGAGATAGAAATTTAGGTAAATTCTGCACAGCGGGCTATTTTTTAGAGTTATCTAGAATTATTGATAAAAGAAGGTCATCAGAATGATTCTCTACTTTATTTTCCAAAAATCAGGGGCTCATTTTTCTTACTCCAAGGCTCATTTTTCTTCATAACTATTGAATATTTCTTATGAGTAAAAAAGTAATTTAACCAACTTCGTAAAAATTTGATTTCATTGTTTTGATCAAACTTTTTAATGTCCGCTATTCTAAATTGCCTGACAAATGGCCAAATAGCCCAATCAGCTAATGTTTCTTTTGCATCGATAAGAAATAGAGGTTTCCCTTTGATTGAAAATTCTCTTAATCTATTATTTAAAGATAAAAGTATTTTCATACAAGCATCTCGATGAGTCTCTGATTCTTCTAAATCGAATCTAGATGCATATTTAAATCGATCCAAATGATATTTAAATCTATTATCGTTTGTTTCTATAAGATTAAATATTTCTTTTGATTTATAATTATTATTACCAAATAATGTGTGTATATTTGATCTTTCAATACTCCAGATCATTATGTCTAAACTCTCATCAATTACCTGATTTAAGCTAGTCTGTAATACAGGTACAGTTGCTTTATTGGAAATTTGAATTAATTCAATAGGCTTGTTCTTTAGATCGACCTCTCTTAGTTCCACTGTCTGATTTGTATTTAATAGAGCCCATCTAGCTCTAATCGCGTAAGGACATCGTCTAAAGCTATATAGAATATTGTGCTTCATAAGTTTCCTGTTAAAATCATCTTGGGATCTATACCTAGATATGATTAGTCCAACCTATAAACCGTAAATAGAATATACCTCATAAGTATATTTTGTTTAAAATTTTCTTTATAGATTGTGTTTTACTATAAAAATATAATCCACTATCTTGATATTTCAATCCATTCATTTCTCAATAAAATCAAATTATGCCAGGATTTGTTTATTTAATGAAAAACGGTGATCTATATAAGCTTGGATGTACCACCAATTTGAAAAGTGAGGCTAGTAAAATGAAACCAGGTGAAATAATTTCTTCTTTCAAAACTAATTATCCTAAATCTTTTGAGGTAAGATTACTTAGGCTTTATAAGAAAAAAAGAATTCCTGATACTAACTATTTTCGTTTGTCTGAATCAGAAGTTTATAATTGTAAGAAACATTTAGAAGGAAAAAGTAATTTACCCAAAAGCTTAAATGATGAGTTGAGAATAGGATTAAATGGATCTTTATTATTTGCAACTATAGCTTTTATGATTTCCTTTCTTGTTGATAAGATGTTTATATTTAGTTTTTTCCTTTCAATTTTATTTGCCTCTCTTCCTATGTGGTCACTTACAATTTTTGGTAGTTTCGGCGGTTACGATACTGATGACCTTACACTTTTTTCGACAATTTCTAACAGATTGAAAGGATTTTTGATAGCTATTTCTATGATTTCATTTGCATATGTTCTATATACTTTTTCCAGCTTTTCATTTTCTTTTTGATCTATAGAATAATTTTTTTATACATATAATTCATACTTTATTGCTAATTAACAAAATATAGCTATAAAATTAATTAATAGTTAATATACTTTTGAGAGTATGAACATTTCTGATTATCTCCAGTTCTTAGAGCCAATACAAGAACAGCTTAATAAGGTTTACTCTATCGCTTCTTTAGCCCTTACTGTGTTGCTGTGTTTGTGGCTTTTTAATTTTATAGTTGGCCTTATACAACGAACGTATTCAGTAGGTAAAGCTATAGGAATTTTTTATAGAAATTATTTTCATAAGTATCTCCGAAAGGCAATTCTTGGAGTCTTGAATACATTTAAGAAAACTACCAATCCTATTTAAAAAAAATAAGCCTTTTTCTAAAGTGTTGTTTCAAGTTGACAGTTGAGTGCTATTTCAAAAGGAACAGAACTATTTGGTAAATTAAGTAAATTTGAACAAATACTTGCAATATCATTTGTCTGAGTCATATCTTTTTTCGGAAAGTGATTTATTTCTTTGGCCATATCTGTATTCACCCAGCCTGGACAAATAGCTGTAACTCTAATTCCTTTTTCCCATCCTTCATTTCTCATGGTTTGGCATAAGCTCATTAAAGCGAATTTACTCATAGAATAGCTGGCTAAATTTCCTTTTGAACGTTTTCCACTCATCGATACCAACACAATAATTCGTGCTGAATCACTAAGTGTTAAATATTTCCAGGCATCTTTAGTTAATATCCATGGTCCCATCACATTAACTTTCCAAAGATTTTCAATATCTAGCATTTCATTATCATTAAATATTAAATTTGTTCTTTTAAAAATTCCAGCACAATGAATAATAGTATCAATATTTTTAAAAGTTTCGAAGGTTCTTTCTACCCACTGTTTTGATGTCTTCTGATCAGTTGCATCATAGGTATGTACTAAAAACTTTTCTGAATTATTTGCTTTTGGATCTAAAGGAGTATCGAATAAATCATCTTTTTTTCTTACTCCTAAACTTAAGTAATGATCTTCTTTAATTAATTTTAATGCTATCGCTTTACCTATTCCTCTACTTGCTCCACTTATAAGAATTTTCCTCATTTATTATTAACTATTATTGCTTTAACTAATAAATTTAACTCTCTACCATGCATATTCATTAGGCCTTGTTTTATAGCCCAGGGTGATTTCCTAAACATTTTCCACATTGCGGATATTAATTCCTTAAGGCTTAGTGTATTTGTAAGGAATCCATACCATTGTTTATTAGGTAAACTAAAAAATTCTACAAAGAATCCTCTTAGCAACTTCTCTTCGAATCGCATCAATTTTTCTAATCCAAATTTATAAATAGCTTGTTTCCTTCTCAGTTCTGATGGCCATAAGACTTGCCAACCTTTCTTAGCGAGTGAAGCTGAGGATGCTTTCGGGTCTTTCATTGCCAATGAAAGGGCTTGGGCGACTTTAGGAGCTCTTCTTAAAAGGCTGCCAACCATGTACCCCGATGCAGGATGTACCATTCCAGCTGAACCGCCAAAGCCAAGTACTGGTTGTGTTAAGTCAGGGATAGGCATGTTCATTGGCAGAAATGATCCATGCTCTTCATGCTCAAGACTTTTTATTTTCAACCCACGAGTCTCTAATCTTTTTTCCAGTCTTCTTTTTAACTCATCAAGTGAGACTGGAGGAAATAGACCTAAGGATGTTTCTTCTAAGAAAAACTTTCCATCTCCCATATCCATAGCGTATAGAAATGTTGGAGCTTCTTTTCTTTCCTCTGGATTTAAGTGGTCGCAACGATAATCCATCAGAACAAATTGACCTTTCTCGACAGGGGGTGCGTTGAACTTCCCTACAATCCCATAACAAGTTTGAACGGCTACTGGACCTTGGTTAGGAGCTTTAATAAAAACTGGTTTGTAACCAGTAGCGTCAATTATTAATCGAGCATTAAGCTCTTTGCCTTTAGAAGTTTTAACTGTGCTGGTTAATTGATTAGTTTCTAAGTTGATTGCTGATCCTTTATGCCATTTTATTCCAGCCTTATTGCATTGCGCTAACCAATAGGCTTGCAATTTGTTTTTATCAAAAAGCCCGTAATCTCTGTTGTGCTTGGTAACCTCATTTTTTTTAGAATTTGGATCTTTGTCTCCCTCACCGAAATAACTAATTGTATTTATCCATCTATGTTCAAGTAAATGACTTAGGCCAAGCTCGTCAACCTCTTCACCCCAAATGCCATAAGTGAAGGGCCAAGGTTCTTCTGGTGATTGCTCCGACAAGATTTCAACATTTAGGTTTTCACTTGCTAATGCTGCCGCTATTGATAAAGCGCCTGGGCCTGAACCAAGTACTAGAGCATCTTTTAATGCACTAGTACTCATGGCTCTCCTTGAGGAAGATTCCCTTGTTCGCTTACTTGGAATCGAAAAATAGGATTTAATTTCTTAGAATAAAATTCTTTTATTTGACTGCCTCCCAGGATTACCACTTTAAACACCTATGTCTATAGAATCAACAATAGCTCGTGAAGGCATTAACAAT
>QCID01000027.1 GCA_003216895.1 Prochlorococcus sp. AG-402-K04 | reverse complement strand
AAATTCTTTATCTTATTCAAGTGAAGCATCACACAAAATGGGTGTTAATAGTGTAATCTTTTAAGTTGCTAAAGCTTTTCTATGCCCGCTCGCTAGCCGGGCCTCTAGACGCTTGAGCAGACTAGGCGTTTGCGTTTAGTCTTTTTGGCCAGTGCAGAAGAATTCATTCTCTTTTGTCGAGATACTGTTCAAACTTTTTAAAAAGTTTGAAAAAGTCTCAGCCAGCTGATTATCGCTAGCATTTTCCCAAATAAATTGAACTTCAATTAATTTCAACTTTTTTGGCTAGACACGCGATTTAATTCAGATACCAAGTCTCTCTCTTTAGAGAATGACCTTTTAGCTGGCGTTTATTTAATTATTTAGATATTCCGATACCTGATGCAAAAATTTTAGACCCTGGATGTTCAGTTTTCCTTGGGGATAGTAGAGATCCAATTAATCTTTGGCATGATCCATTGAGATGGCAGACAGAAAGACAAGAACAGTTTCCTGGGAGTGAAATCTTCTGGTCATTATGTTCTAAAATTCACGAAAGTAACTGGGAATTTGTTGCGAGAGATCCCATACTTCCGGTAAGAAGTTTTTGGGACTTAAGTCAATTAATTAGAGCCATACGTCCTTCAAATCTTTTAACAGGTTTTTTAAGTAAGTTGACTATTGCAGACTTGCTTACGATAACTGGTTGTCATAAAGATAGACGTCTACGAAGTTTTCTAGACCTTCAATTAAAACTTTACTCTCAAGAGCCAGCAAGTAGAACGTCAGCTTTATACGGCGCAACTGTTCTTCAAATGGCCCAATCTCCAAGAGGACTATGGCATCTTCATGGATCAATGCAACTCCTCAGCGATAGGTTGAAAGATAGTTTTTTAAAGGATGGTGGAAGCCTTTTGATTGGGCATAGAGTGACCAAAATATTAAGTAAAAAAAATCCAAATATTTTTGATGTCAATGTAGTTGATAGAAGAAAGAATTTGATACAGCTGAAAGCATCAGATATTGTTTTTAGCTTGCCTCCTCAATCTCTTTTAGATTTAATTCCAATTGATGGAGGTTTATCTACAAAATACCGTGAAAGTATAAAAAATTTACCCAAACCTAGCGGTGCGATTGTATTTTACGGAGCTCTCCGTCGTTCTGACCTACCAGCTAATTGTCAAGCGCATATTCAAATCTTCGATGAGAATTTTGGCTCTTTATTTATTTCTATAAGTATGGAAGATGATCAACGTGCACCAGTTGGAATGGCTACTTTAATTGCAAGTATGTTTGTTAATATTGATCAATGGTCTAATCTTGATAGTCAATCGTATGCTAGTAAAAAAAATATTATATCAAAACAGATTAGAACTATTTTAGAGAAAAAGTTTGATTTGCTAGAGACGAGTTGGGATCATCAAGAACTTTCAACACCAAGAAGCTTTGAAAGGTGGACAGGGCGTCCTGGAGGAATAGTCGGAGGGCTTGGTCAACATCCAGATCAATTTGGCCCTTTTGGTTTGTCAAGTAGAACTCCACTCAGAGGCTTATGGCTGTGTGGCGATTCGATATATCCCGGCGAAGGTACAGCTGGCGTAAGCCAATCGGCCATGATGGTTGTCAGACAACTAATGGAATATAAAGGTAGACATTTGAATATCCCAGTCTTTAACTCGTAGTTAACTCGTAGGTTTTAAAAGGAAATTCTGTCTTTCTTCTTGTGTATTAACTAGTATTTTTTCAAGTTCACTCCAGTTCTCTTCAAGTAAATATTTTTCAAAAAGATCAAGAGAATGTCGATAAGATGCTAAATGTTTTTCTATATTTTTCTTGTTAAATTTTGCCATTGAGACGCCTAGCTCTGGGTTACCACCTCCGACTCTAGAGGTGTCAGCAAAACCACTGGATGCAATACTTTTTGCAAGTGAATATAAGGAAGGTTTTACATCTGTACTGAGTGTATTGAGTAATGCCGCGCTAATGAGAACTGGTAAATGTGAAATCAAACCAACAGCTTCATCATGTATTTGAGCTTCAGAGCTTATCAATTTACTCCCAAGTGACAAAGAAATTTGCTGAACTTTTTCGAGGGCTTTTTGATCAGTTTCTTTATTTGGAGTAACGACCCATGGTTTATTTTTAAATAAATTATGTTGACCTGCGTTAACGCCAGATTCTTCCGTTCCTGTCATTGGATGACTGGCTACAAAACGCGGATGTAGTTTGTTCCAAGTATTTAAAATAGGGACCTTTACAGATCCAACATCTGTGACAACAGCATTTCTGGGAATGGCATTGATTAAAGTTGATGAAGGATTGAGAAGTTGCTCAAGAGGTAAAGCAACATAAATCAGAGAACAACTTTTTAATATACTTGGATCAGTACTAACAATTTGGGCTAGTTTTTTTTCTCTAGCTTTTTGTGCAGTTTTTTCTCTATGAGTAATCCCATAAACTGTATATCCAAGCTTTTGGAGGTCTAAGCCTAAGGAGCCTCCAATTAGACCTAATCCAACAATTCCAATATTTTCAGGCGGTTTTGTTTTAAGCTCCATAATTAGTATTGTTCTATATATTTATTGATAGGGCAACATGATTAAAAGAATTTATTGATAAAAGGTACTACTAATGCTTGAGGTGAATTCACATAAACATCTAAAAAAATATTATCAAAACAATCTTGCTCTATGGCCTCATAATTTGACCCTAACAAGATTGATCTCTAGAAGCTTAAGTCGTAAAGATAATACTTTTATTCAACTATCAAGTGACAGTAGAAATTCTTGGTGGCCTGGCCTTTTGATTCCACTTTGTTTACATAACAAAAATATTGTGTTGATTCTTTCAGAGAGACAATGTCGACTCTTGTTTGAAGTGGAATTGCCAAAGTTAAGATCTAGTCGATTGGGTTTCGATTATGTAGAAGGAATTGAATTAACTCCCTCTGATAAAAAAATTTGGGTTTTAAGATACCAAGATCTTATGTTTGCAAATGAAAAAGATTTATTAAAAAATCGCCAATTAATTTTTCCTGAATCTGAGTTTATTTCGAGTGAGCTTAGAGAATCGATGTCTATTAAAATTACTTCGAAAGATTGGGAGGATTTAATTGCTTCTCACTCACTTTTTGAAGCTTCAATTATTGAAGTTCATAAGCGCCTAAGTCGAAATCTTTTCAGTCACTCATTAGGTTCTGATGCTGTAATAAGAATTGATCATAGGGAACTTTTACCATTAAAAGAAATTCTCAAAGATGACTTGCCTTCCGCAATGCCATGGAAACGAGCTCTTAATGAGGTCAATAATGAATGGGTAACCTGGGCAAAACTAGATAATCGAAAACTTAGTTGGGATTGGTATTTTCAACCTTTGCTTCCTTTGCAAACTCTGTCGGATCTGTTGTTAAAAAATACTATTTTAATGTTGACTAATTTAGGTCAAAGCGATGCTCTCTTTTTAGATTTAAATATTAAAAAATTTCCCTTTACTGTTAAGGTGAATTTAGGAAATAAATTTGATCAAGAACCTATCCCTTTATTTGTTCCTAAAAGACAACCTTTACCAAATACGCCTCATTTTTATCGTCATATATTAAGACAGTGTCAAAGATTAATTCTTGGCCGTACTCATCCAACTATTATTTTGGTAGATGATTTGCAACTACGACTTCAAATAACTAGTGAATTGGCTGGAGAATTTGGATTAAGAGTAGTTCATGAAACTACTAATATTGAGACTAATGGGATTATTTGCTGTAGTTGTAATTGGTGGATTATTAATCAGTACAATTTGCCAACACCAGATCAATTGATTTTTCCAGTAATCCCACTGCCTACTTTAGAATCACCCTGGATTGCCGCTAAAGTTGAAATGCTCAAGCATCAAGGTCGAGACTGGTTTCGAGAATTTCTTTTTCCCGAAACTCTTATTATCCTTCTGAAATCGCTCGTAATCATTAGGGGTAAAGATGTTCGAGTCGCTATACTTGACGGTCGCATGCATTATAGAAGTTGGGGAAAATTAATATTTGAAGCTCTTGAGCCGTGGGTTGCCTTAGAGCGTTTATTGCCTTATTAAAATCAATCTCTTAGATTAAAAAATATTGTTTTTTTATAATGGGAGAAGCTCGCCGAAGATCTGAACAAGGCCTAAAACCTCGTAGTAAGAAAAACTCAAGAAATGAGTCACCTCGAATTGTCTCTTGGTTTCCTGTTACGCAAGCGCAAAGAGATCAATTTATACAATTAAGTATTCGTGCAGGATGGGTAGGTATTGCTGCTTTAGTTATTCTTTGGATTATTGTTCGCTTTGTTGGACCTGCTGCAGGGTGGTGGATTCCTGCAGACATCAGATAAATCCAAGTATATTTTTACCTTTAACCATTCGCTGAAACTTGGTTTAGGTTTGGCCGTAATGAAGTATTTCGAGCTGCTGCTGCTAATGGTCTCATTGAATTAGCACTTACTTCTGAGCCTTCAGTTAATTTGTCTTTGACTAATTTTTCAATTATTTCTTTTGATTCAGGATTTTGTTCAAGCCAAGTAATCGTATTGTCTCTTCCTTGCCCAATATTGTCACCTTCATAGCTATACCAAGCTCCTTTACGAGTTACGACATTAGTCTCATCTGCTAAATCAAGAAGACAACCAAGAGTACTAATTCCCTTTCCAAAAAGAATATCAAATTCGGCTATTCTGAATGGAGGCGCAACTTTGTTTTTTGCGACTTTCACTTTTGCACGAATTCCATATTCTTCAGTTCCTCTCTTTAACGTTTGAATACGACGTATATCTAATCTTACAGAGGCATAAAATTTAAGAGCGTTTCCCCCAGTTGTTGTTTCTGGATTCCCATATGTAATACCAATTTTGAGACGTAATTGATTTAAGAAAATTACTGTGCAACCAGACTTGCCAATATTTCCAGTAATTTTTCTCATCGCTTGACTCATGAGACGAGCTTGAGCACCTACTGAATGATCACCCATTTCTCCTTCTATTTCTGAACGGGGAGGCAGTGCAGCGACTGAATCAACAACAACTAGATCGACTGCAGCAGATCTAATAAGTTGGTCAACGATTTCTAATGCCATCTCTCCTGTATCCGGTTGAGATACGAGAAGATTCTCTACATCAACACCTAGAGAAGCCGCATAAACTGGGTCAAGAGCATGTTCTGCATCTACAAATGCAGCAACCCCGCCGTTACGTTGAATCTCAGCTATTGCATGTAATGTTAGCGTTGTTTTCCCAGAACTTTCGGGACCATAAACTTCAATTACACGTCCTTTGGGATAGCCGCCACCAAGAGCTAAATCAAGAGTTAAAGCACCTGTAGATATTGTTTCTACTCGCATCTTTGATGCGTCCCCAAGACGCATGATCGAACCCTTCCCGAAATTGCGTTCTATTTGTCCAACCACTAAGCTCAATGCTTTCTCTTTTTCTCCAGATTTTGCGTCTATTTTCTTGGATTCAGTTGATTGGAGTGACTTACCTTCGTTTGACATGACTAAGTAACGTTAATGCAGAGGGATAACAACAGACGTTGGGATTGATGATGAAGTACTCAGTTCCTCAACGAATAGCAATTAAACCGATAGTACAGACGTACGCTATTAAGTCAAGACCACTTTGAAATAGGTTCTCGCAAAGTATCTAAATTGAGTAATTTAATACCAGAAGGAAGATTATCTCGATCCTGAGCTTTCAAATATCCCCAGCTTGCTAAATAACAAGGGACAGATTTTAGTTGGGGATCTTCCAAAACTTTTTCCAAGGTAATTCTACGATCTTCAATAAATCCTCTAATTATTCTTTTCTGTAAGAGTTCTTTCAAGACATCGACTTTACTTCCTGATTCGTGACCGAAAACAAGCTGTGGCTGAAGATCGAAACAATCCAAAAGTTTTTTTGTGAACTCAATACTTTTTGTTGTTAAAACAGCAAATTCAATGCCTTCCTTCTCAAGTGTTTTTAGGCGTTGAGTGACTAAAGAGAAAGGCTGATGAAAATTTAACCACTGACTGAAATTATTTGATATTGCTTCTCTTCTAGTTTGATTTAAAGCT
>QCID01000026.1 GCA_003216895.1 Prochlorococcus sp. AG-402-K04 | reverse complement strand
AATGGAAAAGATTGAACTCAAGTATCCTTCTTCTAAATTTATAATATTAACTTTAACTAATAAAGAAAAAACAAATAAGCATATTCCCATGAAAGATAAAACATAAGGAATTTTTCTTAATATTTTTCTAGTGAGAATATAATCATTCTCTTTTCTTTGAATTAGCCAAGAGACTGGGGGACCACATAATAAAGAGAAAGGCAACCAAAATGGATGGATATACCATGGTAGTTGCATTTTCAAAGGTAAAATACTTCCTGCAATAATTATCTGAGTACTAAAAGCCCAAATTCCCCAACGAGTATTAAGACTACAGCATGCCCACAAAAAACCAACTGGCCATATAAGAATCCAAGGCCAACCACCTTCGAATATTTCAATTATTGGTACCAGAACTGCTAACTCACTACCTGAACCTTTTTCAAATAAAACTCTACCTGCTCCATCGCCCCACCACAACCAGAAGGCCCCTGATCCATAGGAGCATATGTTCCATATATGCCAAGCAAAACCCGGAATTAGCCCATAAAGGAACCAAGACCATGAAAGATTATTAAAATATTTTTTAGATTTATATTCCCAAATCAGAGGGACTAAACATGCAAATAATGCTGGAATAATTATAGGAGCTTTAAGTAAAAGAATGAAACTCGATGCAAATCCAGCTCCTAAAAAATTAAATTTAGTAGACGTATTCTTTTTTATGGATGATACGCAAAACCATAAAAGTGCAATAGCACTAAGCTGTGATCCATCCAACATTGCCATTCGCCCATATCTAATAATTGGCAATAAAGTCAATAAAATTGCTGCTGTAGTAATACAAGCTATACGATCTTTAGGACGCAAATTCCACTGAATCAGTCCACCCAATGGAACAACAAAAGTAGAAAAAAGTGCTGGAAAAAATCTTATGCAAAACTCAGAGGGTAATAAATCCAAATTATTTTGGATATTCCGACTAAATCCAATAGCAAAAGATATTATCCAATGCAATCCAGGAGGTTTATTCAAATAGGGCTTATCCCAAATAGAGGGGAGCAATCGTTCGAGCCCACTTTTTTGGCTTAATTCCAATGCAACTCGTGCGACAGTTGCTTCATCAAAATCTCTTAAAGGCAAATTCCCCAAAGAGACAAATGCAATTCCACAAGCTATGGTCCAAAAAAGAAAAATCCATAAAATTGGAGGCCTATAGTTATGGGAAATGCTCTCGTTCAATATAAAAAAATCATTCAATCTATTTATATCTCTAAAAGGCCAATAAAGCTTTTGAATAGCAAATTTTCAAGCATTATTAAAAAACAATTGAATTACTAAATAACCTTTACCTCAAAACTGATTCCAGTTTTTAAAATAAGATCATGCCAATTGCTAATGACATAACTTCTTTAGTTGGCCAAACACCTTTGGTCAAACTGCATCGCTTACCTAGTGAATTTAATTGTAGAGCAGAAATCGTAGCCAAATTAGAAAGTTTCAATCCGACAGCATCCGTCAAAGACCGCATAGCTGGTGCAATGGTGAAATCAGCAGAAAAAGAGGGCACCATTAAACCTGGTCATACTGTTCTTATTGAGCCAACGAGCGGAAATACAGGAATTGCATTAGCCATGGTTGCGGCAGCAAAGGGTTATCGGCTCATCCTGACTATGCCGGACACAATGAGTACTGAACGTCGCTCAATGTTAAGAGCATTTGGCGCAGAACTCCAACTAACTCCAGGTAAAGAGGGAATACAAGGTGCTATTGAGCTAGCAAAGGAATTAGTAGCTTCCATACCTAATGCATATTTGCTTCAGCAATTCGATAATTTATCCAATCCTGAAATTCATGAAAAAACTACCGCTGAAGAAATTTGGAAAGATTGCGAAGGCAAACTTGATGGATTAATTTCCGGAGTAGGAACAGGAGGAACAATCACAGGTTGTGCCCGGTTTTTAAAACAAAAAAATCCAAAAATCAAGGTTTTTGCTGTAGAACCTGCATCCAGTCCTGTTCTCTCAGGAGGGAAGCCTGGTTCTCATGCAATACAAGGCATTGGTGCTGGTTTCATTCCTAATGTATTAGATATGAATCAAATTGATGAAGTAATAAAAATCGATGATAATGAAGCAATGGACATAGGAAGAAGACTTGCCAAAGAAGAGGGGCTGCTAAGTGGTGTCAGCAGTGGTGCTGCAGTGGCCGCTGCTTTAAAAGTAGGAAAGCAACCTGAGTTTGCGAATAAGCGATTGGTTGTTATCTTGCCTAGTTTTGGTGAAAGATATCTCTCGACAACTATGTTTACTTCCATCCCCACAAATCCAGTAAAAGGTAATGAGTACTTATAAAAAAGAAATAATCATTCAACAATGAGAAAAGACCCATATCAAATTTTGAAAGTTCATCCCAGTGCAAAACTAGAAGAAATTAAAAAAGCATATAGAAAACTTGTAAAAATACATCACCCAGACAAAGGAGGGGATCCAGTAGTAATGCTTGAGGTAAACTCAGCATGGGAAATATTAAAGAAAAAACATAAAGATCTTAATTTTAATAAAGTTAATAATTCAAAAGTTTACAACCATAATGAATATAAAAGAGAAACTAGTAATTACTCTAAGTCTGAAGAAATAAAAAAATGGTTTCAAACAATATACCTCCCTATTGATAAATTATTAGGACAAATAATTAATCCTTTAAGTTCAAAAATACGAGATTTATCAGCAGATCCTTATGATCAAGTATTAATGGATTCTTTCTGCCTGTATCTTGAAAAAAGTAAAAATAAAATCACTAAGATCAAAACAATTTATACATCTTTTGCAAGTCCGTCAATCATAAGAGATTTTAGCTTGGATCTCTATCATTGCTTATCACATGTTGAGGATGGTGTTAATGAGTTAGAACGCTATACAATGGGTTATGTAGACAATTACCTACATGATGGAAAGGCAATGATTGCTATCGCTAAGAAAAAAAGAAAATTTTTACAAAGCAATAAAAAAGAATGGCTTATCTTGTAGTTTCAATCTTTATTCATTTATTAATAGAGACCATATGATCAGAATTTATCCAAACATCAGGGACTGGTCTTCTCCACCTAACCTGACAATAATCACCTTTAATCAATAATACTTCTCCAGGTCCTTGAAAAATATATTCAGGTAAATTAGTATCACTAGCTTTAGATTCTAAGTTATTAGAATATTTTTCACGATCAACTTTTACAAGATCTCCTTTTCTGAATTTCTTTTTTATCTTTTGAGGTGATTGTGAATCGTCTATTTTTCCAGTTTGTTCAGACATTTTAAATAATTAATAAAAAAGACTAATGACTTAATTCAAATATTCAAAATAAGAATAGCAGTTAAAACAAAATGGTAAAAATCATATCATTAATTATTGCCAATTCCATTATGCAAATACTCTTGATCGATCCACACCATAAGTTAATCAAAATCCCTCTAAGCTAGTCAAATCTAACTAGAGAAATCATGAAATTACTACTTACTGGATGCACTGGTTTTATCGGTAGAGAATTAATTCCCTTACTAATCCGAGAAGGGCACAGCCTCACAGTCATATCTAGAAAATCCAAAGGCGAACTAAAAGCCATAGCTAATAACCAAAGCATCAATGTCATACAAATAAATCCAGCCGAGTCTTCGTCTTGGGATGAAGAAGAAGTTCAAAGCTGTCTGAAAAGCTGCGAAGGGGTCATCAATCTCGCTGGCGAACCTATTGCTGAAAAAAGATGGACCACCGTTCACCGTAAAGAAATTAAAAATAGTCGCATAGAGACAACAAAGAATCTGATTAAAAACCTGCGGAATCTAAGAAAACCCCCAAAAGTTCTGATTAACGCATCGGCAATTGGTTTTTATGGCTCACATCCTCAAACTGAATTCACTGAAGAAAGTATTCAGGGTGATGATTTCTTAGCAAATCTCTGTGAAGAATGGGAATCTAGTGCAAAAAACAAACCAAGAGCGACTCGACTTCTAATTATAAGAATTGGCATAGTATTAGCTAAAGATGGCGGCGCACTTGGGAAAATGCTTCCCATTTTTAGAGCTGGTCTTGGAGGTCCCATAGGAGATGGACAACAATGGATGAGCTGGATACACAGAACAGATCTTTGTAATCTGATTAACGAAAGTGTGAAAAATTCTGCCTGGTCAGGTGTCGTCAATGGGGTTGCACCCACTCCTGTACGAATGAATGAGTTCTCTAGCTTACTTGGTCAAGCACTTGCCAGACCAAGTCTTCTCGCAGTTCCTGGGCCAATATTGCAGTTCATTTTAGGAGATGGAGCTCGTATAGTTTTAGAGGGACAAAATGTACAATCTCAAAGATTGAATAAACTCAAATTTAAATTTAATTTCCCAACAATTAATGACGCTTTTAGAGCAATATTAACTTAAAATTTTTTATGGAATCTAGTCAGAAATCAAAGGTCTAACCAATTTTTTATTTTAATTAATGTTTTCCAATTAGGTTTCCGTAAAAGACCATCTTCAAATGATTCTTTTAATTCTTTTTCTAATTCAGGAAGAACGAACAATGCTCTTTTCACATAATCAATGTGATCTCTAACTCCTTTAGAATTAGTCTCTAACAATGCAAGGCTCAAATTTATCCTTGACTGTGGATCTTGGCCATTAAGTTTGACTGCATAACGGGCAGAGCGCAAGGCTTCATGAGGGGAATTACATAACAACTGTAACCAAGACAAGCATGTCCATGCAGCAGCATTATTTGGAGTAGTAGAAACTATTTTCTGAAAATCTTCAATCAATTCATCTGCTGATGAACCAGCTTTGTAGCGATTAAGGGCTTCTTCAAAAAGACTTTCCTCAGATTGATCCATTTTTAATTTAAAAATTCTTTAAGTTAAAGTTAAACTGCAAAGGAACTTCCACAGCCACAAGTTTGTGATGCATTGGGATTGGTAAAGTTAAAGCCTCCACCAATTAAATCTGTACTGAAATCTAACTGCAAACCATATATATATAAAAGACTCTTTGGATCACAAATCACTTTAAAAGAACTGCTACCTACTGAATATTCATAAACTTCATCATCTTTTTGAATATCATCAGCAGACACAAAGTCCATTGTGTAACTCATACCACTGCATCCTCCCGAACGAACTCCTACTCTCAATAATTTCCCTGACCCTTGTTCTTTGCAAAGTCTAGACAACTGATCCAATGCAGTAGTAGTGATAAGTACTCCCTTGCCATCTTGAGCTTTATGAGTTTTAGGCGGTGCGTTTGATTCACTCATTGTTTTTTCTGAACTTTAATAACACTCTATTAATTATATTCGATTTTAAAAGTGCCAAAAAAGAGTTTTTATTCATAGAGTTAGTGTATCCATCTAATTAAACGAGTGAAAATCGCAATAATAGGTGCAGGTTTAGCAGGATTGACTGCTGCAGTTGACCTTGTTGATGAAGGACATGAGGTCGACATATATGAGGCAAAACCGTTTATGGGAGGCAAAGTTGGAAGCTGGGAAGATTCCGATGGCAATCATATAGAGATGGGCTTGCATGTGTTCTTCTTTAACTATGCAAATCTGTTTACCTTGATGAGAAAAGTAGGTGCATTTGAAAATCTTTTACCAAAAGACCACACTCACCTTTTTGTTAACAAGGGCGGTGACATTAAATCACTTGATTTTCGATTTTTTGCAGGAGCTCCTTTTAACGGCTTAAAAGCCTTCTTCACTACACCTCAATTAAATTGGATTGACAAACTAAGGAATGCTCTTGCTCTTGGGACAAGTCCAATTGTAAGAGGGCTTATTGACTACGAAGGTGCGATGAAAACAATACGATCACTTGATTCAATAAGCTTTCAACAATGGTTTCTTAACCATGGAGGAAGCCTAAATAGTATCGAAAGGATGTGGAATCCTATTGCATATGCTCTGGGATTCATTGATTGCGAAGCTATTTCAGCAAGATGCATGCTTACCATCTTTATGATGTTTGCTTCAAAAACAGAGGCATCCAAGCTCAATCTATTGAAGGGATCCCCCCACAAATGGCTCACCAAGCCAATACTCGACTACATAGAAAAAAGAGGCGGAAAACTTCACTTAGAGAATATTGTTAAAGAAATACATTCAGAAGATTACGACAAACCATCTGTGACTGGATTAACTCTTCAAACACCAGAGGGTGAAAAAAAAATTAAAGCAGACAAATATTTAGCTGCTTGTGATGTATCTGGTATTAAAAGAATAATTCCTAGATCGTGGAGACGTTTTAAAGAGTTTGACTCACTTTTCAAGCTTGATGCTGTACCAGTTGCGACAGTTCAACTTAGATACGATGGCTGGGTAACCGAGATCAAAAATGAACAAGCTCAAATAAACCTAAAAAGTCCATCTGGTTTAGACAATTTGTTATACACAGCCGATGCGGATTTTAGTTGTTTTGCTGATTTAGCTTTATCAAGCCCAGAAGACTATAAAAAAGATGGTCAGGGCTCACTACTTCAATGTGTGTTAACCCCTGGAGATCCTTGGATCACCAAGTCCTCAGATGAAATTGTAAAACATACTGATCTACAGGTCAGGACACTTTTCCCTTCTTCAAGAGGCTTAAAGCTTTTATGGAGCAATGTAGTCAAAGTTTCACATTCTCTCTACAGAGAGGCGCCTGGAATGGAACCATATAGACCAGATCAAAAAACCTCTTTTAGTAATTTCTTCTTAGCAGGCAGTTACACAAAACAGGATTACATTGACTCTATGGAAGGTGCAACAATGAGTGGTCATCTTGCTGCTTCAGCAATGCTCTCAAAGTCTGTTTCACTAGCAAAAAATTCTTCGGTTGCTTAAGAAATGGGAAAGTGGCTTGATCACACAGTGATAAGTGAAATTCATGCTCCAGTTGAACTTGTCTGGAAGTTTTGGAGTGATTTAGATTCGATGCCTTTGTGGATGACTTGGATTGAGTCAGTTAAGACAGTCGATGAAGAAACCTCAACACTTCCTGATTTAACGGAGTGGACACTTGCAGCGAATGGATTTCGTTTTAAATGGCAAGCTCAAATCACTAAAAGAGTAGAAGCAGAGAAATTGGAATGGAAATCAGTTGGTGGTTTACCAACTAAGGGTTCAGTGCGTTTTTATAATGAAGAGAGAGACAAAACTGTTGTTAAATTAAAAATA
>QCID01000025.1 GCA_003216895.1 Prochlorococcus sp. AG-402-K04 | reverse complement strand
TCAGGACCGGGAGTTCTGCCAACTGTAATCGAACAATCTGGTCAAGGTGATCGGGCATTTGATATTTACTCCCGATTACTGCGTGAAAGAATCATCTTTCTAGGAACTGATGTCAATGATCAAGTTGCTGATGCATTAGTGGCACAAATGCTATTTTTAGAAGCTGATGATCCAGAAAAAGATATTCAGTTATATATAAACTCACCAGGAGGGTCTGTAACTGCGGGACTAGCTATTTATGACACTATCCAGCAAGTTAGTCCGGATGTCATAACAATTTGCTACGGCCTTGCGGCAAGCATGGGGGCTTTTCTTCTCTCTGGAGGAACAAAAGGTAAAAGACTTGCATTGCCCAATTCCAGAATAATGATTCATCAACCTCTTGGTGGAGCTCAAGGTCAAGCTGTTGAAATTGAAATTCAAGCAAAAGAAATTCTCTATTTAAAAGAGACTCTAAATTCACTTTTAGCTGAGCATACTGGCCAAGATATTGAAAAAATTTCAGAAGACACTGATCGAGACCACTTTCTTTCTCCCCAAGAAGCGGTTGAATATGGCCTGATCGATAAAGTGGTTTCTAATCTCAACTCCATATGAATCATTAAGGAAAGCTGACAAGGCATCAATCCTCAATGATCCTATTAATTGAGACTGAATAAAATTAATTATCGGTCTATCTAACCTGTTTTTTTTTAGAGCTCGATGGCAAAATTTGAGGCCCATCTTAAATGCTCCTTTTGCGGCAAAGCCCAAGATCAAGTGAGGAAACTCATTGCTGGTCCAGGAGTTTACATATGCGATGAATGTATCGATTTATGTAACGAAATTTTAGATGAAGAACTAATTGATAATCCAACTCATCAAAAAAGTGGACAGGAACAAAGTCGTAAACCTAAAGCTGCTAATAAAACAGCTAAACCTGCCCCGACTCTAGCTTCCATACCAAAACCCATTGATATTAAAAAGTTTTTAGATGATCAGGTGGTAGGTCAAGAACCAGCAAAAAAAATCTTATCGGTAGCTGTCTACAACCACTACAAGAGACTTGCATGGAAAGGTGACGGTTCTGGTGAGACTGATTTAACAGCCACAAAATTACAAAAATCCAATATTTTATTAATTGGCCCTACTGGATGCGGAAAGACATTACTTGCCCAAACATTAGCTGAAATGCTTGATGTTCCATTTGCTGTCGCTGATGCAACAACTCTTACTGAAGCAGGATATGTTGGGGAGGATGTAGAAAACATTCTCTTACGACTCCTGCAAAAAGCAGACATGGATGTGGATTTAGCACAAAGAGGAATTATTTATATAGATGAAATTGACAAAATTGCTAGAAAAAGTGAAAACCCATCCATTACTAGAGATGTATCTGGAGAAGGCGTGCAGCAAGCTCTTCTAAAAATGCTCGAGGGTACTGTAGCGAACGTGCCTCCTCAAGGAGGCAGAAAGCATCCTTATGGTGATTCTATTCAAATTGATACAAGCCAAATACTTTTTATATGTGGTGGAGCATTTGTTGGTTTAGACGATGTAGTACAAAAAAGGCTTGGGAAAAATTCAATTGGTTTCATACCAAATGAAAACAGGGTAAGGAACAAATCCAATCGAGACCGTGTTGGCGCAGATTTAATTAATGACCTTGAGCCTGACGACCTAGTGAAATACGGGCTAATTCCTGAATTTATCGGGAGAATGCCTGTTAGTGCGATCTTAGAACCATTAAATGCTAAAGCACTTGAGTCTATTCTTACAGAACCAAGAGATGCCTTAGTAAAGCAATTTAGAACCTTATTAAGTATGGATAACGTAGAGCTCTCATTTGACGAAGATGCTGTTGAGGCAATTGCGCAAGAAGCTTTTAAAAGAAAGACTGGAGCAAGAGCTTTGCGAGGAATTGTTGAAGAAATCATGCTAGATCTAATGTATAGCCTTCCATCTCAAACCAAGATTAAAAGTTTCAACGTAACAAAAAAAATGGTTGATGAAATTACAGGTGGCAAAGTGGTTCCACTCTTATCAAATGAAAAAAGAATCGTTAAGGAATCCGCTTAGATCGAATAAACTTTTTACATAGCTTTTTTAAATTTAATTATAAAATTTTTAAAAATTAAATTAGTCAAATATTTGATGAATGATTATCAATTTTGAATATGATCAAATAAATCAAGATTCAATTTATAAATATTTTCATTGCAAATGATAAAAAGTTATGAACCGTTGCATCATAAATATCGCCCAACCAACTTTGACGAGCTTGTTGGGCAAGATCCAATTACATCTACATTAAAACAAGCATTAATCAGTAATCGTATTGCGCCTGCATATATATTTTCTGGGCCTCGAGGAACAGGTAAAACATCAAGCGCCAGAATTTTTGCAAAATCTTTAAATTGCTTAAAAAGTGAAAAAGCTACAACCATGCCTTGCGGTGAATGTGAACTATGTAAGGGGATTAGCTCTGGTAATGCATTAGATGTAATTGAAATTGATGCAGCTTCGAATACAGGTGTTGAGAATATTCGTGAATTAATTGAAAGGTCTAGATTTGCACCAGCAAAAGCTCGCTGGAAAGTTTATGTCATCGATGAATGCCATATGCTCTCAACTGCAGCTTTTAATGCGCTTCTAAAAACCTTAGAAGAACCTCCCTCTCAAGTTGTCTTTATTCTTGCCACAACAGACCCTCAGCGCGTTTTACCTACAATTCTTAGTAGATGTATGCGCTTTGATTTCAGAAGAATAGCTCTACATGATTTGGAGAGTCATTTAATGAGTATTGCTAAAAAAGAGGAAATTTCAATTATGGACGAGGCAATATCATTAATTGCAAAGCATTCCCAAGGAGGATTAAGAGATGCAGAAAGTTTACTTGATCAAGTAAGTTTACTTCCTCCACCAATAACTCAATTAAATATAATTAATTTGATAGGTGATGTACCAGAAGAAGAATTAATAATATTAGCTAAGTCTTTACTGAATAAAGATCCTAGTTCTCTTCTAAATATTTGTAATAATCTAAGTAATAAAGGAAAAGAGCCAATTGCAATTTTACAAGGAATTGCATCTATATTAAGAGATTTAGTTGTCACAAAAATTACTGATGAGCCAACTAATCTATGTAATATTTCTCAAGAGAATAGTAAAAGTTTAAAAGGCTTAGCAGCTTCGATAACTCTAGATCAAATACTCAACCTACAGGCTAAATTAAAAGGATCAGAAACCTATATAAGAAATAGTAATCAACCAAAATTATGGTTGGAAATTCATTTACTTGGAATGCTTTCGAATGAAGATTCGAAAGAAAATAACAGTCTCAAACAATCATTATTCCAAAAAAAAGGATCACATAATTCTGACCGTCAAAATTCAAATCATACTTTAGAAAATCTAGACTTTAATACAAACAAAAAACAAATCAAAAGAACAATTGCTGAAGAAGAATCTAAACCAAGTCAAAATTTAAAACTGGATGATATTTGGAAAAAAGTCATAGCCATGTTAGAGCTTCCTTCAACAAAAATGCTACTTTCACAACAAGCCAAATTAATAAATTTGCACTCTGATTCTGCTGAAATAGCAATTTCAGAAAAATGGATAAATATGATTCAAAGTCGAAAAAATCTTATTGAAGATGCATTTTATAAAGCAAGAGGATCATCAACTAAAGTTCTTTTAATACAACAAAAAGAAAACTTATCCAATCTCAAAAAAGATGAAAAAATTACTAAAAGAATAGAGATAAAAAATGAATTAAAAGTTGCTAATGAGCTAAATAAAAATCATTTCGAGGAAAAAAAAATTGAAGAAAAAATCAATAAAGATACAAACTCTATTGATCAAAAAGCTAAGCAATTTGCAGACTTCTTTAATGGAGAAATTGTGGATCTTGAATGAGTAGATTGACTTAATCATGAGCCAATATGATCAGTTTTTTCCCATATTAAAGTCTTACGAAATAATGACATTTTAAAGACTATAAAGGGAATCACAATAAACCAATGTGCAAGGTAAATTGTGGCTCCAAGTATATTAATAAAATTAGGAGAGGGCAAGCTTGGGCCTTCACTATGTTGAGAACATCCTTTCCAAAAAGCTAAACTAGAAATACCAAATGCAACTATAGATAGTGGCCAATATAATGGCATATCAAATAAAATAAGTGATACAATAAAATCTATAAATGATACAACTGGTAAAACATATTGCAATAAGAAAAAGCAAGATAAATCTATTTTCTTAAAGTTTGATAGGCGTTTTGATATCAATAAGGGCCAATAATCGAAAAACCTCTGCAATCCCCCTTCAGCCCATCTTTTTCTTTGTCGAAATAAAGCCGACAATGTTTCTACTGCTTCCTCTTGAATAGGAGGATCCCACATTATAACTATTGGCGATCTAGTTAATAAAAACCTGAAACTTAAATCTAAATCGTCAGTAATAGTTTGTTCATTAAAGCCTCCACAAGATTCAAGTTTTTTTCTATTAATTAATTGACCATTACCTCTTAACTCCGAAACACCACCAAAAGCAAGTCTACCCCTTTGAATAACAGCATCCATTGCCATCTCCATTGCTTGATATGAAGCAATTGGATTCAAATCACAATTCACAACTGATTTTCTTAACTGTACGGCAGACCATCCCCCATGCAAAGCAAGCGCTATTGCTCTAAGTAATACATTGCTCTGTAGTTGTGCGTCCGCATCAAGAATAAATAACCATTCTCCATCAGTTTTATTCAATACAGAATTTAGAGCTCCTGATTTACCACCACCACTCATCAATGGACGACTTAAAACATTAATTCTTGGGAAATTTGTACGTAATTTTTGTAATAAATCAGGTGTTCGATCTTGACTTCCATCATCAATTATCCATAGAGAAAGCTTCTCCTCTGGATATTCAATTGATAAAAGTCTTGAGACCAGTCGCTCAATTACATTTTCTTCATCACGTGCAGCCACCAAAACATCCACTTTGGGAAGTGTTTCAACAAATTTTTCATCCTTAATTAGATACTCTTTTTGTAATTGATAATTATCCCTACGATCTTGTAAAACCACTCTTAAGCCATACCCACCTAGCAAAACAGCCAAAGTAATTGAAGGGAATAAATTCTTGCTAGGCTCAATAAAATGAGGAAAGATTCCTGCCAAAGCACAGAAAATCAAAAACAATATTGATTTAATGCGTCGGTTTTCTCCACTGATTTTGGCTAAAGCCATGGAGTAATCCTTTTATCAACAAGTGACTCTAAGAGTCTTTCATCACTAAGGCAAAAATCCATATTTAGTTTTCGGATAATAATGAGACAGAATTTGTTTGGTAGTCCATCCATTTTTTGCTAACTCTATAGCCCCAGACTGAGACATTCCTGCTCCATGGCCAAAACCTCCACCAGAAAACAGCCATTTACCTTCTTTAATTTCTTTAACAACAAATAATGTGCTTGGTAATTGTCTAAGTACACGTCGAATGTCATCAAGTTGAAGGAAAATTTCTGCGCCAGTCTTTCCGTCAATTTTTAACGAAGTTACTCTCCCACTACTTCCTCTACTTAAAACCTCAATTTTATTTGGATAAAAAGAACTACTAACTTTTTGAGCTTGATTGAGCTGTTTAGATATCTGAGAGGAATCTATCGTTCTTTCCCATCTAAAAAGTGGATGATCAGAACCAAAAGCCTCAGACTTAGAAAATAAAAAAGATTTCAAATATTTTTCATTTGATAAAGGTAAGTCAACACTACGGGTCCACCGTTTTGGGCCATCCAAGCGCATTTGCAAATAAGGAACTTTATTGATTGACCATGCTTCATCGACTGAGGCCATTACTCCACCATTTGTCGCGTGATAAACAGTGTTTATTGGCTCTTTATCCCAAGTGAGAATTTTTCCAGCAGTTTTTTTTATAGCTGTTTTAATTTTTAGATTGGCGTTAGCTGGACTCTTGTAAACCTGACATTGGGTATCACTGCAAAGATTGTATCCATCCACTTTGAATCTATGACTATTAGCCAAAGCCCATGTTCTAGCTAGCACTGCCTGCGCTGCAAGTGCTGCTTCTGGTGAACTGGCGCCAATTTCGTGAGGAACTACTCCTTCTAAATATCTTTCAATCGGAACGTGCTCAACTAATGTCCAACTGCCATATGCGTCAGACTGGATCGAAAATGGACCCAAATATATTCCGTTCTCCCAACGCAGCCCATCGGGAGCATGCAAAGAGATAGGACCTTTGAGGGCAATCTTTCCATCATTTCCATCCAAATAAGGGACAACAGTCTTTGAAACTTTTATTTTTTGATAAGTCGACTTAATGGAAGGAGGAATCGCAATGTCGGCTGACACCCAAACCTCCCAATCAAACGGGTGAGCAATAGTTGATTCAATACCTTTATCTTTTAAATCATTGGCCAATCTTTCAGCAGACTCGAAACTTGCGAAGGGGCCAATTTTTTGCCGAACATATACTTCTGGATTTAATAATTGTTTTGCTCGCCAACCAATATTAATTTCTTTAGCCCTCCTAGTGACTCCATCAGCATCTTTCAGAATCAAGTTTTTTCCATTACTTACAAGCTTCAAAGATGGCGAATTTTGATCATTAATGATTTCCTTTCCTAAGTATGGCTTTATACCAACAAGTAGAACATTTTTTTCCTGACTAATTAAAGGCGTCTCAGAAGGGGCCTGATGAGTTGAAAAAAACTCAACTTTGCGAGGATTCGCAATACTTTCTTGATTTGAATAATGCACACCACCAATCAAGAGAAACAAACCCAAAACAAAAAAACTTTTTTGAACCTGTAAATAACTTTTAATCACAACAAAAATCTCCTTCTTGCAAGAATTTAATAATTTTGGGTTGGCTTAAGTGAGCTCAAGGTCGTATTCTTATATACTTACTATGCTTTTTCAATGCCAAAGCTAAAGACCCGCAAAGCTGCTGCAAAGCGGTTCAACAGGCACTGGCAAGTTCATGAGACGTCGTGCATTTCACAATCATTTACTCGACCATAAGAGCCCTAAATTAAAAAGGCACCTTAAAACAAAAGCAGTCGTAGACGAACGTGATGCAGAAAACGTAAGCCTTATGCTTCCCTACGCTTAAGACTCCTTAAGAACGTTTATTAGTTCAATTTCTTGATTTCTGATTATTAATTATGGCACGCGTTAAAAGAGGTAATGTTGCTAGGAAACGTAGAAACAAAATCCTTCGTCTAGCCAAAGGATTTAGAGGAGGGAATGGAACTCTTTTCCGAACTGCAAATCAAAGAGTAATGAAGGCTCTTTGTAACGCTTATAGAGACAGAAGAAGAAGAAAACGTGATTTCAGAAGACTCTGGATTGCAAGAATCAATGCAGCAGCAAGATTAAATGGATTAAGCTATAGCAAATTTATGGGTAGCTTAAAAAAAGCAGATGTAAGAATCAACAGAAAGATGCTGGCTCAATTAGCAGTTACAGATCCTAAAACATTCACAAATATTGCAGTTAATTCAAAAAATTAAATATGCTTCAATAGTGCTTTACTTACTTAAAGTGATTAATGAATAGTTAATTAAGATAAAAGAATTAAGAAGAAATTCCTAAAATTAAGAATATGCTAATAATAAATAATTATTATACGCTCAACATATTAGTAATTGAGTTTTAGACGATGATAGTTAATCTACCTCAAACTTATTTAATAGGACTGTGTTTACTTCTAATAATTATTGCTATTCTAGTGGGAAGACAACTATATAAAGTAAGAAAAGATGAAATGAAGCTAATAAAATTAGAGAAAGAAGATTCAAATACAAAAGAAGATTCAGCTAAAATGTATGAATTAGCATCTGTTCAATTAAAGAAAAGATTATATCCTCAAGCTACATCAACGTTAAAACAAGCCTTAAAGAAACTTGATGGAGAGCCCGAAGAAGCCAAAGCACTTATAGAAAATGCATTAGGCTTCGCACTAGCTGCTCAAAATGACTTTAAATCAGCAGTGATTCATTACAAAAAAGCATTAACAGCAAAATCTGACTATCCAGTTGCACTAAATAATCTCGGTTTTGCTTATCAACGATTACTCAATGAAAATGAAGCTTAT
>QCID01000024.1 GCA_003216895.1 Prochlorococcus sp. AG-402-K04 | reverse complement strand
AGAACGATCAGCATCTGATATCTCCCAGAATACATATGCCCACTCGGGATCACGAGGAAGAAAAACTACTTTTGTCTCTGAAGAACTTGAATATGTAGTGTCGCTTAATGGCTGGACTTTATTGTTTATCAACTGTTTTTCTAATTCTTTTTTTTCTTCGTAGAGCAAAACACCCTTAACTAAATCAGCCTTAGATTTTCTACTGTAAAGGGGAATACCTAATTCACTAGCTTTAATACGAAGCTGACGAAGTGTTAAACGTGACAGGGATTCTTGATCAAAAGTCACGCCCATAAACCTCCATTTTTTGTTTGGGATCAGTGCGATAAGTATGTGATGAAATGTGCTCGTCTCGTTGGTGTGGTCAGCATCTACTGACTCCAAGAAAAGATCAACAAGTGGTATCTACAGACAAAAAGCGTTGCCATCACTAAAGACTAGGAGTTCATTACCGATCCAAGAATTCCCAACAAAAAAAATAATTTCAAAGTCAATCAAAAAAAATAAATCCAAATTTTGAAAATTTCGAAGACTTTTTTCTTTGGGATCACCCTCTTAAATTAAATTTCTTCTAATAAGGGACTAGAGCAATTTCAATCCTCATACGCATCAATTAAATGTCTCAATGTCAAATCCAATGGAGCAACTTTTAAATCATTTGACAATTTTTCCAGCTGTATAGCTGCTCCAGCAAATTGCTCGAACATAACCTGCACAAAATCGTCATCCTTCATCATGATGGGATTCTTCAAGCACCATTCAAGCCATTCCTCCTTCACAGGGATCAAACCTCTTGAATTGTCCTTACTCATTGATTTAAAACATTGCAAGCAATGAGCAAGCATCCTTAAATGATGTTTTTCACTAACTGAAAGGTTAGTCAAGCCGATCAAATTTATTTCCTCTTTACTTAAAGGACTATTTTTAGAATTATCTTTAAAAGTAGATTCAATCATCTGGTAGCGGGAGCATCTCTTATGTGTAAAGTTTAAAAGAATATTTATCTTTGAATAGGTTTTATCTTATTTTTCTCCATTTATAAACAAGGGAAAGATATTCATTCATGAACTATTACAAGTCCAAAAAAGGAATTGATAAATGAAATAAACAGTATCAATAAGGATTTCCATAGCTATTTGTATACATTAGAAAATCTTTTACGAATTGAAAAAAGATTAAGAGTCTATTCCAGCAGAATTAAAAATGGAAACGATTGTAAGCATTTTGGCTTATGGTGGTGAGAGATTAAAACTACTTTCGTAACACTGGGTTTTCCCCCTTGATTTGACTTAGAATGTCATTTGAGATCCAACTATCAAAACACTCTGATCCAATGATGAACCCCAGATGTCATAATTGAAGATTATCTTGGATCTTAAAAGCCAAACTTTTCATAAATAAAAAACTACTACGACTTGATTTAATCAAAATAAAATGACCCAATCTAATACTGTCGAAGAAATTGTTTCCCAGCCTTATAAATACGGTTTTATAACTGAAATTGAAACTGAAAAGATCCCAAAAGGATTAAACGAAGATGTTATTAGGTTGATTTCCGCCAAAAAAAATGAACCAGATTTTTTATTAAAATTTCGTTTAAGAGCATATGAACAATGGTTGAAGATGAAAGAACCTGATTGGTCTGGCTTAACTTATTCCAAAGTAAATTATCAGGATTTAGTTTATTATGCAGCCCCAAAACAAGATATAAAGAAGAAAAGTTTAGATGAAGTTGATCCTAAATTACTTGAAACTTTTGAAAAGCTTGGAATACCACTTAGTGAACAAAAAAGATTATCTAATGTAGCCGTAGATGCTGTTTTTGACAGTGTTTCTATCGCGACAACATATAAGGAAAAACTAGCTGAACATGGAGTAATATTCTGCTCTATTAGTGAAGCAATTAGCGAGTATCCGGATCTAATTGAGAAATATATAGGTAAAGTCGTTCCTATAAATGATAACTTTTTTGCAGCCCTAAATTCTGCAGTTTTCAGTGACGGTTCGTTTGTTTACATTCCTAAAGGTGTCGAATGCCCAATGGAATTATCATCATATTTTAGAATAAATTCTGGCGACACTGGCCAATTCGAACGAACTTTAATTATCGCAGAAGAATCCTCCTCCGTTAGTTATCTAGAGGGCTGTACAGCGCCTATGTTTGATACCAATACACTTCATGCTGCTGTAGTTGAGCTTGTAGCACTCGATAATGCATCTATTAAATATTCAACCGTGCAAAATTGGTATGCAGGCAATGAGGAAGGAGTCGGTGGAATATATAACTTCGTCACCAAAAGAGGGGAATGTAGAGGGAACAATAGCAAAATAAGCTGGTCTCAAGTCGAAACAGGATCTGCAATTACATGGAAATACCCAAGTTGCGTGTTAAAAGGAGACAATTCCATTGGTGAGTTTTATTCAATTGCACTAACTAATAATTGCCAAAAAGCGGATACTGGGACAAAAATGATTCATATAGGAAAAAATACAAAATCAAAAATCGTAAGTAAAGGTATCAGTGCTGGACAATCTAAGAATAGCTATAGAGGTCTGGTATCCATAAGCCCAAATGCTGAAGGCTCACGAAATTACAGTCAATGTGACTCCATGCTGATCGGTGACAAAGCCAGTGCAAATACATACCCATATATTCAATCCAAACAACCTCAGTCAAATATCGAACATGAAGCTAGTACTTGTAAGATTTCAGAAGATCAACTTTTTTACTTACAAAGTAGAGGAATTGATTTCGAGGAATCAGTTTCAATGTTAGTCAGTGGATTTTGTAGTGATGTTTTCAATGAATTACCTATGGAGTTTGCATCTGAGGCAGATAAACTTTTAGCTTTAAAATTGGAGGGTTCGGTTGGATAAAAACAAATTAAAACCATACTTTTGCTCTCTACAACTTTCTCCCTAATTTAGTGATTTCATCAACTTCAGAAACAATATTATCTATTGAAGATCTTCATGCCAGTGTTGAGGATCAAGAGATACTTCATGGAGTCAATCTGGTAGTAAAAGAAGGAGAAATACATGCGATTATGGGTCGCAATGGAAGTGGAAAAAGTACACTTTCAAAAGTTATAGCTGGTCATCCATCTTACAAAGTTTTATCAGGATCTATTCAATTTAAAGGTAAGGATATTCTTGAGCTAGAACCTGAGGAAAGAGCAAGAATTGGTATTTTCCTGGGTTTCCAATACCCAGTAGAAATTCCTGGTGTTAGCAATCTCGAGTTCTTAAGAGTTGCCACCAATTCAAGAAGAAAAGAATTACTTAAAAGTGAATTAGATACTTTTGAATTCGAAGATCTAGTAAAAGAAAGATTGAAAATAGTTGAAATGGATCCAGCCTTTCTAGAAAGAAGCGTAAATGAGGGTTTTTCTGGCGGAGAAAAAAAACGCAACGAGATTCTTCAAATGGCTCTTCTTGAACCGGTCATATCAATACTCGATGAAACTGACTCAGGACTTGATATTGATGCTCTCAGAATTGTTGCATCTGGGATCAATAGGCTCTCACAACCAAATTCGGCAACAATTTTAATCACCCATTATCAAAGACTTCTCAATGAAATTACTCCTGACTTTGTTCACATAATGGCTGATGGAAAAATAATAAAAACTGGCAACAAAGAACTAGCCGTTGACCTTGAAAAATCAGGATATGACTTTATCGACAAAAATACCAAAGAGAAGGAAATGGCAAAATGAAATCATCAACTATTTGCCAAGATTGGCTTGAATCTCTTCCGCCAACTGAGGGTGATTTAAAAAACGAACAATCAATAGGACGAGAGTTTCTCTTAGAGAAAGGAATGCCCTCCAAGAAAGATGAAGCATGGAGATTATCTAACTTTACTAAGTTAAATAGTTTTTTGTCGTTACCAACAATTATCGGTAGCGAAGATAATCAATCTAAATCTATCTTTCCAGAAAAGGATGAAAATAGAGAAAGAATTATCATTAATCCTAATAAAAATCCAATTTTAAATATTAATCTACCTAATGGAATTGAGAAGCTTAACAACAGAGAGATTGAAGATAATCTTGGGAAAATAGTTAAATCAACGAATGTAAGAAATGACATTTCTGTATATCTTAATCAGGCCTCAAGCGCAAAGCTTCTAGCTTTAAAAGTTAAACGTAATTTCAATCAATCCTTAGAGATAGTCATCCCATCAATAGAGGGAAAGTCAATCTCAACTAGAATCTTTCTCCTTATTGAGGAGGGAGCAAAATTAGATCTTTTACAAATTTTCACAGGTAATAATAATTCAACACAAAATCATTTAATCGAAATAAAACTAGAGCCTAAAGTAGAGTTAACTCATGGTTTAATTTCTTTAGGTGAAGAGAAAGAATCCTCCTCAATTTGCACTTTAGCGGTAGAACAATCAGAAAAGAGTAAATACTCTCTTCATTCAATCCATCAAGGTTGGGATTATGCCCGATTTGAACCAAGAATAATTCAAAGTAAAGGAGAAGCTTCAACAATTATAAAAGGGCTTCAAGTAACTAAATCAAAAGAGCAAATAGCCACGCACTCTTTAATTAGATTTGAAGGTCCAAATGGAAAGCTTGATCAATTACAAAAAGCTGTAGCTACTGAATATTCCCATTGCATTTTCAATGGTTCGATTGCAGTTCCTCAAAAAGCACAAAAAACAGAAGCTGCGCAGTTAAGTAGAAATTTGTTACTTTCCAAGCGCGCTAAAATAGATACAAAACCAGAGCTTGAAATAGTTGCTGATGATGTTAGGTGTACTCATGGAGCAACTGTAAGCCAACTCCAAGATGAGGAATTATTTTATTTACTTAGTAGAGGTATTGATAATAAACATGCTAATTCTTTGTTATTAAAAGGATATTATGATGAAGTTATTTCACACTTTCCTAAAAGTGCTGGAAAGTGGAATTTTATTGAAAAGTTAATACAAGATGTAAAAAAGTGAACCATTTAATCAAAAAGATTGCTGAGAAAAGTAGAAATGATTTCCCACTATTCAATGGAAATCACAATAATTTAATCTATTTAGATCATGCAGCTACCAGTCAAAAGCCACAAGAAGTTATAGATTCCTTAAAAAAATACTATAGCTTTCAAAATGCTAACGTTCATAGAGGTGCCCATCAGCTGAGTACAATCGCAACAGAAAAATTTGAAAATTCAAGGAAATTAACAGCAAATTTTATTAATAGTAATAATGAAAAAGAGATTATTTTCACTAGAAATGCTACGGAAGCTATCAACCTTGTAGCTTATGCATGGGGCAATTATGAACTTCAGGAAAACGACGAAATCTTAATAAGTTTAATGGAGCATCATAGTAATATAGTCCCATGGCAATTAATAGCCAAAACAAAAAAGTGCAAACTAATTTATATCAATATTGATAAAAATGGAGAATTAGATCTTGATGATTTTAGAAACAAACTGAGTGATAAAACTAAAATAGTCAGTCTTGTTCATGTAAGTAATACTTTAGGTTGTTGTAATCCTATCGAGGAAATTTCAGACCTTGCACATCAAAAAGGTAGCTTAGTTCTTTTAGATGCTTGCCAAAGTCTTGCTCATAAACCGGTAGATATTAAAAAACTTGGTATTGATTTTCTGGCAGGATCTTCTCATAAACTTTGCGGGCCTACTGGAATAGGTTTTTTATGGGGAAGAGAAGAAATTCTAAAACAAATTCCTCCTTTCCTTGGGGGAGGAGAGATGATTAATGAGGTTTTTCAGGACAACAGCACTTGGGCAGACTTACCGCATAAATTCGAAGCGGGTACCCCAGCTATTGGGGAAGCAATCGGGATGGGAACCGCACTTAATTATCTGCAATCAATAGGATTAAACGAAATCCATAATTACGAGAAAGAATTAACAAAATATCTGTTTGCCAAATTAGAGGAGATAGATGATTTAGAGATTCTTGGTCCTAGCCCTGTAATTCAGCCTGATAGAGGACCGTTAGCAACCTTTCATATCAAAGATATTCACTCTAATGATGTTGCTGAGTTGCTCGATAACAGCAATATTTGCATAAGGAGTGGTCATCATTGCTGCCAACCACTGCATCGCTTCTATGGGATAAAAAGCACAGCTAGAGCAAGCTTAAGCTTTACATCTACTCCATCAGAAATCGATTCTCTCGCTGAAGAACTAAAATCAGTAATTTCTTTTTTAAAGAAAAATTCTTAAATATTGAGATATTGTCTAAAAAATGCCTCTGTTTTTTTTAATACATCAACTTTTATTTTGCCGTCTTTAAATCCATGACCTTCCTTCTCGAACAACTTTATTTGCACTGGAATTCCACGTTTTAATAATTCATCTTTGATTGCAATAGATTGATCAGAAGGTATAACTTTATCTTTTAATCCATGAAATAAAATCAATGGTCTCTTAATAAAGTTTACATTTTCAATAGGCGATCTTTTGAGATATTTCTCATAATCAGTTTCGATATTGCCAATTAAATAATCTAAATAAGATTCCTCAAATCTATGCGTTGAATTAGCCATACCAATCAAATCAGTTACAGCATATTTACATGCTCCAATATTAAAAACATCTGTAGATATCAAGCAGCCTAAAGCCGTAAAACCTGATGCACTACTGCCTAAAATTGCTATACGCTCCTTATCAGCCTTACCAGATCCAATCAATGACTGAGCTGCCTTAGTGCAATCCAAAACATCTGTTACCCCCCAATTTCCTCTCAATCGATCTCTATATTTCCTACCGAAACCAGAAGAACCTCCATAATTAACATCAACAACTGCCCAACCTCTTGATGTCCAAAATTGTACCTCTAGATCCAATCCACAACGAGCCATACCAGTTGGCCCGCTATGACTTTTAACTAACAAAGGAGGTAACAATATTTGTCTATTAAGCGGTGGATAATACCAAGCATGAACATTCTCTTCATTGGATCCGATAAACCAAAAGGATTCGCCAATACTTATTTGCGTTGGATCCAAGATAAACGACGAGGCAGCAGTATGATCCCAACTTTTATCTAATAAATCTATTTCAAAAATCCCTTCTCTTATTTCTGCACTACTGGCAATTGCGACCAGTCGATTTTGATAGGAGTGAAGACCGGAGAACTCAATAAAAGGCTGATCAATAATTCGGATAGATCCATTTTTTTTAAATAAAGCTAAAGTCCAAATTCCTTCTTGAGCAAAAACCCCAACAACATCATCACCTACGCATGAAAAGCTAGACATCCCAAGAACCCATTGAGGGAAAGCAATATCAGCCTTAATGGTCCATTTATTCTGAAAAATATTAATTGAATTATTATTAATATCAGTTTTAATCTGTGTGATATTCCACCATCCACTACTGTCTTCAGCGACAAAAAGATCACCTGTATCAGACCAAATGGGATTAAAGAATGATATTTTTTTTGTGCATTTTAAATATTCATTATTAAAATTTACTATATTAATGATATTTACTTTCTCATCCAATTTCGCTAATTTTAATTGATTTAAATCCCAAGGCATTGAAGTATTTTCCCACTCAACCCATGCCAACTTTCTATCTTTAGAATTCAGTGCAAGATAACCTAATAAGCCCTTAGATGAATAAATAACTTTAGGAAATTGATCAGTTTTTTCTAAAGAATAGGAAACTATATGATCTCCCTCTTCATCTTCCATCAATCCAATCCAAATATTTTTTTTCAGGTCAATCATGCCACCTGCAAGAAAATAATTATGTTTTTTTGAAAGACAAATTGGTTGTATTTTAGGTATTAATTTAAAAGCAGAAGATTTTTCATTTTCTTCCTTAGAAGACCAAGTTCTCATCCATAAGGAATTGTCTCGATTGTCAACCCAAGTCAATATCAGATCTGATCCATCCAGAGTAGCTGTTAAAGGAGCACCACCATATCCATGAATTTTGGTCCTTAAGTCACTTGGGTAAGGTGTTAACTCCTGAGGAGATAGGTCTTTTTGTCCCCAAGGTCTTATTAAAGCAGTAGTTCTTCCCTTTTCTTTTGGTCTTTGTTCTAACCATAAAACCCACTCTCCTATTATCTTAGGCTCTTTAAAGATAGGAGCTTCTCCATAAACTTTTTCAGCATCTAAGATTCTCATTGTTTTCTTCCTCATTGATGTTGAGAGTCAATGATTAATTCACTCATGGAACTTAAAACAAAGTAAAGTATAAATGTTGTTGTCTTAAGACCACTTTGGCTGGCAGTTTTGCTCAACTTGCAAAAAATGCAGAAAAAAAGAAGCCCTCAATCTCAGTTTCGAAAGAACCTGTCAAGAATCCCCCTTTGAAGGTGTATCAACTGGGACACGAGGCTTTGAGAACATCAGCTAATCGTATCGTGAAAGTTGATGATTCAATTCGAAAATTAGTTAAAGAGATGCTCATAACTATGTATTCATCAAAAGGGATTGGCTTAGCAGCACCTCAAGTCGGAATACAAAAGAGATTGTTAGTTATTGATTTAAATTTTGAAGATCCAAATGCCCCACCGATGGTATTTATAAATCCTGAGATAATTTCATCTAGTGCAAGCTTAGATACATATGAAGAAGGTTGTTTAAGTATCCCTGGCGTTTACCTTAATGTTTTACGACCCTCCTCAATCAAATTAAGTTATCGAGATGAAATGGGTAGACCAAAAAAAATGAATGCAGATGGTCTAATGGCAAGATGCATTCAGCACGAAATAGACCACCTCAATGGTGTGTGTTTTGTTGATAAAGTAACTGATAAAGAAGAGCTGAAAAAACAATTAAGCGAGAATAACTTCAATCAAAGCGATGTAGTAAATGAACCGAGCTA
>QCID01000023.1 GCA_003216895.1 Prochlorococcus sp. AG-402-K04 | reverse complement strand
ACTGGATAACCGTAAGCCTCTGAAAGTAGAGGGTCACCTTAGTCGCGATCCTCGAGCAAAAGAGAGGCGTAAATATGGTCTCAAAAAAGCTCGTAAAGCTCCACAATTCTCAAAGAGATAATTTTACTTTTTACTTTCTCTTCTTTTTTCTTATCATGCCTAAATCAGATATACATCCAACTTGGTATCCAGAAGCAAAAGTCATTTGTAATGGAGAGGTTGTTATGACAACAGGTTCTACACAGCCTGAAATCCAAGTTGATGTTTGGAGTGGAAACCATCCTTTCTTCACAGGGACTCAGAAGATTTTAGACACAGAAGGTAGAGTAGATAGATTTATGAGGAAATATGGTATGGCTTCTTCTGACTCAAGTGCAGAAAAAGATCAAACTCCAAAAGAAAAAAAAGACATTTGATACCAGTTGATCCAAAGATTTAGGGAATAAAAGAATGGATTCTTCAACCCTAATAAAACGATTAGAAACAGCTAAAAGTAGTTTTCAAAACTTGGAGTTGCAGCTAGCTGATCCAGATGTTGCATCAGACCCTAAACAATTAGAGAAAATCGCTAGAGAACGATCACGTTTAGAACCATTGGTTAATGATTATGCGAATCTCCAAATCATTGAAAGAGAGTGTTTAGAAGCTAAAGCTTTAGTAAAAGAAAGTAGAGATGATCAAGAGATGGAACTTTTGGCTAGAGAAGAACTTCAGAGTCTTGAACTTTCAAAAAATGAGTTAATTCAAAAATTGACTTTGGCTCTTTTACCCAAAGATCCAAGAGATGAAAAAAGTGTAATGCTTGAAATAAGAGCTGGAGCAGGAGGGAATGAAGCTTGTTTATGGGCTGGTGACTTGGCACGAATGTATGAGAGATATGGACAAAAACTAGGTTGGAATGTAAAACCAATAAGTTCAACAGAAGCTGATATGGGTGGTTTTCGTGAAATGATTATCTCAGTGAAAGGAGAGTCTGTTTATAGTCAATTAAAATTTGAAGCAGGCGTTCATAGAGTTCAAAGAGTTCCTTCAACTGAATCTCAAGGACGAGTTCATACTTCTACTGCAACAGTTGCTGTAATGCCAGAAGCTGATCCGGTTGAGGTGAAAATAGAATCAACTGACTTAGAAATTAGTACGGCAAGATCAGGTGGCGCTGGTGGCCAAAATGTAAATAAAGTAGAAACAGCAATTGATTTATTTCATAAGCCTTCCGGGATAAGAGTTTTTTGTACTCAGGAACGTTCTCAATTACAAAATAGAGAAAGAGCGCTGGAAATTTTAAGAGCTAAATTATTAGAATTAGAAATAGCAGAAGCTAATGCAAAAGAAAGATCAGCACGATTGTCTCAGGTTGGGACAGGTGATAGAAGTGAAAAGATACGGACTTATAATTACAAAGATAATCGAACTACTGATCATAGATTAGGAATTAATTTTCCCCTTGAACAAGTTTTAGCAGGTCAATTAGAAGATGTTATTGGCGCATGTATTGCAGAAGAACAAAAAAGGCAAATGGAAGAGCTTAGTAATCAATCTGAATCTTAAAAGAAACTAAGCGACCCATCCAATTACATACTTACTCCATTCTTTATGACGACCGGAATGAATTTGTTTTGTGGTCTCAAAACTCATATTATTCAAAGGTTTATAAGGTTTTGTTTTTAAAGGCATCTTTGCTTCTTCAGGGGTTCTATTACCTTTCATTACATTGCATTGAAGACATGCAGTAATCACATTTTCCCAATTGTCGGTTCCACCTCTGCTGCGGGGTAATACATGATCAATTGAAAGCTTTTTATTTTTCTGGCCACAATATTGACAACAGTTATCATCTCTTTGAAATATATTTTTTCTTGAAAGAGGAATATCACGATATGGAACTCTAATAAACTGTCTTAACCTTATTACAGTGGGCGCTTTGAAGTTTTGCCTAATATTGTGTGAAGGATCTTCTTCAAGACTTTCTGCCTTGCCTTTAAGCATTAAAACAGTCGCGCGACGCCATGAAGTGATGTTCAATGGCTCATAGGACGCATTCAAAACAAGAACTTGACCCATGCAAGCAAGCTATTTAAGCGGCATGCTAGTGGTATTACAACCTTGTTGCAGTTTCCCTTATTACATTGATTGCATGAAGAGTATGTCAAATATCCCAAAAAATGAAGAAGCTTGCACTTTTTGTGAGAACACTAAAAATTTAAATAAATCTAATCCTCGTAGTCGTGCATGGGTAGAAATAGATTTTAAAGCCATTGAAAATAACGCAAGAGTACTGAAAAATTTTGTTGGTAAAGACTGCTCCCTGATGGCAGTTGTAAAAGCTGATGGATATGGTCACGGAGCCGAGACAGTTGCAAAGGCTGCTTTACAGGGAGGAGCTAGTAGTCTTGGTGTAGCAACTTTAGAAGAGGGAATTGATTTAAGAAAGGCTGGTTTAGATTGTCAAATACTTATTCTTGGTAAATTAATAAATTCAGAAGAACTCTTTGCCTCCCTTCATTGGGATCTGATACCAACAGTTAGTGGAATTCGTGAGGCAATAATTTGCAACAACATCGCTAAAAATAATAATAAAAAATTTGTTATTCATTTAAAAGTTGATACTGGTATGACAAGACTGGGTTGTGATTGCAATGAAGTACAAGAATTAGTTTGTAAAATTGATTCTCTAGAAAGAATTTCCTTGGAAGGTATTTACAGTCATCTCGCTAGTGCTGATAAAGATCCAGTAAATCAGTCGCCTAAAAGTTTTACTCAGATTCAATTAAATAGATTTAAAAAGGTATTGGCAGATTTGGGAGAAAGGAGCAATTTCCTTTGCAGGCATCTAGCAAATTCCGCAGGGACACTATCTGATTTACGTCTTCATTTTGATATGGTTCGAGTGGGATTGAGTTTGTATGGTTATTTACCAAATAACAACTTTGATGTTGGATTAAGTCTTACGCCAGCTTTGAAAGTTAAAGCTAGAGTGACATTGGTAAGGGAAGTGGAGAATAATACGGGAGTGGGCTATGGTCATTTTTTTAAAACTCAAAGAAAAAGTAAGCTTGCTGTAGTAGCTATTGGGTATGCAGATGGAGTCAGTAGAGCTCTCTCTGGAAAGATATCGGCCTCAATTGATGGAGTTTTAGTTCCTCAAGTCGGAGCTATTGCAATGGATCAAATGGTTTTTGATATCACTGATAAACCAGATATTAAAGTTGGCCAAGTTTTAACCATTCTTGGTACTGATGGCGAGATGTTTATTTCACCGCAGAGTTGGAGTGATTTATCTGGATCTATTCCATGGGAAGTTCTTTGTAGTTTCAGAAATCGACTTCCTAGAGTAGTCACTTAACATATGAAGAGGATCACAATATATTTTTTTGGATCGTTGACTTGATAAGGTATCTACTATGGAGAGGTGGCTGAGTGGTTGAAAGCGGCTCCCTGCTAAGGAGTTACAGGAGGTAACTTCTGTCGAGGGTTCGAATCCCTCCCTCTCCGTTCTTAAATTGGTTCAGGATGCTTCATAGATACCCAAACCCCTGATGGAGAACAGACATAACGAAAGTGATTGATTCAGGCGTGTCCATACTGTTTCATACAGTTCAGTTTTTTGTTAGGTGGAATGTTGGATGTGAAACAATCTTGTGTTGGGTGAAATAAGTGGTTGATGAAGCAGCATCAACACAAGCATTGAACTAATGTTCTACTAATTCCCAACCGTTACTAATCAATTCATTCCAAGTTTCATAAGAAGACTGATAGTCCAATCTTCTTGTGTTCTTCAATCTGGTTGGAACACCTTCTTTAGTGCAAAACCAAAGTTGAGTAAACACTTTCGGAGAAACCATCACAGATTTGGGATCTCTTATAAACAACAAACAAAAATTTCTTGCAGGAGCAACTAACCACCCCGATGGTGTTGGCAATGCTTCTCTCACTGGTTCATTCATGTAACTGATATCTGATGGGGGGGGATTCATTTCCGATAAAGATTCTGACGAAGGTAGTAATCAGAGGAATCACGAAGTAGATACAAAAAAAGCACCTGCTCACTGGTTCTTTGAATGCTTATGTTTGTAACGGGAATAAACTAATACAAATATACTACTTTTTAGGTGGCCAACCTAGGAAATTCCATTAAAGAAGGGGGCGAGATTTTGGTCGCCCCCTTTAAGTTCAGCACTTGTTTATCCGTGTGAACAACCCATTTCCTTTGCTAACCACTTCCTTGATCTACGGAAAGACAAGTGCTAGAACTCCAACTCATTTCTAACCAAACCTAATTATTGTGACATGAGACAAAAACACCTGTTTCAATTTTTGTAATTGGTTCATCAGACCAAAGTGAGTTAAAACAATAATGAGTAAGTAGTTAATTGAAAATGGATATTAAAGAATATGATTGGAACTTTGTTTATAAGATTCGTGATTCAGGTGATGTGATTTATAAAGTCACTATTCCATCAGAACGAAAACAAGATGCAGTTGAAATATTTAAGAGAGAACATCCAAATGGATTAATCTGTCGTGGTATCAGGAGAGGTGATTTTAAATTGATACCATTTAAGGAACTATCTACACGTGATCCTTGGGAAGAGATTGCTTCGTAAGTGATATTCCAATCAAATCATGGCAAATCCTTTACCAAAGAAGAAGCAATAGATCTAATGGTGTCATTGAGTGCAACTGACGCAAATTCAGAAAAGAAGTGGAGAGGTTTCTACAACTCTTTATCACAGAAAGAACTTCAGGATGAATGGGATGAGTATTGGAAACTTTAATTTTTTGCATTAAGAGAGGGACTATGCTGCTTAAGCGACCTTGAGTCCCTCTCTTCATTTTGAAAGTATATTTTAGAGTGTAATTGTGCTCCTTAAATAACATTTTAAATGTGTTGGGTGGAATAACGCCAAAATCTCATCAACTTGCGTCATGCTGCTCCACCACAGTCCACTTGGTGTCACTCACAAGTCCTCCCTCTCCGTTTTTCCTTAGATACAGACGGATTGAGACGGATTCAGACGAGTTCATAATCCCTCAAACCTACTGATATGACTGAATGAAGCGGTTCGTTGAGAATCAGACAGGTTCATGCTAGCTCAAACAGGTGTTGTTGGTATTCTTGCTGGTAAACGCTTCCTTGTTGTTGGTAAGAATTTAATTCGCTGCAAAGGCTCTCAGGGAATGTGGAGCTGGTAAGTTGGTCCCGTAATGGGGACCTAACATTTTAGGACTCAAATATATGTGCTTAATTTGATAAACAATTCTTGGTGAAAAGTAATGAATAAGTTTCATATTTACTGGCAAAAGCACCACGGACATTGGCAAAAGTTTCTAACAAAAACAAACGAAGCAGATACCTTTAGGACGATGACCAAAAGAGCAAAATCAATAAACCTCAAACATAAGATGACCGATGATTTAGGACGCATGTGAACCCCTGAGATGACTATTAAGACAACGCTCACTTCTCTTGCCTTCGCATCGTTCTGTGTAGGTGGTTCAGTTGCTGCTCATACTTTGTTTTTCAAAAGGGATATTTTGACCAATCGTGTTCCTATGTACGCTCAAGTTACGCATACAGGAAACGTAGTTTTTATTGACGAAGCAGACGAAGTTTTTTATCCCTGTCGCTGCCGACAGATAAAAGGTGAACCAAATTGTTGTCCTTTCCCCTATCCATCACTTGGTTTTTTAGATAAACGTCATTCTCCAGACGTGGTTGAACTTAAACGTGGCAAAGGTTTTTGGTGCAAATTCAGCAGTCTAAAGATGCCAGAGGGTCACAAAAATGGAGATAATTTTCCAATTCATTGGTGTCATAAGGGCGGATGGGTTGAAGGGATAAAACCTAAGTCTTTTTCCAATAGATCCAATATTGGTGAACCACATGCAATCATCTTGCATCCAGCAGTCATTGATGAAACGAAGTTAAAGGGGTTCAAATGATTCCACTATTATTTGCTGCTGCTCTTCAATCAGAAATTGTTCTTCAAACCAATGTGATTGAAAAAATTAGTTGCGGTGCTGGATGTCATTACAAAATTGAACAACTAACAAACATGGTTGAAATAGGTTATGGATGGAGAAAAATCAAAGTTAAAGTCACACCTTACATTTGGAAAAATGCAAATGTGTTAGAGCAAAGAGCACCATATCCAGACTCACCAATTGGTTCTGGTGGTAGTGCGATTTGGAGTTACTCAAATTGCAAGACAAATATTTTTACTACCAGACGCAGAGAATATTTTGCTCCTCCTCCATCTCCACCAGAGGAAAAATGGGAGCGAAATTCAAGTGCATTCACAAGTAGTGGCAAACCAAACTTTTACAGCAAAAATGGGAGTATTTTTCAGAGGTGGAGAGCAATGTGTCCAGAAACAGAAGCAGCAAAACAAGGTACTCAAGACATGAGGGAATGGTGGGATAGGGTCATCAATATGCTCAAAGATGGCGAAGAAGACAGTAAAAAAGACTAGATGGGAACTAGTATTTGAAAACTTATTTTGTGATTTTTTCAACTGGAAGTTTTTATTTGTTTAATATCTCTTGCTCGCATTGTAGCGTTTGTAGGTTACTCAGGCTCCAAAAATTTACTATAGTTTGGTCTTCTTTTCTTTGACCATAATCGCCAATCCACTATCAATCAGTGTGTCAATTAATGCTTCTTCTTTCATGGGTTTATAGTTAGGTACTCCAGTAAATTGCTTGTTGAGTTGAACTAATGCTTTATTTAAGTTTTTAGCGTTGTCTGAACTTATTTTTATTTGTTTACTCATGTTCTACTTTTCACTTTTTATTTGAAAAATATATCGTGCAAATACTTCAAAGTATTTTTATATAAGTCTGTTCTTTTTCGTGTATTTGTTAGTTCTCTTGGTTTGGTTTCCATTTCAATTTCCTCATCAGTAAGGATCATATGAATAACTTGAGAGAGTTGCTTCTGTTTATGTATTCTGTTTGTTTTAGTTGGTTAATATGTTGCTGAAGTTATTATTGAGTTTTGTTCGTTTGATATCTCTATGTCTTACACAGATTGCTCCGTATACTTTATTTATGCTTTCTTTTTTGTTTGCGGAAAAAAAGACTTTCAGAGTTCCTAAAGCATCATCACTATCTCATTTACTATGTAGTATTGAGTTGAAAGAAATGTACATTTATGTCAACATTATGTAACAATATAGTTAGCTTAATCAGTTGATTATTTATAAATATAAGAAATAAAAATAATGTATAGAGTTGATTAGGATTCCTTTTCAATGAATATTGCGTTGGAGATATCAGTTGTTTAAGTATTAGTTAGTAATTTTTTCCATTAAAGAAGGGGGCGAGATTTTTGTCGCCCCCTATAAGTTCAGCACTTTTGTATCCTCGTGAACAATCCATTTCCCGTACTACCCCTTCGCCGATCTACGACAACTCAAGTGCTAGAACTCCAACCCATTTCTAATCAAACTTAGTGATCGGAACATGAGAGTAAACACCTGTTTGTTGCTCAAAAAGAAAAACCCCTTGCCTAATTGTGGAACAAAGGGTCTTTCTCTACGGCAGAACTGATTTTGTTGAGGAGTGTTCAGCTATTTCTTTTTTAATCAAATTCAAAAGAGGTCGACATCAGAATTTATTCTTAATCAAAGATCGTCTTCATGATTTCCAAAGGGGTTGTATCTGATATCAAAAATCAAAACTACTGCTGTGCTTAAAAGCAGTAAACCAAAAACAACTTGTGGTGATGGAAAGATCATTAGACCACTTTAGAAAAGGTACAAAAAAACCGCCCGTTTTAATAGGCGGTTTCCTTGTGAGATCGGTCGCAAGTGTTTCCTTGTTTCCACTGCAGAGGATCTCAACTCCTCACAAATTGAACTTATCGGAGCAGGACTAGGAATAAACCCTTAGCAGGTTGGTTTGAAGATTGGCACAATGTAAAGCAAGGAAGCGAGAAATAGATAAATTAAAAAAGAATACTATTTTTAGAATCTTTTAATACGTAAGTTCGCAATCTCTGTGTTCGTTGCTTTTTCTCTATTTGCACCACTTTTTGTGACTGGTTGCCAAATGGGTTCGGAAGAAAAGACAGAAGAGCATGATCACAAAGATGAGCATAAAGGACATCATCATGATCATTAGATAGCAAAATTATTTGCGATTAAAAAATCACCCTTCTCATTAGAGTTGGCTGTTTTTTTAACAGAACTATGCTTGAGGAGTTGTCTGTTATTTCTTTTTTTAAGACAAGTCAGAAATCGTGTAATACAATTTATTTGTGTTGCAAATGATATTTTGTTAAGTTATTTTAAGCCAGGTTGGTCAAGCTAGAATATAATAATTATAAATTTCAAATAAAAAATTTTTCTCTAAGTTTACATATTAACTATTTTAATTAGATGAGATATAGCATTTTTCATACAAGTCATTGTGGATCCACTTTATTAATAACTTTACTGAAAAATCATAAAAAAACATATGCTGAACCTCCATGGTCTGGACAAGTGGATATGAGGGATATTTTCTCTGCTGAGGATAACACTATTGTGAAATATCCAAGTGGTGCTTCGGTAGCATCTAGGTTACTTCCTGGTAAGAAAGTTTTTTTATATCGTCGTTTGCGAGATCACTTAGAGAAAATAAGTAGTAATCACTTGTCTATGCAAAAGCATTTAAGAAGGTATGACCGCTTGAAAGGTGTTAGAAATTTGTTCCCTAATCTTGTTGTTGATAGTGATTTGAAAAAATTAGCAGTTGTTTGGACACATGTTAAACTTGATCTTCATTTTGCTCAAAATGTTTTAGCTATAGATGCGAATGATTTTTTCTTAGAACCTGTCATTAATCTAAGAAAAATTACGAATTTTTATGGTATTGATCCAGTTGAAGATTTAGAACCATTATCATTTTATGTTAAAAAAGATTATTTAGGGAAAGAAACTGCTCTCAGTGAAATTAAACCAACAGAAAAGATACCATTCAATATTAAGGATGGATATGTTAAATCAGATAAATTTTTAGACATTGAGGATTGGGTCCAAGAGAATATATTTAAAAAAATAATTTTGAATGAGATTTTTCCTTTATTTCGAGATAAAGATGGTAACCCTATTTATTCTTTTTATCCAGGAA
>QCID01000022.1 GCA_003216895.1 Prochlorococcus sp. AG-402-K04 | reverse complement strand
TGTGAATTGTGGAACCGTAAGCCTTCTGTAAGTTTCTTGCCTAATGCTCACTTTTCTTTACAATAGTTAGAGATTAATTTTGAAAAGATTAAATAATCCAAATCAAATGGAAAGTTTGTTTTTTTTCCTAAATTAATAATCATATCCAACATATTTTAAGAAATACCATAGTTTAACAAAATCAACCCAGGCACCAAAAACGTCATCAAGATAGTCAACCCAGCTCCGTATCTCGTGACATCTAAGAACTTATAACGCCCTGGGCCAAATACCATAAGGTTTGTCTGGTACCCCATAGGAGTAAGAAAAGATTGACTAGCCCCAAAAAGAACTGTTATTAATAAAGCCAAAGGAGGTAGTCCCATGCTTGGCGCCAATTGAACAGCAATTGGTGCTAAAAGAGCTACTGAAGCAGCGTTACTGACAAATTGAGTGAATATTGTAGTAGAGAGAAAAATTACTAGTAAAGCGGAATAAGTAGATAAGTCTTGCAATATAAAAATTAAAATATTCGCAAAAGCATCAGCAAGACCTGTGTTTTGCATTGCGACACTAAAACTAGAAAGAGATCCAAGCAAAAGAATGACATCAAGTCGAATTGATCTTTGAACCTCTGCGGGCCTTAAACATCCACCCCAAACCATCCCAATTACAGCTAATAAAACCGAAGCAACCAGAGGCAAGTCCGTAAGTGAAGGAAGAATCAACATAGCAATGGCAATACCAATTGCTATAGGCTTTCTTGTGACAGTTGGCAGATCATTATCAAATTGATCTAAAACGAGTAGATCATTACTATCTTGCAATCCTCTAATTGAATCTCTGGGTGCTTGAAGTAGTAATACATCCCCCTCTCTTAGAATTGCTTGTCCCAATCTTTCTTGAACAGTTTGCTGCCCTCGTCTTAAAGCTAAAACAGTTGCATTATGCCTTTGCCTAAATCGTAGTTCTCTCAAACTCGCGCCAGCCAAGGTAGAACCAGCTGGCAAAAGGACCTCTACAGTTTGTTGACCTTCATCAGTATTGGTCAGGAAAAAATTTTTTTCAGTATTTAATTTTTTAGTTAATTGAACTGTATGTTCTTGTTTTAAACGCAAAAGATCTGAGCGTGTAATTCTTATCAACAAGCGGTCTTCAGATTGAATTATTCGATCAGCTAGAGGTGGTAAAAGTCTTTCATTCTCTCGCTGTATTTCTAAAACATCGACATCAAATCTTCTTTGTAAGCGACTATTTCTCAAGGAATTCCCAACCAATTCAGAACCAACAGGAATTCTAACTTCGGTAAAATAGCCAGTTTGATCCGAACTGCCTCCATACTCTGAACTGATTTTTCCTCTATCAGGTAGTAGAGATTGAGGTGCTAACAACATATACGCTGTCCCACATAACCATATAGGTATACCTATTGCAGTAAAAGTAAAAAGATCAAAAGGACCATAGCCAAGTTGATCGCTAATATCGCTCACTAACAAATTTACTGAACTCCCCAAAAGAGTTAAAGTGCCGCCTAGAACCGTCGCGAAAGATAGTGGCAGCAAAACACGAGAAGGAGATAATTTTCGCTTTACACACCAAGACTCAATAACGGGTAAAAGGGATGCTACTACTGGAGTATTAGGAACAACGCCTGAAACAGGAGCAACAACCAATCCGAGTAAAGCTATTAACCTACGTGGAGTTCGAATACTTTCAGAAGCAATTAACTCTCTTAAACGATCAAGAGCGCCACTTTTAAAAAGTGCAGCAGAAACAGCAAATAAACCCATCAAGGTAATCAAGGCAGGGCTTCCAAAACCAGCCAATGCTTTTTGAGGAGAAAGAACTCCTGTTGCCATTAATAAAGCAACACTCAAAAGTCCAGTCAGCTCAGGAGCTAAAGCACTACTTACGAATAAACAAACTGCACTAATTAACACTGCCAAAGTTATGACAGCTTTTGGATTCTCAAAAACAGTTAATATCTCAGTCATATTATTTAATTAATAACCTCTCCAACTGACTCTGTCCAAGTATTAATTTTAAGACTACTGCGTAAAGGAGCTATGGAGATTGTGAAAATAAACGATTAATTATTTTTTTACTAAATAGCCATGAACCAGAGGATTTAAACGATAGAAGAAACCCTGGCATTCTCATTAAATATGCAAAACGCCTAATTTCAAATGCGATGGGTCCTGCCAAAGTGATTCCAGATCCGGTAATAGATGCATTACCAATGCCAAGACTCAACATTTCTCCAAGATCTTCAAATTGAAATGGTTTAAGTTCATTTCCCTTTCTTGAAGAAATAATATTTTGAGCCACTAAAGAGCCTTGCTGCATTGCGACTTGAGCCGAAGAGGGGAAAGGGGCATTTTCATAACATGTGATATCACCAACAAAAAAAATATTTTGATATTCATCAATTTGCATAAATCTATTTACTTTAATCTTCTGATTTTCATTCAAAAAATGTTGTACTAATTTTGATTTAGAAGGTTTTAATCCTGCAGTCCATAATAAAGCAGAAAAATCAATTGTAATGAAATTATTTGTTTCATTACCGGTGCTAAAAAGTTCTATTTTATTTTTTTTAATAGATTTTATATAATGGTTTAAATAAAATGTAATATTTCTCTTACCTATTGCATCAATTGCTTTCTCTCTATTAAATGATTTGGAATTAGGTAGGATTTTATCTCCTTTATCAACTAAATATATTTCAATCCGATTTTTGATTAAATCAGAAATTTTACATGCAAGCTCAACACCAGTAGGACCAGCTCCAGCAATCACTATAGGATTACTACATTCAGAAGAATTATTTATTTTAGTTATTAACTTTTTAATTATACGCAAGTCATTTAAATTAGAAAAGCCACAAGCGTAGTCTTGTAAATTTTCTAGCAAGGAATAATCAGTTGTAACTCCTGTGCTAATGACAAGTTGTGAATAACTTATTTCAATCTCAGATGAAGTAATTAACTTTTGTTCTATTACATCAATCTCAACAACACATTCTTGTAAGAAAATAAATCCTAATTCTGAAGCTAAATCAGAATACTGAGGTGCCACCTCCCATAATTGAAGCTCACCGCTTAATAACTCATAGAGCAATGGCTTAAAAAGAAATCTATTCTCTATATCAATCAAAATAACTGATGTCCCATCTGAATTGGCTAACAAAGCTTGAATAGTAGCCAGTCCTCCAAAGCCACCACCTACAACAACTATTGGGTCAGATTTCAAATTGTTCAAGTCCATAGGGACTAGATTTAAGATGATCTAAAAGACCCTAAACAAACTTTGACCAATTCGGCATTCAATTCTCAAAAATGCAGAAAGAATCCCAAGACAATTACACCAGTGATTTGAGAGAATCAACTAACTTTTCTCAACCTTGTCTGGTGCAATCAATTGATAAAACAAGTAAATATCTTGAAAGACTTGCCGCTCAAGATCAACTTCAATGGGCCTATGAGAAATTTGATGAAAAATTTGTTTTAACAACCAGTTTTGGAATCCAATCTGCTGTTTTACTTCATATGACGGTGGCTTTAAAATCTAGAAAAAAACCAAAGGTAATTTGGATAGATACTGGCTATCTACCTAAAGAAACTTATAAATATGCAGAAGAACTAACAAAACTATTTGAATTAGATTTAATAGTGGCTCAAAGTCCTATCTCTCCAGCAAGGATGGAAGCATTGTATGGAAAACTTTGGGAAACTGGCGAACTAAGAGATCTAAACAAATATCACCAAATACGAAAAATTGAACCTTTAGAGAATGTCTTATCAGAACTCGATGTTCTTTGTTGGGCTAGCGGAGTGCGTAAAGGTCAAACCAAAAATAGAGACGCCATGTCTCATATTGATTACATCAGACAAAGGTTAACTTTACGACCTCTCTTGAACTGGACTAAAAAAGATATTTTCTATTACATGGAAAATAATAATTTACCTCAACATCCTTTATTTGAAAAAGGGTATTCTACAGTTGGAGATTGGCATTCAAGCGTACCAGAAAATAATAATTTCAAAGGAAGATCAACAAGATTTGGAGGGGTCAGTGAAGAATGTGGGCTTCATGTTGATGAAAATAATTTTTTAGGAGAAGGAATTTAGCTGGTGTTTTTAGAAAAAAATTACTTAATGATTGGAAATACAAGATGGCATTGGGCAACAAAGATCCAAGAAGAGTGGAAATATTTTCATACCTCTCCAAATCCAATCGAATTTAAAGATAAAGATTATTCTGAATTATCTTGGGCTTCAGTAGGTCTTATACCTAAAAATCTTCAATTATCTCCTTCAAAAAAAATAAATTTAGATAATGTTCCCCTCATCAATCTTCCCTCTAATTTAGGGATTGATAGAGCTCTAGCTTCATGGAGTGCTTATAAAAAACAATCATCTTTCAAAAACAAAGAACAAGACTTAATTGTTATAGATGCAGGGACAATAATGAGCGTCACAAAAATAACAAAGAAAGGAGAGTTCGCTGGAGGGCAATTAATTTCTGGATTAAGACTTCAATTATCTTCGATGGCAAATGGTTCATTAAATTTAGATAATCCAATACTCAAAACAATCCCAACAAAGACATTTCAACATGAAACGAAAAATGCAATGATCAGAGGGGCAATAAATGGCTTATTAGGATTAATCTTACAGATTACGGAGGAAACAAAATTACCAATATGGATCTGCGGAGGTGATGCGCCAATCTTATTAAATGAACTGAAAAATAAAAATATTGATATAAATCATTGTCCTAATTTAGTTCTAGAAGGAATGATAGATATAGACCAAAAAATTAATTCAATTTAAGATCATTTATAATCTGATTAGCCATATTTGCTGATTTTACTTTTAAATATATTAATTCTATTTTCCCGTCTTTATCTATGACGAAAGTATGTCTCATCATTCCATAATATTCTCTACCCATAAATTTCTTCAAGCCATAACTTTCATATAATGTCGCAACAGGGCATGGCTCAATATCCGTTAAAAGTATAAAAGGTAACTTATATTTATCAATGAATTTTATATGCGATTTTGAGGCATCCTTACTAATACCTAAAACTTGAATATTGTTTGATTTAAAAAGCTCCCAATTATCTCGAAAGCTGCAAGCTTCCTTAGTGCAGCCAGGAGTATCATCTTTTGGATAAAAATAAATTACGACTCTCGATCCTTTGAATGATGACAGACTGGTATCAACACTATCTTGATTAGGGAGAGTGAAATCTGGTGCAGAATCGCCTATACAGAGAGTCATGATTACAACTCAAATAAACAATAAAAGCGTACTAGGCCTTTGGCTTTTTTTGATGCCATCGAAACTTTTACCAATAAGTAGCGAAGAAAAAAAATGGGTTCAAAAATTAACACCAAGGAGAGGGTTCACTTACCATTTTTCTAGAGGCTGCCTCAGACATGCTATGTCCAGCATGACGGGCTTAGAGCCTCTTGATGTACCGCTTAAAGCCGAACCCGGGGAACCCCCTTCTTTAGCTCAAGGATTAGGTCATATCAGCATGAGTCATTGCTCTGATGCTTTATTAATAGGATGGTCGTCAGCAAAAATTGGAGTAGATATAGAAAGAAAGGATAGACAGTTTCAAGCTCATAAATTGTCAAAACGTTTTTTCAATCAGTATGAAAATTGCGAAATAGAAAATTTAACGCCAAGTCAAGCTAAAGAAATAGTATTAAAAAGATGGGTAATAAAAGAAGCCGCAATAAAATGGCAGAGTGGAAAGATAGCGAATAATATAAATCAATGGATTTGGGAAAACAAATCATCCTTTGCATATCATAAAAGACTTGGACACAAAGTAAAAGTTTACGAACAAAATCATGATCAATGGACTTATGCAATTGCACTAGATGGAGATTCAGTAACATATAAGCCAATCATTTGCCTTAATTAATTCTTGTTTTTAGCAAGCAACTTAGTATGTATAAGCTTTTGTTTTATAGTTCTACCATCCAAGCTTTTAAATAACTTTTTTAATCGATTTAATTCATCTTTATCACAACTTTTTAGAATAATTTCTCGATATTCACTTCCTTGATTAAGCCACCTTTTAATTATAGAGCTATCAACTTTTTGATATACAAGCTCAGTCCATTCTTCAAAAGAAATATTCCAGCCTAATTTTTCTAATTGTAAAATAAATTTTTCTTTTTGCTCTTGGTTATTTAGCCACGTCTCTTCTTTACAAATTAAATCATTCAAGAATGAAAAATCAGTATTTTTATTATCAAGTTCTAAGCATTCCTTTAAACAAAAGGCAGGTCCAGAACATGGGTTACTTATAATCAGACTTAATTCTGTATTCGCAGTACATTTCTCAGTGAGAATCGGCCACAATCTAGAAAAATTCGTTTCAGAAAAAACTTTCCACGGGATCCTTCCTGCAATTACCTCAAATTCGAGATTTTCGTCTAATTTTTTAATTGATTCAACTGTTGAATTAATTAAAAGTGGTCGCTCCATCGGAGCCAAAAAATCTAATTCAGCCAATAACCTAGAATAGTTATCTTCTGATACTGCCAAAACAACACCACCTTCAGACACCTCTCTCAAAGGCTTTAGAGACCAAAGCAATGAACTAGGTGTTAAGACTAAAACCCTATGATTTGTTTTCCAATTAATACCTGACCATAATTTAGTCATCAAGTTTTTTAATCTTTCCCCCTCTTGCAACACTTGGCGTGATAACCATTTTTCCAAATCATTATCAACTTTTCTAGATGTAATAGTTAAAGGATTTTGCTGCTCAATCTCAACTAGTGAAGCTAACTGTTCAGATCTTCTCTCATTCAAAAGAGATCGTCTTTGCCCTTCCCATCCATTTTCACTTGGCTCCCAGAAAATCTGGTTTAGCAAACTGTCTGGCAAATATTGCTGTGGAACCCAATTTTTTAAAAATGAATGTGGATACCTGTAACCCATTCCATCTCCAAAAGCTTCTTGATCTCGATTTGCATCTTTAAGGTGTGATGGAACATTTTGCTTTTGGGAATCTTTAACTTTCTGAACTGCCTTAAAAATAGCCTTCACACTATTACTTTTCTCAGTTGAAGCCAAGTACAAGGTTGCCTGAGCCAGTGGATAAATACCCTCTGGCAAACCTATTCGATCAAAAGCCGCAGCACATGACTCAACTATGACAATTGCATTGGGATCAGCAAGACCAATATCTTCTGCTGCAGCGATAAGCATACGTCTGAAAATGAATCGTGGATTTTCTCCAGCCTCCATCATTCGAGCAAGCCAAAACAATGCCGCATCAGGATCCGAACCTCGTAATGACTTAATAAAAGCGCTGATCGTATCAAAATGAGCATCACCTTTTTTGTCATATAAAACCGCTCGTTCTTGAATTGAATCCTCAGCAATCTTGAGATCAATACTGATTGAACTATCTTGATTTGCGATGGTGCTCTCTACAGCAAGTTCAAGCGCATTAAGCAGAACTCGTGCATCGCCATTACAAACATTAACCAAATGATCCTCAGCTTCACGAGCTAAATTAATTAATTTCAACCCATAACCCCTTTCCTTGTCGTTCAAAGCTCGTTGCAGCAATTGATGTAATGCTTTTGAATTCAGACTATTTAATCGAAATAATCTAGATCTGCTTACTAGAGCTTTATTTACTTCAAAATATGGGTTTTCCGTAGTTGCCCCAATCAAAGTCAAAGTTCCATTTTCAACCCAAGGCAATAAGGCATCTTGTTGAGCAGTATTAAATCTATGAACCTCATCAATAAATAAAATCGTGCGTTTACCATATTTATTTAATCTATCAATTGCAGACTCAATCTCAGATCTCAAATCTTTGATGCCAGCCAAAGCAGCATTTACAACACTAAAATGAGATAGGGTATTTGAGGCGATAATCCTAGCCAAAGTAGTCTTACCAACTCCAGGTGGTCCATAAAGCAATAAATTGCCTACTTTATCAGCAACAATTGAACGTCTCAATAAACGACCTTGAGCAAGAATATGATCTTGACCAACAAATTCATCAAGTGTTTGAGGCCGTAAGCGATCAGCTAAAGGAGCATTATTCTGTATTAGCTGTTCACCATTAAAAGCAAACAGATCTTTGTCCAAAGCGAATAAACAAACACTTTTGTTACTCTAAAAGCAAAAAAAAACTTATAAAGTTGTTTTGATGATTTCCAATTGGAAGGTTTTCAACCTAAGTAATAACTGTAGGAGAAGACATGCCTGTTCGTTTTGAAATCTCAGCCAGAGAATCAATACTTTTAATCAAAGGATCCAAGGCTAACTGAGGATTTTGGTTTATATCACCATCACTTGGAACAAAGCTTTCAAAGTAAACTCTTAACGTAGCTCCTTGAGTGCCAGTACCAGAAAGTCTAACTAACACTCTACTACCATCATCTAATAAAATTCTTAAGCCCTGATTAAGCGTAATTGAACCATCAACTGGATCTGTATAGCTAAAATCATCAGCATTTTGAACTGTCCTTCCAGCAAAAGATTGATCTTTCAAAGTGAGAAGAATATTGCTCAATCTGGAATAAAGAGAATTTGCAACTTCAGATGGAATAGATTCATAGTCATGGCGAGAATAATAATGACGACCAAAAAATAGCCAATGATCTCTCATTATCTCAGAAACAGACTTTTTCTTGGTCGCAAGTATCTGTAACCAAAAGAGAACAGCCCATAATCCATCTTTCTCTCTTACATGATCACTACCTGTCCCAAAGCTCTCCTCTCCACAAAGAGTAATTTGATTAGCGTCCAAAAGATTGCCAAAAAATTTCCATCCAGTAGGAGTTTCAAAGCAATTTATCCCTAAATGTTTTGCCACAACATCTACAGCTGAACTCGTAGGCATGGAGCGAGCGACACCCGATAAACCTTTGGCATATCCAGGCACACAATCATAATTAGCAGCTAAAATTGCAAGACTATCACTAGGGTTTACGAAGCAACCACGTCCTAAAATCATATTTCTATCGCCATCACCATCACATGCTGCTCCGAAGGAAAATAAATTACCTTTTAAAAGTAAATCAGCAAGATCTTTTGCATAAGTCAAATTTGGATCAGGATGAAGACCTCCAAAATCTTCCAAAGGTATTCCATTCCTTATTGTTTCTGCGTTAGCTCCTAAATGATCAACAAAAAGACGCTTTGCATATGGCCCAGTTACAGCATTTAATGCATCAAAAACGATTGGAAAATCTTTGTTGATATAGGAACTAATCAAATCAAAATCAAATATTTTTTTCATTAAATCTAAGTAATCTTCTATTCCATCAATGATCTCTACAACCATTGAAGCTAATTTATATTTACCAAGTGAATAAGAATTATTTGTTTCACATTTGATGATCTTATATTCTTTAAGATTCCTGGAGTAATTATAAATTTCATCAGTTAAAGATTCTGAGGCAGGTCCACCATTTGCCCCATTGAGCTTGACTCCAAAGTCACCTTCTAGTCCACCTGGATTGTGACTAGCAGATAAAATAATTCCCCCTATAGCTTTATTAATACGAATCAAATTAGAAGCCGCAGGGGTAGACAAAATCCCATCTACAGTTGTTATGACTTTTTGAATTCCATGTGCAGCTGCCATCCGAATAATGATATCAATCGCTCTTTTATTTCCATATCTACCATCACCGCCCACGACCAAAACACCTCCTTGCACCCCAGGAAGAGAGCACAAAATTGATTCAATAAAACTCTCAAGATAATGAGGCTCTTCGAACTGCAAAGTACTTTTTCGCAATCCAGAAGTACCTGGTTTCTGATCAGTAAAAGCTGAGTTTAACTTAACTGTAAGTTGGCTAAATTCTGTAGAAAACACTTTGAAAATAAATTAGTGAATGATATAAAAAATGAATCGAGAATGAAATATCAACACTTTTAATTCAGTGAGGCATTTCAGAAGTACGAAGCATTGCGATAAACCAAAGAGTACTTAAAATCAACGCACTAAAAACACCAGGACCCAGTCCTAAACGCTCAATCGTAGTAGGAATTAATAAAGGAAAAGCAATAGCGCCTACTAATGGAGTAAACGCAACAATTAATCGAACCATTAATTAAGTGGGATGAGATTTAAAACCATTCTGATTCAGCTTTTGAATTTGGATTAGTGTTATCAACTGGAGTAACTCTTTCGAATTTCATTGTTATGTTCCTTGAATCAAGCCCATCTTTATCTATGGCTTTAATGGAATAGTTCTGAATACCATCTCTAAATGGGACTTGCAATCTAAAAGTTCCATCATTCGCTAAGGGAACCTCTTCATCTTCGATAAACAATTTAGCTGAGGGATCAGTAGCTCCATAAACAATTAATTCAGCATCAGCAACTAACCAAAAAGAACGTGTTTGAGGAACAACTCCAATACCAGATTCATTTAATCCACTAGCCCAAAGGCCACTACCAGATTCATTATTTGAATTTAAATCTCCTGGAGCACCCTCTTGAAATTCTTCTGAACCAACTCTTCGAGTTCTAAATTTTGTGGTCGCTGATTGATACAAACGCTCATGCAAACCACTATCTGGTTGTTCAGATGCAAAACTTTCTATCTTGGGATCATTGGAAGTAACTGGGGCTTCCAGGCTAAAAGGAACAAATTGATCAAGAATTTGTTCACTTGGATGAAGTGAGGGTACTTTGGCTGAAGATGAATGTGCAAGT
>QCID01000021.1 GCA_003216895.1 Prochlorococcus sp. AG-402-K04 | reverse complement strand
TGTTGCATTCCCTTCCTTTAAACGTTTCATGTATTCAAGAACTAATAAGCGAAGATTGCCGATATAGCGCTCCCATGAAATACCAACTGCACCTCTAACGTGATATGTCTCTTCTGTGGGAGACATATGACTGGCAGTTATTTTGCCATATAAATTATCCAATATTTTTGAAACATTTTTAGCTCCCAAGGTACTGATATTGGTTGTTAAATTAGTTTTTACATTTTTTATTGCACCAAATTTTAAAATTTCAATCAATTCAGGGTGCAAGGTAGGCTCACCCATTAAATGGAGATGTACCTGATTGGCAAAGTTTTTATCAGCATTCTCCTCATATAGTTGTTTAACAAGATCTAAATCCATAGAGCCTAAAAGACGTTTTTGAGAGTCTGAGGGGCAAAATGTGCAATGGAAGTTACACTTATTAGTTAATTCAATATAAACAGAAGTAATAGCTGGAGAAAGTGATTCGTCGCCAACTGGATGGATACCAGTACGCTTAGTAAAAGCTTTTTGGTGACAAGAAATAGCTTCTTCCGTTCTACCAAGTTCTTCTAACGTGTTGCCCAAGTTGCTGTGGGCTTTGTCATAGTCAGGCTTCAACGCTATCGCTTGTTTGTAGCTTGTTTCAGCCTCTTCCAATCTACCCAGTTCTTTTAGTGTATTGCCCAAGTTGCTGTGGGCTTCGGCGTAGTTAGGCTTCAACGCTATAGCTTTGTTAAAGCTAGCTTCAGCTTCTTCCCCTCTCCCCAGTTCTTGTAGCGTGTTGCCCAAGTTGCTGTGGGCTTCGGCGTAGCTAGGCTTCAGCGCTATCGCTTGTTTATAACTCGCTTGAGCTTCCTCCCCTCTGCCCAGTTCTTTTAGTGTATTGCCCAAGTTGCTGTGAGCTTCGGCATAGTTAGGCTTCAACGCTATTGCTTTCTTAAAGCTCGCTTCAGCTTCTTCCCATCTGCCCATTTCTTTTAGCGAGACACCCAAGTTGCTGTGAGCTTCGGCATAGTTAGGCTTCAGCTCTATCGATTTCTTAAAGCTCGCTTCAGCTTCTTCCCATCTCCCCATTTCTTTTAGCGTGACGCCAAGGTTGCTGTGGGCTTCGCTATAGTCAGGCTTCAACGCTATTGCTTTCTGAAAGCTCGCTTGAGCTTCTTCCCATTCCCCCATTTCTTGTAGCGTGACGCCAAGGTTGCTGTGGGCTTCGGCATCGTTAGGCTTCAAAGCAATGGCTTTCTTAAAGCTCGCTTGAGCTTCTTCCCATCTCCCCATCTCTTTTAGCGTGACGCCAAGGTTGCTGTGGGCTTCGGCGTAGCTAGGCATCATAGCTATCACTTGTTTATAGCTTGCTTGAGCTTCTTCCAGTCTCCCTAATGCTTGAAGTGTGTTACCTAAGTTTCCATGGGCTTCAGCGTTGCTAGGCATCAAAGCTATCGCTTGTTTATAGCTTGCTTGAGCTTCTTCCAGTCTCCCTAATGCTTGAAGTGTGTTACCTAAGTTGCTATGGGCTGCTGCATCTTGTGGCGCTAGTTCCACAGATTTTTTCATAGGAACTAATGAATCAAAGACTCTACCAGTCTGTGTGAGTAAAGCTCCATAGACTTTCCAGGGAAATGGATGATTGGGAAACTTTTTGGAAAGGGATACCGCTAATTTCTCAGCTTCATCAAATTTCCTATTTTGATATGCCACCAATAGTCTATTTAATTCTGCATCTGTTGGTTTCATCTGCACTTTTAATGCATTTAATCTCTTTTCATTTATGCCCTGCTTCTTTGCTTGCTGAATAACTTGCTTTGCTATTTCATTATGATTTTCCTTGATAAGTGCATCAATATAGCTAAGCCAAAATTGTTCTGTTTTTGGGCTTGCTGCTAGGGCCATTTTAAATAGTTGCAATGCCTCATCAGTTTTATTCACGGAGACAGCTAATACACCTAGGTTATAGTTAGCACCTGGGTTCAAAGGCTGAGATTGTAAGATAGACCGATAAATTCGTTCAGCTTCTTGGAGCTTTCCTTGTTTATATGCTGCAATACCTTGCTGCAGAGTTTGTTCAATTATTTTTTCTTTGGAAGGTTTATTGGCGAGATTAGTAGAAATAGAAATATTGTCTTTAATTGCTTCTAGAGCGAAAGGAACTGGGAATGTTTTCCCTTCAGATCTTTCTTGTTTTTGATCTATTCTTCTTTCAATCACACCTATACTTTCACGCAAGGATCTTTTAACGACGATTATAACTTGAACTAGAGTTTTAGCTTTTAAAAGCAATTCAACCTATGCCATCAATAATTGGATTATCTCCCTATAGACGGAAGTAAGTAGTGAAGTAAAATGGTTGAGTTGCGTGAGATGAATTGCAATCATTACTATTTCAACGATATGGGGGCATAACTCAGCTGGTATAGCAGCTGCATGGTATGAAGCACTTCAAAATCTCGAAAACCATTAAGTAAAGGGGATATTAGAGAAATGAAACAAATAATATCTCCTGTTTTACGTTGATTTATATATTTAGGAGAGTTGATATAAAGGGTCGTGAGATGTATTAAACCAAAATTAATTGCAGCCATTTTATATCAATCGAGCACATGATCAATCAAGCTTTATATCAAATCAGAAGAAAAGTATGAGGCTAGAAAAGCTTTAATGAATAAAGGTAAAAGATTTCAGCTGAAATAACTCAAAAGATAAAAAGCTAGATATTTAATTTATCTTATAAATATATGCTAAGTTTTATTCTTGATTTGGAAAGAAAGACTATTTTTTGCAAAGATAAATAGAATAACTCAATTTAAAGATTCATCAATGAGTAAAGAGATAACAGCAGTCAACAGATTCCATTATGTTAGAACTATAGAGTTGATCTTGTTTAATTTTTTATCATGTGGTCTATATAGTTATTATTTGATTTATAAGTGGGTAGAAGTTATTAATGAAGTTGATGAACGTGAGATATGTGATCCTATTTTGGCTGTTTTAATATCATTTTTTACTTGTGGTGTTGGTTGGATTTTCTTTGTATATAAAATACCAGAAAGGGCATCCTATTTGGCTAGGAAAACAGGAGGAAGTTCTAATAACAAAAGAAAAAATTTAACTCCTCCCATGGATGATCTAGCAGTAATTTCTCTGATTGCTAACTTGTTTTTGCTCGTATTTAGTCTTGTCTTGTTATTGACAACATGGGGTTTTGGACATATTTTATTTTACCCTCCATATATTGCTTATTATATTTGGCTTCACTTCGCAATTCAAAGATCAGTAGAATACCTCCTATGTGTAGAAGAACCTATTGTAAATTCTTCACTTTATAGATAGATTCATATCTTTAAATTAAATATTAGCTAATTAAATTCATTTATAATGTCTTATTTATCTCTTCGAAAAGGAATATTACTTGCAGGTGGTCAAGGGAAACGTTTAGCTCCGCTTACTAACACTTTTAGTAAGCAATTAATGCCCGTATACGAAAACCTATGATTTATTATTCTCTAACAAATTTAATGCTTTGTGGTATTAAAAATATCCTAATTATAAGTGATCCAGATAATATTGACTTATCTTATAGACTTTTAGAAGACTGAAAAAAGTGGGGTTTCTAACTTAGTTATGCAATACAAAAAAAACTAGAAGGTGTTGCTAAATCAGTTTTAATCGGAGAAAAATTTATTGCTAATAATCCTGTTGCTATTGCATTAGGAGATAATATTTTTCATGGAAATGAGTTTGTTGCTCTACTGCAATATGCTAATATCCTAAAAATTTAAGGCTTGTTTTTTTGCAGAGTTATATTCTTCATCAGAAATTAAACCTTTATTATGAATAGTTTTTAATCTTTCCAGCTTGATCTCTATTTCATCCATTTTTTTATTTATATTATTTTCTGTTTTTGTTATAGAATAATCGATGGATGACTTGATACTTTTATCTGTATTTGAAGGATAAGAGAACCAAAAAAGTAAAATTAAATTTGCGAAAGGAATTAGACTTAAAAATACAAATTCTGGTTCTTTCCCTATGTCACGAAGGCGACGAACTTGAATAGATGAATTAGGAATAAATGATGCTATTAAATATATTATTATTAATGTAGTAACTCTTTGAATTGAGAGATATTCGTTTCTAAATAGAAAAAGAATAATATAGAGTAAAATGATTATAAGAGTATGAAATAATTCTGCCATCCAGAAATCTTTTCTTTTTGTTTTACCTGTAAAATCAGTTGATCTTCTCCAAAATTCATGAAAATAATATTCAAATAATTCAAATAATGGATTGTTTTTATCCCATTCTCCTTTTATTTTTTTTGGATCAAACCCCCATTTCCTCTCTTTTGTTGGGCCAAAACCCCATTTGCCTTTCTCTTTTGGATTAAAACCCCATTCTCCTCCTTCTTCTTTTGGACCAAAAGCAATAAGAAACAAGAAAATTATTATGAAAGAGACAGCGAAAAACATTCCATTTTAAATACATATATTTATTATCTAGTGGAAAATTCCTTGTTTCAACTGCGGATTCAACTTTGACTGATTAATTATAAGTGGACTTACGGCGGCTATTAAACAAATAATCAACCCTTGCGATTAAGCGAAGATAGCAAATACAACTCAAGAGGAAGAGCCAATTTGTCCAGGCCTATCAAAATAATGGGGTTTGTTAATTACCTAACGACTTTTCTACTGGTAAAAAAGAATTTCCTTAATTAATAGTATCGGGAACTTTGTCAAAGCTAGTGATATGAATGACTTTACTCTCTTCCCCTCTTGTGGATTGTAGATCGTTTAGATGCTGCAATTATACGCTCTTTTATTGAAGTATAATAGCTGTGTTGGATGATATTGATTGGAATCAAAGTCATATCAACGATTTGGGGCCATAGCTCAGTTGGTAGAGCACCTGCATGGCATGCAGGGGGTCAGCGGTTCGAATCCGCTTGGCTCCATTAGGTTTCCTCAGTCACGCAAATAGATTTGCCGTATTTTTATGCCGCAGCCTTAAGAATACGATAAGACTGACATATCAAGATATAGATATTATGTGTGCAATTATGCTTTCTTTTTTATGATAATATCAATAAATTAGTTTGATTAATTATACGCTTTTTAGAAATTAGTCAGACAGCTCAGGCATATGAGCAAAGCCCGTATTAATGTAAGGGATTACCTAGAAGAGCTTTACTCTAGGGCTAATTAATTAATTAAAAAACCTAGAAATTAATATTACTTTAATTTATTTAAGATTAATCTTATAAATAATTTTGCTTATGCTTATTTATGTTTCAAGATATTCATTCTGATGGCTTTAGCTAGTTCGCGAAGATTTTTGATCCTTTAATAGATAGTAATTTTTAAACTCTAAAATCCCCTTCTCTCCTGATAGGTTGATTGGGAAACCACATTTTTCAACAACTGAAATTGCTATTTCCTCTGCAAGTAATTCTTTATTAATACTATTAAACCCTTTTCTTTTATTAAACACTTGATTATTTTCTTTTAGGGAAAAGTTCATAGCGCTTTCCTTGGAGAGTCCAAATCCAATAGAGTTGCAGAATTTATTGGTATATGATTTAGATACTTTTTTTATTAAAACAGTTTCAACATTCTCCGATGCAGATAATTGCTCTGTATGAAAAATAATTAATGTTGAAGTTGTTAAATAAATAAAGGCAAAAAGCCTAAAAATTGTTTTTTTAATTTTATCTTTCATAATCTATTTAAATCTCTAGTAAGATAAACTAATAAATTACATAAAGGTCTATATTTTAAATTTTGTAATAGCCACTAAGGCATTTGAGTAGAATGATATTAAGTAAGAGTACCGTCTAAAGAAATATTTGGAATTAGTGTATCTTTGAGAATCATTTATACAAATGAATTTATTTTTATTTGCTACATGACGAGCTTCACTAGTCTCACTCTGTGATTTATGATTTTTGCTAAGGTATAAATTGATTGAAAATAGTGATTTTGCTCGGACTAGCGTTGCCAATTGATTTATTGAAATCCGCCTCAGTTGCGTATATCCATTATTTGAGCTTCATGCTTTGTTTTGGAGCCTTAATTTATGAACGTATCTCATTAAAGGCTAATCCAAATAGACAGGAAGCAATATCTATGGTCATTGCAGACGTTATCTATGGAATTGCTGGCATTGCTCTTTTGGTAAGTGGGATCCTCAGAGTAATAAAGTTTGGACAGGGCTCAGAATTCTATACAGAAAACCCTATCTTTTGGACAAAGATTATTGTCTTTGCTCTGGTTGGCTCTTTATCGCTTTATCCCACAATTACCTATGTATTGTGGGCAATTCCTTTGAGTAAGGGAAATCTTCCTCAAGTCACGGATAATTTAGCTGCAAGATTAAGATTGGTTGTTAACATTGAATTACTTGGATTTGCATCCATACCTTTTTTAGCAACACTCATGGCTAGAGGTGTGGGATTATAAAAAATCGATATGAAGGGTTTTAAGAATGCCGTCAAATTAAATAAAATTTCCAGAAGAAAGGATGAAATTGGCAGAAATGTAAAAAAAATAATTAATCAAGCAACACAATTATATCTCAATAAAAGATTTAAAGATTCTGAAAAAGTATTGATAGAAGGTATAAGAATTAATAATAATTATTATCCTTTTTATTTTCTTCTAGGGGCAATTTATTTTCAACAAGGTAAATTGGAGGAAGCCGAGAACTTCACAAAAAAATGTTTGGCTTTAAATTCTAATATAGGTGAAGCTTATTCTAATTTGGCTTCTATAAAGAAATCTAAAGGGCAATACGATGAGGCAGAAAAAGCAGCAAGAAAAGCAATTAAATTAGATCCTAAATCAGCGATTTCATATTTAAACTTGGGTGCTATATTGATAGAACTCAATCAACTAAAAGATGCACTAATTTATCTAAATAAATCACTTGAGTTAGATAAAAATACAGCTGAAACATATTTAAATATTGGAATTGTCTTAAAAGGTTTAAATAAGCCAACTGAGGCAGAAGATTTCTTCAGGAAATCAATAAAGTTAAGCCCAAATAATTCATATTCACTTTGTGCACTTGGAGAGTTTTTAATTAATAAAGGAGACTTAAAAGATGCTAAAAATATTTTAATTGAGTCGATTAAAATTAATAAAAATAAGTATAATGCATATTTAGCTTTATCAAACATTAGTGATCTTTCAGATCTTCCAGAGATAAGAAAGAATTTATTCTCTTTTGATCTATCTACTTTAGTTTCCTTTGCAGATAGAGTTAATATAGCTTTTGCAAGAGCAAATATTAATCACAAAGAAAAAGACTTTAATAGTAGCAGAAAAAATTTAGAAATTGCCAATCATGCGCGTAATAAAATGCATCCCTCTTTACATGAAAAACTAATTTCTGAATCAGAAAATTTGAAAATACTTGCAAATAAGCTTCCTTATTTAAAAGAGGAGAATGTTAGAAAAAGTGACTATGTTTTCATTGTTGGAATGCCAAGAAGTGGTTCCACATTAGTTGATTCAATTCTTAATCTTAATCCAAATGCTATTGGAATAGGAGAAAGTTCCTTTCTCAAGGAATCCTTTATTAGAAGTTCTTTAAATTCTCTCAATCCTAATGTCAAAACTATATGTGATATTTATACTGAGAAAGTTATTTCAGAAGTTTCTAATAAAAAAACTATTATAGATAAACAATTACATAACTATATTTTTACAGGTATAATATTGAAACAATTTCCCAATGCAAAAATAATACATTGCATAAGAAATCCGCTTGATAATATTTTGTCTATATTTCGTTCAAATTTTAAATCAGCTTATCTATATGAATCATCACTTGTTAACTCTACTAGAGTATATATAAATCAAGACCGTATTATGAGTAGTTATAAATCTGAATCTCAATCTAGGATATATACCTTAAATTATGATGAACTAGTTAAAAACCCCACAGAAAATATCAAAGATTTGATTTTATGGCTAGGTTTTAAATGGGATCTTTCATATACAATGCCCAATAAGACTAAAAGATATATAAATACTTGTAGCAATGTGCAAATTCGCTCTGAAATAAATCAACGATCTTTAAATGGTTGGAATAATTATCGTGAAATGCTTAAACCGGCAATCGAAATTCTTTCAAATTATAAAAAGTATAATGATTTTATATCTTATTAATAGGTTGTTATTAGTAATCAAAATTATCTCGTTTTTTATTTACATAAATAATTAATTCTTTGTTTTATTAAGTTCTTATGGAAACAAATTCATCATTGATAGATCAACTTATCAAAGATTCAATTGATCAATATGTTAAAGGGAATCTAAAAATAGCAGAAATCAAATCTTTAGAAGCTATAAAAATAAATCCTTCAGTATTTTACGCATATTTTATTTTAGGGGCTGTACTTCATGACCAAAAAAGATTTGAAGATGCAAGATTAGCAACATTAAAAGGAATCGATCTTGAACCTAATTTTACTGAATTATATTTTAATTTGGCATCAATATATTGGGGGCTTGGAGAGAGAGAAAAATCGATAAAGACTCTCGTGAAAATACTTAATATTAATCCAGATCATATAAGATCTGTTAAAAATTTATTGATATATTTATCAAAATATGTACCATCAAGTAATTATAATAATTCTTTTTTATTAGCTAATGATGAGTTGAGACTTGTAAACTCTGATTTCAAAAATTATTCTTACATTGAAGATAAAGATATATGCATGATGTATCAGATAGGTATGATAATCCTAAACAAGTATAATATAAATATAGATTATGATCTTATTCAAATTCATAGGAAAAATTCTATAGACTTAAACTGTTCTAGACACCTAGAATTTCATAAAATACATAAAGCTATTCCAGAGTTTTGTTTTGGTTGCTATAAAGTTCAGATTGAAGTAAAACAAATTATAGATTTAATTAAGTTATATTTACTTTTTAACGAGATTGAACTTAAAAATAATAACTATGTAAAATTTATGGTTGAAAAGCGATCTTATGTCCCAGGCTTTTATAAAGTATATATTTATTGCTCAAGTCTTATTGAGGCAAGGGAAATTAATCTACAAATTGCTCCTTTGATTTTAAAAAAGATTGGAGATTCTTTTTCTATCAAAGAGAAACGTGGTTGCTCTGAATATGCTATTACTTTCCCTAAATATGCAGATTTAACTTTGCCTGAGAAGGATCAAATTAAATATAAACCTGAATGGAAACAATTGGAATATAATTTTGATAGAAACCATCTTTTTCTTTCAGGTTTTGATAGCGATAAAAGCCTAAAGAGTTTGTGTTTAAAAGACTTTCTTATAATTAGAAATTGGCTAGCCTATGCAGAAGCAATAAATGATGAATCAGTGAAGAAAATTACACAAGAAAATTTTAAAAATTTAGATATCTTTAAATTTGTAAAAAATTCTAGGCCATGCAAATAGTCAATTTGAAGACTAAATTTATGGATATTATACTTTTACAGCATTAAAAATTGTTTTGACTATCATTGTATAAATACTTTGCATTAGCCTTAATAAGGATGATTATAGCTTGTAAATTCTAGTAAATGTCCTTTATGTTCAATTAAAATACTTTCGAAACTAAGATTTAAAGATTTGCATTCTTCAATTATATCTCTAGCTCTCCATTGTGTTGGTATTATTAGTACTTGAACTGGGTTCTCAACTAGATAAGATGAGTGCAAAATCTTTTGACCTACTCCGGGAACGAAAGTACCAACTTTTCTATCGTCTGAATCAATAACAATAGGAAAATCATTTAATTTGATTTCATAATGATGCATAAATGCTGCGCATTTGCCAGTTCCACCCCAAATAGCAATCTTTTTATTACTGTCAATTAACTTTTGTATTTCATATTTAATATTTTCTACATCATTTAATATATCCTTAGATATATTTAGTGAGAATTTATAATTGTCTAATTGATTAGAACTTGGCTTTAATTTCAACAAGCCGGTGATAACTTCTTGTCCATAGAGTTTTTTTATATCTATAATTTCTCCAGATTTTTCTAATAAAGTAGAAAAAGATTTAGATGTAAAATGTGACGGATGTTCATAATAGAAATCAGCAACTCTATGTGTTTCATATACTCTATCAACACATGGTACTTCACAGAAAAGATATGTTGATAATTTATTTAAATGAGAGGCCCATGCAAGAGATTGTATAAAAGCATTTGGTGAATTTAAATGTTCTATTAGATGACGCATTATTATTAAATTTGGCTTATACTTTATGACATCATCAACTGGGTCAAAAAGTCTTTGGTGAAACTCAAATAAGTTGTTTCCGTCTGATGATTCATAGGAAGGATCAAACCCTAAGAAATACCCACTGCTTTTGTAGTGTTCTGCTAAACCATTTATAAAATCACCATTTCCACAACCAATTTCAATAATTGTTGGGAAAGATGGTAAGTATTTAATTAAATTTTCTGTAATTTCTTTTATATGTAGTTTCCAATTTGCACCTTTATTAAACATTTTATTTGGTTTGTTTCCATAGGGAACCTCCTCCCAATCAAACAAGTAATTCCAAATATGAGTACAGCTTAGGCATTGAACATAATCTTGCGCATGTTTCTTGACTTCTAATGCTTCTTTAGTGCTTTCTGCCCAAACAACTGTTGCTAATGTATTACTACCGGCTTTAAAGAATCTATTGACTGATGGATTTCCACAAACTGGACACCCTGAAGATATTGATTTCATTCAAGTATAAATAAATAATAAAAATTATTATACATAAGATGAAACTTTAAATAGAAGTATATTTATATTGCAATTATGTTATTGAAAGAAATTCATGAAATCTTCTTCTTCTTCTATACGAAATCTCGTGACAGGAGGAGCGGGCTTTTTAGGGTCTCACTTAGTTGATTACCTTATGAAGGCAGGAGAGGAAGTGTTATGTCTTGATAATTTTTATACAGGTACAAAAAAAAATATTGAACATTGGATTGATAATCCTCTTTTTGAATTAATTAGGCATGATGTTACTGAGCCTATTCTCTTAGAGGTTGATAAGATTTGGCATCTTGCTTGTCCAGCTTCTCCCATTCATTATCAATTTAATCCTATTAAGACTGCTAAAACAAGTTTCCTTGGAACATACAATATGTTGGGTTTGGCCAGAAGAGTTGATGCAAAATTATTATTAGCTAGTTCAAGTGAGGTCTATGGAAATCCAGAAGTTCATCCTCAACCTGAAAGTTATAAAGGATGTGTTAATACAATTGGGATTCGAAGTTGCTACGATGAAGGGAAACGCATTGCAGAAACGTTATGTAATGACTACATGAGAATGAATAATACACAAATTAGAATTGCAAGAATATTTAATACCTATGGTCCTAGAATGCTTAAAAATGATGGAAGGGTTATTAGTAATTTCATTATTCAATCAATCAATAAAAAACCTTTGACAATATATGGTGATGGATCTCAGACAAGAAGCTTTTGTTATGTAGATGATATGGTTGAGGGCTTAATAAGGCTTATGAATAGCTCGTATACCGCTCCTATTAACCTTGGCAATCCTAATGAAATTAATATTTCCCAGGTAGCAAATATAATCAGTAATCAATTTAATAATAATGAGTTATTTGAGTATTTAGAAATGCCTTTAGATGATCCTTATAGAAGAAAACCTTTGATTGATTTAGCTTGGGAGAAGCTTCAGTGGAAGCCAGAGATAAATTTTATTGATGGTATTGAAAAAACATGTAATTATTTTAGAGAATCTTACTCTGTTTAATTTTTTCAAATAAAAAGTTAATTTATTTTGTTGATTTGATATTTGATATTTGATATTTTTTGAGTAAAAAATATTTTATCATAATAATCCTATTATTAGTTTATTTTCCAGACTGGATTATTTTAATATAGATATTTTCTAGTTTTCTAGTGAATTTAATAGAATTAAAAAAACGAGAATTTTTATTACTTAATTTTTTACGTATTTGCTCTAGCCTGTCTTTATTTGTTGCAAGTTCGCATGCTAGTGATTCATATTCATGCTCATTATGTGTGATTAATTCGTTTAGATCACAAGCATTCAGAATGCTTGCTCCTATCCTAGACGAAAAACTTTTACCTAATAGTGTTATTAGTGGTAATCCAGACCATAAAGCATCAGAAGCAGTAGTTGCAGCATTATAATTAAAAGTGTCTAGAAATAAATCTCCACATGAATGCCTGGATAAATGCTCATCTAAATTCATTCTTTTAGCAAATACAACTCTCTCTCTCTCTAACCCTTTTTTGCTTAGTTCATTGTAAATATTATTTATTGCAGAGTGACTCGGTTCCATTATCCATAAAAAACTGTTTTCTACTTTCTGTAATAAATTCATCCATATATTGAATTCTTTTCTGTTGATTTTATTAATATGATTAAAACATGTGAATATAAATCCGTCGGATGGTAGATCTAAATCTTTTCTACTAAATTTGCGAGGTGATATTTGTTTCGTATCATCATTAGGTAAATAACTATCTGGCAGATATAAGACCTTTTCAGTATAAAACTTTTTATTTTCTTCTGGAATTGTTATTTTATCGGCCAGAATATAATCAAATGATTTCGATCCCATTGTCCCTGGATAACCGAGATAATTTAGTTGGTAAGTGGCGAGACGATAATTAAAAATAGCCCTTCTATTGGATTTTGTAAAACCATTAAGGTCAATAGCTATATCTATTTGATCATTTCTTGCAATATTAACGATTTCAATATCACTTAGATTGCTTACATCTCGAAAGCAGAAAACGGCATTCTTAATTCTTTCTGTATAGCCATCAATGATGTTGCTGAGGCTATATGCATATATATTGAATTTAGAAGTATCATGTAATTCTAATATTCTTGTTAATAATATTGAGATTGCGTGATATCTAAAGTCTGATGAAAAATAACCGATATTTATTTTTTTATTATTGTAAATATTTAAATTGGTTAATGTCCCTTTTAAAACTTCTTGATTATATTTAATAGCTCGTTTGAAATGATTCTCTGGATTATCCTCCAAATACATTAAAGTTAATGGATTAGCCGCTTTTCCCTCAATACCTAGACGATGAAAATAAGGCACAAATTTGTTTATCTCATCCCAAGAGCAAAGGGTTGCTAATA
>QCID01000020.1 GCA_003216895.1 Prochlorococcus sp. AG-402-K04 | reverse complement strand
GATGCTCAATTCATACCCTCTAGAGGACACATTCAAAATGCCAAAGATATTCTTCAATCCATCTATGATGAAGGCTTGCATGATATTCATTGGGCTGCATATATACGAGCTGACAATTTAGATGAAGAATTAGCTGAATTAATGGTTAAAACAGGTATGAGCTATTTCGAAATTGGAATAACTTCTGGATCCCAAGAACTTGTAAGAAAAATGAGAATGGGGTACAATTTAAAAACAGTTCTAAAAAATTGCGAACTATTAGCAAAAGCAGGTTTCAAAGAACAGGTTTCAGTAAATTATTCATTCAATGTTATTGACGAGCGTCCAGAAACAATAAGACAAACAGTTGCTTACCATAGAGAATTAGAGAAGATTTTTGGACCTGATATTGTTGAACCTTCTATATTTTTTATAGGACTTCAACCTCACACGTTATTAGAAGAATATGGACTGAAAAAAGGTTTATTAAAACCTGGTTATAACCCTATGAGTTTAATGCCTTGGACTGCTAGAAAACTACTCTGGAATCCAGAGCCGATGGGCAAAGAATTTGGAAGAATTTGTTTAGAAGCCTTTGATACAAAGCCAAATGATTTCGGTAGGGCAGTTATAAACTTATTAGAAAGAGATTATGGAGTTTCATCTTTAAACGACGCTTTAACTGTACAAGCTAAAAATCGTCCCGTTCTTGCAAAAAATCTTCGTTGAAAAAATATCGTAATTAATAAAATTGTTATCCCAATAAAGCTACCAATTGGATTTACCATGTCTTCACTTGGTCCTAATAAAAAATAAGGCGTATCATTAGAAAAAATAAGCATTCCCGAATCCAATAAATACCAAACAGAAACCAACCCTCCATGCAGACCAATACAACCCCATAACGAACCTTTATCAATAGTTCGTCTTAAAGTTAGAACTAATCCAAAAAGAAATAGACCTGTAAAGAAAGGAATTAAAGCTAATAAACCCATATCAGATCTATAATGGGCAAGACTAAAAATTGTAGATTGAAGAATTATTCCTTTTCTCAATCCAAACAAAAGAACCATTTCCTCCATTAGCCAGCCTCGAAAAACTATCTCTTCAGCAAAAACGATGCCCACTATCAATAATATTGCGTTCAAAAAATCAGTAAATTTAATATAGTCAATTCTATCAACCCAGCCGCATAATAGAAGAAACAAAATCATAATAAATATAAGAAAAACTGAAAATATAAATCCACTTAAAAATATTTTTAAGGCTTTGAATTTATTTTTAAAATCTAATCCTATTGATACCCATAGATTATTAGTTTTCCATCTAACACGACCCCAACTAGGTAGGACATTTAAAAACAATATGAATGTTATTATGGTACCTATTACACTTAAATTACTTGAACTTATATCTTGTTTAAAAAAGTAAAAAAAATGACTAACAAACCATCCAGCGGGGTATAAAAACAAAAAAAGGGTAAGCGTTGGTAGCCAATACACCTTTTGATGCAACCATCTATTCCAAAACCTGTTAATTGATAATTTCAGCTTTCTAATTCTATTGTACTTGTTAGGCCTTTTGCCTTTAAAGATTCAGAGTAGAATTCAGCGGGTTCTAAGTCACAAGTAATAACAAGTCCGACACCATTATTATGAGTTTCTAACATTATATTTAAAGCATCCTGTTCACTTAATTGTGGAAGTACCTGCCTTAAAGTATCAACCACATAATCCATAGTATTAACTGGATCATTATGAAGTAAAACCTTATATTTGGGAGATAATTTTCTAACTCGCTGAACTTCCCTATCAATAACAGCCGTGTCTCCATCAGTTTGATTTGCAGAATCAACCATAATTAAACTGCCAGGATAAATAGCACTCTTCAACAAGAAACTTACCATGCTATTACGCATTAAAGTTTTACTATCCTTTGCATTGCTTTTTCGACATTTTCTCTACTGTTGAAGGCAGATAATCGAAAATAACCTTCTCCTGCAGCTCCAAAACCACTTCCTGGTGTGCCAACGACATTAGCTTTTTCAAGCAAGAAATCAAAGAAATCCCATGAACTCATGTTTTTCGGTGTTTTTATCCATGCATAAGGGGCATTGATTGCGCCAAAAACTTCAAATCCTGCAGCAGTCAAATTTGCTTTAATTATTTGAGCATTATCCATATAAAAACTTACTAATCTTTTGATTTGTTTTTGCCCTTCTTCAGAGTAAACAGCTTCAGCTCCCCTCTGAACAATATAACTGACACCATTAAATTTAGTACTTTGTCGACGATTCCATAAAGACCACAAATCAACTTCTTCAGCACCTGCTTTACCTTTTAAAGATTTTGGAATAACTGTAAAAGCGCATCTTGTTCCAGTGAAGCCTGCATTTTTTGAAAAGGAGCGAAACTCAATTGCACAATCTTTAGATCCATCAATTTCAAAAATCGAATGAGGGATAGAATCATCTTTGATAAAAGCCTCATAAGCAGCATCAAAAAGAATCAAAGAATTATTTCTTTTTGCATATTTAATCCAAGAAACTAATTGTTCTCTACTAGCTACTGCCCCGGTTGGGTTGTTAGGAAAACAAAGATAAATCAAATCAAATTTTTCTTTTGGTACTTCTGCCTCAAATCCATTTTGTGAATTAATTGGGATATAACTTAAACCTTTATATTCTCCTAAAGAGTTTGCTTCTCCTGTCCTACCTGTCATCACATTAGTGTCAACGTATACGGGATAAACAGGATCGGTTACCGCTATTTTATTATCTTTCCCAAGAATATCTAGAATATTACTGCTATCGCATTTCGAACCATCTGAAACAAATATTTCTTCTGCAGAAATATCACAACCACGAGATAAATAATCATTTTTAGCAATGCTCTCGCGAAGCCATTTATATCCCTGCTCTGGTCCATAGCCCCTAAAGCCCTGTTCTGTTCCCATTTCCTCAATAGCCGCTTTCATAGCTTCACGACAAGCTAAAGGGAGGGGTTCAGTAACATCACCAATTCCTAGCCGGATTAAATCAGCATTTGGATTCTTAGTGTTAAAGTCTTTAATTCTTCTAGAGATCTCTGGAAAAAGATAGCCTGCTTTTAACTTCAGGTAATCAGCGTTAACTTGAACCACTTGAAATACACCAAGAATTAATTTAAGGATAATCCCTCAAACGCCTTCGAATCTTCAAGTACATTTGATCCCCTAATTAAAAATTAAATTTTTCAAAAAACCTCAGAATCAAAGCAATGAATTTAAAAGTGATCTTGTGTTAAAATGAAAAAGAACTAAGAAAAGGGTTTAAGCCCCTGATTTTCTTAATTAACGTCAGCTTTTCTTAAAGAGACAACTAAATTAAACGTTGGCAAATCCAACGATTTCAATCGGATTATATTTAATTCCCATTCCCAACAGTATTCAAAAATCTCTTTAAGTTTGTTTAGCGTTAAAAATTTACACCAGTTCTATTTGCAGTCTTTCTGCTAATGATTTTTTAATAGCTTGAAAAAGCTCAACATTGTATATGCCCCAGCAAATTGTTATTGCTGAGCATTTGCGAATTGCCGCTCTGCTCACAGATGAGAGAATAGATGAATTAATCGTGGCTCAAGGTAGCTACCAAATCGGAGATATTTTCTTAGGAACAGTTGAAAATGTTCTTCCTGGAATAGATGCTGCTTTTGTCAATATTGGAGAAAGTGAAAAGAATGGTTTTATTCATGTCAATGATTTAGGTCCACTTAAATTAAAAAAAGCAAGTGCAGGAATAACAGAATTACTTGAACCAAAGCAAAAGGTTTTGGTTCAAGTAATGAAAGAGCCTACCGGATCAAAAGGACCAAGGTTAACTGGAAATATAGCTCTACCTGGAAGATATCTTGTACTCCAGCCTTATGGACAAGGTGTAAATATTTCCAGAAGAATAGGCACAGAAAGTGAAAGAAATCGACTCAGAGCCTTAGGGGTTCTAGTTAAACCTCCAAGCACAGGCCTTTTAATAAGAACAGAAGCAGAAGATATTGCTGAAGAATGTTTAATTGATGATCTTGAAAATCTTCTTAAACAATGGGAGCTTATTCAACAAGCATCTGAGAGTTGCACCCCACCAATTCTTTTAAATAGAGATGAAGACTTTATCCATAGAATTCTAAGAGATAATATCGGTCAAAATGTTACTCAAATTGTTGTAGACAATACTGAAGCAATTAGTCGAGTTAAGAGTTTCCTTGGCAAGAATAGCAAGGAATTAGTAATAGAATTACATAGTGATTCGAAAAACATATTAGAGAAATATAGAGTCATTTCTGCAATTAACGATGCACTAAAACCTAGGGTAGATTTGCCATCTGGTGGTTATATAATAATAGAGCCAACAGAAGCTTTGACAGTCATTGATGTCAATTCAGGCTCATTTACACGATCAGCAAATTCTAGAGAAACAGTTTTATGGACCAATTGTGAAGCAGCTATTGAGATAGCAAGGCAATTAAAATTAAGGAATATTGGCGGTGTGATTATTATTGATTTTATAGATATGGATACAAGAAGAGATCAACTTCAATTATTAGAACATTTCACATCTGCTATTAATGGAGACTCAGCGCGGCCACAAATTGCTTCACTTACAGAACTTGGACTTGTTGAGCTAACGAGAAAAAGACAAGGTCAAAATATATATGAATTATTTGGAAAAAATTCTCCTAATTCCCAAGGGCAAGGAAATATTCAAAATATTACTTTTCAAGATCTAAATCCAACAACCTCTTCAGCCGCTGGTGTAATCAATCCAACTTTAGTTACAGGTGAAGATCTTCAATCATTACAAGAAAATAATATAAAAAAGAAGCGTACAAATAAAACAAAAGATATAGAAACAAACATAATCAATGAAGAATATAAATCATCTATAGATAATTTAAAATCAATCTCCACAGAAACAAATGGAGAAGATATTTCTAAAGAGAATAATAATAAAAAACAAGAACATAGAATAATAAATATCAATATGAATGAGAACGAAGAAATGGTATATAGCTCAATGGGTTTGGATCCAATTCTCCTTTCAGAGGAACCTCCGCTTTCTGATGGCTACACAGTTAAAATTATCAGGCCAGGAGTCAAGGAAAGTATAGAAAAAATCAATAAAATATCTGAGGAAAACAAACAAAATACACTTATTAGTTCCGATACCAAAAGTAAAAAAAATAATAAGGATATTATTCGTCTTCAAGATAACAACCCTTTGGAGCAGAAACTTACTAATTTGGGCGACCTAGAGAATGTCGAAGAAGAAGAAAAAGAAGAAAATATCAACGTAGATATAGATGAAGATACAAATGACTTCATCAACCCAGATCAAAATTCAATCAATGAAAAGAATGAATTAAGTTCAACCGGATCACAAGAAGTTAATGAGGATCCAAGACGAAAAAGAAGGAGGTCTTCCGCCTCTTCTTAAAGATGGAAGATAAAAAATCCCTGATTGCAGGAGTGGATGAAGTAGGAAAAGGTTGTTTATTTGGACCTGTTTTTGCTGGAGCAGTAATTTTAAGCAAAGAAAACGAAGCAAATCTATTAAGTCAAGGTTTAAAAGACAGTAAAAAATTAAGCCCCAAAAAAAGACATAATCTAGTTCCTTTGATAAAAAAAAACTCAATAGCTTGGGCGATAGGCCAGGCTTCAGCAAGTGAAATTGACTGTGTCGGTATCCGCGAGGCTACTGAAAAAGCAATGGTGAGAGCATTGGAAAAATTTCCATCTCCACCAGACTTAATTCTTGTAGATGGAATTTTACCCATTCGCTTATGGCCAGGAAATCAAAAGACACAAGTTCGAGGTGAAAGTCATTTCGCCTCAATTGCTGCTGCAAGTGTGTTAGCAAAAGACACCAGAGATGAATTAATTAAACGATTGGCTAGCAAATACAGTTTTTATGGATTAGAAAAAAATAAAGGATATGGAACTAATATTCATATAACAAACTTAATCAAAACAGGGCCAACAAAACTCCACCGAAGAAGTTTTCTCTCCAGATTGAAAATTGATTGATATATTTTCGCAACTAATGTTGTTTACACCAATTATTAAAGTCGACAATTAGCTGCTTCTCGACCCTTGCCTTAATTCCTAGCAAAATTCCATTTAATATTGATTGACCAGTTTTCTCGAGCATTTTGGGAGGAATTAATCTTAATAGCTGAGGCTGACTGACTGTAACCCCCAACAGCGCTTCGCCTTCAAGACCTGATGGTTTTGCCTCCAAAATTGCATCTAACGTTAAATCAAAATCATCAACTAATCCCAATCCATCCAAGTGGCTTTCAGTGACATACATTCTGATTTTTCTCTCAGTATTTTCCACAGCTATTGATACAACTGGATTGATCTGAAGTTGAAAAACCTTAAAACTTGTGACTTCGTACCTAAAGCTTCCTGGCCCCAAAGGAGTCAATTTTTTAGGATCAAGCATTGCTCCTACAACTCTTTCCTGTTGTAAGAGATAATCAGGTAGTTGCTCCTTATTATCTTGAACAACTAGATCAATTTTTTGTCGTGCTGTAAAGGCAAGAGACATTATCAAAAACTTGCTCAGTTTGATCTTATCGGCATTTACCCCTTTTTTTTTATCTAATGTCAACTCGAGTGGCCTACTTAGGGCCTAAAGGAACATACGCAGAAAAGGCTGCAAAAGCCCTAGCTGCCCTAGAAAAGCTTGACTCGCCAGAGTTCTTTCCATGCAAAGGTTTAAGGTCTGTGGTAGATAATCTTGCAAACAATCTTTGTGAAGCAGCTGTAGTACCAATTGAAAATTCAGTAGAAGGTGGCGTCACCACAACATTAGATTCTCTATGGAGACATCAAAATCTATTTATTCACAGAGCTCTCGTACTCCCCATACAACACTCATTAATGAGCAGCGGATCATTATCAACGATTTCAGAGGTCCTTTCCCATCCACAGGCCATAGCTCAATGCAGCCAGTGGTTAAACGACAATATTCCTAATGCGGTTCATTTACCGACTAATTCTACGGCAGAAGCGATCAGGATGGTAAAAGGCAGCTCATTTAGAGCAGCGATAGGATCCAAAGATTCAAGTGATGAATTGCATATTCTGGCTTATCCTATTAATGATATTGAAGGTAATTGCACTAGATTCATTCTTTTAAGTAAGAACAATATTAAAGTAGATGGCAATAAAGCAAGTATGGCTTTTTCTCTTAAGTCAAATAGTCCAGGTGCATTACTAAAAGCATTGAATTGCATCGCAAATCTTGGCCTGAATATGAGTAGAATTGAATCTCGACCTTCTAAAAGAGAACTAGGCGAATATGTTTTTTTCATAGATCTTGATTTAGATAATAATAATCAAAAAGACTTTGAAAAAATTACTGATGAGCTATCTCCACTTTGCAACCAAATAATTAATTTTGGACGTTATTTCGGATCAGAAGTTTAGTAACCTATCCTCTTGATTTGAATACTCCGAATTTCATCAAACCTCTTGAAAAAGACCATCTCATCATTAATATCGTTGGGATTTCTCTAACTGCCTTGAGGATAGATCCCATTCCTAATTTCAAGATAGAGGAGGGCCGTCTAAAACCTTCATATATAGATTCATTCCAAGATTGAATTGTGTATTTTGTCCAATTGGAAGTCTCTACAGAACTTCCACAGTAAGAACTGTTTAACAAGTTTTCTTTAAATCCTTCAATACTTGAAAATTTAGGATGGGTCCATTGGATTAGTAATTGATTCATAATGAACTTTTCAAATAAATTTAAAGGTTGCTTTTTTGCATCTCTTTGATTCCAATCTGCAACTACCAAAACCCCACCTGGCCTAAGGACTCTGAGCATCTCATCTGCAAAGGTTTGTTTATCAAAGATATGAGGGCCAGCTTCAACACTCCAAACGCCGTCAAAGCTACCTTTCTCAAACTTTAAGTCAAGTGCATTCATCACCTCAAAACGACAAAAACCTTTGTTCACTGTTAATTCATTCGCTCTTTTAATTTGTTCTTGGCTTATGGAAATACCAATGACATCAAATCCATAATAATCAGATAATATTCTTGAACTTCCACCTATTCCACATCCTACGTCTAATACCCTTGAGCCTTTTGGTAATTTATTTAAACCGCTCCAACGGACTAATTCATGAACAAAATCAACCTTAGCTTTTCTAAAGTCTTTTTTTATTCTTGGTTTTTCGTAAAAGCCTAGATGAATATGTTCACCCCAGAGATTTTCTAATAAACGGTCATTAGTCCATGAATCATATGAGGATGCAACACTATTGACAGACTCATATTTACGACTTTTCCTAAGCCACTGAGCAGTTAAAGTGAACAGAAAGGAAGCACAAATTATACAAATTAATATCCATTGCATAATTAATTGTTGGCTTGGTCTGCGTTTGAGAAAGTATCTTTTAGAGCAGTTCTAGCAGCTAGTTGTCTTCTTGTGTGATCAAGAAGTTCATATTCTCTCTCCAAGCGGTGAAAAGTATTTGTTAATTCTAATAAATTTTGCTGTTCACTGGCTACAGGACCCCCAAGATGCGCAGCTATCCAAAAAGACAATTCTCTGGGAATATCGGGCAAAGAATCTGGGAGTACCTTCTCAGACTCAGTCAATTTTGAAGTAAGTGAAACTACATCTTTCAGAGCGATAGCAACTGAATCCTTTAGTTCCAATAGTTTGGTTTGATCTGAAATTTGTTCATCATCAACCCAACTAACTAGAGCATTAATAAAAGGAGTTTCACTAATAATTTCTAAGATTCGAAATCTTTGCTGTCCAATAGTGACGATGTTACTTCTACCATCTTGTGAAGTTTGATGCTTAATGATCTCAGCACAACAACCAACATCTGCCATTTTTTTTGCAATTGGATCCCATCTAACAACACCAAAACGACTATCCGATTTCAGGACAGATTGAAGCATCACCCTGTAACGAGTCTCAAAAATATGAAGTGGCAAGTACTCCTGAGGAAAAAGCACAACCTCAGGCAATGGGAAAAGTGGTAGCTCCCTAACTGAAAGTTCGCTCAAATGGGTATTCCTAATTAAATATATCCTAGATAATCAATCTCTGGTTTGAGAGAAAAAGATCTAGAGCTTAACTTCTATATCAACTCCACTAGGAAGGTCTAACTTCATTAGAGCATCTATGGTCTTCGCAGAAGGGCTGTAAATATCAATAATTCGTCTATGTGTTCTTGTTTCAAAATGCTCTCTTGAGTCTTTATCAACATGAGGCGAGCGAAGAACACAATAAATTTTTCTTTTTGTAGGGAGAGGTATAGGTCCAATCGCTGAAGCAGCCGTTGTATCAGCAGTCTCAATTATTTTATCGCAGGATAAATCAAGCATTCTTCTATCAAAAGCCTTTAGGCGTATGCGTATTTTTTGCTGTGCAATTGCAGTTGACATAATGGGATTACCAAAAGCTAATTAGGTTTTCGAGGTTCTGTGAGAATGAACTAATTAGTTCATTTATTATTTTAATTTAGAGGATGACCTGAATAAATTACAAGTCATCCTCTAAATCATTACTCAATAATTTTAGAAACTACACCTGCTCCAATGGTACGTCCACCTTCACGAATAGCGAATCTCATACCTTGTTCTATAGCAACAGGAGCTATCAATTCTCCTGTCATTTTTATTCTGTCCCCAGGCATAACCATTTCAACATTGCTTCCATCATCAGATGTGAATGCAGTAATTTGGCCTGTTACATCGGTAGTACGGATATAAAACTGAGGACGATAACCAGCAAAGAATGGGGTATGGCGACCACCCTCTTCTTTTTTCAATACATAAACCTCACCCTCAAATTTGGTATGAGGTGTGATCGATCCTTTTTTAACAAGAACCATTCCTCTTTCAATATCTTCCTTCTGAATACCACGTAATAGAAGTCCGACATTATCTCCAGCCATACCTTCATCAAGAAGTTTTCTAAACATCTCAACACCAGTAACGGTTGTGAGTCTCGTATCTCTAATACCTACAATTTCAACCTCCTCTCCTACTGTTACTTTTCCTCTTTCAATTCGGCCAGTAGCAACTGTTCCACGACCAGTAATTGAGAAGACATCTTCAATAGCCATTAAGAAAGGCTTATCAATTTCACGTTCTGGTTCTGGAATTGAAGAATCAACAGCAGTCATCAATTCATCTATTTTTGTCTCCCAATCTGCTTCTCCTTCAATAGCTTTTAATCCTGAAACTTGAACAACAGGAATATCATCGCCAGGGAAGTCATAACTTGTGAGAAGTTCACGTATCTCCATTTCTACAAGTTCTATCATTTCTTCATCATCGACCATGTCACATTTATTTAGTGCAACAACCAATGCAGGTACGCCAACCTGTTTGGCCAAAAGAATATGTTCTTTTGTTTGGGCCATTGCTCCATCAGTAGCCGCTACAACAAGAATTGCACCATCCATCTGAGCAGCCCCTGTGATCATGTTTTTTACATAATCAGCGTGACCTGGGCAATCAACATGAGCGTAATGCCTACCATCAGTTTCATATTCAACGTGAGCAGTGTTGATTGTAATACCGCGTTCACGCTCTTCTGGAGCTCCATCAATTTCAGCGTAATCTTGTGCTTCGGCTTGACCTTTTTTGGCTAAAACCTTTGTAATTGCAGCAGTAAGTGTTGTTTTGCCATGGTCAACGTGGCCAATAGTACCTATGTTGACGTGAGGTTTGTTCCTCTCAAACTTCTCGCGAGCCATTTTTTTTAAAGAATCGGGGGTTGGTTAGTAAATTTTAGAGATCAGGAATTGCCCTGATTCTTGGAGATAATTGCTTCAGCAACATTACGAGGAACTTCCTCGTAGGTGCTGAACTCCATTGAGAAAATACCCCGACCTTGAGTCATTGATCGGAGTTGAGTGGCATAGCCAAACATTTCGGCTAATGGCACTTTTGCTTGGACTTTGGATTGTCCATCGTCGATGGATTGACCTTCAACCTGACCTCGTCTAGAGGACAGATCTCCAATTATAGAGCCTAGGAAGTCCTCAGGCACTTCTACCTCAACTTTCATCATAGGCTCTAGAAGGACAGGATTGCACTTCTTGATTCCATCTTTGAAAGCCATTGAGCCAGCAATCTTGAAAGCCATCTCAGACGAATCAACATCATGATAAGAGCCATCAACCAATGTAACTTTTACATCAATTAAAGGATAGCCAGCAATCACACCAGACTCACATGTTTCTTTCATTCCTGATTCAGCAGGTTTTATATATTCTTTTGGAACAGAGCCTCCGACTATTTTATTGACAAACTCAAAACCAGTTCCTGGTTCACCAGGCTCAACTTCAATAACAACATGACCATACTGACCTTTACCACCTGTTTGCCTAGCAAACTTCCCTTCACCTGAAGAGCTAGCTCTAATCGTTTCTCTATAGGAAACTTGTGGTGCTCCAATATTTGCCTCTACCTTAAATTCTCTCAACATACGATCCACCAAAATCTCTAGATGAAGCTCACCCATACCTGCAATCACAGTTTGATTTGTCTCTTGATCAGTACTGACTCTGAATGTTGGATCTTCCTCAGAAAGAGATGTTAAAGCTTTTCCTAACTTTTCCATATCACTCTTAGTCTTGGGTTCTACCGCAACTGAAATAACTGGCTCAGGAATATATAGAGTTTCAAGAACAATTGCCTCTTCAGAAGAGCATAAAGTATCTCCCGTTGTTGTATTTTTCAGGCCAAGCACAGCACCAAGATCACCAGCTCTTAATTCATCGACTTCCTCACGGTCATCAGCTTTCAAAATTATCAACCTAGATATTCTCTCTTTTGCATCCTTAGTTGAGTTGAGCACATAACTTCCTTTTTCAAGAACACCGGAATACATCCGAACAAAAGTCAATTTTCCATATGGATCAGCCATTACCTTGAAAGCAAGCGCGCTAAACGGAGCGCTATCATCAGAGGGCCTAACAGCTTCTTTTCCATTCGGAAGCAAACCCTGTATAGGGGGGACATCAACAGGAGCAGGAAGATAATTAACTACTGCATCAAGTAACAACTGAACACCTTTATTTTTAAAAGCTGAGCCACATAACATTGGTACCAAACCATGTTTAAGAACTCCTTCCCTAATACCAGTTTTAAGTTGTTCAATTGTTAACTCACCATTTTCTAAAAACGCTTCAAGTAATTCTTCCTCAGTTTCTGCTATTGACTCCATTAATTTTGATCGCCAATCAGATACCAAATCAACCATGTCTGATGGGACATCAGTCTGCTCAATATCTTTTCCAAGATCATCTTTATAAATATATGCTTTATTTTCTACTAGATCAATAATTCCCTTTAAGTCATTTTCAGCTCCAATAGGTAACTGAATTGGAACTGCGTTAGCTTTTAGTCTGTCTTTGATTTGACCATGAACTTTAAGAAAGTCTGCGCCCGTTCTATCCATTTTATTGACAAATACCATCCGCGGTACTGAATACCTATCGGCTTGACGCCATACTGTTTCAGATTGAGGCTGTACTCCACCAACCGCACAAAAGACAGCAATTACTCCATCAAGAACTCTCATCGAGCGCTCAACTTCAATTGTGAAGTCAACGTGTCCTGGGGTATCGATGATATTTATACGGTGATCGTCCCATGTAGTTGAAATCGCCGCAGCAGTAATGGTGATTCCTCTTTCTCTCTCTTGGGCCATCCAATCGGTGACAGCCGCGCCATCATGGACCTCTCCCATCTTATGAACGACACCTGAATAGAACAGAATTCTTTCAGTACAAGTGGTTTTACCAGCATCAATATGTGCAGCAATCCCGATATTTCTTATTCGTTCCAAAGGAAAGGCGCGTGCCACAGAAAATACTCCGACTAAAGGGCTTTAAAATGCGCATGGACTCTACAACTAAGCATGCTAAAAAAGAAATATTTTGAGGATTTAAATAGAAATATTTGACCTAAATCAATAGCGATAATGAGCAAAAGCTTTATTTGCTTCGGCCATCTTATGGGTCTCTTCCCTCTTCCTCACTGCATTTCCAGCTTCATTAGCTGCATCCATAAGCTCCCCAGCAAGTTTTTGAGCCATGCTTCTACCATTTCTTGATCTTGAGAAATTTACCAACCATCTAAGTGCCATTGCAGTCCCTCTTTCTTGACGGACCTCCATAGGAACCTGATAGGTAGCTCCACCAACTCTTCTAGCTCTTACTTCAACAAGAGGTGTGACATTTTTCACTGCTGTTTCAAATAATTCAATTGGATCCGAACCAGTTCGCTCGTTAATCAAACCAAAGGCATCCGAAAGAATTTTTTGAGCTGTTGATTTCTTACCGTGCTTCATCAATCGATGAACCATCATACTTGCCAAACGATTATTGAACTGAGGATCAGGGAGAACAGGTCTTTTTTCTGCTGCGTTTCTTCTTGACATGAAATTAAATTTGTATAAGGGGAAAATTCAATGAATCAAAATAAGTTTTTATTCCTTAGGAGATTTAGCTCCATATTTTGATCTTGACTGTCTACGGTCTTTCACTCCAGCAGTATCAAGAGTTCCTCTGACTATGTGATATCTCACTCCTGGTAGATCCTTAACTCTTCCGCCTCTAAGCAAAACTACAGAGTGCTCTTGAAGGTTGTGACCGATACCGCCAATATAAGCAGTAACTTCAAATCCTGAAGTTAATCTGACACGAGCAACTTTCCTTAGAGCAGAGTTAGGTTTTTTGGGAGTCGAGGTATAAACCCTTGTACAGACTCCTCTCCTCTCTGGGCAACCTCGCAAAGCAGGCGATTTTGTCTTTGTTTTAAGAGTCTTTCGCTCTGTTCTTATCAACTGTTGAATGGTTGGCATTAATTT
>QCID01000019.1 GCA_003216895.1 Prochlorococcus sp. AG-402-K04 | reverse complement strand
TTAAAAGATCTTGGCAAATTAAAAGAAGCAGAATTATCCACTCGCAAAGCAATCAAACTCAATCCTAATCATGCAAATTCTCATTTAAATCTAGGCAACTTATTGAGAGATCTTGGCAAATTAAAAGAAGCAGAATTATCCACTCGCAATGCAATCAAACTCAATCCTGATTTCGCTGTAGCTCATTCCAATCTGGGTGATATATTACAAGATCTTGGTAATTTAGAAGAAGCTGAATTATCACTACGCAAAGCAATTTAAATTATACCTGATTTCGCTGACGCGCATTCTAATCTGGGAAACACATTAATAAATCTTGGTAACTTACAAGAAGCAGAATTATCACTACGCAAAGCAATTAAAATCAAACCTGATTTCGCTAATGCACATTACAATCTGGGAATAATCTTGAAAGATCAAGGCAAATTAGATCAAGCTCTTTTATGTTTTGAGGCAGCAATTGATATTGATAAAAACCTTGACTATGCACTCGAAGGAATAGGGCGAGTACTCTTAAAGACAGGTAATCATGCAGATGGTATTCTCAAACTAAGAGAAGCAATGGGTTCCATTGGTTTTAATCCTCAAAAGTCCTCTATAATTATTTATTAAATGAAGAAAGAAGCATTAGGCTCAGGGAATAAAAATCCAAACTTTATTGGCTCTTGGACTATAGAACCAATCATGATTTGTGAAGATCTTATCTCCTACTTTGAACTTAATATTGCTAAGCAAAAAAGTGGTGTCTTATCAGGTGGTTTAAATCTTGATAAAAAAGATAGTATTGATATTACTATTCACCCTAAAGATATTGTTCAGCCAGGTAATGAGGCATTTAAAGCATATTTTGATCAACTTTTTCAATGCTTTAAAAACTATGTTGAGGAATGGACTTTTTTAGAAAAAATATCTGAAAAATTAGAAATTGGTTCTTTTAATTTACAAAGATATAAAACTGGTCAACATTTTAAAGAAATACATACGGAACGATCATCTTTAGAGACTCTTCATCGTGTTTTTGCTTTTATGACTTACTTAAATGATGTTCAAGAAGGAGGTTCAACATATTTCAGTCATTATGATCTTGAGATAAAACCTCGAAAAGGATTAACTTTAATTTGGCCTGCTGAATGGACACACGCACACAGAGGTAACATCTTAAAAAAAGGTACAAAATATATCATTACTGGTTGGATTAATTTTTGCTAATTAATTTCAGATAGATCTCACTCAATACTTCTCAGATAAGAAAATAAAAAATCATTTTACAAAACTGGGCTTAAAATACATCAACATACCTGCAGCGAAATATATCAACTCTAAACTGTTACAACCAAAACCTAATTACTTTACAAGTATCAAATAATTTAATGTTGTAGAGGAATCAGCTATCTTCTATTTTATATAGAAATAGCAAAAAGAGTATGTGTAAAACAAATCACTCATAATCCTAGTTATATCGATATCCAACTTCCTAGATGAAACTAAAAAACAATAGAAGTCTAATTATCATTAAAAAGTAGATGTTTTTGTTACTCTAGACTTAACAGTGGCTTCTGAAATTACATTGCTTAAAGAAGGGTGGCTTCTAGCCCTTTTGTACGGTGTGGAAGTGGTCTGAACCTTAATTTAAGTAGAAATACCAACAGTTTTAACATTGGTTGCTTACCCACTGTTTAGAATTTTGATCGCCAAAAGTTGACGCTTCTCTCCAATCAGCACAAGCACCTCTTAAATCTCCTACATTCTCCTTTGCAATTCCACGATTTGAATAATACCAAGAAATAAAATTAGAGTTAAGATTAAGATCTATTGCTTTATTTAAATCATATATCGCGCCATAGTAATCATTTAATTGAATTTTCGCGCTTCCACGATTATAAAAAGCAAGATCATTTTTAGGATTAAATTTAAGTGCTTTCGTACAATCTTTAATGGTATCTTTATGCACTCCTAGATTCAAATTTGCACCACAAAGATTAGCATAAATCATTGCTCTATCATTATTTGTAAGTTTATTACTGTTTGAAAGACTTAATGCTTTATTGCAATCAACTACTGCTTCTTTATTCATACCAATATTAATTTTTGCACCACACATTCCACCATAAGATTGTGCAAAATTTGGATTAATCTCAACTGCTTTAGTATAATCAAGTATAGCGCCAGAATAATCCTTCAAACTAAATTTTTTATTTCCAAGGTTATAGTAATAAATAGCACTCTCTGCTTTTACTTTTTTCTTATTTCTAAGATTTTTGTAATAAATAAAACTCTCTGCTTTTACTTTTTCAGGAACAGCAAGCATCACCCCAGTACTCGTCAAAATACCACCAATTGCTAGAAAAAATGGTTGTCCCAGTGGCAGCAATGACAACAAAGCACCAATAACAGCAGTTCTTTTCTTCATATAAGGAATACTTCTTTCTACTAGTGTATACAAGATATAGATCAAATATAAATTTTAAGATCCAACGTCAAATCATGAAAAGCAATCGAAAATCATCTTATAAAAATAGGCAATATAAAAATATATATTCAATAGGAATTTATTAAAAAGCATTCAATTGTCCAACTACATTTTCTATACAAGATCTCTATCGTTCAGGTGTAGAGAACATGAACTATCTACGATGTCTTTACAAAGATGGTGACACGTGGAAGGGAAGAGGAAATGACATTTGCAATCTCTATCACTTTGGAACTTCAATTTCTAAGTGGAACTCACTGGATACATAGATTTTTATCTATAACTACGTTTTAATAGTTAACAGCATTCCTACTTAATAGCACCTAATAAAATTATTGAGTGAGGGACAACCGTTTAAACATCCTATTAAATGGTGTGAAAGTCTTCTTAGACAAATAATTATTTGATATTTTAAAAAAACTTCAATCAAAAACGCTAACAATCAGCGTTAGCAATTCCCATGCCAAGAACAGCACCTAAAGGAACTGACCATCCATAAGCATCCTTCTCGCTTAAAGCAGCTGCAAGACTGCCCCCAAGAATTGCTCCTGTAGTTGCATTGCCTGCATTACAACTAGGTGACCTATAACTCCCAGACACTAATACCTGATTGTTGCTACTTCTATACGGTCTATGTATGTGATGGTCAAAACTGCGAACCGAATGCCAACTACTTGAACCACAAGGGACTTCAACAGTGTCAGAAAAGGAATTCACATATCCTTTTGATGATCTTGTGCCTGGTACATATTCCTCCCTATAGATTTCCTTGAAGCAAGACCGTTGGGTTGTATATCCCCTTTGATATTCATCTGCATTAACACCTATTGGTGTGAAAAACATGGCTGCAACAAGAAGTGAGTGAAATTTCATAGTTCTTTCATCTCTACCTACATCATTATTCTGTAATGACAGATTCCATTGCTACTTAGGACACTTAATAGTTTGACTGAACTATAGAAAACTTGTAACTGTATAAAAAGCCTGTTTCTAAAGACACTTCTTAAAAAAACAAAGCATATCTAGCAATACTATAAAATATAGAAAATTAAAAAGTATCTCATGAAAATATTTGCTGCATCTGCTTCTTTATTTGTTTCTTTTCTCTTGCCTTTAAATGCATTTGCTGCTTCATGTAAAGACTATCCAAGTAAGAATGGAGCAACTGTTATTCCTCAGGAAAATGGTCCAAAGATAATTTCTACTTATCAGGTCTCTGTTCCCTTTGATGATGCAGACGAAGTTATGGATGCATATGCTGAGGCGAGAGCAGAAGCAAAAGCACAAATTGCAGATTTTTTGGAAACTAAAATTGCCAAAGAATGTGAAAGAAAAACCAGCAAATTATCAAAAACCTTAATGAGTAAGGATCCTTCTGGGAAAGAATCGAAAGACGTTAATATCGAAAAAATTAAAACTACTTTATGTAGCACTCTTGAAAGTACAAAAGCAATGCTAAACGGAGTCGTCGACGTAGGGGATTGCTATACCCAAGGTAAATTTGTAAAGGTAACAATTGGAATTAAACCTGAAACGATTTTAAGTGCAAGTCGACTAAATCAAAATATGAAAAACAGTAGAACTAATTCTGGATCTGATTTTTCCTCTGATAAGTCAGGATCCAATTCATCTGGATTTAATTCAATAGACGGATACTCATATTACAATAGTGATTTTTAATAAGAAATTCATTTCTTAAGTTTAAATAAATTCAATGCGTTTAATAGCACTATTTTTATTGCTACTTCTGCCTCCGTCCTATGCAAATCAGGTGTTTTCATCTGTAGAAGCAGTAGAGAATAAAAATACAACGCTTATTAGTAATGCAGCAGGGTCTGACGAAAAGATCATTAAAACGGTTACTGCAAGTGGATATGGAACCTCTGTGGATGCGGCTGCTCAAAATGCTGCTGAGAATGCTTTAACACAGGTTGTTGGTTCTTTTATTGATGCAGAAACTCTAATTAAAAAACAAAAAGAAATTAGAGATGGTGTTATTAGTAAGACTAAGATTATTAAAAGAGATATAAGAGATTATTCACAAGGATCTATTAAATACTTTCAGGTCCTTGATATTCAACAAAATGGTTCGATTTATCATGTCACTGCTCGAGTAGATGTAAGAGTAGAAGATTTCAGGGCATACATAAAAGAGTTGGCATTTGAATCTAAGAAAATAAATCAGGGTTTATTTTCCAGTATCAAAACTGATGAAGATAACATAGAGAAAAAACTTGATTTGCTTGGCAAAATAATTAATCCATTAATTAATGCAGAAGTTATTGATATTAATATTGGGACATTTGAAAGACTAGAAGAATTATCTGCTTTTGGTTGCAAATTTGACCAGATAGAAAATTATATCAAAGGATGTAATAGAAGTTCTGATTTATGGATAAATACATATGATTTTGCTTCAAAAGGAACATTGATAATACCAATTACCTTGGATATAAAAAAAGATTATCTAGAAAATTCAATTAATATTCTTGATAATATTAGTGATAAAAAACTAAGCCAAATAGGAGAATATTCTAGACATACTGATGAGCAAATCTACTCTCAGGATAGAGACTATATGTTAAATATAATTTTTACGAAGTCTGAAAACTATATTAAATATATACTTTCTGAAGCACGTACATATAACAAAAAAAGATCACAAGAAAATTTAATTCCAATCTTATACGACATTAACAGATGCTATAATTTTTATCCTAAACTTAGATTGCAATTTCTTAATAGCAAAAAAGAGCCAGTTTGGCAAAAAGATTTCTCTTCATGTTGGGATAGTGATGTAGATACAATCAACGGTACAAAAAGTAAACTTATATTTTTAAAGACTGGTGATAGCTTGCCAAAAACTTATGGGAAACTACATGGGGATGCATCTTATTCGAGAGGTTCTCTCCATGCATCTATTTTTGATCAATCAAGAATGCTTTTGATAATTGAACCAAGCAATGAATTAATGGCAAATACGAAAGAAATAACTTTTCAATATATAGAAAAATGATTAAATATGTTCAAGACTAAATATATAAATAGAAAAATATATCTACCTTTTTTCGTAATAGTTTTAACCTGCTTTTCCTCAAGTAAATCACTAGCATGTGAAAATTATCCTCACAAGAATGGAATCAATTATATTGAATCTAATGGTAAATTAAAAATCATCTCATCAGCAGAAGTCGCTCTTCAATCTGATGATCAAGAAACTTATTTCGATGCCATACAAGAAGCAGAAGATAAAGCTATCGTGAATATTTCTAGATTCATCACAATCATTACTAACTCCTCTAAGAAAGATAAAATAAATAAGAGATTTAAAAGAACCTTTAATTCATATAATTTTCAAACATCATCAATTCTTAGAGGAATTACGATGACTGAAAATTGTTCTATACCTGGAGAGTTAGTAAAGGTTTCAGTGGAAGTTAGTTCAGATTCAATTAGTGCAGCAAAGACATTAGAGTCTGAGATGAAAAGATCTTTTGCAAAAGAAGATAATCCTTGACAATAAAATAATATGATTACAGCATTATTAGTAGAATACGTGTTATCAAAATATAGAAAAGTATATATGAAAAAATCTGGTGAACAAGATCAGTGAGAAAAGACAAGCTTTGAAATAACTAACTTTCCAATTTCATTTCCTTTAAGAGAAACTCAAGAAAATATAACTTATACTCCTATGAAAACTTCTAAAAAATAAATACTTAAATAGGCAATTAAATTTCATTTACAAGGAACTATTTTAGAAGAAGCAAATAAAATCTAAATTTCATAAATCAAGATTTTAATGATCAAGATTTTTTCTAATTATGAAACCATATTGAATGATCTTTAGCAAATTACAAGACGCAGAATTTTCATATCGCAAAATAATTAAACTCAATCTTATTTCTCAAAGGTATAAAATATTTTGCTTTTTTATACCCCTAACGAATCTTTTCTCAATATTTAAGAGATTATTTCTGTTTTGCCCAACGTGGTCTTGCGTGCATTAGAAAGGAAATACAGAACAACTCCTCACACATAGTTCTGTACCAAAAAAGCATCCAGTCACTGAGCAGGGTGCTTTTTTAGTGCCTTTGACAATCCTGAAACCCGCCTTTAGAAGGTTTCATCTTGTTTTCATTCAATTATGTTTTTATAGTGAGGAGTTGAGATCCTCCGCAGTGGAAACAAGGAAACACTTGCGCCTGATTTCACAAAGAAACCGCCTTGTTCAGAACGGGCGGTTTCTTTGTGCATTTTCTAGAGTGGTCTGATGAACTTTCCTCCTAAGAAAATCATTTTTGGTTTAATGCTTGTGAGCAGTGCAGTAGTTTTGATTTTCAATATCAGATACAACCCTTTGGAAATAGAGAAAACGATCTTTGACTAGCAATAATTGTCGATTATTCCCTATCCGTAATTGATTAGAAAAGGAAAAGCAGAATAACTCCTTACCAAAAATTAGTTCTGTCAAAAGGGAGAGGGACTCAAGGTCGCTGAAGCAGCAGGGTTCTTTCCTTAGTGCAATAAATAAAGAAGAAAGGTCTTTATAAAACCCGGAAGAAATCAGCAGAACTCGAGAATGAAGAAGCAGATAATTATTGAAGAAGCATTGCGAATAACTGAACAAACAACTACTACATATTTTCGAAACCTTTGTATTACTATCTATTCTTCAAGATCTCATCAGCTTATCTTGCGAGAGATGAAGAAAGATTCTCATGCTTGACGACGCAGAAAACATTTAATAGTATATATGTACTAGAATGCTCATCACACCAGCAGTCCTAGCTAACAAAGCACCTGTGTATTACTAATGAACAAGGTGCTTTTTTGATGCCTTGAATTAAAGAGAGAATTATGAATCAACCAATCACAGAAGCATTGCCAACACCAACAGGATGGTTGGTCGCACCTACTAGAGACTTTTGTCTGTTCTTTATTCGTGATCCGAAATCGGTCATGATTGCACCGACTGTCCTCACTCAACTGTGGTATTGCACTGAAGAAGGAATTCCAACCAAATTGAAAAATACAAGACGACTGGACTATGAATCTGCCCATGAAACTTGGAATGAACTTTTGTCTCATGATTGGGATTTAGTGGAGCATCAAATCAATGATGAGGCAGCATGAATCAGGATTTCCATACTTGTCTCAGTCATCCTTTAATTCGGACTACCATCAATAGTTGTAAAACTCTCAACATTTCTTTTCTCAATTGACATCTGTCATATTTAGCGGAACGATCATTTATTTACCTCCTCCTCCAAAAGTAAGCGGCTTGATTTGATTGGAATTCCATTTTTCAACTCATATTATCGATATAGAAATCTAAAAATGCCAAGAAGACCAATAGTGATAATTCCATAAGTCCAGAGGGAATTAGTATTTTTTGATAGACGTTCCATTCAATCTGAAAGACAATTATTTTCAATGATAAATAAATATAGCAATCCGAATATCAACATAAAGGAACTAATCATCTATAGATTAGTGATTAGAAAATTGGATTCATGAATCTCTAAATGGATAACTACAAATATATATTGATAAATAGCGAACATTTGTTGTGAAGGCAAAGTTATTAGTATGACATAATTCTCAGGCGATAATTTATCGTGACAAACCCATGTCAAACCGACAAAGTCCAGCGAAGAAAAAGATGACTTTACTTCAATGAGTTGATTTTATTAATAATCGTAGAAAATTAAATAAAAATTTTAATAAATCTCACCCTAAAACTGGTAAATGATCTGAAAAAGATTTAATAAGGATTGAAATTAGTAGTAAAATCGGAAGAACCAAAAGAGAGAAAAAGATAATAGAAGATGAATAATTCTAGTCAAGAAAATGGAAACAACAAAATTACAGAGATTAAAATATTCCCCGTTCCCTTTCCTTTAAATGAAAATCAAGGAAACCATACTATGAATACAGATACTCCTGCTAAAGCTTCTCAAGAAGAAATAATCAATCAAGCAATTCGATTTCATCAAAAAGGAAATATTCCAGAAGCAAAAAAATATTATCAAAAGATAATAAATCAAGGATGTAATGATCACCGAATTTTTTCTAATTATGGAATCATCTTGAAAAATCATGGCAACTTACAAGAAGCAGAATTTTCATACCGCAAAGCGATCAAAATCAAACCAGATTACGCAGAAGCACATTCAAATCTTGGAAATATATTGAGAGATCTTGGTAAATTACAAGAAGCAAAGTTATCTACTCTCAAAGCAATTACACTAAATCCTAATTTCATAACTGCTCATTACAATCTGGGAAATATATTGAGAGATCTTGGTAAATTACAAGAAGCAAAGTTATCTACTCTCAAAGCAATTGCACTAAACCCTAATTTCGTAGAAGCACATTCAAATCTTGGAAATATATTGAAAGATCTTGGTAAATTACAAGAAGCAGAATTATCTTATCGTAAAGCAATAGAACTAAATCCTAATTTCACAAATGCTCATTATAATCTTGGAAATATATTGAAAGATCTTGGTAAATTACAAGAAGCAGAATTATCTTATCGTAAAGCAATTGCGCTTAATCCTCAGCTAGCTAAAGCATACTATTCACTATCATTAATGAACTATTCTAATGGAAATAAAGTATGGCAAGAGAAACTTTTCTCTGATAGTTTCTTAACTAATAAATCAGCAATTGATCAAATTGATATTTATTTTGCAAGAGCTAATATTCTTCATAAAGAAAAAAATTACCAAGAAAGTTCTAAATCTCTCGTATTGGCTAATAAGTTAAAATTTGATCTTAATCCATCTAACTCTGATCTCTTAATCAATAAATCTCAAACATTACTTATCGAATCTAATCAAAAAAAAATGAATAAAAACTATCATGAGAAATCCCCTGAAAGTATTTTCATAGTAGGTATGTTTAGAAGTGGTTCTACATTACTGGAATCAATTATTAGTATGAATAATAATGTATATGATCTCGGTGAGATTAATATCCTCGAAGAATCATTTTTGGAGGAGAAAAAAAGTAACCAAGAATTCTCTCTAGCTGAGTTATATTGGAATAAGATAAATCAATATAATAGTGAACTAACAATTAGCACTAATAAATGGTTATATAACTATCAATATACAGGTATTATTGCTAAACAAATACCTAATGCTAAAATCATTCATTGCTTTAGGAATCCTTTAGATAATATTCTTTCAATTTACCGATCACATTTTTCGCAAGGAAATGAATATTCATCTTCCATAGTTGATTGCACAAGAGTTTATTTAGATCAAAAAGATATAATGTCAGAATATAAAAATAGATTTAGATCCAAGATTTACGACTTCGATTATGATTTGTTAGTGAGCAATCCTAATCAGGAAATTAAATCTTTAATCTCATGGTTAGGTTGGGAATGGTGCGATACCTATCTCTCACCTCATTTAAATACACGCTCAGTTTCCACAGCCAGTAGTGTTCAAGTTCGTTCCCCAATCAATTCAAACTCAATTAATGGATGGAAGAACTACAAAGAGATACTTAAACCTGCTATTGAAATACTGACTCAAACTGATAGCTATCGAGACTTAATTTCATAAATAATCAACAAAATCAGATCATTAGAAGTAAATACAACGTAAAATAAGCCAAGTTCTCTTTGGCAAAGACAATGATATGTAGATATATATTGTGAATCAACACCCAAACACACTTCTAACTCTTCATACAATGCATATGAAATATCATTTGTTTCCCTGTTATTACCCATTAATGAAGAACAAAGTATAGAGAACTCAATCCTTATACGACTTATCTATAGAGAAGGTTACACGTGGAAATATGTTTTAAGTAGTGAACAAGGGTTCCACCCGCAATTAGAAGGTGTGGTAGTATTTTTCAAACAAAAATTTCTCAATTATACAGTTGTATGAAATATCTTGATTGTTTATACGCCAAATTAGTAAACCAATATTAAGTTAACATTTTTTGTTTTTCCAAGCGCAGGTTGAATCTAGATTGAAAAGGGTAATTCAAATGAATCTCTAATATATTATAATTATTTTTAAGAGGATAATTATCAAAATGAATTGGTTGAAGAATATTATTTTTTTCTCAAAAAAAAATATCAATATTCATTCAAGATGGAAATCTAAGTTGTCTTTAATCATGTTAAGTTTGATTCCAATAAATATTATCAATAAATACCCAGTAAAAAGTTACCCTATTTCAGAACAAGTTGCTTTTTGCGAAAACCACGCTAGTTCCCGTATACCTTTTAATGATCCTGATTACCTAAAAAATTACGACATTGTTTATCACTATTGCATGAAAGAAATAAAAAAACAAATAGTGAAATTATCATATGAAAAAGAAAGGGGAGAGTTATCACCTATCAAAAGAAAGGAAATGAAAAATAAACTATTAAATATCTCATCTGAAAAGAAATCAAAATGTACAGAAACAAAAAAAGAACTTTCTCCTGGTTTCTTTATATGTGACTTGGTTATGGGTAAGGGTCGGACTGCCTCTGAAAGTGATTATGTTTTTGTTGAGTACATAGGTGAAAACCTAAGAGGCATAGAATTTGATAGTAGTTATGGAAGACCATCTTTTTTTCCATTCACTATTGGTGAGGGTAGAGTTATAAAAGGTTGGGATCAAGGATTGAAAAATATGAAAGAAGGAGGGATCAGGAAATTAATTATTCCACCTGAACTTGCATATGGTAGTCAAAACAAAGGTGATAAGATACCACCTAATTCAACTTTAATTTTTTTAGTTCACTTATTAAAAGTAAATTAATGATTACCACTTTTTGTCTAAATCTAAAGAAGTATAAATCTATTAAATACACTCTGAAGATATGAATAAATTGAGAGAACAATAGAATCATTAAAATAGCAATACAATATTAATATCTGAGATTGAGTCTTGACACCACTTACCTTTATTACTATTTAACAATTTTGAAGCAAATTGATTGCCTAGAGATTATGCTCTTTTAAAATCATGACAAGAAATTTGTCATTTCCAATCTCATAATAAGTTAAACCCCGATTTAAATATCCCTCAGCATCATTAACATTATTTTCTATTGATTTAGTGTAATCTGAAATTGCTCCATTAAAATCCTCTAAATAAAATTTGCTAACGCCACAATTAAAGTATGCAATTGCATACTCAGGATTAATCTCTATTGCCTTATCATAATCAGAAATTGCACCTTCATAATCATTCAAATTCATCCTAACAAACCCCCTATTATAATAAGCAATTGAATGAAATTCATCACTTAATATTGCCTGACTAAAAGCAATAACTGACTCTTCATAATTACCATGTTTGCCTTTCTTTATTTCTTCTTTTACATATGAATTAGCGGATCGAGTACTTCTTTATTTTTTTGTAATTACTACTATATTTTTTGCAAGCGTAGATTGAGATAAAGGTAATATTAGGTCTCCTAAGTGAATTAAAAACAAAAAGAAGGCACTAATAGCAACATTGCTCTTTTTCATTATAAGAAATTCACTATCACCACATCTAAAGAAGCATCCTAACGTTTCTTGACTGACTATTCGTAGAGAAATCATCAAGTTATTTTCAAATTTCAGATCCTTCAAATTTGACTAAAAAAATAGGTATAGAGAAAAACAAACTGTCTACGCTTTACAAAAAAGATGCCAAGGTGAAGGGTGGAAGTGAAGTGGAGCTGAATTTAAGCGAAAATATTGGCAGTTGTTTAACATTGATTTCTTACCCGCATAACAGCATCTTCATCTCCAAGAGATGATGCTTTTCTCCAATCAGAACAAGCATTTTTCTTATCTCCTAAGTTCGCCTTTGCATTTCCACGGTTAAAATACGCATTTATGTAACTTGGATTAATGTCAACTGCTTTGTTGTAATCAGCAATCGCTGCGTAATACTCTTCTAATTCATATTTTGCATTTCCACGGTTATAATACGCCTGTTCCAACCTTGGATTAATCTCTATCGCCCTGTCGTAATCAGCAATCGCTCCGTAATAATCTTCTAACTTCCTCTTTGTCATTCCACGGTTGCTATACGCACCTGCATACCTTGGATTGATCTCAATTGCTTTAGTAAAATCGACAATCGCTCCGTAATAATCTTCTAAGGTGTGCTTGGCATTACCACGGTTGTTATACGCCTGTTCCAACCTTGGATTAATGTCTATCGCCCTGTTGTAATCAGCAATCGCTCCCCTATAGTCTTTTAAATTTTTCTTTGAAAGTCCACGGTTGTTATACGCATCTCCATCCCTTGGGTTGACCTCAATAAATTTACTAAAATCAGAGATTGCTCCGTAATAATCACCTGATTCATGCCTGCGAATACCACGCTCAAACAAGACATCTACACTCTCTGACTTTTCTTTTTTCTTTTTTCCACGCACATGCAAGAAATCAACACTCTCTGCATTGACCTTTTCAGGAACAGAAAATAGCACCCCAGCACTCGTAAAAACAGCACCAGTTCCTATAATTAACTGTTGTCCCAGTGGCAGCAATGAAAACAAAGCACCAATCACAGCAGTTCGTTTCTTCACTATTGGAGATACTTTCTCTACATACTTTAATCCATCAGTAAAAAACTCTTATTTATACGATTTCTAATAGAAAAGATAAAAAGATAGAGCAAGTGATTCTGTTGTCATTCATATTCATAAGTATATGGGTTATGTCTCTGAGTTTATTGCTTAATAGTATCAAGCAATTAAAGGGGTAATTATTGCACTTGTCTTCCCGTAGGTCAGGGAAGTGGTTAGTTAAAGGGAATCAGAGTGTTCAAATAGATACACAAGTGCTGAACTTAAAAGGGACGACCAAAATCTCGTCCCCTTCTTAATGTCTTTAAGTTTTCCAATACTCATTCCATTCTTCTTGTAATTCACTCATCGATAGAGAGTTTTAGAAACCTCTCCACTTTTTTTCTGAATTTGCGTCAGTCGAACTCAAGGACACTATTAAATCAATTGCTTCATCTTTGGTGAAGGATTTTCCATTATTTGCTGTGAATATCGTTTTTAGACAGTTTTCCAATATTCATCCCACTCATCTATATGTTTCAACAAAATCAGTGATTTATTACTTGAAAAAATTGAATCGTTGAAGAACTAGGTGATCTCTTTAAAGTTAAAAGAACTAGTAGGACTAAATGAAACTAAGAAATACTGCGATTGCGTTAGGAATTGGTGCTGCGACTGCGACTGGTTTATCTCTTCTAAAAGTTAATAAAGATTTTGTTGTTGGATCGACTGCTGTTGTTATTGGTGCAGGATTGATGGTTGCCTTAAGCGACAAGAACGATCTAAATAGAAAAGCAAGAGATTATGAATATTTTTTTAATAGAGCACAAGATAAATTTGAACTTACAGAGTATGAGGAAGCAATACTCGACTACGACAAAGCATTAGAACTTTCACCTACTGAGATTTGCCTTGTCTATTCAATGCGCGGCAATGCTAAACGTAATTTAGGTGATTTTAAGGGAGCAATCTCTGATCAAAATAAGGCATTAGATTTTGATCCTTTATATGCAGATGGATATTTCAATAGAGGTAGTGCCAAATATAAAATGGAAGATTTTTCTGGTGCAATTGAAGACTATACGCAAGTCATAAAGATCAACCCAAAAGACTCAGATGCATTGTTTAATCGTGCCAATATCAAAAAAGAAATTGGAGATATGAGAGGTGCATGCGAAGACTGGAAAAGAGGAGCAGAACTTGGTGATGAAGATGCTGTGAAATTAGTTCAGGAGCATTGCGAATGAGTTTTTTTTATGCACTGGTAATCCCAATCCTGATTCTTGGATTGATCTACAACCTGATCATCGAGAACAAAGGAATGCCTTTGTGGATAGAAAGGGTCTCAGACAATAGTGGTGCTATTTGGACTTTTGGAGTCATTACCATCACACTGCTATCGATCTTGAAGTACTTGAGTGGCAGATGAGCAAAAATGAACTAATCGATTGATGCAATTTTGATGAATTATTCGCAGGACCATGAAATAGAAACAGCATCTTCATTAGTAGTTGCTGCTCTTAAAGAATTTTATGAACTAGGTGATAAGAGCACTAAGAACCCTTATGAAGGTATGTCCTACGTCGCAAGTGTTGTATTAAAAAATCTTGTAGGCGTAAAAGTGATCTTATGGAAAGTGAAAGACCAGAATAGGCAATTCCATTGGTGGTGTGAGACTAAAGATGGTGAAGTTATTGATCTAACTAGTAAGCAATATTCATTGAATAACATTGGTGTACCTTCCTCTGGAATGGCAGCAAGACTAAAAGAACAAGGTAGAAGGACTGGGTTTGCTACCCAAAAGAAAAAAGAAGAACACCTGATGGCAATTATTGAAGAGATAAAGAAAAAGTAAGGGGGGTGCAAAACTGAGCGGTTTTTTGTGGCTTTTTAAATCCTGAGGAAAGAAGAATATGTAGAGAAGTCGTTCATAGATTTTTAGCAACAAAAACTAGATATTCAAACAACAACTGTAGAGAAGGTGAAACAGGGAACTTACTGTTCAAATCCCTTGTCACTCTGTCACTCTGTCACTCTGTCACTTAATTTCTACAGGGAACAACGACTTTGTGTGGGAGACTGAGTTTTACTGCCCTAAATTATTCCTGCTCAATAGGACCTGCTCAAATTATTGAGTGATGGACAGGGATTTGCCCCTCTAATTTACCACGTGGAAGTCACGTGGAACTGTTGAATTAGCAAATATTTCCATTAGCAAGGGAGAAAACAATTATTTACCTTTCTTTAACTACGATCGATTTTTACGTCAAAACCCTCAGGTATCTCGTCATTGATATCTTTTAAATCCATCCATTTAGTCTCCTCATCTACAGTCAAGTTTTTAAACTTTCTGACATAGACATCTCCTGCTAGATCGGGATCTTCAACTCCAAAGAAATCGCATATTTCTTCTTGGATCCTTTCTTTGTACTTCCCTATATTTTGATAGTTCTCATCAGTTTGTCTTTTTAGTAGTGACAAAAGATGCAGACAGGAGTAGAAAAGAAATAACAGAACAACTCCTCACACAATAGTTCTGTTGTAAAAAGGCACTCGACTTCGCGTAAGTAGGGTGCTTTTTTAATGGTTGATTTTAAAGAATTGGCACATGTGACAGTTGAGAAACTCATCTGCTGACTCTTGAGACCCCTAGTTACGTCTAATAAGTTGAATTTGTGAGGAGTTGAGATCCTCCGCAGTGGAAACAAGGAAACACTTGCGCCTGATCTCACAAAGAAACCGCCCTAACAGAACTGGGCGGTTTTTTTGTGCCCATCGAAACAGGTGTTTTCTCTCATGTTCCAATAATTTTGTTTGATTAGAATTGAGTTGGAGTTCTAGCACTTGTCTTCCCGTAGGTCAGGGAAGTGGTTAGTAAAGAAAATAGATTGTTCACATGGATAAACAAATGCTGAACTTAAAGGGGGTAACCAAAATCTTACCCCCTTCTTAATGTCTTTAGGTCTTCCAGCACTCATTCCATTCTGCTTGTAATTCACTCCTCGATAAAGAGTTATAAAAACCTCTCCCTTCTTTTCTGAATTTGCGTCAGTTGCACTCAATGACACCATTAAATGTATTGCTTCCTCTTTGCTAAAGGATTTTCCGTTATTTGATATAAATGTCAATTTCTTCTGTAATGCTTAGTTGAACATAGTTATCTAACCTTAAAAACAAATACACCAGAAGAATGTGTCTTGGTTATTTCACCGAAGAATCAGGATCAGTCCTGCAATTCGCTTAAATCTAAGCAAGAGTGGATTGACAGCTTCCGTTGGAGTGCGAGGTGGTTCTGTAACTCTTGGAGGGAAACGAGGAACATATGCAAGCGTTGAAATTCCCGGAACAGGGATTTATTCAAGGCGGAGAATTTAAAAATTCAACACCATAAAATATTTAATTTTGTAGAGAAAACCATCTTTCTACGATTTCTTCATGAAGACGCTGACAAGACGCCACGTGAAACCATATACATCAAATTATCACTGTAAAGTAGTCGTTTCTATTACTCCCACTTAATATCCCTTCGCAAAAGAGACCTTAAAACCGCAATCATCCCAATGGATTTGATTATTACTAATACCATCTAAAACCCACATAAAATCAAAAACATCTATTTCTTGATGCTTTTTACTATAATTTGTCTCACAGTTATAGAATAAATTTTACTAATTTAACAAATCAGACAAATCATTTGCTATCGCTTTTACATATTCATATTTTAATCGTCTATAAGATGATGCCATTACAATAACTTCTCCAGTCTTCGCTGAATTCGTACAGTTAATAATTACAGTAGTATCCCGATTATCTCCTAGAGCAAATTTAGCATCTCCATAAATAAATACGTCATAATCAGATTTTAATCCATTTCTTGAAAATACAGAATATGCAGTATTTACACATCTTTGTGTAGAAACAATTCCTATATTGCCTTGCGTGTACCACAGTGTAGGGCCAGACATTACTTTAGGCACAAACAATAATAAACCTGATGCGGACAGCAAAGAAGCTATAAAAGCATTGCGTTTGAACATAACTTCCAAGATTATTCTTAGAGAAAGAATATAAATCAATGAAACTTTTTACTATATTTTTACAGCGAATGTGACAAATTCATATGTGGAAGTGTTGTGGACCTACTGTTCGCATCTCTGTCGCCTTGGCACTTGTATTTCTACGTGGAACATACGTGGAACTAAATTTAAGCGTAAATATTAGCAGTTCTTTAACATTGATTTCTTACCCACTTTTGAGCATCTTTAAATCCCAAAGAAGATGCTTTTCTCCAATCAGCACAAGCACCTTTCATATCTCGTAAGTTCTCTTTTGATGATCCACGGTTGGCATATGCCAATTCATCTCTTGGATCAATCTTAATTGCTTTTGTGTAATCAGCAATCGCTCCCCTATAGTCTTCTAATTCATGTTTTGCAAACCCACGGTTGATATACGCATTTACATACTTTCGATTAATCTTGATTGCTCTGCTGTAATCAGCAATTGCTCCCCTATACTCTTTTAAATTTTGCTTTGAAAGTCCACGGTTATAATACGCGATATCAAACCTTAGATTGATCTCAATTGCCTTGCTGTAATCAGTAATTGCTCCGTAATAATCTTCTAATTTATCTTTTGCAATGCCACGGTTGTTATACGCATCTTCAAACCTTGGATTAATCTCAATTACCTTGTCATAATCAGCAATCGCTCCCCTATAATCTTGTAAATCATGCTTTGAATTAGCACGATTCCAATACGCTAGATCATACCTTGGATTGATCTCTAATGCCTTTGTGCAGTCAGAAATTGCTCCCCTATAATCTTCTAAATGTAGTCTTTTGATAAAGCATCGGTTGTTATAAGACTGTGCATCCCTTGGATTGATCTTGATTGCTTTACTGTAATCAGCAATCGCTCCATAATAATCTTCTAACTTTTTCTTTGTATTTCCACGGTTGTAATATGCCTCTCCATCCCTTGGATTAATCTCTATTGCCTTGCTGTAATCAGCAATCGCTCCGTAATAATCTTCTAATTCAAACTTAGAGTTTCCACGGTTGTAATATGCCTCTCCATCCCTTGGATTGATCTCTATTGCCTTGCTGTAATCAGTAATTGCTCCGGAATAATCTTTTAAGTCAAACTTAGCGGTTCCACGGTTGTTATAAAAAACAGAACTCTCTGACTTTTCTTTTTTCTTATTTCCAAGGTTGTTACGCAAA
>QCID01000018.1 GCA_003216895.1 Prochlorococcus sp. AG-402-K04 | reverse complement strand
AGTTATATTTACTCAATGATGTAGTTATGCAAAAAATGTTAGAAAGACAAGGATTTGTAATAGAAAGTTTTAAAAGACCTTTCTCTCCAGAGATTGGAGCTTATGAGTAGAAGGTTTACTTAATTCGTATATGAAACTTGAGCTTTTGCAATTAAGTAGTCCATCACTACCAGTTGGTGCTTTTAGTTACTCAGAAGGATTGGAGTGGCTAGTTCAGAATAAAAAAGTATATGACGAGAAAACACTTTTCAATTGGATTGAAAGTGAACTATCTAGAGGACAGATAACAATTGAGGCAAGCTCAATTGCTCACATAATGAGAGATTTAGTTCATTGGAGGGACCATAAAGATACTCAATATAAGTTAATTATTGAAGAGTGGAATTCGTGGCTTAGTTCACTAAGAGATTCTTCAGAGGTCAGATCTCAACAAATGCAAATGGGTGAATCTCTTTTACAGCTTCTCTTTGATCTTGATCACCCACTTCCAGGCAATGAAAAGAAATTTATATGGCCGATAGCATGGGCTTGGGCTGGAGTTTGTTGGGGTATACCTCCAATTGATTTAGTGGAAGGATTTTTATATAGTTGGGTGGCTAACCAATTAAGTGCAGCGTTAAGACTATTGTCATTAGGACCCACAAAGGCTCAACAGCTTCAAAAGAGATCTCTAATACTTATAAAGTCTCAAGCAAGGTACTTTTTGGAGCAGAATCCTAAACAAATTTGGGTTAGTGATGTCGGAGCTATCATGGCACAACAATCGCATGTCGAACTTTATTCAAGACTATTTAGAAGCTAATGGAAAGTAAATTAAGAGTTGGAATAGCCGGTCCAGTAGGATCTGGTAAAACGGCTATTATTCAGAGACTATGCGAAAACCTAAAAGATAGATTAGAAATTGCAGTTGTAACCAATGATATTTATACGCAAGAGGATGCAAAATTCCTAACTAAATCAAAGGCTTTAGAACCTGAACGTATCAAAGGCGTTGAAACAGGAGGATGCCCACATACAGCGATCAGGGAAGATTGTTCTATAAATCGTTTAGCAGTTGAAGAGTTAGAACAAAGATTTACAACTCTAGATTTAGTGTTTGTTGAAAGTGGTGGTGATAATCTTGCTGCGAGTTTTAGCCCTGAGCTAGTAGATATATGTATATATATTATTGATGTCGCGGCTGGAGATAAGATTCCCAGGAAAGGAGGACCAGGAATAACACGTTCAGATTTATTAGTTATCAATAAAATTGATCTTGCTGAAATGGTTGGCGCAAGCTTGGAAATAATGGAAAGGGATACTTTATTAATGAGAAAAAATCTTCCCTGGTGCTTTACTAATACAAAATCAGGAGAGGGGATAGAAAAAATTCAAGATTTTTTGTCTAATCAGATACAGAAATCTTGAGGAATGGTATTGACCGATACTTAAATATATTTTCGTTCACTGAAATAGTAAAAAAAGTTACATTGGCTACAAAAAGATGGGTGTTCAGTTGGATACCTTCCGTTGACCCCCAAAGGTGGGCATTCAACTAAATTTAGTTAGTCATTCATGAAGCTTTCAAAGCGTATTTTTGCAGGTTTAGCTACTGCTTCTTTAGCCGTAACTGTTACTGCTTGTGGTGGATCAGATTCCTCAGGTAACTTTGATGACACAGTAACTGTTGGAATTCTCCATTCTCTATCAGGGACAATGGCAATCTCTGAATCAACTCTTGTTGATACTGAGAAAATGGCTATTGAGGAAATTAATGCAGCTGGCGGTATAACAGTCGATGGTAAAAGCTACAAAATTGAGTACATCGTTGAAGATGGTGCTTCAGATTGGCCTACCTTTGCTGAGAAATCTAAGAAGTTAATTGATCAGGATGGTGTACCAGTTGTCTTTGGTGGTTGGACATCTGCAAGTCGTAAGGCAATGCTTCCGGTTTATGAATCTAAAGATGCATTCCTTTATTATCCAATTCAATATGAAGCCCAAGAATGCTCCAATAATATTTTCTATACCGGAGCGACTCCTAATCAGCAATCCGAGCCTGCTACAGATTTCATGTACAAGCGCTCACCCGCTGCTGGAGGAGATTTCTTCTTAGTTGGTTCTGATTATGTTTTCCCAAGAACTTCTAATACAATTACTAAAGCCCAAGTTAAACAACTTGGCGGTAAAGTTGTTGGAGAAGATTACCTTCCTTTGGGTAACACAGAGGTAGCACCTATCATCTCCAAGATAAAAGTTGCTCTACCTGATGGCGGAATAATAATTAACACCTTGAATGGTGATCAAAACGTTGCTTTCTTCAAGCAAATCCAGGACGCAGGAATTACTCCTTCTAATGGTTACTACGTAATGAACTACTCCATAGCTGAAGAAGAGATTAGTACGATTGGACCTGAGTTCCTTGAGGGCCATTATGGTGCTTGGAATTACATGATGTCTATTGATACACCTGCTTCTAAGAAATTTGCCAAGAGCTTTAAGAAGAGATGGGGGAGTGATCGTGTTGTAGCTGATCCTCAAGAATCTGCTTATAACATGGTTTATTTATGGAAGCAGGCAGTTGAAGATGCAGGCACATTTGATGACAATGCTGTTAGAGAAGCTTTGGTTGGTCAGACATTCGATGCTCCACAAGGGCCTGTAGAAGTTATGCCTAATCATCATCTATCTCAAACAGTGAGAATCGGTGAAATTAACTCAGAAGGTGGATTTACAATTCTCGAGGAGACTGGAGTAGTTGAACCACAGGCATGGAACCAAAAACATCCAAGTTCTAAAGGGTACGCTTGTGATTGGACTGATCCTAAGAAAGGTGAAAAATACAGATTATGATTAATTTTTGAGTTATAAATAGAATCTATTAAGGAGCCTTCGGGCTCCTTATTTCTTTAAAAATTTCAACCAAGCTAGTGCAACTTATTCTTGAAAGCCTATTTAATGGCGTTGCTATTGGCTCAGTTTTGCTTGTCGCAGCACTGGGACTTGCAATTGTCTTTGGATTAATGGGTGTCATCAATCTTGCTCATGGTGAATTGATGATGCTTGGAGCATATTCAACATACATAACCCAATTAATTTTCAAACAAGTTTCTTTTTTAAAACCTTTTTATGATTCATATGTCATTGTTGCTATTGGGATTGCTTTTTTAGTTAGTGGAACAGTTGGCATTCTTTTAGAACGAACAGTTATTAGACGTCTCTATGGAAGTCCGCTCGAAACTCTTCTGGCGACATGGGGAGTTAGCCTCATACTTCAACAATTTGTCAGAAGTGTTCCCCTAGCCTATGGAAGTGGTCTGGTGATATCACTTTTCTTTGGCTTGTTTGCACCATTATTTATTTCGGATGAATTACTTCAGGGTGCAAAAGGTAAATTAATAAGGGCGTCTACTTGGGGAGTATCAGCATTATTAGGTGTTGCAACAGGAGGTGTTTTATCCTCTTTAGTAAGTAAACTTAGTCGAGCTAGTGCAAGAAATGTTGATGTTACTGCTCCTTCTTGGATGAGAGGTGGAATTGATTTTGTTGGAATTACTTTTCCTAAAACTCGTCTTTTAATAATCCTTATTACCTTAATTTCTGTTTTAGTAGTGATTTTCTTTCTTGATAAAACAGCTTGGGGAATGAGAATTCGAGCAGTAACTCAGAATAGACCTATGAGTGATTGTCTAGGTATATCAACAGAGACAGTAGATATTATTACTTTTGGAATAGGATCTGGTCTGGCTGGTGTCGCAGGAGTTGCGGTGTCACTACTTGGCTCAGTAGGGCCAAATGTTGGTGGAAATTATATTGTGGGATGTTTTATGGTTGTCGTTCTTGGTGGAGTAGGAAATTTATTAGGAACAATCCTTGCTTCTTTCTCTATTGGAATAATGACCGACTTAATAGGAGCAGGAAGACTACTTACTATTTGGCCAGAAATGCCATCCCCTATTTATTCAACAATTGATTTTTTTGCGACAACGAGTATGGCTAGAGTAATGATATTTGCTCTGATAGTCATATTCCTTCAATTTAGACCAACTGGGATGTTTCCTCAAAAAGGAAGAATGGTGGAGTCTTAATTTATGAGTATTTTTTCAACAAAAAAAAGTTGGATTAACTTAACTATTTGGGTATTAATTATTGCCTTCATTATTGCAGCACCCTCCTTGCTTCCTGTCTTTAGATTAAATCTCTTAGGAAGATATTTATCTCTTGCAATTGTGGCTCTTGGAGTTGATTTGATTTGGGGATTCACAGGGATGTTGAGTTTAGGTCAAGGAATTTTCTTTGCTCTTGGTGGATATTGTGCTGCGATGTTCCTCCAATTGAATACTGCAGGAGAATTCCCAAATGGTATTCCCGAGTTTTTTGGTTTATATGGAGTCGAAAAACTCCCATTTTTTTGGGAGCCTTTTAAAAGTTCAATTTTTACTCTTATTTCCATTTGGCTGTTGCCGGCAATAATTGCTGGACTCCTTGGGTATTTAGTTTTTAGAAATAGAATTAAAGGTGTTTATTTTTCAATTCTTACACAAGCTGCTCTTTTAGTTTTTTTCAATTTCTTTAATGGACAACAGAAATTAATTAATGGAACAAATGGTTTAAAAACAGATGTGACTCAACTTTTTGGACAAATGGTTGGTTCAGAAATAATGCAAAGATGGTTTTTTTGGATATCAGCTATTTTAGTAATACTTGCATGGTTTTTTGCTAGGTGGATTGTTCGAGATAGATTTGGAAATGTCCTTATTGGAATTCGAGATGATGAAGCGCGAGTTCGTTTTACAGGATATAATCCAGTAATTTTTAAGACAATAATTTTTTCAATAGCAGGAGGATTAGCTGGTATTTCAGGGGCTTTGTATACAGTCCAATCCGGAATAGTTTCACCGCAGTTTATGACTGTTCCTTTCTCTATAGAAATGGTTATTTGGGTTGCCGTTGGAGGTAGAGGAACTTTACTAGGAGCAATACTTGGAGCTGTTTTAATTAATTATGCAAAAAGTTTGGTGAGTGAAGCATTACCAGCAAGCTGGATGTTTATTCAAGGTGGATTATTTATTCTTGTTGTAACAGCTCTTCCAGAGGGTGTACTAGGATGGATTCGAAAAGACGGTCTCAAGAAATTACTTTTTTTAATTGGCATAAATAAAAAACTAGAGACATATCCAAGTCTTGAAGTCAATGAACAAGGTGAGGTGAAATCATGACTTCTCCATTGCTAGAGTTAAAACAAATTTCAGTTAGTTTTGAAGGATTTCTTGCCCTTAGAGATCTTAATCTTGTTTTGAATCAAGGCGATCTTAGAGCGGTTATTGGTCCCAATGGTGCAGGTAAAACCACATTTTTAGATGTAATTACTGGGAAAGTCTTACCGACAAAGGGTGATGTGATTTTTAAAGAAAAATCGTTGCTTGGTCAAAAAGAGTTTCGTATAGCGCGTAAAGGGATTGGAAGGAAATTTCAAAGTCCTAGGATATTTGAGAATTTATCTGTACAAGAAAATTTAGCTCTATCGGTTAGCAGACCTAAAACTCCTTTTTCATTATTAATTAATAGTTTAAAGGTTAAGCATTTAGATCAAATTCAACATTTGATGAGTATTGTCAACCTTCAATCAAAAGCCAATATCAGTGCTGGAGCGCTTTCGCACGGTCAAAAACAATGGCTTGAGATAGCGATGCTAGTGGGACAAGATCCTGATCTTTTACTTGTTGATGAACCTGTAGCTGGTTTGACTGATGAAGAAACAGATTTAACTGCTGATCTTCTTAAATCTTTAGCGGGTGATCATACAGTTTTAGTCATTGATCATGATATGGAATTTATTCGTAGACTTGATTGCCCTGTTAGTGTTTTACACCAAGGTCATGTATTGAAAGAGGGTTCTATGAGTGACATACAAAAAGATCCTTTAGTGATAGAGGTTTATCTTGGAAAAACTGATGAGGAAGAACAATGACTATGCTTCAGATAAAAAGCTTGAACACCTACTATGGTGAAAGTCATATTCTTCGAGATGTTGATATGAATATCAATCAAGGTGAGATGATTTGTCTTATAGGTCGAAATGGAGTAGGTAAAACAACTTTGCTTAAATCTTTAATAGGGTTATTAACTCCACGTCGTGGAGAGATTGTTTTTAATGGAAATTTGATTAATAGAAAGCCACCTCATCAAAGGGCTCGTTCCGGAATTGCTTATGTTCCCCAAGGACGAGAAATAATACCTTATTTGACTGTCGAGGAAAATCTTCAACTTGGATTGGAAGCTTTACCAGGAGGTTTAGCAAAGCATAAACAGATTGATGAATTGGTATATGAACTTTTCCCTGTCTTAAAACAATTTCTATCTCGTAAAGGAGGTGACTTAAGCGGAGGGCAGCAGCAACAACTTGCAATTGCTCGAGCATTACTTGGGAAACCAAAGTTGCTTTTACTTGATGAACCAACTGAAGGAATACAACCGAATATCGTTCAAGATATTGAGTCTGCAGTTAAAAGGATCATTAGTGAGACTGGTGTTGGAGTTTTATTGGTAGAGCAACATCTGCATTTTGTGAGGCAAGCAGATCGTTATTATGCAATGCAACGCGGAGGCATAGTTGCAAATGGACCAACTAGTGAACTAAGTAAAGCTGTGGTAGAGAAATTCCTTAGTGTTTAAGTCTATTTTGTTTGAGTAAAAGCAGTTTCTTGCTCGATTTTGTCTTGGCAAGTAGAGCAAAGAATATGACCTTTTTTTTTCCAAAAAGTCTTTGTTGACCTTTCGATATTTTGTCCACAGCCAAGGCATTTAAAGAGTGGACTCATTTATTGCTGAATCTTTTTTATATATTTATTTATCATACTATTTTCATTCTGTCTTAACAGATACAAGATTTTTTGGGCCGTAGACTTTGATTGTTAAATAAAATACTCATTTATTTAATTAACATTAAAAAGCATTTTTCTATACTTGCTCTATTTATTTAGTTTGTTATAAGTTGATAAAGTGCTTTCATTGCATGTCCTTCGAAAGATTAAGCAAAACTGAGATAGTAAATGGTAGAATTGCAATGTCAGGTGTATTAGTTATTTTATTCTTTGAAATAGTATCTAAGTTAAGTATTTCTTAGATACTATATATATGAAATTAAGTTGGTTTTAATACAAAATACTTAAATTAAGCTACTTTTAAAAATAGAGAATCTTTTATTCTCTTGATTTCTTCATCTTTCCATAACCAGATAATAGGCTCTGTAGATTTTGCTTGTTGCAGATCAATTCTGTTTTCAATACTTATAGGATTAAATTCTTTATTCGATTCAAATTGTTTATCTCTAATTGCCTGATTAATAACAATACTTCCATCTTTTCCAGATATTGATCTATGAAATGTACCGATAGGTATTTGAAGTGCACCCATGAATCTATGGAGATAAATTATGTGATGGGGTTCATCCCAAAGAGGATTTAATAATGTGAAAGTTCTATCTCCCTCAAGTACAAGATTATTATCTATTTGATGATGGTGTACGTAATATTGCTCAAAGCTATTTAAATCAGGAGGTGAAGTTGCTCCTCCTCTATGAATAACTACATCACTACCATTTGAACCTTCAACACTGGCATCTAAAAAAGTTACTTCAGGAGTCTCTCGAAAAATATTAACTGGTACAAAATTGAGTTTCATCAAAAATTTTATTTGTTACAAACATTACTGGAATAAATATATCTAACTGTATTAATTAATTCACTTTTGATGAATCAATTATCTTTTGGGCAAGAAGAAGAGTACTTGATTTTACTAAAAGGCATCAAATATGATTTGTTCTAGTTAGCTCACAAAGCAATTAATGATACATAAGATTATGAAACATATCAATAAATTAGATCACGTAAAATATTACTAAGTCATGGCTAAATCAACTATTAAAAATAAAAAACTTTTGGTTGATGAAATGATTAAAACCTTTAAATCTATTCCCGCAACAGCGATAACTTTTTCGAACATAAAAAAAAATTAAACTCATAACTTACGATATTTTTTTGAGATACTTCGCTAGCGGATTATTTTTATTATCACATGGCCTTTTGGTTTTAGATCATCTAGGAGTAGGAGCAGCTCTTCATGGGATTGGTGAGGTCTTTTTTGCCCCATGGGCTATTAAGCAGAAAGCATGGGACTTGGTTTTTATAGCTTTTTTATTTGGCGCATTTGATCTTTGGGGAACTTTGAAACTAGGATTTAATTAGTAAATTCATTAGATCAACTTGTTTTTTCTTTAAGATTGGGGAGGGAGGTCAAAACCCTTCCCAGTAGTGGTGACCTCCCTTCAGAAAACTTTGGAACGGGTTTTCTGATAAAATAGTTATAGGAATTTAGTTGAATAAGTTAAGACTTAATTGATACAAAATCAAAAATCTATGAACAATTTGTATATCTTATGAATTTATTTAATCAATTCTTTATTAGATAGTATTTTTTTTCGTTTGACTTTTTTCAACTCGTGCATACCTTCTATTTGTTTGTAAATAGACTGTAGTTGATCGCAAATATGTTCAGTATTTTCTACTTTGTTTAATCTGAGTAGCATTTTCTCTATTTGCTCTTTGCACTCTAAGAAAATATGACAATCTATTGTTCCTGGCTCGTATTGCATGTTGAAAACTAAAGAGTATATAAATAAAGGAATCAAATAATTAAATCTGTATATGTTGATTCAAATAATCAAATCTATTTGGGTATTTATTTTTTAAAAATTATAAATTAATGGTATATAATTAAAAATTCTAATATGTGTTAGAAATTCAGTTTTTTGGACTTTATTTATTAACCCATCTCTGCTTTCATTGCTTCATGGATTCTTTTACTCATGATTTCATGACCACAATATTGCAAGTGCACTTCTTGTGACCCTTTAGCGGATTTGTTTTGAGTGTACTTAAGTCCTCTGTAAGTTAGCTCAGCCATGGTAATGATTTTCAATGTTCAAGTCCCCGTTCCATGGCTTGAATCTAACTGCGACTCAAATTGAGCTGAACGTCGTTTGATGATACACAATACATTCCCAATCTGTTGAAGTTTCTTCAAAAATTATTATCAATCTAGATCTGAACTCGTGATTCATTTAAGAATTAGTGGCAATCAGATTGAATATTCCTAATGAGAGGTCTTATTAAATGAATGAAATTAGTAATTAACTATCGAGCTAGTCTAGAAATATATGAATCTCTTGAACCGGCATTGATCCATCCGGTCGCGATCGTTTTTGTATGAGTCTTATTAACTCGACCTCTATGAATATGTGTAAGACCAGCAGGGAAAATAACTAATTTTCCCCGTTCAGCTGTTTCATGATATTCCTGCCAGTGAAATTCTGTACCTCCAGAATCGACATCATTGCAATACAGAATCCAAGCTAAAACTCTATGCACTGGTTCGGTTGCTTCTTCGCTAATAGTCCAGTCACAGTGCCATTTTTTAAACCCCTCCCCAGGAGCATAACGTTGTAGGTTGAAAATGGGATTAACAAAGAGGGATTGTTCAGGAGCACATTCGCTAAAAAGTGGACGTTCTTGAAGGTATTTTTGAAGACCAGCATTGACTCCTCTTACTATTACTTCAGACAAAGCAAATGATTCTGGATCAGTTCGATCTATTGCTACAAGGCTGATATCAGTAGAAATTTTTGCAAGGTCTGAATCGTTATTTGCCCCATTACTGAAGGCGATTCCATTGCGATGCAAGTCCGTGCGACGATCGAAAAACGACATCACACCATCAGCAACAGATTCGAAACCTTTATTTCTATAACTAGCTATTAAATTCATAGAATTTTTTTAAGTTTTTTTGATCTCTGGATACTTTAAATCGCTTGAAAGTACCATTTCAATCAAAATATGAAATGGACTATTGCCCTCTAGTAGTTAGCTGGCTCATATGTTTGATTTCGATGAAGTTTTTTAATTAGAAGTCTATAAATTAAGCTATAGCCTTGTCTTTAAGAGATCTTAAATATCTCTTCCTTTGACCGCTACCTTCTACTTCAAAATGCCAAGTAGGTTGTTTGTTGTCGGTTTTTTTTAAGTTAACGCCAGAATTGCTAGTGCTTAACTTCTTCTTAATCGGTGTATTCATGGGACTATTAAAGCATATTCTCTAATTCTTTATGGTTCGGTCATTACTTTTTCTGCTCGTAAATAGATAATAAAAAGGAGGCCCATTTGACCCCCCTCTTTGAAATTTAAAACAATTTTGACCTTAACCTATGCAATTCCTCGGTTCTTATACGGGTCATCTCTGAAAGGCTGTGCCTCAAAACTTGGAGGTGAGTTATCTTTATAAGGATGAAATAGAGCATTTCCCATTGAAATGAGTAATTCTTGAAGCCAAAGAATTGTTTTTTTCATTGAGTCCTCTGGTTGGATATAACCATATATAAGTCATGTGGAATATTTATACATCAGTAAAAACTCCTCTTGTTGAATTTTTAATTTTCTAAGAAATACCAATCGAGCCGATCTCGAGTATCTATTGCAAATAAGAAATTTTGATCTTATTCGAATCCTTGAGGTGCCGTTTTTGTTCGAACCTTAAACTCCCAAACAGTAATTCCTCCGTTTGCATTTATAGCAGCCAAGGCTGTGTCATCAGGATGCCAAGCGATTTGGCTTACAAGGTCACCTGCAAATGCACCTCCAACTGGATCACCCTGACCATCTTTTTGGAGAAACCAAGAAAAAACTGAGCCATCCCTGGAACCAGAAGCTAGAAGCATTCCACTATGAGAGAAAGCAAGGCAAGAAATTGGTTCTGTATGAAGCATTAACTCTCCTGGCACAGTGCCCTCAGGACCATTGCCTTGAAAACTCCAAACTGTTACTCGATCACTACCCCCGGTAGCTAGGACTGTGCCAGTTTGATCAAAAGCCAGGTGGCTTGGTTTGCCTGGATATCCTGTCATCTCTGAATCTTCATCAGTTGAACGACGCCAGAAATGAACAGAATTATCCTGACTGCCGCATGCCACTATGTCTCCATCTGGACTAAGCACCATAGATACCAGTGAACCTCGCCATTCCAACTTTTGATTGACTTCGTCGCTAACTACATCAAAAAAAGTGACCTGGCCGTAGCATGCTGTTGCTAATTCATTTGAATTAGACCAAGCAATCGCGCTGACAGTACTGGGATGTTCCTCTGATCTCCAGTGCTCTTGACCTTTTTTATCAAAAACATAGACGTATTTAGTAAAAACTACTGCTAAGAATTTTCCGTCTTGGGACCACTTGATGTGCTCAACCCATCCTTTCCCAAGTTCCAATTTTTTAGTTGATTTACCCTCTTGACTTTCCCATATATATACATGCCCATCCTGGCCAGCAGTCGCAAAAGTATTTCCATCTGGATGAATAGACATTGCTAGCAAGCCACCTTTATGTATGTCTTTTACTTGCCAAATAGGTTCCCCAGATTTCCCTTTAAATGCGTAAAGTCCACCAGCTACATCACCTACTAAAAAAGTTTTACCTTCTAGTGCCCAGCCGCAGACAATCGCATAGTCTTCAACTTGAGTAGACCAACCTTCATGAAGCATTCCCTTAGGACTAAATGCTTCTATACCAGACATTTGTCAAACTCCCTACTCATCTCTGCTTCGTCAAGATTTCTACCGATAAAGACTAGTTGGTTGCGGCGAGGCTCATTACCCCACTCTTTATCAGGTTGAGCGGTGAAGAGCATATGTACTCCTTGAAACACTATTCGCCGTGACTCTCCCTCATAGCTAATGAATCCTTTCGTGCGGAATATATCCACCCCTTTTTCTGATAGGAGCCGGCTTAACCACTTATTGAGTTTCTCTGGATCTACATCCCCTGTTCGCTCGATAGCAATGGAACCTACCTCGTCATCATGTTCGTGCTCTGCTACCCAAACTCGTTCAGCTATTGGAGAAATTGTAGAGATGCTCTGATCATTATTTATCTCGTCCTTAGAAGGAGTATTTACTTTCTTTAATTTCATATTAAATTCTTCGGCTGTATGTTGAGTGAATAGACCTATATCCTTTGCCTTATCAACATCTATGAAGAAAGACTTAGTCCCTTTGGATTGAAGTCGAAGGCTCACATGCTTCCCAACGGGGACTATGTCGCCTGGTTCCAAAGGTTGTTCTTGTTCGGCATATAGTCTTACGCATGATTCAGCCCCTAAGTTGAGTGATGTCTCATCCTTGCCTTGGTTTAATAATAGGACAAGAGACATAGTAGGGTCTGGCCCTTCTTCGAGAGTAAGTTCATAGCGACCTTCTTCAAGTGCAAACACACCTGTCCACTCAAATGGATATTCTGGTTCCAGAAAAGTTGGACGACGCTGAAGTACTTGATCTAGATCAAAAGCACTTAGATTTAGCACAGTATCAATTGAGACGTCTGCTTGCTTACTGCGTATCAAACGAGCCATACGATTCATATCGCGTAGCCGTGACTCTAAGTTGTCGAGTGATTCATCTGAAACTAGATCAGTTTTATTTAGGATAAGGACGTCAGCAAAGGCAACTTGCTCCGAACTCTCATCACTGTGACCAAGTTGTTGCTCTATATGGGCTGCATCAACAAGTGTGACTATGCCATCAAGTGAAAACTCCTCACGGATTTCATCGTCCATAAAGAAAGTCTGAGCAACAGGGCCAGGATCAGCAAGGCCAGTAGTTTCAACTAATACATAGTCAAATTTGTCTCTCCTCTTCATGAGGTTTCCAAGTACACGAATAAGATCACCCCGAACGGTGCAGCAGATGCAACCATTCGACATCTCGAAGACCTCTTCGTCAGCATTGATTACTAATCCTTGATCAATGCCAACTTCACCATATTCATTTTCAATAACAGCTATTTTTTTACCATGCTCTTCACTCAGGATTCGATTAAGTAGAGTTGTTTTTCCAGATCCTAGAAAACCAGTCAGTATTGTTACCGGTACTTTTTGCTTGTTGCTCATTTTCTTTACTTAATAATGTGAACAATGAGAATTATCAAGAGAAATATCAGTTAACCAATTCTCTTTGATACCTAATAATTCAAGTGATTTTAATACAAAGTCATCAAGATCAAAATAGTTGTATGGAACCTTTACTCTTAATGTATGTTTTCCCTTCTCTTTTTTTAGCGAATGATTTGAAAATTGAAGTTCTTTTAGATTTTCTACGAAATCAGTTGAGATAGTAAGTTTTAAGATCTTGTCTTTATTCCATGGTGGCTTATCCATGAAACCTGCCTGGTCTTCCCAATATTGTTTGTAAGCTTTATATCCTTTTGTTTGAAACATTAAGTTGAAATAATGTCTAGCTTTATCAAAGGTAGACATTATTTCAACCTTAAAAATTAAGGGTTAGTTAAGGAATTCCATTCATTCTCGAGTTTCTCACCCTCTTTTTCATCACATTCTCCACCAAGCGAATCAACAATTGTACATGTGTTGTGTACTGCTACTGAAACAGTATTCCCTTCTAGCATTAGACCATCAACAAAGATTTGATTTCTTGCGATAGGGGTGGCAGTTTGTCTGCTCAAGTTTTTTAATAGCTTGGAAGGTGGCTTTTGCTCAGCGAATAAGACTTTCACGTTTTCTTCTTTGAGCTCAGCTATTACAGTAGAAATAGTCTCTGGTCTAAGGCTGGAAGAATCACCAAGGAAATCTAATAGACTCAAAGTCTTCAAGCCAAATGCATCTCCGTAATATTCCATCGCTTTGTGCTTAGAAACGATTGTCCTTCGATCAGTAGGAATTGTAGCAACTTGTTTTTGAGTCCATAAGTCTAGATCTTCCAAAATAGAATTAACGGCTTGAGTTCTTTCTTTTAAAACGTTTTTTGTGTCTCTGTCAAAGAAGGAAATTTTCTTATTGATATTTTTAGAAATGACATTCCCCATCTTGATGATGTTATGAGGGTCATGCCAGATATGAGGATCTAGCCCACCATGGTCATGGTGATGATGATGATCGCCTTCATCTGGGACTTGAGCTATAGGTTCAACATCGTCGCCTGAAACATCCTTAAAGAAATGTTCGTCGGCTTCAAATTCAAAAGGCATATGCTCAGTAAAGAATGTATATTTACCAGCTTTTTTGATTTCTACAGTAAATGTTGTGATGTCTTTCTTCTCATTAAATGAGAGAAAATATGCTTTTTTCTGCGCAACAAGTTTGTCATTATTGCGTTTGGTTTCTGAATCCTTGGATCCTAATAATTCTTTAGCAAGCTCTTCTGATGCTTCAATATCACCAGAATTGAGAATAACCATTTTCATTGCAGGATCAGCATAGTCTCCATCGACTTTGGCAAAAGACCATTTGTATGTTCCTGCTGAAAGATCAAAAACACCAGCCCATTCAAAAGCTCCCTCTCCATGGACATCGCCATGATCATCGTGGTCGTCATGATCGTCATGCTTAGCAGTTGAATGATCGTCATGATCATCGTGGTCGTCATGATCGTCTATTTCTATTGCACTTACACCAACGACAACAGTTAAGGGATTATCTAACCATTTTTTAATTGCAGGGGTCATCTCTGGACCAAGAGTAAATACTTGATTCGCACTTTGTAGTGTTTGAGCTTGCCTTGGAGTGATCCTGACATCATGAACATCTTGCTTTCTGTCAATTAAGCAGGTTACGGGCATTGAGGGTGGTGCAATCGCAGAGACAACATCGCAAACCAATGGCTCTACAGCAATAATTGATTTTGTATTTGCCTGAGCTGTCTGATTGATTCCAGAAAATAAAAATGCTCCAGCAACAAGAGAACTTTTGAGAAATGTTTTATTGATTATGGGTTTAGCCTTTTTGGACTGATTTGAAAAATTCGACATCAAAAATATAAAGCGTATCTAAAACGATAATCATTTTCGTTTGCTCTTGGCAAGTATATTATGTTTCTTGTCAGCAAATCCTCTAATTGATGCCTAGCTTGATTGCTGAAAATTTGACATATTCTTATTCAAGTAAAATTAAACCTGCTTTAAGCAAGGTTTCTCTAAAGCTTGAGCAAGGTACTTTGACTGCTCTTGTTGGTCCGAATGGTGCTGGTAAGTCCACATTATTAAGCTTGCTGCAAGGGAGTAGTAAACCGGATCAAGGAGAAATTACTGTTGATGGAAAACCATTGAGAAATAATCGATCTCAAGTGGCTTTAATGCCTCAGAGGGGGAAGCTGAATTGGAATTTTCCAATTACTGTTGAAGGATTAGTTTCTTTAGGTAGAGTCAATCATTCGAAATCGACTTGTTGTGAATTAGAAGCGGCTCTTCAACGTGTTGGAATATCTCATTTAGCAAAAAGGCGACTTGATGCTTTATCAGGTGGACAGCAACAAAGAGCATTACTCGCAAAAACCTTAATGAATCCTGCCAAAATATTTCTACTTGATGAACCGTGTTCTGCATTTGACCCTCCTGCAAAAGAAGATTTCCTATTAATCATTCGTCAGTTAGCAGATTCGGGATTGACGGTGTTCGTTAGTAGTCACGATTGGGGGACGTCCTTAAATGCTTATGACAAGGTTGTCGTTCTAGATAAGATTATTTTGGCTTCTGGCAACCCTGAAGAGGTGCAGGAAAAACTTAGTTCAATTAATTATCTGAGATGGAAAATATAGTTCTGATTTATCTTTATGCAGTTCAATCAAGCATTCAATTCTTGGGAACAATTTTGGCAGAGGCCAAAGTATTCAAGAGTATGAAATAAGAGATCAAAATTTTTAAAGGTTTTCTTGGACACGTTCATTGTTTTAACGGGACATCCCTTCAATCGAGTAGTTTCTCCGCAGCTTACGCAAGTTAGATGATGAATATCTCTTTCAACTGGGGAATATAGGACCTCACCGTTAGGAAGGTGCCTTGAGCGGATCAAACCTTGCTTTACTAAAACTTGAAGATTCCTGTATACAGTCGTCAGCCCCATTGCCTTTTTAACATTATGAAGTTCTCTATGCAGTTCTTGTCCACTCAGTTCATCAGTACATTTTTTGAGTTCATCGAGAAGTTGTTGCTGTCTCTTAGTGATGTCAGGCTTGCTTGTATTCATAGCAAGATCTTAATTTGATCTTTCATACTGAACATACTGAATCATTGGCTTAATGTCTTTTATCAATACAAATTGGTGGATAATTCCTCTTTTGATAACTTCCTCTACAGGAGTGCTTTGCCCTGCGATGGGAACTGTATTAATCACTCATAAAAGGCTTCTTCAAGTTAATTTGATTTCACACTGTGTTTTACCAGGACTTGCCTTGGCTATGGCACTTGGGATTGACCCCTCTATTGGAGGAGTCTTAAGCGGATTAGTGGGAGCTATTGCAGCTGAAAGTTTGACAAATAAAAAAAATCAAAATTATGAAGCTGTGATGAATACAATTCTTGCTGGTTCGATGGGACTAGGCGTTTTGCTTATACCTCTTCTTGGAATCAGGATTGATTTGGAAGCTGTTTTGTTTGGAGATTTATTAACTGCAAATTTGGGCGATTTATTAAGAACTTTGATTGCATTCACGGCATTCATTTGCTTATTGCTTTTTGGGTACGACAAGCTTGTTCATATTGGCTTAGACCCAGAAGGTGCTGCTTCTAATGGTGTTAATGTGTCTTTTTTAAATTTAGCTCTGGGTTTTACTACTGCACTTGTCATTGTGAGCTCAATGTCAGCAGTAGGAGTAATCCTTGTGATTGCATTACTTTCAACCCCAACTTTGTTGGGGTTACAGAAAGCTAGATCTTTATGGATTGCGATGATTCGATCTTCCCTATGTGGATTGGTTTTATCGCTCATAGGTTTTTCGCAGGCTATGATTATGAATTTGCCTCCAGGCCCTCTTATTAGTGTTCTTTGTGTAATTTCTTTGATCTTGCTTCCCAAGAATAATTAGATTTAATTCGAAAATTTACTTGATTATTTTTGGCTTTATTTTATGAGACTCTAGGGTGATGGGATTACATCAAGAAATCTGAAAATTCTAACGGTTTGATTTTAGTTTGAATAAAATCAATAAAAGATGATTTTTAATTCGTCCTTTTATTGATGGAATCAATCATGAAGAGAACGCAACTCAATGTAAGTATTGACCCAAAACTCTTAGAAAAGATTAAAGAGAGTGCAAGGATTTCGGGAAAGTCATTGGTTGCTTATGTCTCTGATTGTTTCGTTAATCAGATAGAAAACCTTCCTGTTGAATCTATAGATTCTCGATTTCAATTAATTGAACAAAGGCTTCAATCAATAGAGAAGAAAATGGACTTTCCTATTTATGAAAGTCAAAACACAGTACAATTTACATCTCATGAATTACAGAATTTTAATGAATTCATAAAAGCTGTTTTTAGAAAAGAGTTAAAAAGAAAGGGATATAAATCAATTAAAGAGGCATGGAGTGATTTTATAAACCACATCAATTGTTTTGAACAATGGGATGAGAAATGTTCTTTTAGGCTAAAAGAGTCCCTTTTTATTGAACATGCTGATCCTTTAACAAGCGAAGAAATTAATCATCTTAAAGAAGGAGAAGTATGTCCTCAACCAATTCGAACAGGGATAATTAATTGGATAAATAATTCGGATAGAGGAGAATGTTGTTGTTCCGACAAAGAGTTCCCTTCACAGCAACAAATTTGCGAAAAGGGTTCAATGCTAGTTGAAGATATTTATTCTTAGATTAATTAAGATCAATTTTCTAAAGTTAATTCAATCCAAAGTTGATATAAAAACAGTGGATGAATTCAAGTTGTTCAGGATATATTGCCAAGAATTTTTTACCACAAATTTAAATTCTTAATCACTTCAAGATTAGTCAGGGTTGAAATGGATTGCACAAGGCATCCATAATTTGCCCATCTTATGTACACCAACGCATCCGAGTTTTTTGGCTTCAATCTCTGCCTGAGCTTTAGTTGGATATGAATATATGTTTTTTGAAGATGGTGAATTAGAACGATTGATTGACTCCTGAATAGCATTATTTTCTGGACTCCATACCTTCAGACCCATGGTTGTTATTCCTGCAGAAAATATTCCCATTCCGACTATTGAGGCATTCAATACTCCCATGGCTACGGCGCCAATTGAAACGACACCCATAGGAACAATTCCAATACTAATTATCCCCATGGGAACAATTCCAATGGAAATGAATCCCAGTGGTGCTATTCCAAATGCAATTGTTTTTGGTTTGCTTCCACAATGCGAAGGCCCTTCGCTACCTTTTTGATTAGTGATATTTTTTGTTGTCATTTATTGTTCAAAAATTTAGTGATGATGGTGATGTTTATTGTTTGACTCGTTATTTTCTTTCTCTTCATGGGCAGCATGAGTTTTACAAGGCATCCATTTATCACCCATTCTATGAGCTCCAGTGCAATTGAAATCCTTTGCTGCTTTTTCTGCTTCTATTTTTGTATCAAAAAGAGAGGGAGTACCTTTTGTCTGAGAATTATTTGAGCATCCTATGAGTGAAAATGATACAGAAAGAAGAATTGTGGAGAGAATAGGCTTGAGTTTGTTCATTTGTCTAGTTTTAGCTAGTACTACTAGTTTTAGGTTAATTCAGTGGAGAGCTTTGTCATTAATTTTTTCTAAATAACTTGAGCAGAAAAATAATTAAATAATCCACCAGTCTTGGCCTCTTATCTCTCTAGAAGG
>QCID01000017.1 GCA_003216895.1 Prochlorococcus sp. AG-402-K04 | reverse complement strand
AAATTAATTGCTTTGCGAGTCGATAATTCTGCTTCTTCTAATTTTCCAAGTCCTTTTAAAATTGATCCATAATTCGAGAAAATTCTGTGATCCTCGAATCCTTGATTTATGAAATCTTGATAATATTTTGCTGCTTCCAGAACATTTCCTTGCGAATGAAACTTCAAAGCTTGATTAATTATTTGTTTTTTAGAAGCTTTACTAGCGGCTTTTGTAGAAATAGAAAAATTCTCTTTTGTTTCTTTTAAAGCAAATTGAACTGGGAATGTTTTTATTTCATTCGCTTGATTCTTTACTTGTTTCTCTTTGTCAGATTCTTCCATCTTTCCTTGCCTAACCTATTCTTCTTGAGATATTTTACTATCAACTCTATTAATATATTAAATTCTTTCTGAATTCATTTGGACTACTCAATAATTGAAGCAGGTGCAATTGAGCGGGAGTAACGAATAGGCCTACCTTCTAACTAGAATTTGTTTACTTAAGTTAGTTTGTGCTCTATGTTCAGGAAATAGTCCTGATATCGAGATCTATTTAATAATTAAAATATGAAATCCATTTATCAAGATATTTATGACAATCGTAAAAGTATTTATCATAGTTTTTCCATTTATTAATAGACGATTTATATAGGGGTTGAACGACTTGATGAGATGATGGGGTATTGATTTTACCTCTTGCTAATGCAGTTTCTTTATAGTTTTTAATATTATAATTCCATTCAATTTCTAAGAATTTAAATATTTTTAAGGTATGACTATCGAAGTCACCTATAAGATTTTCATACTTAGAAGTTATAAAATCAAGAGCAAGGGTGCTCTTGTATATATGCCAAGCATCCATAACGTGATCATACATTCTTGCAGAGAATTTAAGACTTATGAAGTTTGCCATTGCTTCATTAGGTTTGAAAAACTGTTGAAAACATGAGAGGACTGTGTCATATGGATGCCTATGAGTAAAGATTATTTTAGCGTTAGGAAATAAAAGGTGAATTATTGGAATAGAGGCAGTATGTAAAGGTAATTTATCTATTGTTATTTTTGCCTGTTTATTTTTATACTTGTTTAATAATTCAGAATATTTCTTTCTAAGTAAGATAATATTAGTGTCAGAAATACTGAAAATATTTTCTAGTTTGATATTTAGATCTTCTTGTATCAAAGTTTCAATAGTTGCAATTATAGGTTGTTCTTCAATAACATCAATGTCTGGGTGACTTCTCAGTATTGTGTCTAATAGAGTAGTACCTGAACGAGGAAAACCGATCAAAAATCCAATATTCGATTCTTCAGAATTATTATTAATATCTCTGATATTAATGGATCTATTGGTAACACTCTTCTTGTATGAACTAATATAGTCTAGGTATAATTCTGGTTTCAATTTTTGATAGATTGAATTCTTTTGGCTTTTCTCAAAGCATGAAAAGGCTAGATTATAATTATTGACTTTTTCCTCTATAAATCCCTTATAGGACCAAAAAGTCAATCTTCTATTCTCAGGGCTTTTGTGAACCCATTCTGAAGGGATAAGATCAATTATTTTTTTAGCTTCATTATATTTTTTTTCCCTAAATCTCAATCTTGATTGGAAAAGGAGTAATTCGTTTTTGATAATTTTGATTTGACTAAACTCTTTTAAAACTTCTTTTAGTTTTTTTAAATCATTTAATTTTTCATAGTGTATAAATATATCATAATAACTATCGCTATATTCTGGCTTCAGTTCAATTGCCTTCCGTAATGAAAATTCAGCGTCTTCTAATTTCCCAAGATCCTTTAATATTATTCCAAGATTAGAATGAGCATCTGCTAAATCAGGTTTCAGTTTAATGGCTTTTTTTAATGATAATTCAGCGTCTTCTAATTTCCCAAGATCTCTCAATATCCATCCAAGATTCAAATGAGCATTTACGTTATCTGGGTTTAACTCAATTGCTTTTTGAATATATTTAAGTGCTCCTTGAGGGTCATTATCTTCTTTTAATAAGAATCCAAGATTGGAGTAAGATTCAGATGAATTTGGATATAAAGAAATTGATTGTAAATATAATTTCTTAGCAAGAGCTGTCTTCCCTTGTTGTCTACAAATAACCCCATAATTAGATAGAACTCTTGAATCATATATATCTTTATTTATGCAATACTGATAATATTTTGTTGCTTCAGCAATATTACCTTTTAGGTGAAATTGGATTGCTTTATTGATTATCTTTTCTTTTGTTTGCTTCGAGGGAGTATTTATATGAACAGTAAAATTTTCTTTGACTTTTCCTAAATCTATAGGAATTGGGATAGTCCTTATTTCAGTATTTTGATTATTCTCTTGATCTTTTTTACCAGATTTTTTCATATGTGATGCTGTTACTATTTCTTTACTAGAAGTCTACTACGAAGTTAATCTTATTCTAACCAAAGCCGATAATCCTTATTGATTTCATATGGCAGAAATTTTAATTGTTCTTAGTCATATCTTTTCCTATCTAGAGCAATAATATAAAACGATAACATTAGCTAGTAAAAATAGGATGTCAAATAATTGATTCAATCCAAAAAAATTTATAAAGTCAAATGATCCCTTCTCAGATATAAATCCTTGCATTTTTGTTAGCTTAGATAAGAGAATAATAATAAAATTTCTAGATTGAGGTTTATTTTTTAAAAGAGATAAGTTAGGTCTGAGCTATTAGCCTAGAAATATTATCTATGAAAGGTCTTTATATTTTAAAATAAGACTATATAAACTTTTTGGACTGATAATTTTTGTGATTAACCCATTTCTGTTTTGAAATTTATATAAGTTACTGTCAGCTACTAATTAGGACTAGGATTATCTGAAAAGCAGAGATTAGATAAGAAGGACGTTCTTTCTTGATACAAGAAGTTTGATAGTCACCTTAGAGTCAATGCAATGATTTCTTTTTAAGTATCTATGAGATCCTATGATTTTTAATTAATGCTTACTCTTGGTAATTAATAATATCAATGGAATAAATTCAAGAGTATAAATTTTGATCAATTTTTAAGGTCAGTAAGCTTTTTCTCTGCACTGCGTGTTCGATTTTTTGGTTATTTGATCGAACTTTTTCTCTAATTAATCAAATTCACTGTGGCCAGAGTTCGAAAAAGGCGTGATCATTTAAAGAAGAGATAGTCACCATCTGATGTCATTTGAAGTTACTTACAATGGGGATATTCAATACATTAAGCTTTTTTACTCAAATGAAAATACGAGAGCTGGAAAATACTATGGCGAGTTTTATAAAACAATGGATGAGCTGGCTAATGACTTAAAACGCTTGAAAAAGGAACTTGATGAGGATAAGAAAAAGGCAGCGAAGATTGCTAGAGATTCAGCTAATAAGGCACTTTCAGAAAGATTTGGTCCATTAAGATACATTATTAATGAGCATCATTGGGATGAAGACATGGTGATTAGCAAGATTCTTGATGACAGAAAAAAGGAGATGTTGGCACTAGCACAGAAGACTTTTAATAATGAAGTTCTTCTTGAAGAAGACGGGGCAGAGGAATATAAAATTCATTTGGATGAAGGAGGAATAGAAGTTGATGGTGAGAGTGTAGAGACTTCTGTAATGGAGTTATTTGATTCTGCTGCTTACCATGAATTAAATGAGTCAAAACTAGAAAAACTGGAAAAGCTTGATTGGTTTATTATTTGGTCAAGAATTGAGGCAGGGGAGTTTAGGACAGAGGGTGCACAGCATGAGGGACACTTCTCATCGAAGGAATTAAATATGGAAAATTGCTTGCTTACCTATAGAGGTTTACCCCTCGTAATCTCCTCCAATGGCACGGATATATTTAATAATGAACTGGAAATTCATTTTGTAGATGCAACCAGGGCATCACTTGAAATGAGTTAAGCGTAGGCTACATCCTTTTCTGTTTTAGACAAATTCAGTCAGGAAGAACAAGCGAAATTTCAAAAGACTGAATTCAAACCAGCAAGATTAATCAGTCTTCAGAGTTCTCAAATTGTTTTGCTAATCTAAAACCTTTTCTTAGAATTAGATATATGCCGTATAAACCAGCAATTAAGGGAAGAACTATTAGTGGATTTGGACTGTAGTTTGAATAATCTTTTACTCCATCAACATATTCAATACCTGAGCATTTTAAGTATAGAAAACTTGTGAATACAATTGTCCAGCCAATGATTGAGAGAATTCCTCCTTTTTTATCACCTTCATAAAATCTATCTAAACCCCATCCCCAACCAACAGCAAGGATCACTCCTCTTGTGATGGCATTTTTTTCTTGCTTACGAAGCATTGTTTTGTTTGAGTATGTTCAAAATGAACATAACTGAATATTTGTTGTGTTGCATGATGATTGAGCAAAATACTTGTTCCTGTTAAAATTTCGATATCGTTTTAGAAAAAATTTGACTTAGATTATGCGAGTTAGTATGTTCACAGAAATATTAAAAGTAGAAAATTAGATAAAAATTGATCAAAATAAACTTTAATTTACCTTTGAAGTAAGATTAATTTGGAGATTATGAAGTTGATTAATCTTATTGGGGGGGGTGGTCTACTGCAAAAAAAAAAGATAACTTGGTATAATAGCTGATTACTTTTGACAGTTGCACAACAGACTGATTCTCATTTGAGCCGTAGACTTCAGAAGGATAGTATTACTATCTCTGGAAAGGTTATTTATATTAATCCTTTTCTATATTGGCGACGCTTCGACAACAATACTGATAGATGGTTAAGAGAGCCTGGTCAGTTAGGTGAGGAACAGATTAATCTTAATAGAGCTCGTTTTTACCCCGAAGTTGATTGGACTTTTCTTAGAGACGAAGAGCGTATTATCAAAGACGCGGCAGTTGAAATGTTTTTAAAAACACTTGAATTAATAGGTACTTTCCATCCTCAACTCACTGCAGGACAATTGTTAGAAGTAGAGAGGAAAATGGCAGTAACTAAAAAAAAGTCTTTTGAACGTTGGGTAGAAAAATCTTTTAGAAAAAAAATTAATCAAGCTTCAAAAGAGCGTAATAGGTTTGCTAGAGAACGTTTTTTAAGAGGTTGGAGAGAATGGTTAACTCTTGAAACTACCCATCAAGCTTTTCTTCCATTCGCAGCAATAATTGTGATGTCAATGTTTACTGGTTGGTCCATAGGTATTTCAAATAATAGTTGTACACCTTACTTCCCAGCATCAGAAACAGGTATTCTTAAGTAGCATTCATCAAGCCCTTATGGCTAAAGATCGATTAAGGGATTTTCATTTATTTGCCATGGAATCTGCTTTGCCTTTTGGAATGGGGATGATTGAAAATGCTAAAACTGGTGGATTAAAAAAAATCATAGATGTACTTAAATCAAAAGATCCATTTTCCGAATTACAGGTTGATGGCGAAACCTCGGCAAAGACAATCAGAGATAAGATTGATCAATTCATTCCTGGCTTAGGTTATCCAGTTGTTTCAGTTGATGTAACTGTTGAAGATGATTTTCCTGACTATGAAAGCAATGATCAAGATTCTTTAGTTTCAACTTTAAAGAGAATTGAAACTAAACTAGATAAATTGAGTCGTTTGATCCGTAATGACTCATAACAGATAGATAAGTAATCACTTTTTAAATTTTTGAGATGAAGAAAAAAGAAAAATTACATCTCAGTTCTAAAAAGCATGTAGGTGCTTTTAATCAACCGCTTGTTTTTTTTTGGTTTATTTGTTTAATTTTTTCAGTCACAGGTGCACGTCTTTTTTGGTTGCAAATAATTAATGGGTCATACTATCAACAACTTTCAGAAGAAAATAGAATCAAGCTAATTGCTAATCCACCAATAAGAGGAAGATTATTAGATCGTAATGGTGTGGTTCTTGCCGATAATAAACTCTTTTACTCATTATCTATTCAACCTAGACTTTTAACTAATAGTGAATGGATTGATCTAAGAAAGTCTTTATCTGACTTGTTCAATATTTCTACTGATCAATTAGAGATTGCATTTAATAGAAGTTATGCCGACTCTCCCTATAAAAAAGTACTATTAACAGATTTATCGGCAGAGCAAGTTGTTAGGTTTAAAGAGCAAGAGAATAACTTATATGGTGCTCAAATTGATATTGGTTTAGTTAGATATTATCCTTATAATTCTTTAGCTTCACATGCTTTGGGTTATACACAGTTGATAACTCAAAATGAGTTTTCTAAGCTTTCAGAAAGAGGTTATAAATTGTCTGATCGAATTGGCCGCAAAGGTATTGAAGCTGCTTTTGAATCTGAATTGAGAGGTCAATGGGGAGGTGAAATGCTTGAGATTGATTCAACTGGGACGGTTCAACGCAGTCTGGGGTTAAAGTTGCCAAAAGCTGGCAAGGATATCAAATTAACTCTTGATCTTGACCTACAAGTTACTGCTGAAAAAGTCTTGTCCGACAAAATTGCTGGAGCAATAGTAGCGATTGATCCACGTACAGGTGCAATCAGAGCAATTGCAAGTCAACCTACTTTCGACCTTAATTTTTTTTCTAAGCCTTTTACAAATAAACAATATGACAATCTTTTTTTGTCATCTAACTTTCCTCTTTTGAGTAGAGCATTTAATGCATATGAACCAGGGAGCACATGGAAGCCTGTTACTGCCATGGCAGGCATGGAAAGTGGAAAATTTCCTGCTAGTAAAAAATTAAATACGGTTCCTTGTATTACATATGGTAGTCATTGTTTTCCAGAATATAATAGAAGAGGTTATGGTTGGATTGGATATGAAGATGCATTCAGAGTTTCTAGTAATACGTTCTTTTACCAAGTTGGGGTTGGTTCTGGTTCGAAGGCTCTATATGATGCAGCAATCAAACTTGGCTTCGATAATTACACTGGAATAGAAACTTTTCTTGATGAAAATAAAGGCTTAGTAGGTAATAAGAAATGGGCTGATGATGGTCGTGGCTGGGGTAATCCTGGAGAAACTCCTTGGATCGTAGAAGATATAGCTAGTGCATCTATTGGTCAATCAGTCGTTTTAGTGACTCCATTGCAATTAGCACGAGCATATGCAGTTTTTGCAAATGGCGGTTATTTAGTTACTCCTCATTTAGTTGATGCCAATATAGATTGGAGATCAGAAAAATATTTACAAAAAGTAGATATTAAAGATACGACACTCGAGACAATACGTCGTGGACTGCGAAAAGTAGTAACTAATGGTACGGGTATGGAAATAAATTTAGATACATCTATTCTTCCTCCAGTCGCTGGTAAAACTGGAACTGCAGAAGATAGTAGTGGCGGGAAAGACCATGCATGGTTTGCTTGTTTTGCACCTTTTGATTCTGGAGAAATAGTTATTGTTGCCTTCGCTCAGAATACTCCTGGTGGTGGTTCAGTTCATGCTCTACCTATGGCAAAAAAAATGTTGCAAACATGGTATAAGTTAAATTCTGATAAGCAATCAATTAATGGTAAAGATGAGTAATAGATTTAATTTGACTGATTTAGTTTTAGTAGTTGATTTATAATCGCATTGATTGATTTATCCTCGGCTATTTTTGATTTATTCGTAGCTAATTGACGACCTAAGACTAAAGCTCCAAGATGAGTTAATTGAATGCGCATCGAAAGTAATAACTCCATACATCCTCCTCCTGAAAAACTTGCAATTGCAATTGGACGTTCGTTAAATAAACTACGAAAATCTGTTCCTTGCACAGACAGCCAAGCTATTGCATTTGTAAGAATTGGAGGAATTGAGCCGTTATATTCAGGCGCACAAATGATCCAGTGTGAGTGACTCTCCATTTGAGTATTGATCGACTTAAGATTTTCTGGTGCTTTATCTTTTGAATTATGACGTGGATTAAATATAGGTAAATCATTTTTTGATTCTGTTAAATCAAGTAATTCGCATGAGTAATTTAGTTGCTTGCCTGCGACTAGAAATCTTTTGGCTAGTTTGAGATTTTCACCATTGCTAGCAGCTATAATAAGAAGCTTTTTATTAGACATTGTGAATCAAATGGTAAGTGTGAATGGATGATGTCGTTTTTGTAATGGATCTAGTAGTTCGCTCCGGTTTTTCGATGATGAACTGCTGTTACTCCATCTTTTTTAATGACTTTTCCATGTTTAATCTCAGCATATATCAGCCAATGATCTCCACACTCCATTCGTTGACTAACTGTACCCTCCAGCCACGCTAAAGCTTCGTTTAATAATGGTTGATTGCTTGGACTTAATTTAATCTCAAGATCGGTAAATCTATTATCTCCAGGTTTGAATGATTGGAGAAATTGTTTAAGGAGGCTTTGGTGATTGTTTTGCTCTAAAATGTTTAGAGCAAAATTATCTCCTGTATGAAGTAAGTTTTCTACAGCTCTTTCTTTAGCGACTGCAATCGTAATCCCCGGAGGAGAAAAGCTTGCTTGACTAACCCAACTTGCAACCATAGCTCCGCTAATCAGATTATCTTCATCTCCTTTTTGAGCAGTCAATATACATAGTGATCCGACGACTCTTCCTAGTGCATTAATTGTTGGATCACTTTTACTTGTATTTAAACCTACATTAGCCTTTCTTTGTTGACGTAATTTTGTATTAATTAATTGCTTACCAAATTGGATACCTGTTTCTTCAAGTTTTTTAATCATTAAAGGTTCAGGACTAAATTTGATTTTGATAGGTTCGAATCCAAATTTAAAGCCTCCATCTTTTAATTTTTTTTCAAGTAAATCAAGAGCTTCCCCACTCCATCCATAACTTCCAAATACTCCAGCCGGCTTTCCTCTATCTCCCTCAGCCAAAAGTGAGCCAAGTGCTGAAACAATTGGGGTGGGTGCATGTCCTCCTAATGTTGGCGATCCAATTAAATATCCATCTGCTTTACGAATTTCAGTGACTAAGCTATCTGATGCGGTGAATTCACAATTAATAATCTTAACTTTGACCCCTGTTTTACTAATTCCTCTAGCAATGGCATCAGCAATAGCAGCAGTATTTCCATATGCACTTGCAAATAATAGAGCAACTCTTAAGTTGCTGTATTTTTGGCTTTCTCCCCAGCTTTGGTAGTTGTTTAATAAACTCCTCCAACTACCGCTGATTGCAGGTCCATGTCCGGGTACTATCGTATCAATCTCAAAGTCTTCAAATTTTTCGATAATACTATTGACTTGGGTAGACATTGGCGCCATTAGACAATCGAAGTAATGTCTTCTCTCTTCTTCCGTGCTACTACTGTTTAATTCAGCCCATTTTTCTTCATAAACATGCGCACCAAACAATTTATCACTCATCAATAAACCAGTTTGCTTTTCAAAAACAATTAGTCCACCAGGCCAGCGAGCTGTTGGCGCCGGAATGAATGTAATCTCCAAATTACCGTCGAGTGAAAGAGTTTCTAATTGTTTAATGATTTGAATATTTGGCAGAACTTCAACTGTCTCCAATGTTTCTTTAGGATTTGTATTTTGCGATGGTTTTCGTAAATTCCAAATCTCTTTGAATAATTTTGCACCTGGATTAGAACATATAACCGTTAAATTTTTATATTTCACATTCATTCTTTTCACAAAAGCTACTTTATTGGGATTTATATGACCCATGACTAACTTTATTGCAGACGAATCACTGCTAATTAATGTCTCAAACTTGTCTAAAAATTCTTTTTCAAATGTTAAACCAGGAGGGTGAATTAAAATATAATCTTGTGAGTTAGAATATTCATCTTGAGAAGACTTAAATAAAAAAGAATTAGTGCAACTACCTTTTTCAAGAGAATATTCAACTTCAAATCTTGTTCTTTTTGGGTTTAAGCTTCTTAAGCAAATGAAGTTCTCCTCAATGGGAATCTGAATGGTTTTTTTTATGAAAGTATTTAAATTTGGCGAAGAAATATTTTCTACTATCATTATTAATAATTACTACCAACTCTTCTGTGATGAACTGCTGTTTTACTTTGAGTATTAGATAAATTACCTTTTTCAACTAATGAATAAATGATCCAATGATCTGTTGTCTCCATTCTTTGAATAACTTTACATGAAAGGAACGCTAACGCATCAGATAGAACTGGTCCTCCAGCTGCAAGATCATTCATTAATTCAACTCCTTCAAATCGATTAGCACCTGGTGGAAAACGTTTTAAAAAGTGTCTGAAGAGGTGCAAATAGTTATTTTCTTGAAGGATATTGAGAACAAAACGATCATTGACTTGTAATAGTGATTCAATGGCTCTATCTTTAGCCACCGCTACGGTTATTCCAGGGGGTTCAAAACTTGCTTGACTGACCCAACTTGCAACCATTGCACCGTCTCGACTGTCCGCGCCTTCACTATCTTTCGCTGTAACAATGTAGAGTCCACCGCTTAAGCAACCAAGTGCTTTATTTAAGTCTCCATCAAGGCTTTTAGTAGCAGCTAAATTTTTCTTTCTAGTAAGAATTTGACCTAAATCTGTACCAGCTTCTTCAAATTGTTGATACACACTCTTGTTTGGTTCGTCACGAACTCGAAGTGGTTTAAAAGCTTCTTTTTGTCCAAGCTTTCTTAATTGGTTGGTAATAAAGTCAATAGGCTCTTCATTTCCGCCATAGGAGTCATAAGTTGCTACCCACTGCTTTTGTTTTAAGGATGCAAGTAGGGTTCCAATATTGCTTTGTAATTCTGAATCAGATTTGATGGGCCAAGTTGGTACGACGACTGCACTTGCTTCACTAATTAAAGCACTTAACTCTTGAGTGTCTGAAGCAATAAGATCAACTAATTGGACTGGAGCATTTGTCTTGCCTATGCCATGAGCAATTGCTTGACTAAGCCGATCACAAAAACCATATTGGCTGAGATAGCAAACCACAGCGTAATTTTCGCCTGTACTTCTTTGCTTACTCCATTCTCTGTAATGATTCAGCCATAACTGCGTATTAAAATTAAGGATTGGTCCATGTCCAACACCAATAGTATTGATAGTTGGCAATGCATCAATTTTTTTTAATGCCTGAACTACGCTGCGGGCATTAGGACCCATGAGGCAGTCGTAATAAAATCGAAAATCTTCATTTAATAAGCTTGGATTTTCGTCATATAATTTTTCTGAGCAATAATGCAAACCAAACGCATCACAAGTATATAAAACTTGTGTACCGTGATCAAAAGAAAAAATAGTATCGGGCCAGTGTAGATTTGGTGCACTAATAAATTCAATTTTATGCTCAATTCCGCTGATTGAATTAATTTCTAAATTGAGTTCCTCTCCACTTTTGACTGCTCTTGACCTAAAAGGTTGATGAATTTGATCTTCTAGGAATTTTATAGCTACTTTAGATGCGACGATTTCAATATTTGGGTTTAAGTCAATTAAGTATTTTATGAGTCCTGAATGATCTGGCTCCGTATGACTGACTATTAAATAATCAATTTCTGTTGGATTGATTTCTTGTCTTAGCTTTTCAAACCAAATATCTTTAAACTTTAAATGACTTGTATCGATAAGAGCAGTTTTTTTGCCTCTTATTAAAAAGCTATTATATGTTGTCCCATTTCGAAGGCCAAATTCAATATCAAACCTGCTTCTATCCCAATCCAATGACCTTAAAGTGTGTGTATCTGCAGCAATTTGTTCATATTGCAGTGAAAGCTTAGGAGTATCACTTTTCTGATTTTCTAAAGCTGTCGATTCAGTAAAAATCATGTTCCTAAAGCCATTAATTAGAGGAAGCCCGAAGGCTGCAATAAATCAGGTCGCTAAGTGAAAATACCTAGTACACTCAAACCATAATAGGATATTGAGGTTTGTAAGTGTGATACTGCTTCCCGTAAATAGTATTTGTTTGCAATAAGCAAGCTTATAGAATGATTTTTTTTAATATTTTGTCTTTCGAAGTCTCACGGGTTTCCATTTTGTTATTGTTTAGGGTGAGTTGAGTACCTTGGAAGTTTTTGTGATTGTTTTCAAAAATCTTTTTACAGATAATTTTTAGGTATGCAAAAAAATTCTTCCTCCTCAATGAATCCGCCAACCCTTTCGGGAGATGAGATAAGAGAAGCATTTATAAATTTTTTTACCCAACATAATCATAAGAAACTTGCAAGTTCTTCTTTGATTCCAGAAGATCCAACAGTTTTATTGACAATTGCAGGGATGTTACCTTTTAAGCCTATCTTCTTAGGATTAAAAGAGTCTTCTACTCCGAGAGCAACATCCAGTCAAAAATGTATAAGAACAAATGATATTGAAAATGTAGGGAAAACGGCGAGGCATCATACTTTTTTTGAGATGCTAGGTAATTTTTCTTTTGGTGACTATTTTAAAAAAGAAGCAATTCAATGGGCCTGGGAATTAACTACTGAGGTTTTTCGACTAAATCCACAGAATATAGTTATTAGCGTTTTTGAAGAAGACTCAGAAGCAGAGAAAATATGGAAAGAGGTTGTCGGGGTTGATGCAAAAAAAATCATCAGAATGGGTGCTTCTGATAATTTTTGGTCATCTGGTGCTACAGGACCTTGTGGTCCATGTTCGGAACTTTATTATGATTTCAAACCGGAATTAGGAAGTGATGGAATAGATCTAGAAGATGATAGTCGATTTATAGAATTTTACAATTTGGTTTTTATGCAATACAACCGGGACTTAAAGGGTAATCTTAAACCATTGGCGAATTGTCATATTGATACAGGAATGGGCTTAGAAAGAATGGCTCAAATCTTACAAAAAAAATCAAATAATTATGAAACGGATCTTATTTTTCCTCTCATTGAGGCAGCGGCTTTATTAGCTCAAATTACTTATGAAACTACAAATAAAAAAAATAAAACATCATTAAAAATTATTGGAGATCATTGTAGAGCTGTCACTCATTTAATTTGTGATGGTGTCAGTGCTAGTAATCTAGGGCGAGGTTATATTCTGCGTCGTCTCATACGGCGTACGATTCGACATGGTCGACTGGTAGGTATTACTCAGCCGTTTTTGCCACAGCTGGCTGAAGTTGCTATTGAGTTGATGAAAACTGCTTATCCTCAATTACTTGAGAAAAAGAAAATTATTCTTAATGAGTTAAAAATAGAAGAATCTCGTTTCCTTGAAACGCTTGAACGAGGAGAGAAACTTTTGGCAGAGATAACAGCTCATGAATGTGATCTTATCTCTGGTGCGCAGGCATTTGAGCTTTATGATACTTATGGCTTTCCTTTGGAATTAACAGAAGAGATCGCGAATGAAAAAGGTATTTCTGTTGACATTAATGGTTTTGAGAGTGAGATGGCAAAGCAACGGAAACGGGCAAAAGATGCATCTGTCAGTATTGATTTAACTGAAGAAGGTTCAATTGAAAGAGAAATTTCTTTATTTGATGAAACAAGATTTGAAGGCTATGAAAAATTAGAAACCACTTCAACTGTGATAGGCATCTTTAAAAATAATGAATTAGTCAAACAAGCTGTTCAGGGTGATTTAGTCAAGATTATTGTAAATAGAACGCCTTTTTATGCTGAGTCGGGTGGCCAAATCGGAGATAAAGGCTTAATAACGTCTCAAGATCTTAAGGTGTCTATAGAAAATGTTCGAAACAAGAAGAATATTTTTATTCATTCTGGAATTATTAACACAGGAGTTCTAAAAGTTAACTCACCTGTTCAGATGAATGTTACTCCATCTTTTCGTCAACGAACTACATCAAATCACACCGCTACACATCTATTGCAATCAGCGTTAAAGTTATCGATTAACTCAAGTGTCAGTCAAAGAGGCTCGTTAGTTTCAGATGATCGATTGAGATTTGATTTTAATGCTCCAAAACCTTTGACAATAAAAGAACTTGAAGATATGGAAGTAAGAATCAATCAATGGATTACTGACGATCATCCAATTCAAATTAAAACAATGCCAATTAAGGAAGCTATGGCTGCGGGTGCTTTGGCAATGTTTGGTGAGAAATATGGCGATGTGGTACGTGTTGTGGATGTTCCAGGTGTTTCTATGGAGTTATGTGGAGGAACTCATGTAACTCGCACTTCACAACTAGGTACGTTTAAGATTATTAATGAGACAGGTATTGCTTCTGGTATCAGAAGAATAGAGGCCATAGCTGGTCCATCAGTTATAGATTATTTTCATGAACGTGATTTGGTAGTTAAGGAGTTAAGTAAATCATTCAAAGTTCAATCCTATGAAATTGTTGAGAGAGTCTCATCTCTTCAACAAGAATTGAAAGATAAAACAAAAGAACTTATCAAAGTAAAAAATGAACTCGCTTTGGCAAAGGCATTGGGTTTGGCGAGTTATGCAAAATCTGTTGGTAAGAGTAAATTATTAATTAGACGCTTAGATGGAGTTGACGGATCTGGATTGCAATCTGCGGCTTCAAGTTTAATTGATCATTTAGGCAAGTGTTCTGGTGTTGTTTTTGGAGGCATTCCAAATCAGGAGATCGATAATAAATTAGTTTTTGTTGCTGCATTTTCTCCTGATTTAGTCTCAGATGGTTTACATGCAGGCAAATTTATAAGTGGGGTTGCAAAAATGTGCGGCGGCGGCGGCGGCGGTCGTCCAAATCTCGCCCAAGCTGGTGGTAGTCAACCTAAATCGTTGGATCTAGCTTTAGAAAAAGCTAATGAGGATTTGACTCAACAATTGTCTTAATTTAACTCTGTAAGTAAGTGCTTTGGCGGAGGCTGGCTTCTACATGCTCTATTAGTTTTTGCGCATCATGGATTTTTAGATGACCGCCTTGAATAGCTAATTCGCTTGATTTTCGTAATCGCTCTAATAATATTTCTGGATCATGTTCCAAATATTCAAGAACATTTGATTTTGTATTCCCACGAATTACATGCTCAACTTTATATTTCCCTTTGTCTGAAAATCTTATATGGACTGCATTAGTACTGCCAAATAAATTATGTAGATTTCCCATTACTTCTTGATAAGCGCCACCTAAGAAAAGACCGATTAGATATTTTTCGTCTTGATTAAATTCATGAAGAGGTAGCAAATTTTTGATTTTTCCATTATCAATAAATTGGTCAAGCTTTCCATCTGAATCGCATGTTAAATCTGCAAAGTGACCAAGTTTGTTCGGTTCTTTGTTAAGCCGATGGATTGGCATAATTGGAAAAACCTGATCAATGGCCCAAGTGTCTGGAGCCGATCTAAATACGGAAAGATTTGCGTAATACGTTACGGCTAAGCTTTCACTTAATTTCTTTAGTTCTTTAGGTAGAAGTATATTTTTTGGTAACTGATTAACGATTGTTGTTGCACAAGCCCATGTTAACTGCTCAGCTTTTGCACGTTCAACTAAATCTATATAACCGAGTCGAAAAGCCGCTAGTGCATCTGCTTTAAATTTAAGAGAATCATTCCATGCTTCTTGTAGTTTGGCTAAATCTTCTTCTTGCTTAAGTTCTAGAGAATTTAGATGGACTAATGTTTCACGTAAATTTCTGACAGAGAGACATTCCTTTTCATCTTCTTTAGGAATGTCAGAAGGCAACGAATTTTTGCCTAAAATATTGAAGATTAAGATTGAAAAGTGACTAGCAATAGCTCTTCCACTCTCTGTAATTAAAGTTGGGAGTGGTATCTTTTTTGATTCACAACATTCTTTAATTGTTGCTACTACATCATTTGCATAGTTTTGAAGTGAATAGTTAGTAGATGCTATTGAGGCAGTTTGACTTCCATCGTAATCAATTCCTAAACCACCTCCAACATCTAAGTATCCCATAGGTGCCCCAAGATTAATTAATTCGGCATAAATTTGTCCTGCTTCTTGTAAGGCATCTTTTAAAACACCTATATCGTTAATTTGACTCCCTAGATGAAAATGTAAAAGCTTTAATTCATTGAGAAGATTTGCTTCTTTTAACCTTTTGATTGCTTTCAATATTTCTGGAATTGAAAGTCCAAATTTCGACTTGTCACCAATCGAGCTACTCCATCTTCCACTGCTTTGACTTGATAGTTTGGCTCGTATTCCTATGAGTGGAGATGCTCCCAGTAAATTGCTAGATTTGATTATAAGATCAACATCACTTGCTTGTTCTATCACTACTATAGGTTGACGTCCAAGCTGACGTGCTAAAATAGCTGTTTCAATATAACGTTGATCTTTATACCCATTACATATGAGTAAAGCTTTAGGATCTTCTAGGCTTGATAAAGCAATTAGTAACTCTGGTTTACTTCCAGCTTCTAAGCCAAAATTCCATTTGGAACCACAGGTGATTAATTCTTCAACTACGTGACGCTGTTGGTTACATTTAATTGGAAATACACCTTGATATTTTCCTTGATATTGATAGTGATTAATTGCTTTTTCAAAAGCTTTATGTAAGTTTTCTAAGCAGTCTTCGAGAATATCGTCAAATCTTATTAACAGAGGAAATTTTAGTTTTCTACTTTCGAGTTCATCTAAGAGTTCCATCAAATCATGAGATTTATTTTTGGAACCGTTAGGACAAATACTAATATTCCCTTTTGCATTGATTTTGAAATAACCCTTTCCCCATCGATCAATCCCATAGAGGTCTGAGCTATTTTGGATAGTCCAAGAGAGAGATTGATTAGTATTTTTCACAGCCATTTATGCGATAACAAAGTTGCCAAGTTTTGATCATTCACGATTAATACAATTAAATCTAAGAACAGTTTTATTAAGTGTCATGTATTACTTGCCAAGAGGGTAGTTTTAGGAAGACTATGGCTTCATATTATTCATTATCGAAATGACTGTGGAAAGAACCTTTGTTGCTATCAAGCCAGATGGTGTGCAAAGAGGTTTAATCGCTGAGATTCTTGGTCGTTTTGAAACGAAAGGATTCAAATTAGTAGGTCTAAAGCAACTAACCCCAAGCATAGAACTTGCTGAAAAACACTATGGTGTTCACAAAGATCGTCCTTTCTTTTCAGGTTTAGTTGATTTCATAACAAGTGGGCCTGTTGTAGCGATGGTTTGGGAGGGTGCAGGTGTTATTGCAAGTGCAAGAAAATTGATTGGGGCAACAAAGCCTCTTGAGGCTGAACCGGGAACTATTAGAGGTGATTTAGCTGTGAATATCGGTCGTAATGTCATTCATGGTTCGGATGGTTCTGATACAGCAGCTTTTGAAATCGATCTATGGTTCCAGGAAAATGAACTTGTTGATTGGACACCATCAGATCAATCATGGAGAGTTGAATAAATTATTGTTGAACTCCACAATCTTTTTTGAGTGGTTTTTAAAATCTATCCCATCTGAATTGGGACAAAAAACTACTTTCCTCATTACTTAAAGTGGTCGAGCAAATTGATTTTCCAATTAATTCTGCAGTTATCGCCGCCAATAGAACTCCATTCCGATGATGCCCAGTAGCAAGCCAGAGTCCATTAATTGATGACATTCCAAGTAAAGGTCCTTCGTCGGGTGTGCATGGACGAAAACCCCACCATCTTTCCATATGAGGTAGTTGATTCAGTTCAGGAATAAGAGATTGAATTCCTTTTTGTAGCTCGCTTTGTCCTTTTGGAGTAAGTCCTTTCTGGAAGCCTGCCTCACGCTCACTCGTTGCCCCTACGATTATCAGACCATCATCTCTTGGAACTAAGTAAATGCCAGGGCCAAAAATAATTCTTTTTAGAATCTGTTTAGGTCCCTGAATAGATAACATCTGGCCTTTAACAGGAAAAATAGGGAGTGTTTTGAAAATTTGTTTGCTCCAGGCTCCACAGCAGAGAACTGCCTCTTCGCTTTTTAAATGATTGATATTTCCATTAATGTCTTTAATTTTGACTCCATGAAATGTATTTGAATCTTTCATTATTTCAATCACTTCAACTCCTTCTTGAAAGTGAACACCTAATTCAACACAAGCTTTTTCAAGTGCTCTCATTAATAGTCTTCGATTGTCGATTTGACCGTCTTGCCTAAAAAGTAAACCTAATTTCCATTTTTCTGACAGTCCTGGAACTTCTTGAAGGAGCTCAGTCCTGTTTAGCTTTTCACCAAATTTATATGTTGGGTAGGACTCACAGTCTTTGAGTCTTTCAAATGGAACAACAATACCACAAGTTTTGAGACCACATGACATTTTGCTATTGGTCTCAATGCTTTCTATCCAACTCGGGTGGCTTTGAAGACTACTTTGACCAAGATTTAGAAGATCACCTTGAAGGCCTTCAGCGTGGGGGGCTAGCATTCCTGCAGCAACAAAACCTGCTGCTTCACTTCTGCTTCTACTCAAAATTTCTACGCGCTTCCCTTTTTGAGCAAGTTCATGGGCGATTGAAAGACCCATTAACCCTCCTCCCAGGATTAACAATGGTTTTTTATTTAAGACACCCATTGCTTGGATTTGGAAAATGTTATTTTCAATGTTTTAGATTACGTTAGCTTCCATGACTGAGCTTTTCTTTCATAAGATTCATATATCTAGGTCAAATTAATGTCAGAATCAAATGTTTCTTGGGAAGTTGTAATCGGATTAGAGACCCATGTTCAGTTGGGGACTAAGAGCAAAATATTTACTAGCGCATCAACCAACTTTGGTGACGATCCAAATACTCATATCGACCCAGTGGTATGTGGATTACCAGGCACTTTGCCAGTTTTAAATAAAAAGGTTCTGGAATATGCAGTTAAAGCAGCGATGGCTTTAAATCTAAATATTGCATCTCATAGTAAATTTGATAGAAAGCAATATTTTTATCCAGACTTACCAAAAAATTATCAAATATCTCAATTTGATGAACCTATTGCAGAAGATGGTTGGATAGAGGTAGAAGTAGCCGAAAAAGGAAAAGAAACTTATATCAAAAAAATAGGTATCGAAAGACTACATATGGAGGAGGATGCTGGAAAACTTGTTCACGCAGGTAGTGATCAATTGTCAGGATCCACTCATTCTTTGGTTGATTACAACAGAGCAGGGGTAGCACTTGCTGAAATAGTTAGTAAACCTGATTTAAGAACAGGTAGAGAGGCTGCGGAGTACGCAGCTGAAATCAGAAGAATAATGCGTTATTTGGGAGTATCTGATGGGAATATGCAGGAGGGATCTTTGCGATGTGATGTGAATATTTCAGTTAGACCAACTGTGAATGATCCATTTGGTACAAAAGTAGAAATAAAAAATATGAATTCATTTTCAGCTATTCAGAAAGCTTGTGAATATGAAATTAAGCGGCAAATTAAAGCTTATGAATCTGGAGAAGAAGTAAAACAAGAAACGAGGTTATGGGATGAAGCTAAGCAACTTACTAAAAGTATGAGATCAAAAGAAGGTAGTAGCGATTATCGTTATTTTCCTGATCCTGATTTGGGTCCGGTTGAAGTAAGTCATGATTTAAAAGAAAAATGGCGCTCAGAATTACCAGAATTGCCAGCCGCAAAAAGAAATAGATACGCATCAGAACTTGGCCTTTCTATTTATGATGCACGAGTTTTAACTGACGAATCTTCAATGGCTAAATATTTTGAAAAAGTTGTTAATGAAGGTGGAGCAGCAAAATCTTCAGCAAATTGGATAACTGGCGATATAGCAGCATTTATTAAATCTAATAGATTATCATTTGATCAATTATCTTTTAAGCCAAATGAATTAGCAGAAATGTTGAAAATGATTGATTTAGGAGAAATAAGTGGAAAAATTGCTAAAGAAATATTACCTGAACTTTTAAGTAAAGGTGGTTCTCCAAAGCAATTAGTTAAAGAACGCGGTTTAGGTATGATTGGTGATCCTAAAGTTATTGAGGAAATTATTGATAAATTGATCCTTAATCATCCTAATGAGGTTGAATCTTTTAGAGCAGGGAAGACGAAATTGTTAGGTTTTTTTGTGGGTCAATTAATGAAGGAAACAAAAGGGAAAGCGGATCCAAAACTCGCTAATAAAATATTAAATAAAAAGTTACTAGGCTAGAAATTATATAATGTTTTTAACTGCATTTTCCATGTCTCATCATTGTTAGCATTAGTAATAATATGATCTGAAAACTGTTTTTTTAAAGCGTTGTCCCATTGAGCATCAATTCTTTGATTAGCTTCTTCAAGGCTTAACTTATCTCTTGACTGGAGTCTTTGTAATTGAATGTTTCTAGGGCAATCTATGTAACAAATTTCACTACATAAACCTGTATAATTTTTTTCAAATAGGAGTGGAATAATCAAGATTACTATAGAAATTGATTTCAATTTCTCTAATTCTTCTTCAATTCTTTTGTTGACGAATGGATGTATTATTCCCTCTAGCCATTTTTTTTCAATATCATTTTGAAAAATTATTTTAGCTAATGCTTTGCGATTAATAATTTGATTACTTTCACTTTCACTTGAATTTTGAATTATTTTACTTCCATATCTCAATAAGACTTTTTTGGCTAGTTGATTTTCAGCTCTTAATGCTTCATGAGCATATAAGTCAGCGTCAATAAGAGGCCATTGCTTGGCTTGAAATAGAAAATCTCCAATGATTGTTTTTCCACTGGCAATACCTCCAGTGATACCTATTCTTCTTTGCTTGCCTTTCCATCTAAGACAAAGTTTATTTGTTTGTTTTTGGTCAATCATTAATATTTATAGTAAGTGAAAAATGCTCTTCTGAATTTGAGTCTTTTGACATCTTCTCTATGGTCTCCAATATCTGGTGGTATTACTACCCCTGATGGTTTTTTAGCAGCTGGCATTGCCGCAGGACTGAAGCCTTCTGGGAAGAAAGATCTTGCTTTGTTATATGCACCTGATGGTGCTTGTTGCAGTGGGACATTTACTCAATCAGTCACTCGTGCTTATTGTGTGGATTTATGTATTAATCGAATCAAGGCATCTGAGGGAAAAATACGTGCTGTAGTTATCAACTCTGGACACGCAAATGCTTGTACAGGTAGTCGAGGCAAAATTGATAGTGAAATTATTACAAATGAGATTGGTCAACGCTTGGGATTATCTACTGGAGAGGTTTTGATATGCTCTACTGGTGTAATTGGTGAGCCAATACCTGTTGAAAAGGTAAAAAGTCATTTGGATGATCTCATAAAGAGTTTAGGTAAAGATTCGTATCTGGATGCAGCAAAAGCAATTCTTACAACAGATCTTCAGGTGAAGCAAATTGCATTTCAAGCAGTTTTAGGAGGAAGAAGAATATCTATTGGAGGAATGGCTAAAGGTTCAGGGATGATTCATCCATCAATGGCAACAATGTTGAGTTATATTACCTGTGATGTAGGTATAGATTACACTTTATGGTCGGATATGATTAAGAGAGTTGCAGAATCATCTTTTAATGCCATTACAGTTGATGGAGATACGAGTACAAATGATACTTTTTTAGCTTTTTCTTCTGGGCCGACCTTAGATCCAAGATATTTATCAGCTCTTGAAGAGGGTCTGCATTTAACAGCTCAACACCTAGCTAAAGCCATTGCAAGGGATGGAGAAGGGGCTAATTGTTTGCTTGAGATAAAAGTTGAGGGTGCTTCAAGCGATTTAGATGCTCATGCGATAGCTCGTACAATTGCTTCATCCTCTTTGGTTAAAACTGCAGTAAATGGTTCTGATCCTAATTGGGGAAGAATTATTGCTGCACTTGGTCGTGCAGGCACTCCTTTTAATTTCGATGATGTCAAATTATGGATTGGACCTTATGAAATATTTGCTAATGGAACACCTCAGGACTTCGATAGACAAAGAGTCAGTAACTTTATGAAAGCAAGATTAACAGGGAAATATTTGATCGATGATCTTATCAGTATCAGATTAAGGGTAGGTATTGGAAAAGGTTCTGCTACTGCTTGGGGATGCGATTTATCTGATCAATATGTTCGTATCAATGCCGATTATACAACCTAACTCCAGATCCATTGCAGTGCAGATGATCTGGGAGATTAGTTTTTGAAATATACCACATTTATACCAGTTGAGGTTTGTATGTTGTACCGCATGTTTTTTTTATTGATACTTAACTTGTTGTGGATGGTTTTGAATTGAGTGTTATACACTAATTTCTATTAATATTGCGATCAAACTCATGAATAGATTTCTAAGAAGTGGTTTTATTTGCGCAGCATTTTCTAGTGGAATTATTACTGTCGCAATTCCCATTAAGTATTTGGATTGGAATCGTGATTCCATTGCAACAAATGTTGCGTTTATATATGGGTCCCTTGCCTCAACGTTGTTTTTTTTAGGTGGTGCGACTTGGAGATTTAAAGGGGGAGTTACTCAAGTGGGAGGCACTCAAGTAAAAAAAGAGAACACAAATAAAAATCCATTTTTCTATAACGGACCACATTCTAAGAGTAATAGTTAATAAGTATCTTGTAAGAACCATTTGACAAATTTCTCAAACTGCTTTCCTCTAATACCCGAATCTGGATCAAGTGATATATAGAACTCGTCAAAGGTCGCCAACTCTCTTCATGGCAATTTGATCGTCTTTCTATTATGCCTGTTTGCACAGTTTGTCTATTTCAATGATACTTATTTGAGATTAATTTTCTGTCATAAGTACTATCTACTTAAGATCGATATATACCACCTTTATACCGATGAATCACTTATAACTGGGTTTTCAGCGGAAAAATGCAAAATATACCACTAAAATACCACCAACTCAATCCTCGTAATCAATTGCTATGAATGGGTTTTAATGCTTATGTACGTATCAATGCCGATTACACTACATAGAAAGTGTGATCGAATAAAACTCAGTTGTGTCAATGGATTTTGACTGTGTTATATACGCACCTTTGATGAGTGTGATGTAAGTGTGATCTTATTACGAACCTTGTATGGCTATTTTTAGAGGTGAACCGTGGTTCATGTCTAGATTTTAAAAATATATTTATTTACTAGTATTTGTAAGTTATTTGTGAATTAAAAATCAGTATAAACTTGTAACTTCACTGAAAAGTGTCTGGTTTTCAGTTGATTCTGCAAAACCTAAAAGTAATTCACTTCTATCCTCTATTCCATTATTGAGTTGTCCAACCCAGTAGTTATATCCATCTACATCTGGGTCTCGAGCAAGAATATTTTGATAAAGGGTTTTCACATATTGTTCATTTGAGAGATCCTCTCCATATTTTTCTTTGAATTCATTAGATGCTAAAAATGATTCTGCTACTTGCCTTTCAGTATTTTCTCCTGACCCATTTTTTTCAATCCAGTATTCAAGCCCATCAGAATCAGGGAATCGGTTAAAAGCAGCGTTATAGACACGAAACATTTTTCCTGTGACATCGTCTTTTGCTTTGACTTGATCAAAGGTTGCTTCTATTTCAGCAATAGCACTTACTGCTTTATCTGCAAATTGAAGTTTTGGGATCCCAGTAATGTCATCAAAACCTTCCTCTGTTTTGATTTCAATGGATCCATCACTTCTTCTGAAGAATTCGTATTCCTCTAATTCTTTTTCAAAAGTTTTAGATGTATTTAGCTTACTAGGATCAACCCAACGATCATCAATATCGACTATTGGATCGAGCCAATCTGGATAATCTTTTGGTCTGCGAGTGGCAGCAATATGACCTTTGTAATCAAATTCAGGTATAGCAGATGCACCATCTGTTTCTTCGAAAAGTTGTTGATAAGCAAGTGTTCCTTTCTCTGGCATTGTAGATGGAGGAATGTCCAAATAGATTGGCTCTATTATCTTGTCGTAAGCATCGAATGCGTGTTCTTTATCTTTTTCGGCTTGGGCATGAAAAGGCTGAGCTATTAGGCTAGTAGATGCTGCTTGATATTTCTCGTTATCGGCATACTTATCAGCTCGTGGATCATAATCTGCAAAAACTATTTGCCCTGTAGAAGCCAAATAATCTGTGTAATCAAAATTGTCATCAAGTACTTCATCTTTATCTTTTCCTAATTCCTCAAGGATCTCTTCATATTGAACTGAACCTATTGGAGGTGTTTCACGTCCCTCTAACGGACTCATGTAGACAGGTACATATTTTAAGTCCTTATCTTTTTCACGTTGAACTTCTATTGCTGCTTCTTTATCCTTATCTCTTCTAGCTTCGCTCTCTAAAAAAGCCTGAGCT
>QCID01000016.1 GCA_003216895.1 Prochlorococcus sp. AG-402-K04 | reverse complement strand
AAGGGGTTAAACAAGTAAGAAAAAAATTAAAAATTAATATTCCTGCTGGAGTTGATAGCGGAACACGATTAAGAGTTTCAGGAGAAGGCAACGCTGGATTAAAAGGTGGTCCATCTGGAGATTTATATGTATTTCTAAAAGTTAAAAATCATTCAAATCTTAAAAGAGATGGATTGACTATTTTATCTGAGGTAAATATTAGTTATCTTCAGGCAATATTAGGAGATACTATCGAAATAGATACTGTAGATGGCCCTACTAAATTACAAATTCCAATAGGAACACAACCCAATTCTATTTTGAATTTAGAAAACAAGGGAGTACCTAAACTTGGTAATCCAGTAGCAAGAGGAAATCATCAAGTCTCAGTAAAGATTAAATTACCTACAAAATTATCAGATTCTGAAAGAAACTTGTTAGAACAATTAGCTGGTCATTATTCCGCTCGTGGTACTCAACATCACCATCATAAAAGTGGTCTGTTTAGTAGATTGTTTGGACAAAAATAGTGTCAGAAAAGATAGTAACTGATAATTATTTAGACTTGCGAGGCCTTGTTTGCCCACTTAATTTTGTTAAATGCTGCTTGGTTTTAGAAAACTTATCCTCAAATGATACTTTAAAAGTAGATATAGACGTAGGCGAATCAGAAACTAGTGTTATAGAGGGATTACAAGATAAGGAATACAAAGTAAATATACTTTATAAAGATTTTAAAAAAGTAACTTTGATAATATCGAGTGAACAAAAATAAACCTAATAGTTTAAAAGGTATCGTTGTTGCACTTAAGGCAAATTTTTTAATTGTAGAGGTTGATTATCAAGATTTAAAAGAAGATTCATCGCATCAATTTTCCGAAAAAATTAAATTGCTTTGTACACGAAGAGCTAAGTTAGATTATCAAGGTTTATTTATCGATGTAGGCGATAAAGTTTTTATTGAATGTATTGATTATAAAAATAAACGAGCTGTAATTTCTGAGGTTGAGCCGCGTATAAGTTTTTTAAAACGACCAGCTGTCGCAAACGTTACATTAGTCTCTATTTGCATCTCAGTTGATGAGCCTTTATTGGATATGGAACAAGCCAGTCGTTTTTTATTGACAGCTGAATGTGCAAACATACAACCTTTGATAGTTTTAACTAAAATAGATTTAATTACTAAGGACGATTTGCTCATATATGTAAATAAATTAAAACGTTGGGGTTATGATTGCATACCAGTATCTGCAAAGAATTCTCAGGGCATCGATTTATTAATTGAGCGATTTAGACAAACAAAATTAACTGTACTTGCTGGTCCCTCTGGAGTAGGAAAGACAAGTTTAATTAATCATTTAATCCCAACTATTTCATTGCCTACTTCATCTGTTTCAAAAAAATTAAAGAGAGGTACACATACAACAAGACATGTTGAACTTTTTGCAATTGGAAAAGGATCACTGCTTGCTGATACCCCAGGGTTTAATCGTCCAGAAATAATTTGTGAGCCATCTACCTTTGCTGCTTTGTTCCCAGAGTTTCAAATGCAATTAACTAAGTCACAATGTAAGTTCCGTAATTGTTTGCATAGAGATGAGCCTGGTTGTGTAATTGATAAAAACCTTGAAAGATATCCTTTTTATCGTGAGACCCTTGAGGAAATGATTAATTTTCCTCTCCCATACCGGGCAGATTAAGTTTGAATCCACCGGTTAAATCTTCCATTCGCTCTTTCATCGTAGAAGTTGAAACTTCGTGAGCAGATTGCATCGCGTCAAGTATGGCGTTTTCGATTATTGCTTTTTCTTCAGAAAGAAGAGATGGGTCAATTTCTACTCGTAAAGGTTTTTGATTCCCTGACATCCATATTTTTGCTCGATTGTCATTATTTGTTCCCTCTATTTCCATAACCTCAAGCTCTTCTTGTAGTTTTTGAGCATTTTGCTGAATTTGTTGTGCTTTTTTAAAAGCTTCAGTGAGTTGTCCAAAGTTTGGTAGTCCGAATCCAGCCATGAGAATTTCCTATTGTTATTGATATTAGGGTTTAATTTTAAAAGCCACATTGTTTGACTTCTGTTTCTAACAAGATTCCATAAGAATTAAAAACTCTTTTTTGGATATATTTAATTAACTCTCTTACGTCATAAGAGGAAGCATTGTTTGCGTTAATTATAAAATTTGAATGTACTTTTGATACTTCAGCTCCACCAAAACGAAATCCTTTTAAACCAAGCTCCTCAATTAATTTTGCAGCTTTCAAAGGTTCAGGATTACGAAAAACACTACCGCAAGTTTGGTCTTTATAAGGTTGAGTTCTTAATCTATGATTTAGGTTGGCATTTGTGACCTGTCTAATTTTTTCTGCATGACCTGATGCCAGCTTTAGTCGAGCAGATACGACAATTAACTTTTCATTTTGAAGAAGACTGTATCGGTATCCAAACTTGAGATCTTTTCTTTTGATGATTTTGTATTCACCTGTCAAAGATAGCGTTGTAATACTTTGGAGATAGTCAGATATGCAATGTTCTTGCGCTCCCGCATTCATAACTACTGCTCCTCCAATGGTTCCTGGTATTCCGACAGCCCATTCGAGTCCATGAAGTCCAATGGCAGCTGCTTTTCTGGCCAAAGTTGGAAGCATTTCACCGCTAAGGACCTCAATAATTCCATGACTTTTATCTATTTCAATTCCTTTGAAATTTCGCATACATAGGCTTAAACCTTTAATTCCTTTGTCATTTATTAAAAGATTTGATCCGGCACCAAGAATATTGCAGGGAATTTTTTTCTGATTTGTCCAATTAATTAAATATTTAATTTCTTCAATATTTTTTGGTTGAGCTATCCATTCTGCAGGACCACCAATTCTCCAAGTAGTAAAATTTGATAAGGAAATATTTTTTTCTAAGTGAATAGAATTCATTGATTAAGCGGCTAACGTACCGCTGATCGATTCATGATTGATTAAATCTAAAAATAAATTTTCACATATTATATTAATATCTCCTGCGCCCATAATTAAAATCAAGTCTTTTTCTATTGTATGTTCTTTGATTAGCTTTATTAATTTTTTGTTATGATCTGGAGTATATATTTCTAGATTAGGTTTTAATTTTTTTAATTCATATCCAATAGTCTTATTATTTATTCCTTTAATTTCATCTTCACCAGCAGAGTAAATTGGAGCAATGAATACTAAATCGGATTTACTTAGACTTTTTGCAAATTCTTTTTCAAATTCTTTTGTTCTACTATAACGATGCGGTTGAAATATCGTAACTAATCTTTTAGGTGATATTTTTGAAAGATTATTTTTTGTTTTAATAATAGTAGAGGCAATTGATATTGCAGCATCAATCTCACTAGGATGATGAGCATAATCTTCAACTATCAATCTGTTTTTCCATAATCCTTTATATTCAAATCTTCTTGAAGGAAGTTCCAAATTCTCAATTCCTTTTTTTAGATCTTTAAATAAAATTCTAGCTTGTCTACATGCAGCTATAGCAGCTATAGTATTACTTAAATTGTGTATTCCAGGAACAGGAACTTTTATGACATCAATAAATTTTTCTTTTTCATAATATTCGGCAATAATTTCACATCCATTAGATTCTATTGGAATAAGTGAGAAATCTATATTACTAATTTTTTGAATTGAAAACCATTTAGAACCTTGTATATTATTTTTAAGATTTGCACAGTCAAAATTGGTAATCAAGCATTCACATTTTTGAGCAAATTTTTTCATGGTCTTTATTAAATCTTCTAGATTTTTATAATGGTCAACATGTTCAAGTTCTAGATTAGTAATTACTCCGATGTTCGGACTAAATTTCACTAATGATCCGTCTGACTCATCTGCTTCTGCGATTAATAAGTCACTATCACTGAAGTTATAGTTTTTTTTGTAAAGTGGTACTATTCCACCAATAATAGCTGTTGGATTCCTATTCGCATAAGAAAGTAATGTTGTAATGTAAGTACTTGTCGTCGTTTTACCATGAGATCCTGACACAATAATTGATCTCTTTTGTTCGATTAAAAATGCTAGTATTTCAGAACGATGATTGATTGTTAAATTATATTTTTTTGCATAACAAAGTTCTACATTATTTTCGCGTATTGCTGAACTTTTAACAACTAAAATATTTTTCCCATGAATTTTAAGAATTTCGTCAATATTTGATTCTTCTTGAGTGAGAAAAATGTGGACTTGATTTTTTGCTAATTCATTTAATGTTGAGCTTTTTTTTTGGTCAGAGCCAGATATTGAATATCCGTTTTTAGCTAGAATCATTGCTAGAGCTGACATACCAATACCTCCGATTCCGATAAAGTGAATATGAGGTGGTAACTCTTGTAACTTCTTCAATTTCGCTTCAGTGTCGAGTGAAAGATAACTCTTCATCCTTCTAAAGGCACATTTTTTAAAGAATTAGAGAGTTTTTGTACTTTTTATGTCTGTAACGCTTCCATTATTTTTCAAAATGCACAGAAAATGATCATCGTTCTGTATGATCAGCGGCCAGTAGCTTATGCGGTTTTACCGTTTTTGAAATGACTTTGCGTGTTGCGATTAATGGATTCGGAAGAATTGGACGCAATTTTATGCGTTGTTGGCTTAGTAGGGGTGCTAATACAAATATTGAGGTGGTCGGTATTAACGTCACTTCTGATCCAAAAACTTGTGCGCACTTACTAAAGTATGACTCTATTTTAGGTGCTATTCAAGATGCAGAAATCTCGCATACTGACGATACATTTCAAATTAATGGTAAAACAATCAAATGTTATTCAGATAGAAACCCGTTAAATCTTCCTTGGAAAGAGTGGGGAATTGATTTAGTAATTGAGTCAACTGGTGTATTTAATACAGATGTTGGTGCTAGTAAGCATTTACAAGTTGGAGCCAAGAAGGTCATTCTGACGGCACCTGGTAAGGGAGATGGTGTAGGTACTTATGTGGTTGGCGTTAATGCTGATACTTACTCTCATGAAGATTTTGATATCCTTAGCAATGCAAGTTGTACTACAAATTGTTTAGCTCCAATTGTAAAAGTTTTAGATCAAAAGTTAGGGATTAATAAAGGTCTAATGACCACGATTCATAGTTATACGGGAGATCAAAGAATACTCGATAATGCTCATCGAGATTTACGTCGTGCAAGAGCGGCTGCAATGAATTTGGTTCCTACTTCAACTGGAGCTGCAAAAGCTGTTGCTCTTGTTTATCCACAAATGAAAGGGAAACTAACTGGTATTGCGATGCGAGTACCTACTCCAAATGTTTCTGCAGTTGATTTAGTTTTTGAATCAAGTCGTAAAACTAGTGCTGAAGAAGTAAATTCATTACTGAAAACTGCTTCACAGGGCGAAATGAAAGGAATCATCAAATATGGTGACTTGCCTCTCGTTTCTACTGATTACGCAGGAACTAATGAATCAACAATTGTTGATGAAGCTTTAACAATGTGTATCGATGACAATATGGTGAAAGTTTTAGCTTGGTATGACAATGAGTGGGGTTATAGCCAAAGGGTCGTTGACTTGGCTGAAATTGTTGCCCAAAAATGGAAATAATAATACTTTTTGTTGTTAAAAATGTTGAAATAGATTTGATTTCTCAATATTAATAGGTTCTAAGTTGTCCCAGAAAATATTGGGTTTACCTTCTTTTATAAACCCAATAATTTGGGCAGATTTTAATTCTTTTGATAAAGCTTCTGCCCACTCTCTAGGAAGAGTCAGTATCAATTCATAATCCTCTCCCCCATTTAGGATCCATTCGTCCCACATTGAATCTTCTGGCCAGTCAGGATCCTTGAGAATAGAAGTTTTTGATAAAACTGCTTGGCAATTACTGCTTTGGCAAATTCCTCTAATTGATTCAATAAGTCCATCGCTGCTGTCAGTTCCTGCGGCTCTCCAGCTCGTTGATCTAGGTTTGCACTCTTTTAGTGCTTTTAGTGCTTTGATAGCTGGATATGGACGTTTATGTGTGCTGATAGCTTTATTGGTAAGCTGACTACTTAGTTGGACTTCACTTGGAAGTTTCTCGGATGTTAATAAAGCTAAGCCTAATCTACTCAATCCATGGAATCCAGTGCTAACAATATAATCTCCTGGTATGGCATTTCCTCTATGCAGTCTGGGCTGTTTCTTTTCTCCAATTGCCGTAATTGAAACCATTTTTGTATCTCCACAAGAGCAATCTCCACCAATTATTTCTCCTCCAAATTCTTGCATTGCTTCCCACATCCCTTCATATAGGTTTTCAACCCATTCCCAATGTGTGTGTGATGGTAAAACAAGCCCAACAGTAAAAGAAATTATATTTTCTGAACCGCTGCAAATCAGATCAGAAATATTTGTAGTAAGACATTTCCAGCCAATATCTTTCGCGTTAGATATTTTTTCAGAAAAATGAATTTTTTCTACAAGTAAATCAGTATTAATCAATAAGCTTTTATTGAGTGTCTTTATTTCTGCTAGATCATCATCTATCTGTCCATATCGCATGTATTTTTTTAAACGATTCAGTAATTCTATTTCACCTAAATCTTTAATTGTAGTTGTCATTTTATTTACAATTTAAGCTTTCAGTTTAAGATTTTCTGAGCCATTTAATACTTTAATTGAGATAATTTTATCTTCTACTCCAAGTTTATTTAATATTTCAGAACCTTCTATTACATAGCCAAAAGCTGCGTTTCTACCATCAATAAGATTACGTCCAGCTGGATTTAATTCAGCTTCATATAAGAAGAAGAAAAATTGTGATGAACCATCATTTAAATCTGAATCAGAGTGAGCCCAGCCAAGAGTTCCTAAAGTTGCAAATGGAAGAACTGGGGTTTCAGTGTAAAGACCAACTTCCTCAAAAGTTTCGCCATAGAGTGTTTCTTCAAAATTGGGTGTTCGTATTTCTAATGGAACTTTTCTTAATTCATTATTATCAGGGTCTACATAGCCAATCGCTTCTCCTTTAGGATCTCCAGTCTGAAGAATAAAAAACTCTTCAGCTCTATTAATTGGTAAACCATCGTAAAAACCTTTCAAAGAAAGATCTACAAATGCACCAGCTGTGAGAGGAGCATTATAACCATCAATAATTGCATTCATATTTCCTTTTGATGTTTTTATTTCTACATTAGCTCTTCCTAAGAGTCTTGGTAAATTGTCATATTCACTGGGTATTTTATATGGAAAATTATTAGTAATTAAAAGAGACTCTATATCATCAATTGTTTTTAAACTTTGACGTCTGATTTCAAGAAATGAGTCTTTATTTTTTTCGTTTGCTATTTGTCTTAATTCATCAAGCTCTTCATTTAAATTAGAGAGTAGATTAACTGCTTTTTCTTTGTTTTCTAATGGTATTGCATCAAGAATTTGATTTTTTTTATTACTTACTAAAAATTGACTTCTTGAGGTGGCTTTGCTGATGGCTGACCATCTACTTCCACGAAGATCATCGCTTGTATCTTCCAGTTTGTTTTGTAATTCACGTAATTCTTTTTGGTCAATAGGTAAGGAATTTCTTAATATTGCATAAGGATCTTTTAGCCGGTTACCATTTGGAAGGCTTGCAACAGCAGGGTCAATCCATGGAGAGCTCAAAGAAAATATGATTGTTATAAGGGCAAGAATGCAAATCTTTTTTGCCATGTTAATTCTATGTTTTGCATGACTTTGGCACAGACTTATGATCGATTGGTATCTTTTGTGTGAATGATTTCAAGTAACGACTTTCGCACTGGCACTACGATCGAGTTAGACGGTGCAGTTTGGCGTGTTATTGAATTTCTACATGTCAAGCCTGGCAAGGGTTCTGCGTTTGTTAGAACTAAATTAAAAGCTGTTGTGAGCGGCAGTGTTGTCGAAAAGACTTTTAGAGCTGGGGAAATGGTTCCACAAGCTCTTTTGGAGAAATCAAAGTTGCAACACACATACATGGATGGAGATGATTTTGTATTTATGGATATGACTTCTTATGAAGAAACACGATTAACAGCAAAACAAATTGGTGAAAGCAGGAAGTATTTAAAAGAAGGGATGGAGGTTAATGTAGTGTCTTGGAATGAAAAACCACTTGAAGTTGAATTGCCCAACTCAGTTGTTTTAGAAATAAAAGAAACTGATCCTGGCGTCAAAGGTGACACTGCTTCGGGAGGGACAAAACCTGCAATCTTGGAAACAGGAGCTCAAGTAATGGTCCCATTATTTATTTCAATTGGTGAGAAAATCCGAGTAGATACTCGAAATGACAGTTATCTAGGCCGAGAAACACAATGACTATGAATCTTGATCACGAAGAGCTTCATCGCTTGTTAGCAACTTTAGCTGAGAGCGATATTCAAGAGTTTCGGCTCGAGGGAGAAGATTTTTGCTTGGAAGTGAAACGTAATCTTGGGTCTCCTTCAGATTCAATAGCTTCACAAAAGAAAATTATTTCAGAAGAGATTGATCCACCACCTCAACGTAAAATCGAGGCTTCTCCAGTATCAAGTACACCTCCTCCGTCAGTCCCAGGATCACGCTCTGATTTGGTTGAAGTAACAGCTCCTATGGTTGGGACCTTTTATCGCGCACCTGGGCCAGAGGAGCCCCCTTTCGTGGACATTGGATCGAGAATCAGCGTCGGCCAAGCCGTTTGTATTCTTGAGGCAATGAAATTAATGAATGAGTTAGAGTCAGAGGTAAGTGGAGAAGTAATTGAAATTCTTGTTGAGAATGGAACACCAGTTGAGTTTGGCCAAGTGCTAATGAGATTAAAACCTGTCTAAAAGTTTTTATTTACTGTGAAAGAAGCCAAGCATTATTAATTGCAGCAATCATACTTTTTTCTCTTGCCTTGAACTTGCCAGCAATATCAAGAGCAGTGCCATGGTCAGGTGATGTTCTAACAAAAGGCAGCCCAAGAGTGGTATTAACAGCTTCATCAAAGGCAATCAGTTTTACAGGTATGAGACCTTGATCGTGATATAGAGCAAGTATTCCATCAGGGGCATTATTTTCATTGGAAGAGCTTTTCCATGCATTTGCTGATGAAATCCAGCAAGTATCCGGAGGAATGGGACCACTAATTTTGATAGTTGGATTATCTAAATTCCATTCATTTAAAATAGGAATAATTAAGTTTTGTTCTTCTAGTCCAATTTTTCCTTCTTCTCCAGCATGTGGATTTAAGCCGGCTATTTGTATTAATGGTTTCTCTTTGAACTTCCGACAGAAATCTAATAAGGTATCTAACTTATGTCGAATCAAATCTTTGGTTAAAATATCATTTATTTTATGAAGAGGTATATGTGTTGTAGCTAATAAAGTATTAAATCTCCATCCATTATTTGGTGATATTGCGGTAAAAAGCATAGATGTTTTTCTATTAGTTAATTTGCCTAATAATTCAGTTTGTCCTGCAAATTCATGACCAGCTTTATACCAAGCAATTTTTGAAATAGGTGCTGTAACGAGAGCATTGGCTTTCCCTTCTAAAAGTATATTAGTTGCATTCAAAAGCCATTTGAAGCTTGCAGAGCCAGAGTATGAATCAGCTATTCCAGGAATAACTTTTTTGTCTAATGGGATATCTACAATATCAAGCTTATTTGGGTCCGGAATATTATTTACTCCATATTGAATTAACTTTAAATAGGTGTTATAAATATTTTTTTTGCATCCTACCAGTAAAGGCTGTATGTGTTTATTTAAGTAATTAGACCCAAGAGCTTTTAATGTAATTTCAGTCCCTATTCCTGCAGGATCTCCTAATGAAATGATAATTTTATTTTTATTATCTTTTGATTTTTGAAATTCTTTCATTTTTGATGTTTTTTGTGATTTTAATTTTCTTTGGCTCATACAAAGCCTTTATTAATGGTTGGCTTATCAATTTGAGTAAGATTTATGATATTTGATTGACACTACTATGGTGTAATTATCCATTAACCTTACTCAAGTTTATTAAAAGAACAGTGAATAAAGATAATCTGGTAAATAAAGCTATTGATTCATTTTTAATTTTGAGAAACAATTTTTTAATCCGGATTTAAAATCTGGATAAATTAAAGAATAGCCAAGTGTTTTGCACAATAACTTGTTATCAACTTTTCGATTCTCTTGCCAAAAAGATAATGCCATTGGGCTCATTGTTTTTTTTGCAATTTCAAAAGGTATTGTTGATGGTAGAGATTTTTGAGCTATTTTTGCTGCGAACGCAATAACTTCAAGATTATTGCTAGGTAAGTTATCAGCTATGTTCACGACTGATGGATTCTTTCCTTCTGAATAGAGATTAATTAAAAAAAAGGCAGCCCCGGCAATATCATCAACATGAACTCTTGAAAAAACTTGGCCAGGCTTGTCTACCATTTTTACTGTTCCTTTCGAAAGGCTTTCAAATGCAGATCTTCCAGGTCCATAAATACCTGGCAATCTAAGTATTTGAACAGGAAGTTTTGTTTCTAACCATTCTTTTTCACAGGCTAATCTGCGAATGCTTCTTTCTTGTTGAGGATTAGGAGACATTTTCTCATTAACCCATTCTCCTTTTTTGTCTCCGTATACACCAGTAGTTGATAAGTAACCAACCCATTTTAAATTTTTTAAATTTAGTAATTGAGTCTTGAGTTTTTTCAGTACAAGGTCTTCTCCGCTTAATAAAGGAGGAATACAACTTAAAACATGTGTTGCTCCGTCGAAAATTTCCTTAGAGATTTCGTTATCGGCGTTAAAAATGAAATCAGCTCCTTTGCTATCTTCTTGCCTTCTGCTGCACACAACATTTGTCCCTAAATATCTTCCTACACTTGCGATTCTTTGACCACTATATCCGCCACCAAAGATTATTAATTTTGATTTAGATGGCAGAGGCTCCAATTGCTTGACAATATCCTGAATCATTAGTACAAATGTATTATGTTGATTATTTAGCTATGATTGATTCTTGTTTAAAGCCTAGTCTAAATTCCATTAATGGTGCCAGCAAATTCAGTAAAAATAAAAGATTATCTGTAAAAAAGAAAAATCAAAATTTAATGCAACCTTTGCTTGCCTCAATTTTCTTCCTTCTTTGTATCATCGCTCTTCCAGAGAAGTCTACTAATTTAGCTTCAATATGTGAAAAATATAATTCTTCTCATGCCTGTCAGGTTTGGTAGGATTTTACGCTGTTTGCCAAGAGTAATCTTTGTTTAATAGAGATTTTGAGCCTTCAAAACTTTCTCTCTGTTTAGGTTGGGCCCACTTTAGAAGTCTAAGAGCTAAACGTATGTCTCCCTCTGTCCATGCTCGTAGAGCCATAGAACGTCTTGGGTCGTAAAAACGTTGTTTTCTATACCATTCAAAAGCATCTTTGTCAGTTTTGCTTCCATTGCATGAGAGGCAGGCAGGTACACAGTTTTCAGTGATACTTAATCCACCTTTACTTCGAGGTAAGACATGATCAATGGATTCTGAGTTTTTCCCACAATATATGCAACTTTTACATGTGTATTCATGTAATGATTTTCGCCATCTTCTGTCACGTAGCTTTGGGCAGAGATCCTCCAAGAAAACCGCGTCCCTATTGTGCATACGTATTATTTAACTAAATGAATTTTGCCTTGATAGACCAATAAGTCAATGTATCCAAAATAGCATTTTTAGATTTTATTAGATTTATCTTTGAATTGATTTCGTATTAGCTAGAAGCTTTTTGTATTTATATAAATTTAACTATATTAATCATCATAACGATCTATATATGTGCCTTTAGGACTTTTTTCTGTACTTTCGTTTAATGAATTTACTTCCCCTTCTAATTCTTTATCGTTACTAAGGCCCATTGTACTTGAGTTGCCTGTGTATAGATCACCCAAATAATTAATGCAATCTTCATATTTTGTAGGATCTTGAACTACTTCTTCAACAATTAACGAAGCAGCTTGTTTTGGAGAAGTTTTGAATAAACCTTGTTTTTTATTTTTTATAAATTGATAGGCTGCTTGCCAGCTGGGTTCATGTGTATTGCCCCCATTCCTCATAAAGCAATATATGTCTGCTCCGTTAGTGACTGCTGCATTAATTTTTAATCCTAAAGTAGAGCTGCAGAGTAAACATATTATTGAAATTGGTAAGAAGTTTTGCTTTATCTTAATTGTCATGATTTTAAGAGAGTTGTCATTTTTAAATTATCTATTTTTCTTTCTTCTGTCTAGCTTTAGTTTTTGTTAGTAGCCCCTTCTTATTAGCTAATTTTTTGAATTTGACTTGAAAAAAATTGCATTCATCAATTGCTGAATACAATTTTTAAAATTACATATCATTTATTTTCGAATATTACTAAATTATCTATCTTTTGATATAGTGATTCAACAAAACTTTTTGTACTTACCAATTTAATAATGAATGAAGTACAAGTAAAAAAACAAGCATTTTTAAAAGAGGCTGGTTATTTTTTTAAGAATGCATTAGAGCATGCTGATGAAGGAGATTTGCAATTATGTGCTGGCTTTATTTTGAAAGCACTTGATAAAGAGAGAAGAGCTGGTGGAGTTGGTCCTCAAGTGCTTCATTTAATTAAAACTAAATAGTTATTATATAGATTTTTTAAATACTATTCCTTATTTAAGACTGAAATTGTTTTTGCAATGCCTTGGCCAATTGGTACATTTAGTTTTCCCATTTTAGAGAGAGTGCTTTCTAAAGCTGATATGACACTGATAATGTCTCTATCATTTACAAATCCTAAATGACCAATCCTAAAAATTTTACCCTTTAAGTGATCTTGTCCTCCAGCAAGGAGTATGTCGAAGTCACTTTTTATTGCTTTTCTTATACTTTCTGCATCTATATTCTCTGGCTCAACAGCAGTGATTGCTGGACTCCCAAAACTCTCTTGTGTGAATAATTTTAAACCCATTGCTTTTATTCCTTCTTGCGTTGCTTTTTGATGACGAGCATGACGATCAAATATATTATTTAATCCTTCTTGTTGCATCATTGTTAGTGATGCCTCCAAAGCAAAGTATAAATTTATTGCGGGTGTAAAAGGATTGCTATTTTTATTAACTGTCTTTAAATATTGTTTTAAATCTAAATAAAATTTAGGCAAATTTGATTGATCATTTGCCTCCCATGCTCTTTTGCTCATAGCAACAAAACTAAGCCCAGGTGGAATCATATAACCTTTTTGCGAGCCTGAAGCTATTACGTCGACTCCCCATTCATCCATTGGGATATTAAATGCACCTAAACTTGTTACACAATCAGCAATAGTAATCGCTTTCTCATGGTTTTTTACTGCGTTATTAATAGTTTTAAGATCATTAATCACTCCTGTTGAAGTTTCTGAGTGAGTTAAAATTACTGCTTTAATTGTTTTATTAGTGTCCTCTTCAAGAATCTTCCTGAATTTATTTGGATCAAGAGGCTGCCCCCAATCTGCTTTTACAACTTTGACATCTAGCCCATATGCTTTTGCGACTTTTACCCATCTTTCACCAAATTTCCCATTATCTCCACAAATGACTTGATCACCTTTGCTTAATGTATTTATTATCCCTGCCTCCATTGCGGCTGTTCCACTTCCTGTAATTGTTAGGATGTCAGCAGTTGTTTGGTGAAGCCACTTGAGTTGTTCAGTTGTTTTTTGAACAATATTTTGAAATTCTCCGCTTCTATGACCTATGGGGTGTTTGCTCATGCAACTCAAAACAGTTTCTGGCACCGGAGTAGGTCCAGGAATCATTAGATTGAGTTTGTCTTGCATTTACTTATTTAAATCTAGATTATTATTATTTTAAAAAATTATTTAGGGAATTTCCTCTATCGTCAGCTCTTCCAATGATTTGAATGATTACACCCTTCCTGTTTGGGTAGTTGCGGCTGCAAAGTCTGCAACGAATATTCTTATTGGAAATAAATTTAAAGATATTGAGATAATTGATCTTCCAAATCAAAAAGAATCAATTAGGGTTCCTGTCTTTTCTGCTGCGTTACTTGATAATGGTGAGAGATCATTAGCAGTAAGTCATTGTCAGTCTGGATTGCCGCTTGACATCACAAGAGGATTAGAAATCTGGGCCTATATTCAATTCAATAAGGTAAGTTTTCAATCTGGAAAGATAGTTGAAAATGGTTTTCCCAATTGGCTTGATTTCCATGCTGGTTATGGAGTAGGTAAATTTGAATCAACTGGTCAGCCATGCATATCTAAGTTCGCGCGTGATTTGTTATGTACAAACCTTTATCCCCTCTTACCCAAAGGCAGTTCCATCAAATTAGAAATCGTTTTACCAGAAGGTAAAGATCGTGCTTTAAAGACAAGTAACGAAGCATTTGGAGTTGTAGATGGATTGTCCCTCATTGGAACACAGGCTGAGGTACAAATAAGTGCCTCTCCTGATCAGTTGAAAAACTGCAAAGAGATTCTTCAGAGGATTTGCTCTCAATCAACATTTGATGGATGTCTTACTTTTGTGATTGGTGAAAATGGAATGGATTTAGCACTGAAATTTGGACTTCCAGCAAATCAAATTATTAAAACGGGTAATTGGTTAGGCCCTCTTCTGGTATCAGCCGCAGAAAATGGTGTCAAAAAACTTTTGTTATTTGGTTATCATGGAAAGCTGGTAAAACTCTCTGGAGGCATTTTTCATACCCATCATCATCTCGCCGATGGAAGAATTGAAATTCTTACTTCACTTGCAGTTAGAGAAGGGATATCTTTTGATTTGATTCAATTAATCAGTAAATCAACATCGGTGGAAAATGCTTTATTAACACTTGAAGCACTCAACTCAGAGGCGGTATCTTTGATTTGGGGCAGGATGGCTAATGAAATTGAAATTAAAAGTCGTAGTTATGTGAATCGATATTTGTCTTCATCGATGAATATTGGATCTGCCTTATTTGATCGTCAAAGGCAAATTCGTTGGGCTGGTTTTGATGGTGTGAAACAAATAAATTCTTTAGGGTTAATTCTTAAGTGATACGCATATTCCTATGCTCTTAATTATTCTATTTGATAAGAATGTTTTATAACGATTCATCAGGTTGATATGGTTTCAATGATTTCAGAGGAAAAACGTAATCCAGCAATCGTAATTCTCGATTTTGGTTCTCAATATTCAGAATTAATTGCTCGAAGGATTAGAGAGACAGAGGTTTATTCATTAGTTATGAGTTACACAACATCTGCAGATCAATTACGTGCTCTTAAACCTAAAGGGATAATTTTAAGCGGAGGCCCTGGGTCTGTTTATGAAAAAGGTGCTCCTTATTGTGATCCAGAAATATTTAAATTAGGTGTTCCTGTACTTGGTGTTTGTTATGGAATGCAATTAATGGTTCATCAGTTAGGGGGATCAGTAAAACCTGCTACCGGCAAAGCTGAATATGGGAAGGCTCCGGTAGAAGTTGATGATCCAACAGCTTTGTTAACTAATGTTGTGAGTGGCTCAACAATGTGGATGAGCCACGGGGATTCAGTTCAGGAATTACCCATGGGGTTTGTTCGTTTAGCTCATACTTCTAATACTTTGGAAGCAGCTATTGCTTGCCACGAAAAGAGCTTTTATGGAGTGCAATTTCACCCCGAAGTTGTACATTCCACTCAAGGAATGATTATAATCAGAAATTTTGTATACCATATATGTTCATGTGAGCCTGACTGGACAACAAATTTATTCATAGATGAAGCTGTTTCACAAGTAAAAGAACAGGTAGGAGATAAAAAAGTTTTATTGGCTCTATCGGGTGGTGTTGATTCATCAACTCTTGCATTTTTATTAAACAAAGCAATTGGTCCTCAATTGACATGCATGTTTATTGATCAAGGTTTTATGAGAAAAGGGGAGCCAGAATTTTTGATGTCTTTTTTTGATGAAAAGTTCAATATTAATGTTGAATATATTAATGCTAGAGAGAGATTTATTTCAGAATTAAAAGGCATCACTGATCCTGAACAAAAGCGTAAAATTATAGGTAGAGAATTTATTAGAGTTTTTGAAGAAGAGAGTCTTCGATTGGGTCCTTTTGATTACTTGGCTCAAGGTACGCTATATCCAGATGTAATCGAAAGTTCTGGAACAAATATTGATCCGAAAACTGGAGACAGAATAGCGGTAAAAATAAAAAGTCATCACAATGTTGGAGGCTTGCCAAAAGATTTACAATTTAAATTGGTAGAGCCCTTGAGACGTTTATTTAAAGATGAAGTTAGAAAAGTTGGTAAATCACTTGGCTTACCAGATGAGATTGTTCGAAGACATCCATTTCCTGGTCCAGGATTGGCTATCAGAATTTTAGGAGAGGTTACTCATGAAAAATTAAATTGTTTAAGGGATGCAGATTTAATTGTGCGAGAGGAGGTGAATAATGCAGGTTTGTATAACGAGATTTGGCAAGCTTTTGCTGTTTTGTTACCTGTTTATTCAGTTGGAGTAATGGGAGATCAAAGAACATATGCGTGGCCAATTGTTCTTCGTTGTGTTTCAAGTGAAGATGGAATGACCGCCGATTGGTCTCGCTTGCCTTATGCAGTTCTAGAGAAAATTTCTAACCGGATAGTTAACGAAGTTGAGGGAGTTAATAGAGTTGTTTTGGATATAACAAGTAAACCTCCAGGCACTATTGAATGGGAATAGTTTAGGGCAGTCAAACCCAGTCCACCACTCAAAGTGCTTGTTCCACGTGAGTTCCACGTAGAAATTTAAGTGCCAAGGTGACAGGGATTTGAACAGTAAGTTCCACGCAAGTTCCACGTGTCACCTTGTCGCCTTCTCTGTAAAGACATCGTAGATAGTTCATTTTCTCTACACCTTAACCGTAGAGAAAATGTAGAGAAAACGTATTTGAGAACTATGTTGTTTCTTGATACCCATCTTTGAGATTTAGACTATTAATATTCTTCTAATTGACTATCAATACAGAGACCTTGTGAAAACATTTTAGTCGCACTTTTCAAATTAGTTCTTGAATTAACTCCACCAATCTAATCAGGCAAGGGGATTTTAAGTGATGAGAAAAGGTGCGTATTAGGCATATCGTCGCAGTATGATCGCAATTTGTTAGACGTTTGTAGTCTTCTTTTGCATCTAATTTCCAAAAGCACAAACCTGATCGATAACACCCAAAATCAATTTATCTCCATTGGGATCTTTCCATTCAGAATCTTGATTCTTGAACTCATTAAATTCCTTTGCTCCTACTGCAACATCTCTAAAAGAATTTTCCGCACAGTTGACATCCATCGTATACAGAATGTCTTGGGTAATGTCAGTAGTGCTTTTAGGAATAAATTTACTGAATACTCGTATGGATCCATCTTGATTTTTTTGCACGCTGTTCTTATCCCATAACTGCTCTCCATACTGACTCTTTGGAACTGCAACCCACTCAGGCGATAAAGCATCTATTTTTGAAGGGTAGAGAAAAAGTAGGAGTGCGAAGCAACTAATACAAATACTTCTAAAAGTTCTAAAGGTCATTAGGTAAAAAACATTATTGTTATCGTTGATGGAAACTTCACATCAGTACGTCAATTTTATGAACAGACTGCTCTCTGGTGAGAGATCTAAATGGATCTTTGTAATTGGACTTGTTGCGATAGGTGCAGGATTTACAGCAAAGAATGTGATCTCATATCCAACTGAATGCACTACTCCAGAAATGGTCACTTTGAGATGAAATACAACTGGAAAGATCTTTTAGTAGATGCTGCAATCGTGGCGGTTGTTCTTGGAGCAGTGGCACTCATTGTTGGTTCGTTTCCAGCGACCTTCAGTAGGTTGCTTCCATTTCTGAAATAGGAGATCGAAAAATGTATAAAACTAAAAAAGAAATAGAAGATTGGATAAAAAAATTCAATCCAGAACAAGTTGAGAGGATGAGAGCAGACAATTATTTGGATCACATAAACGATGACGATTTAGATGGAAATGAAAGGTTTAGAAGTGGTGGAAATTGGTCAGTAGAACTTGTTGCTCCAAAAGCACTACTTGATTTACTACCCGAATGGGAAAGTAAAAATTGGTGGGAAGTAGGTGTTGTTATTGATGAAGATGGTGAAGGGGTTTTTGAGTTAGAGCAAGAAGCATTAGATGAATATGGGGTAAAAAGTATTGATGAAATAAACGCACATTTCGCAAGAAGATTTTATGACGTCTCATTAGACGAAGAGGAATGGTGGATCTCGTTAGAAAAAGAAATCGAGGGTAAAACTGGTCTGCCTTTTGAACAATTTAGAGTTAATTATGGTTAGGCAGCATCTTCATTTATCTGATGTTCCATTAGTTCCCAATCTTGGGTTAAGAGTTCATGCCAAGTTTCAATAGCAGATTCGAGATCAATTCTTCTTGTATTTTTTAATTTGGTTGGAGTGCCATCTTCAAGGCAATACCAAAGTTGTGTATACACTCTCGGAAATGCCATTTCGGATTTTGGATCACGAATTAAGAACATACAGAATTCTCTAGTAGGTGATACCAACCATCCTGTTGGAGTTGGGATTGCTTCTCGTACTGGTTGATTCATAATTCTCTTTTTAATTCGAGGCATCAAAAAAGCACCCCTCCAAACGCGACCCTTGGATAGATGCTTTTTGAGCAGGACGGATTGTGTGAGGAAATGTCCTAGTACAGAGATACTATTAAATCTTTTATAGGTCGTCAAGTATCCATAGGCAACTTCATCAAGATTTGCCTAACTTGTAAGCAATTCTATTTAAGTTAATAGGCAAAGATGAATGAATTACGATTAAGAATCTATGAGCAGGTGATCAATAACACTCCAGGTGGAAGAACTTCTCTATTTAACAAAATCTGTGGAGTTACAATTTTTATCTCGATTTTCTTTGCAGTTATCGTTACTGAAAATTCAATTGATTATCAGTTTGGTGATCAGATAGACCTGTTGGATTGGATTATTGGTGCGTTGTTTTGTGTTGAATATTGTTGTCGTTTATGGGTTGCACCTTTAGATAAAAAGTATGGAAAAGGTTGGAAGGGATTCTTACGTTATATGGTCTCACCAATGGCAATTATTGATGTCATTGCAATCATTCCATCTTTTATAGGTGTTCGAGCAGAATTAAAAATTCTTAGGGTTATTCGTCTCTTAAGAATATTGAAGATTGGAAGAAGTGAAAAATTTAAGCAAAGTATCTATCACTTTAATTTCGCACTTCGATCAAAGAGTCAAGAATTACAAATATCGACTTTTTATACAGTCTTACTTTTGTTGATCAGTAGCACTTGTATGTATCTTGCTGAATCTTCCATTCAACCAGAGTTGTTAGGGTCAATTCCAAGATGTCTGTGGTGGTCAATTACAACTGTAAGTGCTGTTGGTTATGGAGATTCAATACCTGTTACAGCAGTTGGAAAAACAATTGCATCGATAACTTCTCTTATGGGTATTGCTGCCATAGCAATACCTACTGGAATACTTGCCTCAGGATTTAGCGAATCGATTGGTGTGAAAAACAAAAATGAATTCAATGAATAGGAACTTCCTGGGAATACTGTATAAAAATGATATTCAAATCAGACAAAGGAAAATCTTTCACTAAAGAGGAAGCAATAGATCTAATGGTTTCCTTGAGTGCTACTGACGCAAATTCAGAAAAAAAGTGGAGAGGTTTCTATAACTCTTTATGGCAGACAGAATTGCAGGATGAGTGGAATGCGTATTGGAAAACGTAAAGACATAAAAAAAGGGGTGAGACTTAAGTCACCCCATTTCTGTTGATACATTAATTAGTTGAATAAAATTTTTTTACCGAATCACTAGTTTCCTCCATTGCAGAAGCGAACTGCATCGGAAGAACTCTTACCAGTCGCTTGAACCTCTTCAACACATTCGTTGAATACTTTTGATTCTTGTTTTACAGAACAAAAACTCAAAGCGATTACAGCAAGTGCGACAGCAGAAACAACACTAGAACCTAGTTGTATAATTCCATAAGCAAACATCGCTTTGCCTTTTCCACCGCACTTTTTTTTGTCTTTTTTATTTTCTTCAGTCATTTAAAAAAATTAGTTAATGTTTAAATATAATTGATTAGTTGGTTAATTACTCTCAAAAATTTGTGGAGAATACCGTTCTATTGATCTGTTTAGGTTGTTGCTTTTGAAAATCTAAATAGATACAAAAAAACCTGCCCTAAAGCAGGTCTTTTTGAAGATCAGTCGCAAGTGTTTCCTTGTTTCCACTGCGGAGGATCTCAACTCCTCACAAAATCAACTTATTAGAAGCATCCAGGGGTCTCAAGTGTCAGCAGATGAGTTCCTCAACTGTCACATATACCAATTCTTAAAAATAAGGCATTAAAAAAACACCCTACTTACGCGAAGTTGAGTGCTTTTTTACAACAGAACGATTGTGTGAGGAGTTGTCCTGTTATTTCTTTTCTACTCCTGCATAAACCTTTTGTCACTAGTAAAAAGACAAATTGATGAGAACCTGCAAAATAGGAACAAAGACAAAGGATCCAAGAAGAAAAAGTGGCGACCTTTGACGAGTTCTACAAATCATTAGATCCTGAATCAAATAAACTCTCTTAGTGGATTGAAGTAAAATAGAAGATTATGGATGAAACTTGGTTAAAAGAACTCAATCAAAGAAATCTTGAGTTGGAAGGACAAGATAGTTCGAAAAGGGATTGTGTAACTGTTTCTGTTTCTTCCTCAGTTTTAAACAAATTAAGTGAGGCAGAACAAGGGAAATTTGAAATTACTGAATTCAAAAGAGCAACGAATGAAATTGAGCATTGGGCAAGAGTAGAAGAAATATGCGATTTCTTTGGAGTTGAAGATCCCGATCTAGCAGGAGATGTCTATGTCAGAAAGTTTAAAAACTTGACTGTAGATGAGGAGACTAAATGGATGGATTTAAAAGATATCAATGACGAGATACCTGAGGGTTTTGGCGTAAAAATCGATCGTAGTTAAAGAAAGGTAAATAATTGTTTGCTCCCTTGCTAATGGAAATATTTGCTAATTCAACAGTTCCACGTGACTTCCACGTGGTAAATTAGAGGGGCAAATCCCTGTCCATCACTCAATAATTTCATCAGGCACTATTGAGTGGGAATAGGTCAGGGGGCAAGAACGCAGTCATAGATTAAAAAAGATGGTTTCACATATGTTTCACGTGGGAAGATTAATGCTGATATAACAAAGGTTTTGATGTGTCGGTTTCACGTAGGTTTCACGTGGCATGTTGTCACTTTCTCCATAGAGAACTCCTAGAAAGATGTTTTTCTCTACACTTTTGAATACTTGATTGATCGCTTTTTTAGAAGAAACAAATTAATGAGGTAATTATGTCTACCAACTTGAGACTTATTGGCTAACACTTTCAGGTTTGTATAGGTGACTGTTAAATAAAATAGAGAGACATTGCGGAGATAGGTGGGTTGTATCGCACATATAAAGATTATTATTTTCTCCATCTTTAGTTGATGTCAAAGTATAAATATCTAAGAAATAGGAATCCCTAGATAAAACTTCTTTTTTGAGAAGTGAATTATATTTTTTGATTATTTCAATTATTTTTTGATCTGATTCATCAAGTAATGGTTTTGTCTTCGTAGGTGCTGGGATACCAAAGTAATATCTTCTTGAATAACTTGGAGATAGTATTTCCTCCATATAATCCAGATAACCATTAATAGTATTTTCACATACTTCGAAAATATCTTTATTGTTTTTAATTGCATAAGCAAGTATACCTTCATCTTTTCTACAATCAATTTCCCCAAAAGAAATAAAAACTTCATCACTATAAGTATGGTTTTTGATCTGTTGGGTTAAGGAATCTTTCCATTGGTTATATTTGTTATTAGCAAAATGCCACGCTTTTGCACCTGTTATCAAAACTGGTTGGATCTTTTTTATCTGTGAGGATATAGATAGAGTTTGATGAGAAAAAGAAAGACAATGACTTTCTCCGAGGTGAGGTATTCTCTCTAAATTAGAATTGTTATTCTCCTTTTTAAGTAGAGGGTAGAGTGAAGTAATAAATTTGGAAAACGTTGATGTATGTTTTCTATTTCTTTTATCTTTAAGAATATTGACTACCCCTTGATTTATTAATTCGTTGGTTTTATTGATGTTCAAATAGGTTTCCGAGAAATCTCCTCCTAACAAATTGGCGATTGTGATTCTTAGTAATGCACTTAACTTATATCCTTCATTAATAGATTTTGACTTAAGTGTTGATTTTGATAAAAGAATTAATTCCTTTAATTTACCAAGATCGCATAATATATTTCCAAGATTTAAATGAGCATCAGCGGAATCAGGATTCAGTTCAATTGCTTTGCGAGTAGATAATTCCGCTTCTTGCAGTTTACCAAGATTGCATAATATATCTCCAAGATTTAAATGAGCATCAGCGAAATCAGGATTCAGTTCAATTGCTTTGCGAGTAGATAATTCCGCTTCTTGCAGTGTGCCCTGATCTTTCAATATATTTCCCAAATTGGAATACGCCTCTGCAAAATCAGGTTTGAGTTTAATTGCTTTGCGAGTAGATAATTCTGCTTCTTGTAAGTTGCCAATATCTTTCAAAATGGTTCCCAGATTGGAATGTGCTTCTGCGAAATCAGGTTTAATTTCAATTGCTTTGCGTAATGAGATTTCTGCTGCTCCTAATTTGCCAATACCTTGCAAAATTCCTGCATAATTAGAAAAAACTCTGTGATCATTACAACCTTGATTAATGAAATATTGATAAAGTCTTGCTGCTTCTGAAATATTCCCTTGTGAATGAAACTTCAATGCTTGATTAATTATTAGTTCCTTAGAAGGTTTAGAAGAAGCATTGGTATTAATAGTATTATTGGTTTTGATTTCACCTAAAGTAAATGGAACTGGGAATGTTGTTATCTCAGTAGTTTTTTTCTTTCCTTCTCCTTCTTGACTAGAACTATCCACCATCTCTTATCTTTCATCTATTGTGATTCTTCCGATTTTACTATTAATTTGAATCCTTATTAATTCTTTCTAAAATTATTTACTACTTATAGAGGAAGATTAATAAATATTTTCAATGAACTTTCTACGATTATTCAGAAAATCAACTCATAGACTAGAACTAATGCTTTTCATTTCTGAACTTTGTCAGTTTATCATGGGTTTGTCACGATCAAGTAATCCTTGAGAACCCAGTTATATCTTAATTCTTTGGTAGGAACTATTGAGTGGGAATAGTTTAGGGGGGGTAAAACCCAGTCCACTAATCAAAAACCCACTTCCACGTGAGTTCCAAGTAGAAATTTAAGTGCCAAGGTGACAGGGATTTGAACAGTAAGTTCCCCGTATCTTTGCCGTGTCATCTTCTCTTTAAAGTAGTCGTAGATAGTTCATTTTCTCTACATCTGAACCATATAGAAAATGCAGATAGAACGTTAAAGAAATTTGTAATACATGGCGAACTTAGGGGTAGATAATCCTTTTATAGTTGATAATAAGTCAAGTGAATGACTACCAAATGAACTTCTGTAAGACAAGAAATCTATTCTTATTTCTCCTGCTTTCTTTGTCGTTTGATTCCCATGTAATTGCTACGAGTTATAAAGAAGAAAATCTTTATTGGTATGGATATACTTGGGGGGGGATATTTACTACATGTGCGTCTTATAAGGCAAATTTTATTGCACCAAATGATGCAAAATATATGATTGAATCTATGGTTGAAGTTGCAAAAGAGACAATAAATGATGTTACTATGTATCAGTCATTAATGGGCATGAAGGATAGTGATGTCTTCCAAGAGTGTAGGCATTTAATGCCTAATTAATTAAAAAATATTATTTAAAGAAAATTTACTATTTATGTTTAAATCTAGTTCAACGTAAAAAACCCTTGTATTCATCGATATTTCACTTCCACGTAACTTCCACGTGATAAAATAGGGGGGCAAATCCCTTTCCCTCACTCAATAATTTGAGCAGGTGCTATTGAGTGGGAATAGTTCACAGGGTAAAAACGTAGACCACTACTCAAAGGCGTTGTTCCCCGTAAGTTCCCCGTGTCACTTAGTCACCTT
>QCID01000015.1 GCA_003216895.1 Prochlorococcus sp. AG-402-K04 | reverse complement strand
TGCTGTACTTGATGAAGCTACAAGTGCTTTGGATATAAAAACTGAACAATCATTATATGCTCTCCTCGAAAAAAGAGATTTGTCATTCATTAGTGTTGGTCACCGCCCTAGTCTAATAGAATTTCATACATCAGTTTTAGAACTGAATGGTGAAGGTTCTTGGCGATTATTGCCAAAAAATGACTATAAGTTCAATGAAACCTAAACTTAGTAAATGACAACAGAAACAAATCAACCATCAAAGATGGAAAAACAATCTGAGAGTGATTATGAAACGACTTCATCTGTTGAGGAAAGTGTAAGTGCAACAACAAATGAGATACCAGAATTTGGATGGAGTAGCTATGCAGAGAGAATAAATGGGAGATTTGCAATGATCGGTCTAATGGCTGTCCTACTAGTAGAAGCACTTAGCAAAACATCTTTTTTGGAATGGGCTGGAATAATCAGTAAATAATAATTTATGGATTAATCATCAAATCTTGAACTGTTATCTCTTGGTCTCGACTTTCTTGTGGACGATGAATAAGAACTTTTAGAAGATGATCTTTGATTAACAGGGTTTGCACCAGAATTCTTTGCAGGTCTTCTACTAGATCTACTTACACCTTTTTCAGTACTAGAAAAGGCAGCATCTTCAATACTATTGTTAGCTTTAGAAGCCCTTCTAGATCCAGGAGAAGGCCTATTTAAATTATCAGAATTTAATCTTGAAGATGATGCTTGGGGGGGATTATTAGGGCCTGCATTCCTTCTTCGATTTGATGTTTCACTGCTTGCTGATGGACGAGTTCCTCTCCTACTTTCTTGTCGGCTAGTGCGCCTATCTCCAAAGCTTGAGGCTCTATCTTTAGAAGATTCTAGATTATTAAATCGTTCCATTCTCCTCCTTTCTCTCTCGGCTCCTAGAGAATTACTTTCTGAAGAACTAATATTTCTTGGCCTTCTGCTTACTGCCTGCTCCGGGATTGCCGCCCTAGATGGACGTCTTCCATAATTGTCATCATCCAAATATTCTTCTTGATAATCTTCTCTTCCTGAAAATCTTCTATTTATGGGTTGAGATTCCTCAAATTGATCATAATTCCTATCAGAGCCTGCACTAGACAAACCCCCTCTAGAAGATCTTGGCAACTCAGGCTCATCATCAAAATATGAAGACCTTCGTGCTTGATCTGTTGCAATACCTCTTAGTCGAACACTTTCGTAAGCAAAGAAAACAGTTGTTCCAGCAAGCAAAAACTGTCCAAACTGAAGAATGGGATCCAAACGCCATCCTTGAAAAAAAAGTATTCCGCCACATAGTAAACCTATAGCGGCAAAGAATACATCGTAATCTCTTGCCAATGCAGGCTTAAAAGATCTAAGAAAATATAAGCCAGCTCCGCATACAGCAAGAACTATGCCAACAATGCTGGCCCAATTTAGACTGGCATTGACCAAGTTCGCCCTCTTAAATAAACATTTTCAGGCTGAAAACAACCTTATTCTTATCAGTCTATGGCATAAATAGGTGATTGCTAGGGCTATCTACTCAATGCATCTTTTTGACTAACCCAAATCAAAGCAGCAGCAGCAGGCGCAACTATCAAAGCTCCAGCTGCAAGAAAACTCCCAATCATGCCAACAGCAGAACTTGTAGCAGCTTCACCAGAAGCTCCAGCACTGAGGAACAAATTTAAAAATTGAAAAGCCATTTAAGCTAATTCTTATGCAAGACCGAGTAATCTTAAGCAATAAAAGATGATTTATACCATCTATTCAATAATGCTTTGAGCTTTGTGATGCCTCTGTTAATTAAAAGTCTTCCAACCCTACATTTTCTAATGGGTTTTTTAATAGGTGCGCTAATACTTGCCTTCCTTCTTAGGATTATTTTGACTTGGTACCCAAAAATAGATTTAAGAACTGGTTTTTGGCCAATTATCTTCTTACCAACTGAACCTGTTTTAATAGCTACTCGAAAAATAGTAGCTCCGATAGGAGGTGTAGATGTTACTCCAATTATTTGGGTAGGTCTCTTAAGCCTTTTTCGAGAATTGTTTCTTAGTCAACAAGGCTTACTCACTCTAATTATGTTTTGATCCCTAGATCACTAGAGCTATTTACAACATTTCTTGTTCAACAAACTTTGTATGAACATCCCCTTTTATAAATTCTTTTCTCTTCAGTAATTTCAAATGAAAATCAATTGTAGTTGTAATTCCTGTTACTGCACATTCGTTTAAAGCTCTTTCCATGCGTTTAAGTGCAGCTTCTCTATCTCTTCCCCAAACAATTAATTTTCCTATTAGTGAATCATAAAAAGGAGGTATGTCATAACCGGTATAAACATGGCTATCTACTCTGACGCCTGGTCCACCAGGAGGCAGCCAACCTGTGATTTTGCCTGGAGAGGGTCTGAAATTATGACTAGGATCTTCAGCATTAATTCGACATTCAATTGCATGTCCTTCAAGGTTGATCTCTGATTGACTAAATTGTAATTTTTCTCCTCCTGCAATTCGCAATTGTTCTGAAATCAGATCCATACCAGTAACTAATTCTGTTACTGGATGCTCCACTTGTATGCGAGTATTCATTTCCATAAAGTAGAAATTGCCTTGCCGATCAAGAAGAAATTCAACGGTCCCAGCACCTTCATAATTGATACTTTTTGCAGCTGCGACAGCTGCCTCTCCCATCTTTAATCTCAAGTCATCATCCAAAGCTGGACTTGGTGATTCCTCTAATAATTTTTGATGCCGTCTTTGAATCGAACAATCTCTCTCTCCAAGGTGCACAACTTTTCCAAAACGATCAGCAAGAATCTGAACTTCTACATGCCTTGGGCGATCGATAAATTTTTCCATATATAACCCTGGATTACCAAAAGCAGCTTCTGCTTCCCCCTGAGCAGCTTTAAAAAGATTATCCAATTCATCAGCATGTCCAACTAAACGCATACCTCTTCCACCACCTCCTGCGGTTGCTTTAATCATCACTGGATAGCCCATTTCAGAAGCAAGCTGCGATGCTTCTTCAACGCTCTCTAGCAAACCCTCACTTCCAGGAACGGTTGGAACTCCAACCTTTTGCATAGTCGATTTAGCTGTCGACTTATCACCCATAGAACGTATTGCATGAGGAGATGGACCTACAAAAATCAACCCGTGATCGCCGCAAATCTCTGCAAAGCGATCATTCTCAGCTAAAAAGCCATAACCAGGATGAATAGCATCGACACCTCGTGATGTCGCTGCAGCTAATATGTTTGGAATATTTAAATAACTTTTACTACTAGGGGAATCTCCAACACAAACAGCTTCATCAGCTAATTGAACATGTAGGGCATTTTTATCAACAGTACTGTAAACAGCAACCGTTGCAATCCCCATCTCACGACAGCTACGGAGAATTCTTAAAGCTATTTCGCCACGATTAGCTATCAGCAATTTGCCTATGGGCATTCAAATTTATTAAGGCCTCAGGCGGATCGTATCAGTATTCGTGCCCAAGAAAGAAACGCATTAAGTAGAAGCTTAATAGGTTTAGCATTATGATCATGGTTACTTGGTTCATAACCAAGTTAATTTGCGGATGTGGCGGAATTGGTATACGCGCATGTCTAAGGAACATGTGGCTTCGGCCTTGCGAGTTCAAGTCTCGCCATCCGCATTTTTTCAAAACTAATGCTCATCTATAAATGAGTAATGATCAATTAGCAATTATCTTTGTCTCAAATGGACCAGGTGAACTAGCTACTTGGGTTAAGCCACTTGCTAAAGAGCTGCATCAGCAAATTGAGCTCAAACCTAAATCAAAGACATCATCAATATCCTTAAACCTTGTACTAGTACCTTGCCCGAATGCAACTGGCAATGAAAATGTAGTTGCCAAAAAGTGGTTGCAATTTGAAAACATCATAAAAGCAAAAAATTTCTGGGAGCTTCTTATCAAACCTAAAAAATTTGTTTCATGGCCATCCAAAGGATTAGTAATTTTTTTGGGAGGAGATCAATTTTGGAGCGTTCTACTTTCAGCAAGATTGGGATATTTACATATGACATATGCAGAGTGGATAGCAAGATGGCCTTTTTGGAATAATCGTATTGTCGCAATGTCGGAAAGCATCATTGAGAAGCTACCAAGACGAATTCAAAATCGTTGCTCAGTAATAGGAGATCTGACAGCTGACTTGACCCACACTGCAAAGATTGATGATCCACTCCCGTCTGGAAAGTGGATTGCTCTTATGCCAGGTTCAAAAAGCGCCAAACTAAAAATTGGAATACCTTTTTTTCTTGATGTAGCTGATAAAATATCAAAATTAATGCCAGATTGTAAGTTTCTAATACCTATTGCTCCAACCACAAATATAGAAGAGATCAAATACTTTGGCAGCAATAAAAATCCAATTTCCAGACAATATAAATCTGGAATCAAATCAATTACCAATGACAATCATAAAGAAGCAAGAGGCATCTTAATAACCCATAATTCGACAGTAATTCTATTACAAGAAAAATATCCAGCTTATAGTGATTTAATCCAGTGTGATATAGCGCTAACGACAGTAGGAGCAAATACTGCGGAGCTAGGCTCATTAAATATTCCGATGATAGTTGTTGTACCAACCCAACATATTTTAGTTATGGAAGCATGGGATGGATTAGTAGGTTTAATAGCTAGATTACCAATTTTAAAATGGTGCCTAGGTTTATTAATTAGCTTTGTGAAACTGAGAAAAAGAGGATTTATGGCTTGGCCAAATATATCTGCAAAACGAATGATTGTACCTGAAAGAATCGGACATATAACTACAGCAGAAATAGCTAATGAAACTATTGATTGGCTAAATTCACCCTCTAGGCTTGCTGGTCAAAAGGAAGATCTTCTATCAATTAGAGGTGCAAAAGGAGCAACAAAAAAATTTTGCAAAGAAATTATTAATCTTCTAGAAGAAAAAAAACTTTTAAGTTAATTACCATGGATCTTCAATATCTATAATTTCTTTATCATTAGATTGAGAGTCTCGAGGTTCTTTTAAAGATAATGTTTCTAAAGGTTCGACATCCATAGGTTCTTCATCTCTTATTATTTTTGACCTATTTTTAATATTTTGTGAGGATATTTTTGCTTGATAATTTTCAGATCTAGATTTGAACTCTGATTTAGAAGAATTTACTTCATCTTCATCTGTTTCTGAATATATTGAAGACTGATTAGGTTCATCTAGGTATCTTAATTCTTGATTATATTGCTCATCTTCTGAATCTTGTAATTCTACGTATTCCATCTCTTCTTCTTCAAATATTTCCTCTTGAGATTGTTCTATAAGTCTTTGATCATCATTGACACTTTCTCCAGAAGTCAATTGATTCTCAACTGGGACGAGATTAACTCTATACCTTTCTCTTTCGCTTTCTTCCCATCCTGAATTACCTACACCAAGTTTTTCAAGGAAACCGCTATTTAATTGTTTTAATTTCTCCTCTGCTCCCTCATAAACAATGATTCGATCGGGACCACTACTAACAATTTCATCAACAGGCATCTCCCAAGTACTTAAAACTCCTTCACCTAATAATGGAACGCCTAGTGCTCCCATAACTAAAGTAAGTAATTCTCCAGTTTCAATATCAAAAGAAAATCCAAGTACTCTCCCCAACTGATCTCCAGATTCAGTTATGACCTGGCAATTGATAACTTTATTAAATCTTTCAGGAACAAAATTTTCGCTCAAAGAATCTATTGTATCTACCAAAATGACATCACCCACTTGACGAATCTGATCAAGAGGAAGCCATCTTGGTAACCCTGGTAAAAAACGAGTTAGAGGATTATCTCTTAGTCCCAAAGCAACAACTTCTCTACGATCAATATCAACAACAACCTCTCCAACAAGACCCAACCTGCGTCCAGTGTCACGAGTAATAACCTGAGTCCCCATCAGCTCAGAACGAAGCCATAATCTGTCACTTGGGACAGCAGATGTTGATTCTTGTGGGGCTTGAGTATTGGTCAACTCAAATATGCAGCAATGAGATTGGTAGAACCATATTGGACCATATTAGTAAATTCAATCAAGCTGCGATTGGCAAGCCAACAACTTGAGTATGATTTCCTCTTGCTTGCGTAACTCCAATAGTCCTCATTGAGGCTCCAATCATAGGTCTTCTATGACTTACGACAAGGAATTGTGCATGCAAAGCTTGTTGAGCAATTAAAGCAGCTAATCTTTCTACATTTACTCCATCTAAGAAACTATCTACTTCATCAAGGGCGTAAAAAGGGGAAGGTCTAAAACGTTGTAAAGCGAAAAGAAAGCTTAAAGCAGTTAAAGATTTTTCCCCACCTGACATCGCCGCAAGCCTTCTTACTGGCTTACCTTTTGGATGAGCAACCAAAGTCAAGCCACCTTCCAAAGGGTCTTCAGGATTTTCAAGTTGCAAATGTCCATCTCCTTCAGAAAGACTTGCAAAAATATCGCGAAAATGCACATCCACTGCCTGAAAAGCCTCCATAAAGGCCTCCTGACGCAAAGTTGAAACAGTCTCTATCCTGAGCAATAGCTCCGATCTTTCATTGGTGAGAATCTGCAGTCTATTTTCAAGTTCATTGAGTCTGTCTTCTAATTTGGCCAATTCCTCTAGTGCCAGCATATTTACAGGTTCCAATTCCTCCATTCTTTTCTGCAAAGCGTCCAAGTGGGTCAATAAAGCCTCTAAACCATTATCTCTTATTTCTTCATCTATAAGTGGAATGGGGTTAGGAAGCTTCTTCTCTAATTCACTGCAACGAATACTTTCCATTCGTATCTCTTCCTTTATGTTGTTTTGATCTTCCTTTAAACGTTGGAGACCCCATTGGATTTCCTGAAGATTTAAACGTTTTTTAGCTACATCAGCTTCAACAAAATCTCTTTCTCTTCTTTGTTCCCCAAAACGAGTTTCCAGATCTTTTTGTTCATTGATCAAATCTTGCCGATTATTATTTAGTAGCTTGCTTTGCTCGCGCCAAGCAATATGAGCAGTAGCAAGAGTATCTATGGAATCCTTTAAACGGTTTTCCTCGCTTATTAAAGAATTTTCTTGATCATTTAATCGATCAATAGCAAGTTTATTTTGTGATTGCTTATTAGAAATCTCATCTCTATTATGTCTAAGAGCAAGAAGATTTTGATCAGCATTTTCTAGTTCATTTTGTAATTTAGACCAAACAGAGGAGTCACTTGAGTTATCTATAGTTTTTTCTTCCTTTTCAATTTCGGATAAATTAACTTCTAGGGGTTTAATCTCCAAATTAATAGATTCCAATTGAAAAGCTTTTTCTTTTTTTGACTTTTGAAGATCTTCAATTCTTTTTGCACGAACACTTTGGCGTTCTAATAAAGGCGAATTTGATCTTTTAGAAGTTAATCTTTCAGCTTCAAGCGCTGCCTTTTTTTGTTCTAATATACTTAATTGAGTTCTAACTTTTTCTAAATGATTTATAAGTTCCTTTTCTTTCTTTTGACAATTAACTAAAGTCTCACCAACCTCTAATAATCTATTCTTCAAGACATCAAAATCATCATTATCTTTTACTCTTCCAAAACTCAATCCCAAGGACCTATTACTTAAACTTCCACCAGTCATTGCTCCACTTTTCTCCAACAATTCACCGTCTAAAGTAACAGCTCTTTTAATACAAAGTTGATCACGAGCCGATGACAAGTTACTAAAGACAACTGTCTCCCCAAATACATGCAAAAAAACATATTTGTATATTGAATCAAATTGAATCAAATCAATAGCTTTTCCAATGAATCCACTATTTGCGTTTAGATTAGTAGAAACGGATCTTTGAAATACATCAGACTTGTTTTGAACATTTTTTAAAATCTTATTAAGAGGTAAAAAAGTCAATCTTCCAGCTCTTTTTCGTTTTAAAAGCTCAATTGACTGAGCAGCAATACGGTCGTTCTCAACAACCACTTGACCAAGCCTTGCACCTGCAGCAACTTCAAGAGCAATTCTATAACGATCTTCAACCTCACCTAAACTAGCAACAGGTCCATGTATTCCATCTAATCCAGCTTCTAATAACAAAGTTATTGCATTAGTTCCTCGACTTTCATGAATAATTTCTTTCCTACTTTCTAAACGAGCAATATCATTTTGAAGCTTTGCCTGTTCTTTTTCTAATCTATATTTAGTTCGCTCTTGAACACCTTTTTCAGTAACTAATTCTTGAAATTCTTCTTTTTTAATTGATATTGAATCTAAAACACTTTCCCATTCTTTATTCAAATTATTAATTTCTAAATGTACTTTTTTATTCGCAGACTGATCAGCTTCTTGATCAGTCTGTAATTCTCTTAAAATAACATTTAACTGCAGTAAGTCTTCTTCTATATTCTGCTTTTCAAATCTTTTAGGATCTAATTTTAATCGAATTTCTTTTATATCACTTCTCGCTTTCTGATGTTTCTCAATCCACGCACCTGAACGTCCAGCCACATCAGAAAGTTTCCTCCTTGATGATTCAACCCAAGCCTCAGCTTCTTTGCACTTTAATTCAGCTTCTTCTAACTCTTTAGGATCAATTTCATCAGATCTATTTTGCAATTCAGTTTGATAATTTGTCTTTTTCTGTATAAGATTATTTCTATATTCCTGTAATTTTTCACCTTCATTTTTATGATTAATTCCCTGTCTCTCTAATTCTCTAAGCTGAGATTCAATTCCTGCTAATTTGGCTTGTACTGCAAGTAATTGATCCTCACCAAGTTCCTTAACATTTTTCTGCAAAATATCTAATTTTTCTATAGATTTTTTCAAATTATTTTCATTATTAATTAAATTTTCTGAATCAATTTTTTCTTTTTTTATTAATTCTTGATGGTCTATATCTAATTTTTCTAAACCCCGTTTTGCATCTTCATAGGATAAAACTAATTCTTGCTGTCTTCCAATAAATAATTGATTTTTTAGATCTTTATATAAACTTGCTTTCTGACAATCTTTTTGCAAACGCTGTTTTGCAAGAGTTAATTCTTGTTCAACAATCCGACAACGTTCTTGTCTTTCGTAAACATCGTCCAACTTAGAACGAGTTTGATCAATACGAGTATCAAATAAAGCAACACCAGCTAATTCATCTATTAAACCTCTACGGTCCTTATTACTCATAGAAACAATTCTAGTAACATCCCCCTGCATAACAACATTGCTACCCTCAGGATCAATCCTGAGACGCCTTAATTGGGTTTGTAATTGGTGCAAATTACAAGTCTCACCATCTGCACAGTAAGTGGAAGCATATGACCCACCTGGCATCACTTTTAATTTTCTTGAGACTGTCCATTCTTTTTGACCAGGCTTAATCCAAGGTCCCTCCTGAGTAGGTTCTATTCCATCCTCAGCTTCATCGGGCACCCAATCAGTAAGATCAAATTTTACCGTTACTTTGGTTTCCGCAGATTTACCAGCTTTTAATACGCCACTATTCACTAAGTCAGGCAATCTATCAGCTCTCATACCGCGACTATTTGCAAGGCCCAAACAAAATAAGACTCCATCAAGAATATTGCTTTTACCTGAACCATTTGGACCTGTTACAACGGTAAATCCCTCTTCCAATGGAATCGACATCGATCCACCGAAGGACTTGAAATGAGACAAATCTACGTGATTGATATGGACCAACAGAATGCATCCACAATATGAATGACGTTAGCGAAATATCAGAGAAACTCAAGTCCTTCTAATTCAGAAGAAATAATTACTTTTTTTTGCTGAAAATTCTGCAACGATTTTCATCTAATATCAAATCAACTTCAATCTTGTCCCAAATCAAAGATAAATTGATAGAACTACTTTCGACTGATGGAAAAGATTGCAAAAAAATACCTTGCTTGATTCTTGTTGCAACTCCTCTATTACCTGAAACAACCTTCTCTTCAATATCAAGCCAGTAAAGATTGTGAGGTGCGACAGAAACGGAATCCACATAAGGGCCATCTAGCAAAGGAATATCACTCAACCGCCAAGTTCTACAAAAGTCTTTATCTTCTAAAAGCAAATCAAAATGGATACCCTTGATATCATTTGGTGATCCAATGTGTTTTAACAAAACCCACCTATAAAAAAAATTTTCATCAAGATTACTCAATTGACCAATATTAAAAACATAAAAAGTAAATTTCCATAAAAAACTATTCAGGAGATAAATCTCCTCAATAAGAATTGCTGATCGATAAGTTTTTTAGCTTTTAGCCTCAGGTACAAACCTTAAAGCAATTAAAAGAAGGCTTCCAGCGCCTGCTATTGCAGCTAAAACTAGACCAAAATCAGTAGGGATTGTATTAGAAGCAAAAACCATTGATGAAATTCCGACGCCCATGGGTTTATAAGGAGATACCAATGACGTTTAGCACTATAAGTATTCGAATAGCAATATTTGTAAGCAAAGACGACGAAAAATTCTTGTGAAATTTTGGACTTCAAACATTTCACACTCTAAAAAAAGAGTTCTTGTGAGGCAACTTTCAAAATTGAATTCAATTAGGGGTTTCGATTAGGGCAAAATCTATCTATTCTTTAAGAAACCTTTAGGTTCTGGAATAAGTGAATTCCTCACCCTCCACATCATCAAATTCAGTCGAAGCTGAAGAAGCTATTGCTGAAAAGTCTCCTGAGCAGTGGTTCAATGAGCAATTTGATAATTTGCTACCAAAAATTCAAGAGCGTTGGCCAGATTTAGCTAAACAAACATTAGAAGCGACTAAAGGAAGTCTCGAAGATTTAATCAATGTCATATCTATGCATTCTGGAAAAACCAGTTTTGGGGTACAAGAACAACTAGAAGAAATTTTTCATTCAGCGACTGACACAACTAGAGGGCTAGCAGAATCTTTGGAGCCTCTCGAAAAACAACTTGAAGACCTTCTAGATGATTTAAACACTACGCTTAGACCACGAATTGAGAAGCCCGTAAGAAAAAGACCCCTTTTAGCTATAGGCATTGCTGCTGGAATTGGAGTTGTATTTGGCATACTGCTCGGTGGAGGTAGAAGAAATTAATGGCCAACTCAGAACGCAAAAAAGGTATAGGAGCTGCAGCAAGAGTTACTGCGTTAGCAAGTTCAGTCATGGATCTTCATGTCCGTATTGCGCTGCAAGAGATGGATAGAGAAAAACGCCGCCTGATAAGCGGAGTCATTTTCTTAGCTACTGGAGGGGTATTGATGTTATTTGTCTTACTTGGGTCTGAATTAATTCTTGGATATTGGCTAAGAGACTTGCTTGACATAGGTAACAAATCAACAATTTTAATTTTAGTATTTATAAATCTTGTATTGGCGGGAGTGAGTCTAAGAATTGGAGGATATCTAGCGAAAGGTCCTTACCTTCCAGAAACATTGGAGGGAATTGCAAAAACTACAAGAGCTGTTTTAGGAAAAAATTAAATTATTTAATTTTATAATTCAACCATCGGCAATCGATTGAACCATTGTTTACTTGAAAACGTCGACTTGCTTTCATTCCTATATATTTACTTAGTTTTGGATTCCCATTAAGTAACCATAGATCCCAGCCAGAAGCTTGATTCTTGCAATATTCACCTAATTGTTTATAGAGATTAGTGAGATCATTTTCATCTCCTATTCTTTTTCCATAAGGAGGATTACAAATTAAAAATCCTGATCCAGAAGGTAATTGAAATTCTTGAAAAGGACTATTGATGACTTCTATATAATTTTCTAAGCCCGCTTTTCTAATGTTATTACTAGCAGAATGAGCAATCATTTCATCAACTTCACAGCCAATTATTTTAGGTAACTTCTTATTCAAAGGTTTTATCTTTTGAGCCATTTTTAATTCTTTATCCCAAATAGAGGTATCAAAATCCGGCCAATTCTTAAACAAAAATTGTCTATCGATACCAGATGAAATTCCAAGCAACATGCTCACTGCTTCAATCAAAAATGTTCCAGAGCCACATAATGGATCTACCAAATTATTAGTGCCATCCCACTCAGTCATTCGCATTAAACCTGCCGCTAATGTCTCCTTAATCGGAGCCATTCCAACTGCTGGTCTATACCCTCTTTTGTGAAGACTCGAGTTACTGCCATCAACACTCAAAACAGCTTGATAATTGGACAAGTGCAAATGAAAACAAATATCTGGATTGTTCAAATCAATGCTTGAACGCAAACCCCATCGTTCTCTTTGGAAATCAACAATTGCATTTTTTACCTGCAAAGCAGTGAAATGAGTATGTGATAATCCTTCTCCAAATCCAGTCACATCTACTCGAAAACTTTGTGTAGGTTGAAGCCAATTTTCCAAATCAATTGAGCTTTGAACACCGCTATAAAGTTCATGAGGACCATGACAAGGAAATCTAAAAATCTCTCTTAAAAATCTAAAAGACAAACGAGCCCTTAAATGTATCCTGTACAAACAAGCCATATCAGCTTCAAATGATATATGCCTCCTGGAAGCTTTAACTGATTTAGCTCCAAGCTCTATCAACTCTTTTGCTCCCTCTTGTTCAAGACCTTTTGAAATAGACGCAACAAGTTTCATTACTTTTTAGTTATTGAAAAAGGATAAAAAAGTTCTTTAAACAGTAATCGATTAATTCCAAAAGATCTGTCAGAATGTATATGTCTATTTTCTAATGGACTAGGTGATTCACACCAGTATCTCGGACAGCGGTTCGATTCCGCTCAGCTCCATAAATGGGGCTGCAATGGCTTCGACGGGGTATCAGGAGAGTGACTGAAGCCTGCTCGGTCAGAGCAAAACCATAACTGCTAACAACATCGTTAGTTTCTCCCGTCAAACAGCCCCTGTTGCTGCTTGATCTTTTAGGAGATGGGGTCAGATCAACCTTATTACCCAATTGATCCATGGACGCTGGAAGGCGTCCTTTTTAATTGCAGCGCAATGAGTCTCAAGATCTCAAAAAAAGTCAAAATAAGCTTTGGGGGAAAACATTAGATAAAGATCTTTACAAATTCCGGGGGCAAAACTGAGGGGCAAGATTAAATATTTCTCTCCTAAAGCAACTATTTGTAATTCAACAAAAAAAATTTAAACAAAGAAACCTACTAGAAGATATATTCTGACTAGTTTCTAATATCAATAATGAAAATAAAAGCTTTAGCTAAAGCAAGTGTTTTTGCACTTGCAACAGCAACTTTGACTATGTCAGAACCTTTGTCAGCTCAATCTCTTCGCTGTCCATCGGGCTATTACAAAAGCGGAAGCTTCTGTAAAGCATTCGGTCCGAACTCTAAACCAGCGGTTGCATGCCCAGGCAGTAGTTGCCGTTGCCCAAGCGGTTGGTATAAAAGTGGAGATTTTTGTCTAAGTTTCTAAGTATCCTACTTATTACCCAATTAATTCATGGACATTGGAAGGCGTCCTTTTTAATAAGTATGACTTGAGTCTTGGAGCTCATAAAAGCATAAAAATAGAGATAGACGAAAAATCCAAAGATTTTTCTAGAATAGAACTTTCAATCCTCTCAAACCATAAAAAAGGACTGACCGAAGTCAGCCATGCTAGTTCCGATAGCAATCGGACTTTAAAGACAACTCAAAAAGAAGATTTTCCTTGTTCCCAGCAATATTCTATTAAAGAACCTTCTTGTTGAACACAAAAGGTTTGTTCTCTTAATCCATTTCGATTTTGCTTTACTCCTTTGACTGGTAACCATATACCACCGTTCAATTTAATTGCGCTATGACCTGGTTTAAAATTTCCAGAACAACCGTCTTTTGAGATACAACGCCAATATTTAACTTCAAATTCCTTGCTTTTCACTCCTGAGTTAAACATAAATAAATTGCCACATTCATACATGAAGCCACTTGAGACTTTAGATCTTGATCCAGTAAATTGATTGATAGTCCAAGCTTTTGATTCAAACTCAGCACAACCAGCTTTAGCTTTTTTGTGTTCTAATAAAACAAAATTGAATATAAAAACTAACAGTAAAAGAAAATTTCTTGTCATCGAAGTTCGAGATAGGAACTTATCATGCACCTCTTATGTTCCCAAAATATCTAATCCTAGGATTGTTGCCAGGGAGAGAAAGAAATGAATCTTTTAAACAACACTGAAATTCCAAATCATTGCTAGGTAAATACTGTCTACAAAACTTTCTATGCCTAAAATTATTGATTACTAAGGCATCTAAAAGCAAAAAAATTACCACTACTAAAAACAATTTAAAAATAATTAAAGAAACCCTCATCATCCCTTTTTAGCTTAAATAGTTTAATTAAGGATGAATAATAGATATCACTTGTTACCCAATTAATCCATGGTCATTGGAAGGCGTCCTTTTTAATGAGATAGAAATAATAATTATAAATTAACTAATAAAGCAATTCCAAATTGATTGTTAAGTCTATAAGAAGCAGAGAGAATTTAGTTATATAAGCTATTAATTAAATTCATATTCACGAATTACTTAATATATTTCATAAATACAATAACTTTTGATAAGTAATTTAATTTAAAATGAATAGTCTGATAAAGTATGATTATAAATAAGTAATTCCATGCATTTTTCTATTTTTGCATTAGCTTCATCAGAATGGGGTGTTGCTAGATTTACAACCGACTCTTTCGCTTTAATTGCACTAGGAATATTATTTAGCCTTCCTATTCAATTACTCAAGGATAAAATCAGCTTTAAAAATATATGGACTAGTGGAAACGCTCTCTCAAACAGATAAATAAAATATTTTAAACTTTACCCTCTAGTTATTAAGTTAAAATCAAGAATTAAATATTTAACAGACTTGTTGTATACATTTAGGACATTTTTTCAAATAAATCCTTGTGATAGTCAACAACATTTTGACAGCTTATAACTGGAGTTATTTCCATATCAATACCAAATTGAGCTCTCCATGGTGCAAAATGTTGAAAAAGTTCCTTGTCCCCTTTTGCATTGCAGAGAATTACTACACGACCTTCGCCCGGAGCGTGAACACGAAAGAGCATTTCAAATCCATCAAATTTGTCTTGTTTGGCCATCTCTCCGTTTTCCCAAAATTCTATAAACTGCTTATAGGCTGCAATTTGATTATCAGTATTAGTGAACTGGCAATCAACCAAATAAAGTTGCATTAGTCTTACTATAAAAACAGATTTTAGCTATAAACAAAAAATAAATTGTTGATATATCGATCAATAAACAATTGATGTTATAGAACGAAGACAAAAGAGCGTTTTGGACTAATTGTCTAATCAGAGAATAATGATATTTCATCAACATCAACATCAACATCAACATCAACATCAACATCAACATCAACAAAGGATTGATCAAATGATCAAGGAGCATTGAAAAATCCATTTGAACTTAAAAATAAACACATTAGAATCAAAGGGCCAACACCAAAAACAAAGAGAACAATCTTTGCAGTTCTTGGTGATGATTTTGTATCCTCATTTTCTTGAATTGTTTTAGAAGTTAATTTTTTTCTAGATTTCTTTCTAGGCATATTTAAAATAGACTAAAAACCTACAATAGCAGTTATAAATTACGAATGAAACTATATTAGAAAAAGTAATTCCAATTAAGCAAATAATAATTTTTTTGAATCTGAATAATTATCGAACAGATAATATAATGCTTTAAATATTTTATGATTAGGATTATTTTAAATAACCGCAATTACATTTGTAATTTATAGCTTAAAAAAGAGAGTTTAATCAATTTCTTGAATAATTTTTTCTATTTTTTTAGCAGTATCAAGCCAATTAAAAGATTCAGCTCGTGATGGTCCTTCTTCAAGAGCTTTTTCGAAGCATTTTTTATCATTTATGACTGCATTCATCGCAAAAGCTATTGATTGTATATTTAATGGATTAATAAAATAACCATAATTTCCCAATACTTCGCGAAGCGCGCCTTTTTCAGAAGCGATAACGGGAGTTCCACAAGCCATTGCCTCAAGAGCTGGTAGGCCAAACCCTTCCCAAAGGCTCGCAATGATAAGTGCGTGACATTCGTTTAATAATGATAATTTTTCATCGTCATCAATCCAACCTTTCCAAACACACAAATGTCTAAGATTGTATTCATCAATTAGTTTGATCAGACTCGGTGTATGCCTTTTATCAAAAGAACCAACAAAAATAAGCTTATAATCATTAATTTTTGAATATGCAAATGCTTGGATAACCCTTTCCAAGTTTTTATGTGGATTATGTCTACCGATAATAAGGAAGAATTTTTTTCGAATTTTTTTTATTGGATAATACTTTTTATTATTATATCCTAACTTGATCGGAATTAATTTATGCATAGGCACCTTATAAATCCTATTTAAATCATTCGCAGTAGAAATAGAATTACATAAAATTATCTTGGATTGTTTCAAAATTAGAGGGATATAAATTAAATAATATAAAGTTAAAAATGATATCGAAGGATACCTAATTGGTATTAAATCATGAGCTAAAACAATAGATTTAATATTAGTAAATAATGGCGCTTCCAATAATGGTGATAGGAAATATTCAGCATTTAGATTATTCATTAATTTTGGAACAGCATTTTGCATCCAATGCAATCGTCTAAAATGGCTTTTCAAACCTGAACCTGGAGACAAGTTATTAGGTATATAAATATCACCTTTTATACCTATATCTTTTGGGATAAGTGTAGTTATTTTATGGGCTGATAAAGAATTTAGTAAATCCTTAGAAACAACTCCAATACCTGTATTTTTTTTTGTTATGTAGCTTCCATTAAAAACGATAGAAGTCATGGTTATAATATCGGCATGGAAATCTATCTTAGATAATAGTCATTCAAATGTTGAGAGCAAACTTTTTTTTTAAATTTTTTAAAGATAAGCAAAATAGTAGTCATGAAATTGTGAAATATAATTCAAATGAAACATTTTACTTACAAGATCAAATCAAAAATAAAATTATAGAGATAGATCAACAAATATCAGAGACTAGCAAAGCCCTAGTTGAAGCTCAAATTGTAAAATTGCGTTCCACATTCTCAAAATCGAATAATTTTATAGATCAAATTGGAAAGAATGTATACAAAAGAAAATTAGAAGACTCAATTAGTTGGCATCAAAAACAACTGAAAGAATTATGTCTTAGGCGTAAAGAGTTAGAAATTAATCTAGAAAAACTTAAAGGTATCTTTTGGCTCAATCGAATCAAAAGACTTCTGAGAATTATTCTGATCGGATTTTTTATCTTTTTAAGTTTATTTATCTTTCTGTCTGGTTTTATGATTATTATTTATTTAATGCCACTAATTATATTAATCTTTTTGGGATATTTTATATCTACAAAAAGATATTAATTGACTTGATAATATAAATCAAACTTGAAAAATATTCAAAAAAATAAAATTTAATAATCTTTGAAAAATACTTTTTCGTAATTTTTGGTATGATTTAATAGAATTGACATAAACAACACATAACCAAACACCCAAGGAACTGGCTTAATCAGCATAAATAATTTCTCAAAAGTAAGTAATTTTATTAAATGATTGGCTCCAGCAAAACATATCATCTATTAATGCGCCTGCTGAAGGCACTACCAGTTCGAAGAAGAAGGTCTCTATTTAAATTAATTCCTGTTGCAGCCTTGACTGGTTTGGTCGATGTGATTGTAGTTGGAATTGTTTCTAGATTATTTACTGTTTTTATAGGCCAACCAAATCAACCTACCTTACCATTTCAAAATTTCATACCTGAAGACCCAAAAACAAAGGTTATCAGTCTAGTAGTCATATACATAGCAATGAATTGGCTAGCATCATTTTCTAAATTATTTCTTAAAGCTGCCCAAGAAAGACTTCGAGTAGCAATTTGGAAAGACTTATCAGAACTAGCACAGAAAAAATTACTATCTCAACCATATGAATTCTTCTTAAACAAAAAAAAGTCTGATTTATCGTCAAAAGTTTTGATCAATATTTCAAGAGTTTCAGAATTCCTAGTAAGACCAATACTTCAAATATCTAGTGGGTTATGTGTGATAACTTTTATATGTATTGCTGTTCTTTTTATAGCAAAATCGATAGCTCTGTATTTAATCATAAGTCTTTTGATTTTTTATATATTTATTTCATTATTTGTAACTCCTTTTATAAGATATTCTTCAAGTCAAAGAATCAAATTAGAGAAAGAAACAAATAATATACTTACTGAATCTATGCGAACAATTATAGATGTTCACCTTACTAGCTCAGAGTCTTACTTTGAAAAAAGATATAAATTAGCTAGTAAAAGCTCTTTCCCTTTCATTTGGAAAGCTGAAGTTTTACCTGAATTACCAAGGTCATTAATAGAACCTTTTGGTATTACATTGATTTTCGCTATTGGTCTTTTCCCATATGTGACTGGGCAAAACGATTCAATACTCATTGAGATAGTTCCATTCTTAGCAACAATTGCAGTAGCAGCATTAAAACTAACGCCTCCATTACAAGATTCATTTAGAGCATTAACTTCTATGCGTGCATCAATACCTGATTTAGAAGAAATACTCAAGTTGATAGAACTTCCTTCTAGTAGGCTAACTAAAAAATCAACAGGCGTTCCTTCAAAACAAGGAATAGAGCCTAGAAACAATATAAAACTTGAAAAACTGAGTTACAAATATCCCAACAGTAACGAATACACTTTAAAGGGTATTAATTTAACTATCCCTATTGGTTCAAGAATAGCTTTTGTAGGAGAAACTGGAAGTGGAAAAACAACCACTGCTAATCAATTGCTATGTCTACTTAGACCAACACAAGGAAATTTACTATTAGATGGAGTTGAAGTTACTGATACAGAAGTACCCGCGTGGCAGGATTGTTGCTCTTACGTTCCACAATCAATTACTTTATTAAATAGCAATATTATTGAAAATATTGCATATGGATTAGATGAAGAGAGGATAAACCATGAAAGAGTCTGGGATGCACTTAAATCAGCTCAATTAGCAGAATTAGTATCAGAAATGCCAATGGGTTTACATACCCCAATTGGTGACAATGGCATCAGGTTATCTGGGGGACAAAGACAAAGATTAGCCATAGCAAGAGCTTTTTATAGGCAATCAAAATTATTAGTTTTAGATGAAGCAACTAGTGCTTTAGACAACCGAACAGAAGCAGAGGTAATGGATGGAATTGAGATTATAGGTAGACGTTGCACAATTATCACAATTGCTCACAGATTATCAACAATTGAAAGGTCAGATTGCATATATGAATTTAAAGATGGGAAAATAATAGCCTTTGGAAATTATAAACAACTACTAAAGCAATCAAAAACTTTTTCTAATATGGTAGAAATAGCAAAAAAATCACACGAATCAAATATATAAATCTCAGATCATATTAAAATCCAAAAAATTGTACTCTCATCTAACTTTAAAAAAGAAATTTAAAATCTATCAATTCTTTAGCTGACAGATAAAAAATCAGAGCTGTTCCAATAATTGATCCAGATAGTCCTCCTACAAAACCAAAAAATAATGTACTCAAGTTTTTCCCATCCGTAGTAGGTACTTGAATAGACATAGGTAGTTTTTCAACTACTTTTAAGCGCTCAGTGGCAGGTCTTCTGCTAGTTTGCTGATGTCTGACGAGTGCTTCGAAATCAGGCATTGAATTTGTTTAGCAATGGAACAATAGGCCGACCAACCTGACATTCGCCTGGGATCGGATCGACCTTTATCATCTACCGCATCAATAACAGCTGCTCCCTGGTTTTCTGCTTTATCAAAGGCAGATAGCAAAGGAATATCACCTTCTAAAACAGTTAAATCAAATTTTTGTAATGCTTCTCTTGCTTGATTTGCAATTCGCTTTTGACGAAAGTCAACCTTAACTAATAGAACTGCATGCGGAATATTTAACTGTTTTAGTAAAGATGCTAGCTCCACAGTTAATTCAACCGATCTTGCTTTTGGCGCTGTAGGTAAAAGTACAAGATCAGATCCAGCTGCTAAGTGTTTCAATTCTTCTTCGTCAGTACTTGCTTGTCCATCAGTGATCACAATTTCTGAGAATCTCGTTGTTTTAGCAGCTGCCTCTACAGGGACAATATTAAATTTAAGATTGCCTCTTGAAGCGTAAGCAAGAGCCGATCGATTTCTATCAGCATCAACTAAACAAACATTTTTCCCTTGAAAAGACCATACACTTGCTAAATGAATTGAGGTACAAGTTTTAGCGACTCCACCTTTTTGACCACATACAGTTATGAACAAAGGAAGGGGTTTACATCTAAAAATAATCTGCAGGATCTCACTACAAAGTCAAGTAGCAGTGAGAAGATTAATCAAACAATACTAATCAAAACAGTTATGACCATAAGAAAAACATATACATATACGCCAATTTTGTATTTTAAAATACATTTTATAATGTAATTTGTAATTTAATTATCAAAAGCAAATATTTATGCTTGCAAGAAATTTTTTCTAATGCATATTATTAATATGCATTAGAAAAAGAAATGATCATTAACAAAATCTTATTTAATACAAAAAAGAAGCTTTCAAATATTTTAAATATCTTCAAAAAAGAAACAGTAGAATTATCAGATAGATGTGAAAACCTGACATCCATACCTGGCATTGGAATAAAAAACTGCAATAATTTCTATGAAGCTGGATATATGACACCAGAATCAATAATTGCCGCATCTGATGAAGAACTTTTAACTATACCGGGAGTTGGTATTAGCTTTGTTAAAAAATTAAGAAAGACATTAGGAAGACTATAATTTCAAGGAATAAATTAGTATTAAATTATAGCCAAAATATTTTTACCAAGGTAAAATCTCGCCATTAGAATGCCAGAAAGTACCAGAATTCTCAAGCGTAAGTTCATCAATTCTTTGAATAAGTCCTTGAACTGATTCTTGAGGTTTAATACCATTGGAAGTAAATCCTGTCATTCGAGTACTTACTAAACCAGGATGTAAAATTGCTACCGATATACCTCTAGGCTTTAAATCGACCGATAAAGATTTGCCAGCCATACATAATGCAACTTTTGACATCCTATATCCATAGGAACCACCAGAACTATTATCCTCTATAGAACCCATACGACTACTTATTAAAGCTATTTTTGCAGATTTACTTAGCTTACTAAGCATAGTTTGTACACAGCAAAGAGGACTTAAGGCATTCACCTCAAATTGATTCAAGATACTTTGCGGATCTAAATTAGAAAGAGAGCTAAATTTTGCAATTCCAGCATTTTGAATCAAAACATCAACTTTAGTATCATATAACTTCTCTCTTAGATTAATAACCGAGTCTCCTGAAGTGATATCAATATTTTCCTCAACTCTTACTGACAAGGAATTCAATTCTGGAGAAGTAGATCTACAAGTAGCAATAACATCTTCTCCTCTATATTTCAATTGACGGGCAAGTTCTAAACCAATACCTCTATTGGCACCTGTAATTAAATAAGTAGACAAAGTAAATAATAAGCTCTAATAAGACTAAAATAAAAAAACGAAAACTCTTTGAATTGATACAAAAGTAAGAGAGTCTAACTAAAACTTATTATTAAGTCTAAAAATTACCTAAATAATTGACATCTTCATAAATAGAATCTTCTAGATCTGCAGAAGGTCCTGAGAGAATATTTGGACCCGACAAAAAAGTAAATCTTAACTTATTAGGTAACTCTCCAGAAAGTCGAATACAGCAAAAGCCCTTTTTAATAACAAGTAATCGCCAAAACTCACTCCAATCTATACATTGATCTAAAATCTCATTAATGTGAAGATTCTCATCGAAAGAATTAATATCTATTTTGAATTTTTCTCTTAAAAAAAAATATTTTGCTAGCCGTTCATTTGTTGAAGTAATCTTACCGATATATCTAGTTTTCTTTAGATCATAATCTAATGTTTCTAAGTAATTAAAAATCTGATCAATATCAATATTACTGAAACCTTGCATTTTTAAAGTTTTTAGAATTAAAAGCTCCATTAACAAATTTAAGATATTTTTTATATATATTTTAAATCCTACAAAAAAAAAACTATTATTAGGAAAATTTAATAAAAAGAGTTAACATTAATAAATTGACGCTAAGCAATCAATTATTTTCTTTTTTATAGTCAATATTCTCAGAGCCACCAATTGCTGAATTTAGTGAAAGTTGATAAGCTGTTTCATGAGAACTAGAATCATTTTTTTGCTTGACTATATTAGCACCAAACCAATTATCATTATCAAAAATTTGAATTACTTTTTTTATCCTATAGCCCAAATTTAAATCTTGAACTGCAAGTTTTCTCCACTCTCCATTTTTCTTTCGATAACCGAACTCAAAATAATACACACCTTTATTGATAGGGATAGGAAATGTAATAGATGATTGGAATTTACTTACCTGAATCTCTTTCATAATACAAGTTGAATTATTTTTATTCCTATTATTACTTATATCAAATAACCGAATAGCATAAAAACAGCTTTTACTAAAGTCAATTCTCATACTGTCAATGGAACTAATTTCCCAAGAGCATTTAATATATCCATTACCAAGACTATTAACTGTTAAATTACTAAAGCTATTAGTTAATTTATTTAAACTATTCCAAAGATATTCTTTGAAATTAAAATGACGAGAAATCTTCATTATTAATCAAAACTATTTAATAGTATAATTAATTCCTAATTTTTTTACCGTAAATTTTATTATCATTAATCTTTTTGGTTGTATTCAATACACGAAAGTATAGATTAATAAACCAAATTACTTAAAATGGCAAATAGTTGTGAATTAGGCTGCGTTAGCCTCTTGTCGATCAGCAAGGATTGCATCAACAAAATCCGCAGTAGACCTTCTCGACGAAATATGACTTGTCTTCCAGTGATTAATTAAAGTTTTCAATTCAATTATTCTTTGCTCTGCAACTACAATTTTTTCTTCATTAGACATAGAAAAAGTGAATAAAGTCTTATTTCAAGCTTAACCTTTTCACAAGATTTATCAAGATATTATAAGAACTTTGTTCTTACGACTAATCATCATTCAAAGCTATATCTAGGTAAGGAGATAAAAAAAACCAGCTACTACGTAGCTGGTTAATACTTAATAGATTTAGACAACTATATAAATCTATTAATAATAAAACCCTTCAAGGCAGGAGAAGCGGAACCAACAAGTTTTTTCATTTCCACTGACTCTTGACCGATTGGTAGATGCGACAATGGATCACCTCCTTAAATAAACATAAACAAACAATACTCAGAAAATAATATATGTTGGTAAATTTGGTAACAAATTTCAAAAAAATAAAGATTTGATCTTACTTAAGCGAAAGATTCAATATTTTCAAAAAAAAACCAGGAAGAAATATTCAGACAAAAGTAAATAAATAAAGTAGATACAATCATCTATCACACGGTAAGGAAGGAATATCGCTAAAACAATAGTCCTTACATTACTCATATGAGTCAACTTATGTTTGGCGGTTTACTATCAACCCCAGCACCAACAGCACCAATTGTTGGCATTGCCTTTATTATTTTGTTTGCAATAGTAGGAGTCATGGTTGGACCAGACTATGAGGGAATGAATGCTCCAGCATTGAATAACTCAAAAGAAACAAATCAGAATTGAATTTTTTCTTTATTCAGCATTTGCATTTAAGTTAAATCTAAAAAAGGAGTTAATAGACGATTGTTTCTATTAACTCTTTTTTTGTGATATGTGTTTTTCTAGAAAATTCCAGGTATGAATTGACCGGTTATGGAATATGCTCCTATTCCAGCAACTATGCCTAACATTGCCATTAGACCATTAAAACGTTCGGCACCAGAATTCATAACTTTTTAAAAAAATAAAACATTAACAACCAACATATGCTCGTTGAGATCGGAATACCGAACGATTTAATCCGCGGGCAATACTCTATGGATAGTAAACAAAAGAATTTAATTAGGAAAACGCGAAGAAACAATACTTGAAGTAATCAAAAGAATACTTTGCAGAAAGATGAGAATAGAGAGAATTTCCACTTAGAAGAATTCATTGATAATACTAGTGTACTATAGCATCAGCTTCTCGCTAGTCTTCCGGTGTCTAAATTGAGAAAAAGAACAATATTTTTTTAGTTCTGTAATGTGACTTTTATTTAATAAATCAAACCCAATGCCAAGCTATAAAACAAATAATCAAGAGTTTTCATTTCTCATGATAAATACTCATATCTCTTATGAAAAATGAATTGGAATATTACAGAAAGTTTTCTCCCAAAACATAGATTAGTTTTAACATCAAATAGAAAAGATGAATAACAAAAACTTATAATCTTTCAAGCAATAAAAACTGAGAACGCAATTCGTACATCACTCTAATACTCCAAAATCAAATTATTAATAATAGCCAGTCATTTCAGAGAAAAGTAATTTGTTTTCCACTGATTCAGAAAAACCTAATAGCAATTCATATCTAGTCTCAACACCATTATTCAGGTTACCCAACCAATAATTATAACCAGCTTGATCATAATCTCTACCTAAAACATTGACATAGAGAGTATTGACATATTTTTCATTAGAGACATTCTCTCCATAACGCTCTTTAAATTCGGTGGAGGCTAAAAATGATGATGCCACTGCTCTTTCATCATCTTTACCAGAACTAAAATTACCGATCCAATATCGTAATCCATCAGGATCAGGTAGACGTTTGAAGGAGGCGTTATATAGCCTAAACATTTTTCCAGAGTCTGTATTTAACCCTGTGACTTGATCAAAAGTCGCTTTAATATCATTGGCTAGATTCATATTCTTATCATCAAATTTGAGAATAGATTCACCAGTCAACTCATCAATGCCAGTAGAAGTCTCTACGCCATAATTATCACTACCTAAGTCATAAAATTTATAAGTATCACTTTTACCTACATAGACTTTTTCTGATTGAAATCCTAAGGAATAAATTGCTTTAATTCCTTTACTAGTAACCAAAGCATTTTGATCAGCAAAAGTAAGCTTCTCTATATTAGATAATTGATCTATTCCATCATTAGTTGATGATCTATTATCAGTAACGGTAACTATTTTATTGGCGATTGAAAATGTATAGTCAGCAAAGTTACCTGAGTAAGTTGCTATGTCAAAATCAGATCCACCATCAATCGTATCGTTTCCACCATTTCCTTGAAAAACATCATTTCCCAATCCTCCTTTGAGAGTATCTTGGTCATCTAAACCATTAAGAAACTCTCCTTGGATATCTTTAACATTAACAATTACATATTGATTTGATTTATTTCCATCTGAGTCACTAGCAGTAACTATTACATTAAATACATTCTCAATTTCACTAGGCCGTTGACTAATAGTCGAAATTGTATGAATAGCAAAATAATTAGTACTATTTATAACATTACTCTGAACATTAATTAAAGGTAACTGAGGTATATTGAGTCCAATATCCTCATAATTTACATTATATATAGTTTGGTTATTTAATAAAAGAGGATTCTCAATACTATCGCCCAATAGATGACCAAAAACACTAAATCCTTCATTTTGAGAATCAAGACTTTTATTATCAGACAAATTTATAAACCACTCAGATGTAGCACTATTTGGCTGGCCAGAAACTTTTGCCATAGCTATGGTACCCATCAAATTTGAATTAATAGGTTCATTAATTATTTCACCTTTAGATTCAACTCTTAATGGATAGCCACCACTTTGATTAGATGCTAATGATGGCCAAGAGTATCCACCTCCCTGAATAACAAAATCAGAAACTAATCTATGGATCAAAGTATTATCATAAGAACCGTCACTTACATATTCAATAAAATTATTGGTAGTAATAGGTGTAGTTTTATTAGTTTGATTTTGATCATTATAAACCTCTAAAAAAAATTTAGAACCTACGCTTCCACTTGAATAGTTAGTATTAAACTGTAAAGTTGTTCCATTTAATTTCTTAATTGTTTCATAATCAGGATCATCTTTAAAACTTAATTTTCCAGTATCTTGTTCAATAGTAAAAAGACTTTGCTCTCCCCCACTTATAGACCAAGATACTGGCTCATTGGCCGTAAAAGAATAAATTTCCTTACTATTTTCATTGGTAGAAGCATAGGTTAATTTTTCTCCCTCTTTCCCAGAGGCACCTTTTATTAATGGCGCAGTCATCTTTGTTAACCTTTAATGTTTGAGCAATAATTAGATCGAGTAATACTATAAGTCATAAGGAAAAACAAGACATGTTGCAAAAAAACGTTTTAGGTACCGAGCTTAAATCTTGTAGTTGCAGTCCTATGACTGGATGGTATAGAGATGGGTCATGTACCACAGACATATCGGATCAAGGGATGCATACTGTTTGTGCTGTTATGACTGAACAGTTTCTTTCTTACAGTAAAGCTCAAGGAAATGATCTATCTACGCCTCAAATAGGATTTCCTGGCTTAAGAAAAGGCGACCACTGGTGTCTTTGTGCTCCAAGATGGAAAGAAGCATATGAAGATGGAATGGCTCCTTTAATTGATCTTGAAGCAACAGAAGAGAGTACTTTAAAAATTATTGATATTAAGACTCTAAAAAAATTTTCATACGATAAAAAATAAAAAGAGTTGCAGTAAAGGATGCCTAGAAAAATGATTTCTAGAAAATTCAATTTAATTCTAAAGTTCAATCAACTCAACTTGCTTTTTATATATTACAAGCTAGAAATAAAAAAATAGATAATAAATCATGCTCACTACATCATCTCGTCTTCGAATACAAGAAATATTAACTAGAATATCTAAGGGGAATAAAGTAACTCTTGAAGAAAGAATTTATATCACTAAATATGCTAAAAAAAATCAAAGCGTATCTAATTGGCTTAGAAAAGCCTCACTTATTCAGCGAAATCAACCTGTTTCCAATCCAATAGATGAATTACTCAATGGACTTGATCTAAATTCAGATGAACCCCATTCGACATATAACCCCGATCGAGATGATCTAGGAGAATGGTTTTCTGGAGCACCTTCATGGGTTAGAAGAAGCTAGTAATTTGAACAAAGTCAAAAATTAAGCATAAAAAACTAAATATTAAGAGCGATCCATTAGGCCACTTCTTTTTTCTCTTTCTTTTCTAGCTTTAATAGATCAATAACATTCGAACTGATAGGTTTAAAATCCTCATCCTGCGCAGAAGCAATAGAATCTTTCATCAAAAGTTTTACAAGAGCAGTAATTGAAGATGAAAGTAGCTTTAAGCTCTCAAAAATATTTCCCAACTCCTTCGTAATCTCCTCTTGATGTTTTCCTTTACTCATTAATGTTGAGAAAGTCCATGCAGCCAGACCTACAGCAAGCAGAAAAACAATTGTAATCATAGTAAAAGTAAATACAATTCATGTATATCTA
>QCID01000014.1 GCA_003216895.1 Prochlorococcus sp. AG-402-K04 | reverse complement strand
ATTACACAAACTTTTCAAACCTTTTTTGAGAGATTTAAATCTTCCTCCTCTATTAGCCATATCTCGGGCAGTAAGGAGAAAGAATATTCCTGCTTTGCTTGAGACTTATGGTCGTTCGTCAATTTTGCAGCAAAGACATAATCTCATTTTAATTTTAGGTTGTCGAGAAGATTCACGTCAGCTTGATAAACAGCAAAGAGAAGTATTTCAGCAAGTTTTTGAATTGGTTGATAAATATAATTTATATGGAAAAGTTGCTTATCCAAAACAACACAAAAGAGAGCAAATCCCATCAATTTATCGTTGGGCTGCAAATAGAAAAGGATTATTTGTTAATCCTGCTTTAACGGAGCCATTTGGTTTGACATTATTGGAAGCTGCTGCGTGTGGGCTGCCAATGGTGACTACTGATGATGGTGGACCAAGGGATATTCTTTATCGCTGTGAAAATGGTTTACTTGTAGATGTAACTGATTTAGAAGCGTTTAGAGATGGTTTAGAGACTGCCGGTTCAAATCTTTCTTTATGGAAAACTTGGAGTGCCAATGGAGTAGAGGGAGTAAGTAGGCATTTTAGTTGGGATGCTCATGTTTGTAATTACATTGCATTGATGCAGAAGCGTCTTAAATTTCTTGCACCTCGACACTGGACTTTTGCACAAACTAAAGATACTAGTCCTATTGGTCAAAAATTAATATTTCTGGATTTAGATAATTACATTGAGCAATCAAAAGATTTATCAATATTGATTAACAAGCTACAAGATTATTCATTGAATGAGAATATTCAATTGGGAGTTTTAACTGGAAGATCAATTAAAGCTGCGCGATATAGATATGCAGAAACACAACTACCTAAACCTTCAGTTTGGGTATGCCAAGCTGGTACTGAAATTTATTATGCTGATGAAAACAAATCAGATATTTTTTGGCAAGATTCAATAACTGTTGATTGGGATCGTAAAGGTGTTGAAAAGGTTTTGTTCGATTTAAAAGATTACTTAGAGCCTCAATCAACTGAACATCAAGGTATTTATAAGGTTAGTTATTTATTAAAAGAACCTAGTGATGCAATTTTACCCTTAGTACGAAAAAGACTAAGAAAGTCTGGACTTGCTGCTTCTCCTCACTTGAAATGTCATTGGTATTTAGATGTTGTTCCTTTGCGAGCATCACGAGCAGAAGCAATTAGATTTTTGACTTTACGCTGGGGAATGTCTTTAGAAAAAGTTCTTATTGTCGCAAGTCAGCAAGGTGATGCTGAGTTAATAAGGGGTTTGGCCACTAGCGTTATTCCATTTGAGCATGACGAATCATTAGATGTATTGAGATCGCAGCAAAGAGTTTTCTTTTCTGATGTTAAAGATGGTGTTATGGATGGCTTAAAGCATTTTCAATTTTTTTAAAAGTAATTAATTTAAAATTAATAGATAAATTTTATTCTATTTCTTCTTCAAGTATTAATGTAAGTTGTTGGTATGGTGGCTCTTCACTAATAAATCCCCAGTCATTAAAAATTTTTGAATCCAAATGAGTGATTATTTGCTTTTTATTTCTTTTTTCTACTTTAAAACCATCGGCTGACATTTTTCTTATAAGTCTTGCAGATTCTTCGAAACGAGCTGCCATAGAATCTAGAGTTTCACAGTCGTTAGTTAGTCCTTCTTCTTTCCAGGTAAAATAGGTCATCTTTGTAATTTAAGGAGTGAGGACTAAATGTAAAAAATAAGATTTAATGTGACTAATAATAATGTAACTAACCAAAAGCTACCTACAATTAAAATTTCATTGTTACCTTTAAGTTCAAAGTGGTGATGTAAAGGAGTCATTAAAAATAATTTATAACCTTTTCCTTTTAATCGTCTAGAAATTTTAAAAATGCTTACCTGAAGGATTACTGAGATAGATTCTGTGGCAAGTATTCCTCCCATAATTAAAAGAGACCAAAGATTATTTGATAACAAAGCTATACCACCTAGCGATGCTCCTATAGCTAAGGAACCAGAATCACCCATAAAAATTTTTGCAGGATATTTGTTTAAAAAAAGAAATCCCATACAACTTCCAGCCATTACTATGCATAGAGGGGCTAGCGTCAAATTATTATTTGGATTTTCTATTAAAATAGTAATAGCCATTCCTGTAAAAATTAATACGCTACAGCCACTCAATAAACCATCTAGACCATCCGTTAAATTGGTCGAATTACTTTCAGCTAATAATACAAATATTCCTAAAGGATAAATTAGATTTCCTATATGAATAACTTTATTCAATATTTGAATACTTTGAGGTATTAAATTATTTGATGCACAAATAATAATAAAAATAAGACTTACAAAAGATTGTAAGATTATTTTTTGCTTTGATGTTAGGCCAGTATTTAATTGTTTTTTTAAACTAAGGAAATCATCTAGAAAGCCAATGAACATAAAAGACAAAATAACAACGCTTAAAGCCAAGATTATTTTGTAATTGTCTTTATTAAAATATAAAATATTGCTTATTATTATTCCAATTGGAACAAAGAAAATTCCACCCATTGTTGGAGTTCCTTGTTTAAGAATATGATTTCTTGGACCTTCTTCTCTAATGATTTGCTTGATTTTGATTTTTTTTAATTTAGGTATACCTATAAAAGTAATAATGGATGATACAAGCGTTGCAATTATAAAAGGGAAAGTTAAATTGCTATTTTTAAAATAATAATCAAAAGATATAAGACTTATTGATACTAATCCAAATAAAATAAATATTTGTTTATTAATATTATTGAAAATTGATATTTTTTTGTAATGTAGCAGCTTGTTAGATTTTTCCAAAACTAAGCAGGTAAATTACTCTTCCCATTCCTCATCGCTTGATTCTTCCTCAGCTTTATAGTCCTCTTTTTCTCCCATTAAAGCTGAAAGCTCTTCTTCTTCTACTGTACTTATTTCTTGATCATTTGAATCTTCATCAGAAACTAATCTTCCACTTGTTTCTAACCAAGATAATAAGTCGGGTTCTTCTCTAAGCGGCAGAACAGGGGCAGGTTCTTGTCTGCTGTAGCGGGTAAGAGCGGGGTTAATACCGTCTAAATCAGATAAATTGATTTTTTCTAGATCGCTCATATCAAGATTTTGATCGATGAATTAACATAATGCATTATGGATTAATTTTCTAATCTTTATGCTGACTTCAAAGCTGATATTGGTTACTTTTACTTGGGTCATAGCTTTCTTAGTAAGTATTTGTCTTCGTGCAGCAGGTATTGCTCATCCTAATCCTTTTCATGTAAATCAATTTTTAGTATGGTTTTTAGTTTTTGCTCCTTCTTTTTGCCTTTTAATTTATTTTTTGGTTAAGAGGTTTTTTTCCTTAGACCCATCACTTTAATTTAGAATTTCAGGTGACTTTTAATTTTTCACATCTTTATTTTATTTTCACTACTAATAATGATGTTCAAGATCTATTGATTTTTGGACAAAATATTGATGCTTGGTTAATTTATGTACTTATTTTTTTTGGGTTAACTTCCTTGGCTTTTGTTTTGGTATGGTTCATAGGATTCTTATCCGAAAGTCAATCAGGAAAATCTATGAAGCAGCCATGGGAGTAATTTTCAATAATTTCTTCATTCTTATAGATCTTGAAAATATTTTAATCAGCATTGATCATCGAAATTAGAAATTTTGTCCAATAGTTCTCTATATTTATTAAGGAGAATTGAAATTCCTTAAAGGATAGAACCATATGGGAAAGGCTAAAAAAGTTGTTTTGGCTTATTCAGGAGGGGTCGATACTAGCGTTTGTATTCCTTACTTGAAGAAAGAGTATGGAGTTGAGCATGTAATTGCTTTTGCAGCAGATCTTGGGCAAGGTGATGAGTTAGATGAAATTAAAAAAAAGGCTATTTCAGCAGGAGCCTCACAATCGTTAATTGGTAATTTAGTAAAGCCTTTTATTGAAGACTTTGCTTTTCCTGCAATCAGGTCTAATGCTTTATATCAAGGGAGGTACCCACTTTCAACTGCATTAGCTAGACCATTAATTGCAAAAAAACTTGTTGAAATTGCAAGGGAATTAAATGCTGATGGAGTCGCTCATGGGTGTACTGGTAAAGGTAATGATCAAGTTCGTTTTGATGTGACAATTGGAGCTTTAGCTCCTGATTTGCAATTACTTACACCAGCACGGGAATGGGGTATGAGTCGTGAAGAAACGATTGCCTATGGAGAACAATATGGAATAGTTCCTCCTGTAAGTAAAAAAAATCCCTACTCGATTGATTTGAATCTTTTGGGGAGAAGTATTGAGGCTGGCCCTCTTGAAGATCCATTTAATATGCCATCAGAAGAAGTCTTTGGCATCACTTCTTCTATTGATGATTCACCTGATGAGCCTGAGATCGTCGATATTTTGTTTGAAAATGGTTATCCAGTTGCAATTGATGCCGAACTAATGGAGCCAGTGGCTCTGATTAAAAAGGTAAATAGCCTTGCAGGAAAGCATGGTTTTGGACGTTTAGATATTATTGAAGACAGAGTAGTAGGAATTAAAAGTCGAGAAATTTATGAAACACCAGGATTGCTTTTATTAATTAAAGCTCATCAAGAGATGGAGAGTTTAACGTTACCAGCCGACTTGTTAGATACTAAATCCAGACTAGAAAGACAATGGGCAGACTTGGTTTATAAAGGTTTTTGGTTTAGTCCTTTAAAAGAAGCTTTGGATGGATTTATTAATTATTCTCAAAAGCAAGTAAATGGAATAGTAAGGATTAGGCTTTTCAAGGGTAATGCCGATGTTATTGGTCGCAAGTCAAAAGAAAATAGTTTGTATATTTCAGATATGTCTACTTATGGAAGTGATGACAAGTTTAACCATAAATCAGCAGAGGGATTTATCTATGTATGGGGATTGCCCAGTCGAATCTGGTCTTGGATAAATAAGTAAAATATATGAATTTTTTTAGCTTTTTTGTTATTCCTGAGTATTTTCTTTTTTCTCGTCTTTGGCAGGTGAATCAGTTTTGTCTTCCGTAGGTTTTATCTTTTCTTTTTCTGTTTCAGATTTTTCGGGTTCATCCTCTTTAGAAGTGGATTTTGGTGTTGGCAAAGGACCATGTTGTTTAACAGTGAGGTAACGAATAACGTCCTCACTTAACCGCATAGCTCTCTCTAGGGCTGAAACTTGCTGTCCATTTCCTTTGTGACTTAATTGCACATATATTCCTTCTTTGTGTTTTGAAATAGGATAAGCAAGTCTTCTTTTGCCTCTCATTTGACTATCTAATACTTCAGTTCCAGACTTTTCAAGAATTTCACTATATTTTTTTAGATGGCTATCAACTTCTTCCTCCGGTATGTCCGGACGAAGAATGTACATGGTCTCGTAATAAGGTTTTTCAGACATGGTAGGGGAATTTCCGACTGGGACTGTATGGCTCTCATTGAGAGCGACGGAATTTCAATCTTATACTGAAGTGGTAACTTTCACAATTGCATTTTTGTTGCTTGGCTTATTACAGGCAGATCAGGCTTATTTCCTTGTGAGCAAGACAAAACACAATAAACAATCACTGAAAATAAACTGATTAATAAAGTGCTCGAAAAGGTTCTGATAATTAATGAGTTTAAAAAAGGATTAAAAATAATTTCAAAAATAATACTAACTATGATTATTCCAATATCTATTAATAATGATTGAAGTGCATTAAAACGTAAAAAATAAGATACTTTATTATTTCTTACTATTCCAAGAAAGATGGCTAAAAATAATAATAAACTTCCAAAAGGTATTGATCTTTCAATTAAGATTATTGGAATTGCAGGTACTCCAATGATTTTAGTAAAAGGATATTTTATAAATAAATGATTACCAAACGTAAGAGAATCTGACCATGGAATCATATATAGAAGAACTCCAAATATTCTTGCTCCTAGTGAAGGCATGATCAATTCTATTTCTTTTAGATTAAACCATTAAATGTTTTTTTGCAGATGATTTCATTGTCTTCACTGGTACGTCTTTGAAACCACTCCAAAGTCTTATTGAAAAAGCTCCTTGTTCCACAAGCATATCCAGGCCATCAATTGTAAAACAATTTTTTTGTTGTCCAAGTTTCAACCAGTTTGTTGGTCTTGGAGTATAAATCAAATCGTACAAAATAGTTTTATTAGATAGACAGTCCCATATTTCATGACCAAGAGGAATATTTTCATGCTTATTGTTTCTTTTATTCATTCCTATTGGAGTTGTATTGATAATTAAATCCGATTCTTTTATATACGGTGAAATATTGAAATTTTTATTATTAACACCTTCAATTAATATATGTTTTTTTGATAATAAATGACTCATGCTTTTTACAAAAATATCTAAGGTAATTTCATTCCTAGCAATTATTGTAATTTTTTTAATATTTAAATTACTTAATCCCATTACTACTGCTCTAGCGCTACCTCCACAACCTATAACAATTACACTTTTTCCTTTTAAGTTATGATCTTTTAAAGGCGTCAAGAATCCCTCTACATCAGTATTTGCTCCTATCCATTGATTATTTTTTTCAGGTATAAGTGTATTTACTGCTTGGATATTATTTGCAATTTCAGTTAATTTATGACAAGCCTTTATTACTTCTTGCTTATGGGGAATAGTTATATTCAATCCCTTGCAATCTAAATATCTCAATGCTTTTGTTACTTTCTTGAGATCTTTACTTTCGCAAGCCATTGCCATGTAACACCAGTCAAGTCCCATTTCTTCATATGCGGCATTGTGCATAATCGGGGAAAGAGAATGATTAACTGGTTGACCAAGAAGTCCCACCAGATTAGTTTTTCCAGTGATAGTACTCATTTTGATGATGTAGATTCAAAATTGCTAAGAGACTGTTCGGGAACCACGCCTCGCCTCAAATAGGTTTCTCTGACGAGGATGTTACCTAAAGATAGAAATTAAAGGAGCTACTCACTCATGGGGAAGGTTGTCGGAATCGATCTAGGGACTACCAATAGTTGTGTTGCCGTCATGGAAGGTGGTAAGCCTACAGTAATAGCTAATGCTGAAGGATTTAGAACAACTCCATCTGTGGTTGCTTATACAAAAAATCAAGATCAATTGGTTGGACAAATTGCTAAGCGACAAGCTGTGATGAATCCTGAAAATACTTTTTATTCCTCAAAGAGATTTGTTGGACGTAGAGTTGATGAAGTTAATGATGAATCCAAGGAAGTTAGTTACGGAGTTGAAAAAGCAGGATCCAACGTCAAATTAAAATGTCCAATACTTGATAAACAGTTTTCCCCTGAAGAAGTAAGTGCCCAAGTTTTAAGAAAACTTTCTGATGATGCAGGAAAATATCTAGGTGAAACAGTTACTCAAGCAGTTATTACTGTGCCTGCATATTTCAATGATTCCCAGAGACAAGCAACAAAAGATGCCGGAAAGATTGCAGGCTTAGAAGTTTTAAGGATTATCAATGAGCCTACTGCTGCTGCATTAGCTTATGGATTGGATAAAAAAAGTAATGAGAGGATATTAGTTTTTGATTTGGGTGGAGGTACTTTTGACGTATCCGTACTAGAAGTTGGGGATGGGGTTTTCGAAGTGCTCTCTACATCAGGCGATACGCATTTAGGTGGAGATGATTTTGATCGAGTTATTGTTGATCATTTGGCTTCGACTTTTAAGGGTAATGAAGGTATTGATTTACGCCAAGATAAGCAAGCACTTCAACGTTTAACTGAAGCGGCTGAAAAAGCTAAAATTGAATTATCAAACGCTACTCAAAGTGAAATAAATCTTCCATTTATTACAGCTACACCCGAAGGCCCTAAGCATCTTGATTTGACTCTCACAAGAGGAAAATTTGAGGAGCTTGCTTCAAACCTTATTGATCGTTGTAGGGTCCCTGTAGAACAAGCGTTGAAAGATGCAAAATTATCTACTGGGGAAATAGATGAGATTGTAATGGTTGGTGGATCTACCCGAATGCCAGCAGTTAAAGAGTTAGTTAAAAGAGTAACTACTAAGGATCCAAATCAAACAGTTAATCCAGATGAAGTAGTAGCGGTTGGAGCAGCTATTCAAGGTGGAGTTCTTGCTGGAGAAGTGAAAGATATTCTTCTGCTTGATGTAACTCCTTTATCTCTTGGTGTTGAAACTTTGGGTGGGGTGATGACAAAAATGATTTCAAGAAACACCACTGTTCCTACTAAAAAAGCTGAAACTTATTCAACTGCAGTTGATGGACAAACAAATGTAGAAATTCATGTTTTACAAGGGGAGCGTGAGATGGCTTCTGACAACAAAAGTCTTGGAACCTTCCGTTTAGATGGAATTCCTCCTGCTCCTCGAGGTGTCCCGCAAATTGAAGTAACTTTTGATATTGATGCGAACGGAATTCTCAGCGTTACTGCAAAAGATAAGGGAAGTGGAAAAGAGCAGAGTATCTCTATTACTGGTGCTTCTACTTTGTCGGATAACGAAGTTGATAAAATGGTCAAAGATGCAGAAATGAATGCTTCTGCTGATAAAGAAAAGCGTGAAAAAATTGATATTAAAAATCAAGCTGAAACACTTGTATATCAGGCTGAAAAACAAATAGGTGAACTTGGGGATAAGGTTGATGAAGCTGCAAAAGCGAAAGTTGAAGAAAAACGCGTCAAGTTGAAAGAGGCTACAGAAAAAGATGATTATGAAAGCATGAAATCTCTGGTCGAGGAGCTTCAACAAGAATTGTATTCCTTAGGAGCTTCTGTATATCAACAGGCAAATGCTGCTTCTCAAGCTGCTGATGATTCTACTACTGATAGTAAAAATGATGGTGATGATGTGATTGATGCTGACTTCACAGAGACAAAATAAGTAGATAGATATATTAATAATCTTTTCTTAGCCCTCTATTTTACGTCCAATCCATTCAGCGCATGCAGGAGCTAACAAAACACCATTTCTATAGTGACCTGTATTAATTAATAAACCGGGTTCTAATTGTTTTAGTAGTGGAGCAGGTTCGTTTATGGGCTTAGCTCTTATTCCGCTCCACTCATGGCTGATACTTGCATGTTTCATCCATTTTGGAGCAGTTTTTTTCAAGCTTAACATTTCTTTTTTCGCTATTAGACTTGCTTTAGTGCCTTTTTCAATAGTTGCTCCTATAAGCATGCGATTGGGATGATGATGTATAAAGTTTATAGATTGATAATTTAATATTGCAGGCCATTTTTTCCAATTCGAAGTTCCTTCCTTTAATTCTAATTCAAGAACTTGTCCCAATATTGGTTCTAAAAATATTTCATGACCGATTGATTTTAATAATTTTTGAGTATTTAATGCAGAACAAATAATGATATAATCTTGACTTATAAATTTATTATTCTCTAATTCGATATTCCATCTTTTATTGTATAAATTATTATTTTTAGTAATTCTACAAACATTTTTATCGATTTTATTGATCTTGATTTGATCAAGACTTTGCATTAATAACTTTAGTAATTTTATTGGATTTAATCGACCATCTTCGTAAGATATTAGACCCCCTTTTAATTTTGTTTCAAATATAGAATTCCAGAAATCTAAAGAATTGTTATCTAAAAGTTCAATTCCATATTTATTATTACTTAATTCAATCATAGATTGATATTCTTTTTCAGAATTTGCTAATTTTATTAATGGTTTTTCAAATATTAAGTTTGAATGAGAATAGTTTATTTGAGTAAGCCATTCTTGCCATAATTTCATACTTTGATTTCTTAGTAAAAAAGCTCTTCCTTTTGATCTTTTGTGTATATTTCCCATGAGAACACCCAAGCTAGCTTGGGTCCCATTTTTTGGACATAAATTATTTATTTCTGAGTTTACTGATGAGTCTATTAAATTTACTTTATAGCCTTTTTTCCCTAAGTGAAATGCAGTTGTAATTCCTGCGATCCCACTACCAACGATTGAGATCTCGGTTTGCTTTTTTTCTGCTTTTTGGCTATTCATTTGCACAGATGCTACAAAATTTGCTTGTTAATTTTCAATGAGTGGTCTAAAAAAGAGAATAGTTCAAGGATATAGCTCTAGTGAGCATTAAAACGGTTATCTTGCAGTTCATTTGTCCTGATAAGCCAGGACTTGTGAGTGATTTGGCAAGTTGGATAGCAAGTAAGAATGGCAATATTAGACATGCTGATCACCATACAGATGCAGATGCAAAATTGTTTCTCAGTCGAATTGAGTGGGATTTAGAAGGATTTCTTCTTGATAAAAACGAAATTAAATCTGAGGTAATTTTACTTGAGCAGCGATTGAATGGAAAAGCTGTCTTGAGTTTTTCTGATGATTTTCCAAATGTTGCAATCTTTGTTAGTAAGCAAAGCCATTGTTTAGTTGATCTTTTATGGAGAGTGAAGGCAGGTGAATTATGTATGAATATTCCTTTAGTTATCTCAAATCATTTAGATTTAGAGGAAATTTGCTCAAGTTTTTCGATTCCTTTTAAGCATATAGAAGTAGATAAAAATAATAAAGTAGATTCCGAAAGACGAATTTTAGATTTACTAAATGAGTATCAAATTGATCTAGGGGTTTTGGCTAAATATATGCAAATTTTAAGTAGTTCGTTTTTAGAGACGTTTCCGCATCTCATCAATATTCATCACTCTTTTCTTCCTGCTTTTAAAGGTGCTCAGCCATATCATCAAGCTTGGGAAAGAGGGGTAAAATTAATTGGTGCAACAGCTCATTATGTGACGAGGGATCTTGATGCTGGTCCCATAATTGAACAGACTATATCTAATGTGAGTCATCGTGATGAAGTCTCAGATTTAATAAGAAAGGGTAGAGATTTGGAGCGAGTCGCTTTAGCAAGAGCTTTAAGATTGCATTTAAGAAGACAAGTCATTGTTTATAGAGGTAGAACGGCTGTATTTACATGATTAATAATTCTTATTTCCTAAATTTTAAGAACAATTTTTTAGACAATATTGGTTGGAGTTGTTTTCAGTTAGGTGTATTTTGTTTGCCGTCAAGCGCGTTAATTTCTTATGTATTTTTGCTTGTAGCTCTATTTGACGGAAGTCTTAAAAGAAGGGATCTTTTTTTCAGGGAATATTGGAATTATCCGCTAGTCTTAGTAACTTTTTTGATGATAATTGGTTGTATTCGTTCTCATACGGGTTGGCTAGCTTGGCTTGGTCTATTTAATTGGTTGCCATTCTTTTGGTGTTTTTGGGGCTTACAACCATATTTGTTATCTCCTGAAAGAAGAAAAAAATGCGCTTCTTGGCTTGTATTAGGAAGTCTTCCTGTTTTAATAACAGGCTTTGGTCAGTTATGGTTTGCATGGGAGGGGCCTTGGCAAGTTTTTGATGGTTTAATAATTTGGTTTATTTCTCCAGGAGGAGAGCCTATAGGTAGATTATCTGGGTTGTTCGATTACGCCAATATTACTGCTGCATGGTTGTCGGGCGTATGGCCATTCTGTTTGGCGTCCGTTTTGTATCCTTTTATTGCTGGAAAAAATCGAGTCATTCCCTGTGCTCTTTTAATTGCTTTTGTTTCAGCAATGATTTTGACTGATTCTCGAAACGCATGGGGTGCGATTTTTTTGGGTTTACCATTAGTTTTTGGTTCAGCATCATGGAGCTGGTTAATACCTTTAATGCTTATTTGCTTTATTCCGGTGATTATTGCGGTTTTACCAGTTTTTGATTTTGGAATTCAACAATTTGCAAGGAGTATTGTTCCTGAATCTATTTGGATGAGATTAAATGATATGCAATTTGTTGATACTAGACCTTTTGAAGCGACACGTATTGGTCAATGGAAAATAGGACTGAATTTAATTATTGAAAAACCATGGTTTGGTTGGGGGGCAGCAGCTTTTTCAATTCTTTATCCTTTAAGGACAGGGTTATCGCATGGTCACTCTCATAATTTGCCTTTAGAATTAGCAATTAGTCATGGCGTATTAGTTTCTTTGTTGATAAATATATTTGTGTTTAGTTTATTATTAATGTCTTCCTTTTGTCGAATATTTAATAATTTAAATCTTCAAAAGAATGTAATAGTCGATCGAGCTTGGTGGACCTCTACTTTAATTCTTATTTGTTTTCATGCGACAGATATTCCATTATTTGATAGCAGAATCAATATCTTAGGTTGGATATTATTGATAGGTCTTAGATGTATGATCTATAATTCTATAAGCTATAATATTTCATCAAAAAAACTTGAAAAAGTTTTATATTAATTCAGCTTCTTCAATTGTAATTTGTCTTTCATAAATTGAATGTTCATTAAATATTCTGGCAGTTAAAAAGCTAGCTATACATGTAATTAAGAGTGGTTTAAGTATTAAAAGATTTTTAGTTAAGGCGAAGGCTAAAAACATTGCTGTTAAAGGTGTCCTTGAGCATCCAGCTACAAATCCGCCCATTCCTGCAAAAATATAGGTTGTTGGCACATGGCCCGTCAATGTTTCTACTCCTATACCGCTTGCTAATCCTATTGCTCCTCCTAGGGTAAGCATTGGATAAAATAAACCACCTGGCGCTCCTGATGCAGCTGCCAAACCAGAAGCAAAAAATAAAACTAAAAATATACTTATTGCGAGAGTAATACTACTACTTTCATTAACTATAATCTTTTGTAATCCTTCTATATTATGAAAACTTTCTGGAATTATTGAATACATTGAGCCAAGTAATAATCCAGACAAACTCATTCTTTGAATAGTTTTATTTTTAAACCATTTGTTTCCAAGGATTTGCATTCTTAGAACATATTGGCAATACATTTCTGCTAAGAATCCAAGTAAGATTCCTAAAACTATGAGGTATAAAAAGTCTATTGGAAAGAATTTGATTACTGGTGTATATGCTCTCTCTAATTGAAAACCTAAATTATTAACAAATCCACCAGCTTTTTGATCTAATCCCACCGCTTGCAAAATATCAGCGCAACTATCAGCCCAGAATGTTGTTATAACTACTAGTAAGAGGACTACTGGTCTGGCTGAATTAAGAAGTTCCTCAATTGCATAGATAAACCCTCCAATCGGAGCACTAAAAATAGCTGCAATTCCAGCTCCTCCTCCTGCTGCAACTATAACTCTGCGAAATGAAATAGGTGCTTTTAACCATTTTGCCATTTTCCAGGCAACAGATCCCCCCATTTGTACTGCTGGACCTTCTGGCCCTAGCGGGAATCCACTACCAATAGCAATTATTCCAGCAAAAAGTTTTACTATTCCAACTCTTAATCCCATAGGGACTGGCTTATGCCGAAGAAATGCAATGATGTGACTGACTCCTGCTCCTTTTGCTGCAGGAGCAAAATTTTGAATGAGCGATCCAGAAATCAATCCTCCTAGTGCTCCTAAAATGGGTAAAACTATCCATCTAGGCATATATGCAAGAAGATTTGATCGATAATCTTCTAATGCATGAATTCCAGTTTTAAATAATATTCCCGTTAATGCAGCTCCTAAACCTGTAAGTATGAGAGCAAGAATTACATTTAGCCATTTCTTTTGAAGAAGTTTTTTTATGCTTTGACTTGATTTTTTTTTAATGGGATTTTGACTTTGACTTTTGATCATTTAACTCAATTTAGTTTTGTAAAATAAAGGCCTCTTCTTCTTTTGTTATTACACGTCCATCTTCGATAAAGTTTGGTATTTCATCAAAGTTTAAATATCTGTATATTTCGTCAGTTAAAGGGGAAACTTTTTTCGAAGCGATTGCAAGATATTCATCAGTTGTAGGAATATGACCCAACAAAGCGCAAACAGCGGCCAGTTCTGCACTTCCTAAGAACACCTGAGCACCTTTTCCTAATCTGTTGTTGAAATTTCTTGTACTGGTTGAGAAAACAGTTGAGTTATCTTCTACGCGAGCTTGATTGCCCATACAGAGAGAACAACCAGGCATTTCCATTCGGCTACCAGCTTTTTCAAAGATCTCATAGTATCCTTCTTTTTTCAAAATTTCCTCGTCCATTCGTGTTGGCGGACATACCCATAACCTTGCTGCTATTTTCCCTTCTCCTTCAAGAATTTTTGCGGCGGCTCGATAATGACCAATATTAGTCATACACGAACCGATAAAAACTTCTTGAATCGGAGTGCCTGCGACTTCGTTTAATAGTTTGACGTTATCTGGATCATTAGGACAAGCTAAAACAGGTTCTTTGAGTTCATTTAAATCGATTTCGATGATTTCTGAGTATTGAGCATTTGAGTCGGCTGATAGTAAATCTGGTTTTTTTAACCAATCTTCCATTTCTTTTATTCTTCTACTTATTGTTCTTGCGTCTTTATATCCCCTAGCAATCATATTTTTCAGTAAAACAATATTGCTTTTTAAATATTCACTGATTGTTGATTTAGAGAGTTGAATAGTACATCCAGCACAAGATCTTTCTGCACTTGCATCAGTCAACTCAAAGGCTTGCTCTAATTTTAGGTCCGGTAGACCTTCAATTTCTAATATTTTTCCATTAAAAACATTAACTTTGTTCTCTTTTGCGACGGTCAGCAGCCCTTGTTGTATGGCCATCCATGGAATGGCATTAACTACATCTCTTAAGGTTACACCAGTTTGTAAAGACCCTTTAAACCTTACAAGAACTGACTCCGGCATATCTAAAGGCATGGAACCAATGGCTGCAGCAAATGCCACAACTCCCGAACCTCCTGGAAATGAGATCCCCAATGGGAAGCGTGTATGACTATCACCACCTGTCCCAACTGTATCTGGTAAAAGCATCCTATTTAGCCAACTGTGAATAATGCCATCACCAGGTTTTAATGCTACTCCTCCTCTTTCAGCAAAAAAATCAGGGAGTTCTTTTTGGGTTTTGATATCAACAGGCTTGGGATATGCTGCCGTGTGACAGAAACTCTGCATAACTAAATCAGCAGAAAATCCTAAACAGGCTAATTCTTTCATTTCATCTCTAGTCATTGGACCAGTAGTATCTTGACTACCAACTGTTGTCATTATTGGCTCACAACTTGCACCAGGGAGCACGCCTTCTAAACCGCAAGCTTTTCCAACCATTTTTTGAGCTTGTGTAAACCCATATTTTGATGCAGGTGGCTGACCAGGACGAATAAAAAGAGTAGAGGGAGGAAGTTTTAATTTTGCTCTAACTTTGTCTGTCAAAGCTCTCCCAATCATTAAAGGAATTCGCCCACCCGCTCTTACTTCATCAGTAATAGTTTGTGGTTTTAAGTCAAATTTTGATAGAAGTTCCCCACTGTTTGTTTCATGTGTACTTCTTCTAACTTCTCCTTTATAAGGAAAAATAGTGATGACATCTCCTGTTTTGAGATTGCTTACATCGCATTCAATTGGAAGTGCACCTGAATCTTCGGCAGTATTAAAGAAAATAGGAGCAATTTTGCCTCCTATTACAACTCCACCTCCTCGTTTATTTGGTACGTATGGTATGTCTTGTCCTGTATGCCAAAGAACAGAGTTTATTGCTGATTTTCGAGAGCTTCCTGTTCCAACTACATCGCCAACATATGCAATCGCATGTCCTTTCTCTTTTAATTTTTCAATAGTGTTTATACCATTTTGATCTCGTGTCTCTAGCATCGCTAGAGCATGTAAAGGAATATCCGGTCTTGTTGTGGCATGAGTAGCTGGAGAGAGATCGTCTGTATTTGTTTCTCCTTCAACTTTAAATACTGTTACTGTTATTTCCTCAGCTAAAGGTCGTTTATTGGTGAACCATTCTCCATTGGACCAGCTATTTATAACTTTTTCTGCATAAATATTAGTTTTTGCTAATTCTAAAATATCATTTAGTGCATCATAAACTAAAAGAGTATTACTTAATCCATTGCAGGCTGAAGCTGCTAATTCCTTATTATTAGATTTTAGTATTTCAATTAATGCTGCTACATTATATCCGCCAATCATTGTACCCAAAAGTTCAGTTGCTTTTAAAGGGCTTATTAATGGACTTTGTGATTCTTCTTGAGCAATTGAGCTAAGCCAAGTCGCTTTGACATAAGAAGCTTGATCAACTCCAGGAGGAATTCGATTAATAAGAAGATCAACTAAGAAGCTTTGATCGAATTCTTTATCTGGTTTTTCTAATAATTCTGTTAAATCTTTAGTTTGTTTTGCATCTAAAGGAAGCGGAGGGATCCCAAGCGCTTCTCTTTCTGCAACATGTGATAAGTAATTTTTTAGCATTTTTAAATCTCAATAGAGAATGTATTTGAGTGAGAGTCTTTTGTTTTCATTGTTTACAACCGCATGTTTCTTGAACAAACATTCAGATAATGCAACTTATTACCCCCCTATGACTGATACTTCTCTAATCTTATATCTATGATCACGCTTTAAATGTCCACCTCATCATATTTTTCAATGGTGGATAGCACCTCAGACCTTCATGTCGTCGAGACTCGTCCATTAATGTCACCAGCATTACTTCATAGAGATTTGTCTTTAGATAAGGCAGCCTCTGAAGTGGTCTCTACTACTCGCAAAAAGATTCAATCAATTCTTCATGGTATTGATCCAAGAATTTTGGTGATTGTTGGACCATGCTCTGTTCATGATGTTGATGCTGCTATTGAATATGCAAATCGCTTAGCTCCATTGAGGGAGAAATATAGTCAGAATTTAGAAATTGTTATGCGTGTTTATTTTGAGAAACCTCGGACAACTGTTGGTTGGAAAGGACTTATTAATGACCCTCATCTTGATAATTCTTACGATATTAATACAGGTTTAAGAAAGGCAAGAGGTCTATTACTTGATTTAGCCAAAAAAGGAATGCCTGCTGCAACTGAATTACTTGATCCAGTTGTTCCTCAATATATTGCTGATTTAATTAGTTGGACTGCTATTGGAGCAAGAACTACAGAGAGTCAGACTCATCGTGAAATGGCGTCTGGATTATCAATGCCTGTTGGTTATAAGAATGGTACTGATGGGACAGCAACGATAGCGATTAATGCAATGCAAGCGGCTTCAAAACCTCATCATTTTTTAGGAATTAATAACGATGGTCACGCTTCGATAGTTAGTACTACAGGCAATCCAGATGGTCATCTTGTTTTAAGAGGTGGTAAGAATGGAACTAATTATCATCTTGATGCAATCAATTTAATTGCAGATGAATTGGCACAATCTAAGATGTCTGGAAAAGTCATGGTTGATTGTAGTCATGGCAACTCAAATAAGGATTTTCGTAGACAATCAGAAGTTTTACGGGATGTTGCATCACAGTTAAAAGGTGGATCAAAAAACATAATGGGTGTAATGATTGAAAGTCATCTTGTTGAGGGTAATCAGAAATTAAATTCAGATTTGTCAAAACTCACCTATGGGCAAAGTGTTACGGATGCATGTATAAACTTCTCTACAACTGAAGTTTTATTAGAAGAACTTGCTGAATCAGTCCAATAGATTTAGTTCGTTTGTCATATTCCTACTAACCATATCCCTATACAAGTTACTCCAATAGGAACAGTAAAATTATCAATACCCCAAGGACTTATTTGTTCTAAAAAAGTTGCTATTAGCGAGATGACTATAATTTCTAGAGGCTGTATACCTAAATCATTAGTTGAAGAGATAATTGAAGTCGTCATAGCTACCACTGAACCCATTGTTAATGTTCCAATAAGTGATTTCGTTTGACCTAGGATTGACCATTTTGGAGACTTAATTGATCTTCCAAGTAAACCTGCTAATCCATCACCAAAAGCCATTGATAGTACTCCTATGGAAATAGATGATGCATAGCGAGGCCAGAACAGTAAAAGTAAAATTGTGATACTGATACCATATGCAATTGTTCCAAAACTTTTTCTTTCGATATCCTCAATGGCAGGTAATAAACGATATTGGTAATTAACACCCAAGGCTATCGTGATCAATAATGCTGTGAAGAAAGCAATGTTTTTTGGAATATCAAATAACCAAGCTAAAAGAATTACAGGCCCAGTTCCAATATGAATAATTTTTCTACTTAACTCTTCTTTTTTAGGGAAATATTTTTTACATAAAAATGCAATCAATAAAATTATTATTATCCATAAAGCAATAACAAAAATAGCTATTTTAATAGGCAATGTTTATGCAGCGTTTTGATGAGTAGTCATTACTCTTAATTTTAAAATTGCTTTTGCCTCCAGTTGTCTTACACGCTCTCTAGAAACATTTATTTGTCTTCCAATTTCAGCGAGAGTAAGTGGTTCTTCTCCATCAAGTCCAAAGCGAAGTCTCATGATTTTTTGCTCTCTCTCATTTAATTGAGATAACCATCCTCCAAGGTGTTCTTTTTGAATACTTCTATCCATCCCTTCCATGGGCTCATCAGAATTTGGGTCGGGAATTAGTTCTCCAAGAGTACTACGATCTTCTTCGCCTCTTGCGTGAGCATCAAGAGATGCGCATGGCGCACTTTGCGACACTAGATCTTCTAGGTCTTGAGGTTCTATTCCCATTGCGTTTGCTAGCTCTAGTCTATTTGGCTGCCTACCAAATCGATGGGATAATTCACGAGATATACGGCGCATTTTTGAAAGTTTTTCGCTTATATGTATTGGCAGTCGAATAGTTCTAGCACTGTTATCAATGGCACGAGTCATTCCTTGTCTTATCCACCAGTATGCATAGGTTGAGAATTTATAACCCATTGCAGGATCAAATTTATCAACAGCTCTTTCTAACCCAATTGCACCTTCTTGTACTAAATCAAGTAATTCGAGACCTTGATTTTGATATTTTTTTGCAACGCTTACAACAAGTCTCAGGTTTGCAGCCATCATGCGATCTCTTGCTCGCTTACCCATTTTTATTTTGTGTTTCTGACGGGTAGAGCGTTGTTCAAGCGGAAGACTCAACAAATCTTTCATTTGTTGGACATGATGAGCAAGTTCAATTTCTTCTGCAGGAGTCAGAAGTGGAACTCTTCCAATACTTGTGAGATAGAAACCTATCGCATCAGTTGCTAGGCGATTACTTTGTCTTCTAGGACTTCGAGATTTTTGACTACTTACAGTTGATGTAGATAGTTTTTGATTTGTGCTTGCCGAATTGGACTTCTCTGATGAACAATCAGAAATCTCCTTGGCAGATTCCAGCGGGATCCCCATCACCCTGGCCTCTTGAAATTAGATTTATTAAGAAGTTAGCACTTATAGGGAGAAGTTGACTAATTGAAACGAAAAATTCATGACTTTTTCCTTAATTAGGTATAAAGCGCATCAAAAAAATAGATTAAAAGTTTTTCAAAAAAGCTTTAAGATTTTAGCTTTCTTCTTTTTTGTATAGCTTAATAATTTTTTCTTGAATATATTTTTTCTTATCATTCATGATTTGAGTTTTGGTGTAGCTACCATCACTTTTCATATTCCAAGAGTCTTTATTTTCTTCTAAATAAGAATCTAATAAATGTTTAATTTCTTCTTTAATTTTATTGTCTTCAATAGGTGTAACTGCTTCGACTCTTCTATCTAAATTACGCCTCATCCAATCTGCACTACCAATAAATACTTCTGCATCGCCATCGTTATTAAACCAAAAGATTCTTGAATGCTCTAAAAACCTACCAATAATGCTTGTTACTTTTATGTTTTCGCTTAAGCCTTTTTTCTGAGGATATAGGCAGCACATACCTCTTATTATAAGTTCAATTTTTACTCCTTCTTGTGATGCTATATAAAGTAGTTTTATAATTTCTGGATCTACTAGGGAATTCATTTTGGCTATTATCCTTGCTGGCAAACCTTTTTTCGCATAATTAATTTCTCTCTTTATTAGTTTTTCTATTCCATTTCTAAGAGTTACCGGTGCGACTAATAATTTTCTGTAGGATTGTTGTTTCGCAAATCCAGTCAGATAATTAAACAGTTCAATAAGATCTTGACCAAGCTCAGGTTGACAAGACAGCAAGCCAAAATCTGTATATGTTTTAGAAGTTTTTGCATTATAATTACCAGTCCCAATATGAAAGTATGTTCTTAATCTATTTTTTTCTTTTCTTATGATTAAAGCGATTTTTGTATGAGTCTTCAGTCCAATGACTCCATAAACAACGTGAACCCCAGCTTGCTCTAATTGTTTTGCCCATTGGATATTATTATCTTCATCAAATCTTGCTTTGAGTTCAACGAGAGCCATTACTTGCTTACCTTTCTCAGCCGCTCTTATTAGTGCATCAATAATTAAAGAGTCTTTTGAAATTCTATACAAGGTCATTTTGATTCCCATGACTTGTTTATCTTCCGCAGCTTGATTAATAAACTCTTCGACCGAGGTCGAGAAAAGATTGTATGGGTGATGGACTAGTAAATCATTACGGCGAATAATCGAGAATATACTTTTAAAATTGCTTTTATTTCTAGTATCTAATTCTTCTTGTTCTCGCAGTTGACTATTTTTGAGTAAACCATGAGTAATGCCTTGATGCTCTTTAAATTTTAATTTCGGTAGATTGAAAGTTGTTAATTCTATTAATTCATCTAATGCTAGTAACCCCTCAATTTGATATAAATTTTCTTTGTCAATATTCATCCCTTCTTGTAAAAGATCAAGAATTACTTTTGGAGTATTTATAGAGACTTCTAGCCTCACTACCTCACCTCCTTTGCGACGCTTACGTAAACCTTCCTCTAGTGCGCTCATTAAATCATCAGCTTCAAGGTCTCGAAGCTCTAGATCAGCATCTCTTGTAACGCGAAAGAACGAAAATTCTTTAACATCCATCCCAGGGAAAAGCATGGACAGATTATTTGCAATGATTTGCTCAATAGCAATTCCTGTATATTTTGTTGATTCTTTATTATTTAGTTCAACTGGAATACTTATAAATCTAGAAATACTTTCACCAGGAATTTTTATGCGGGTAAATTGTTCTTTATCTGATTCATTATCGACGATAATTGCAGCTAAATTTAAACTAAGATTACTTATAAAAGGGAATGGATGAGAAGGGTCAACTGCTAAGGGGGTTAGGATTGGAAAAATTGCAGTTGTAAAATAATTATCTATCCAGACCCTTTGTCTTTCATTTAACTCTTTATATTCAAGAATAAATATATTATTTTTTTTAAAGTCCTCTTCTATATATTTTCTTGTTTTATATTGCTGCGTCTTTAAAATAGGGTCTAAATACTTTCGAATTTTAATAAGTTGTTCTTCAGGAGATTTTCCATCTTGGCTTTTTTTTGAGATTCCACCTTCTACTTGTGATTTTAATGAAGCAACTCTAACCATAAAAAATTCGTCTAAATTATTGCTAAAAATTGAACTGAATTTAATTTTTTCTAGTAATGGCGTTTCCTCTTCTGTAGCAAGTTCTAAAACACGTTTGTTAAAATCTATCCAACTGAGTTCACGATTAATATAAGTTTCATTATTGATTTTTGGACTAGTCATATCTATAACCAATTTATTCAATTTCTAATTATTAGTTTAATATCTTGATCATCTATCAGTCTAGGAGATTACTTTTTGCTTGGTAAGACTTTTACCTGAAATTAAAAACATAACAAATAATAGAAGCAATATTGTGCCAAAGAATGGACTTCTTGGACCAAAAAGATCATACGAGCGTCCTGCTGCTATTGCTCCAAGAAAAGTTCCCAGACTTTGTAAGCCCTGCAGATTTCCTAATACTGCTCCTTGACCTATAGAACTTAGTCTTCTTGAAATTAGTGCTCTTAAACTAGGAGTTACTAGTCCAGTTCCCATTGCAAGTATTGCGACGCCAGAAAATACAAGAGGAATTGACGTATCTATATTTGCGAGCGTTAAAAGAATACATCCTGTCATTACAAAGCCAATACCAGTAAAAGTTAATCTCGACTCCCCAAATCTTTTTACAAGAGGACCAATTAGGCCTCCTTGAACAATCATCGCGATAACTCCAACGACAATAAAAGCAGCACTACATAATTCAGGACTCCATCCAAATTTTTCTTTTAAATAAAGGACTAAAACAGCTGTAAAGCCATTAAATGCCATAAAGAAAACAAAAAAGGATAAGCAAAGTCTTCTAGCTAAGGGGTTTTTGAATACAATTAGTAGCTGACTAATTGGATTCAAATCTCTTTTCCTTGGTAGTAAATTTCTTTTATTTTTGGGCAGTGTTTCCGGTAGAAACGAAATTACAAAAATAAGATTAAATATTGCAAATCCGCTTGCTACCCATACCGGTAAAGTAACACTAAATTTAGCAAGAGCTGTTCCTAATCCTGGACCAAGAATAAAACCTAAACCAAACGCTACTCCAATTAATCCAAAGGTTTTTGCGCGATTTTCGGGAGTTGATATATCTGCAAGTATTGTAGTAGCAGTAGCTGCAGTACCGCCACTTATACCATCAATTATTCTGGCTAAAAATAGTAAAGATAAAGGTAAAGCTGAGGCCCATAAAGGTAAATAATTATCCCAATTCAGGCTTACAGTTAATGCAAATAGACATATTCCTATTACTGAACCAGATACACATGTGATCATGATTGGCTTACGACCGAAACGATCACTCATAGCTCCAATTAGTGGGGCTGCAGCAAACTGAGATATTGCATAAGTTCCAGTTAAAAAACCAAGAGTCGTCGCGCTTGTCGTGAATTGTTCTAATAAAAAAGGTAATAAAGGCAAAACAATAGTTTCGCCCAAACGATCATCTAGAAGTGTTATGAAAGCTCCTAAAAGGGTGGGAATTTTTAGCCTTCTCAATGCAAATAGCTCATAATTTATTCACCTTCTCATACTGTCAGAGAACTTGGCTTCATTTAGTAAAAACAGTCTAAATCGATATTTGCGACCTTGTGAGAGTTCTGATGAAATGGCCCTCAGAGAAGTTTATGAAGATGCTATTCGAACTTGCGACAAATCCTTGTACAGCCAAGAACAGATTGAAGCATGGTCAGCTTTAGCGTATCTTCCTGGGATTTTAGATAAACCTCTGAAGCAAGGGGTGGGCTGGGTGAGTTGTGTTGATAAAACTATTGAAGCGTTTGCTTTAAAATATCCCCATAATCGCTTGGCATTGCTTTATTGCCGAGGGCGTTCGTCACGGCAGGGGCATGCTACGGCTCTATTAAATCAAATTGAGGCAGATACTCTTAAAGATAGACCAATAACTTTAAAAACCGAGGCAAGTTTATGTAGTTATCAACTGCTTTTACGTCATGGATGGGCAATTATTTCACCTGAAGAAATTCAAATAGGTGGTGTGCATTTTTCTCGTTATTTGATGGAAAAAACTTTGTATTAAATTTATTTTTTAAAATTTTTAGGAATCAATATTTTCCTCACTCCAATCAATTAATTTTTCTAAGTGCTTGATGGCAAGTCCTGAATTGATTATTTCTTTTGCTTTATTAATTCCTTCTTTAATATCAGAGCTTAATCCTGCATAAAAAAAGTAAATACCAGCATTCCACTCTAGTGATTTGATTAAAGGACCTTCCCCATTAAGAGCTTGTAAAGCAAATCTCTGCCACTCTTCGATGTCGTTCCATTCAATATCTTTTCCAGAACATTCGTAGTCTTTGGGATGAAACACAGTTCTAGTTCCATGTTGATTTTTGTACTGTCCAATTGTTGATGAACGACTTATTGAAAGATCTATTCCACCTTCCAGTCCTTTGATAGTAATCACATTTTGTTCTCCCATAAGCTCTAAGGTCTTCCAATGTCTTTCTTCAGTAGGTGAATGAACATAGCCACTTATATGTAGATGATTTCCTTGATGACATGTCCAGATTAATTCCATACTTGCTAGAGGTGGTCGCTTACCTATTTGATCTCTGTAAGGAATTAAATTTTCAGCTAGCGGAAAATGATCTGGCTGATGTATTAAAGCTAGGTCGTTATGGTTGAAAAAACTTTGCAGTTGTTCTATGGATAGACCAGTTATATTTATTCCTAAGGCTTGAAAGAGTTCGTGATGAGTAACGCCGTATTTCACTGGCATACGAGAACCACCATGCAAAATAACAGGCTGTTTTTGAGTTAGTAATAGTAAAGTTGTTAGAGGGTAAATTGGCGCTGTTTTTTTTCGCCCATCAAAAGGCATCCCAAAAAATATAGGTTGACGTTGATTGCTGGGTGATTGAATTTTGGGTCCTAGTTCTATATAGGCATCAATCATCCCAGCTAATTCTTCAGGGGTAGGACGTCTAATTCTATGTGCAATCATAAAGCCACCAATTTGTGCTGCACTTGCTTCTTCTTTTAGCATCAGCTTGAGAGCTGATTTAGTTTCTTCGCGAGTAAGACTTTTTCCTGTAAACTCACCACTACCTATTTTTTTTAAATAGGTTTTAAATTCTTCGTAATTATTCGACATAGGAGTTATTTCTCAATAGGAAGTATTGTTTTCTATTTTTTATTTCATATTTACGATTTCTTTTACGTATTTAACAAATCCTTTTTCATTGTTTTCAATTGGTTGATTGACTGGATTCACTGGAGCCACAATTACAGCGCTTGCTTTTAGTTCAGGCTGTTTAGATATGGGACATGATTGTTCATGCATCAAGTTGTTTGTCTCACAATGATTAGCTTGAGTGAAGCCCCAGTGCATTGGGAGAAAAACTGTGCCTCGACGTATACGATCAGTTTCTTTTACACGTACTGTAAGATGTCCTCGACGAGAATTAAGAGCAGATAACTCACCATCTTTAATATTCATATTTTTTGCATCCATAGGATGAATTTCAAGTAATGGTTCAGGGTGCATTTTATTAAGTCGATTTACTTTTCCAGTACGAGTCATGGTATGCCATTGTCCGAGGTAACGCCCAACAGTTAAGACTAACGGGTACATATCGCATGGAGGCTCAGCGATTCCCAGAGGTTGTTTAGTGTAAAACTGGGCTCGACCATTAGGCGTCTTAAACCTTTTATTTTCATAAAGTCGCTTGGCTTTTTTCGTAGGATTACTTCCTTTTGAAAATGGCCATTGTTGGGGACCAACACTTGTTAGTAATTCATGATTAAGACCCGAACTATCACAGAGACGACCACTTGTCAGAGCTGTAAACTCTGAATATACCTCAGAAGAAGAATCATAAGTAAACTGATCAATAAATCCAAGTTTTTGGCCTACTTCAGCAAATATCTCCCAATCGGGACGACTTTGACCAAAGCATGGACGAAAAGCTGGGCAATAAGTGATTCGCCTTTCTGAATTAGTCATCACACCGGCTTTCTCACTCCATTGTGCAGCGGGCAATAATAGATGGGCATAATGAGAGGTTTCTGTATCTTCATATGCTTCTGATAAGACAACCAGTGAACAGTTTTTTATTGCGGCTTTTACTCGATTTAGATCAGGCATGCTTACAAGTGGGTTAGTTGCAGCAACCCACCAAAGATCTATTTCTCCTTTTTCCATTGCTTCAATTTGTTGCCAGGCGTTTAAACCTGGTTCTTCAGAGATACTTCCAGCCGGAAAATCCCAGTGATTTTCGACGACTTGTCTATGTTTTTTATTGGCAACATTTCGATAACCAGGAAGTAGATGAGATAGGCCTCCTGCTTCACGTCCTCCCATAGCATTTGGTTGGCCAGTAAGCGAAAAAGGTCCAGCTCCCTCTTTCCCGATTTGTCCCGTGAGAAGATGTAGATTGATAAGTCCGCCAACAACTGCAGTACCTTCTCTGCGTTGATTTACACCCATTGACCAAAGACTTAGTACCCTTTCGCGATGATTAAATATATTAGCTACTTCTTCTAATTTTTTTTCTGGGATACCACAAAAGCGAGCAACTTTTCTAGGAGTCCAATTTTTTATAATCGCTAAGAATTCTGAATATTTATCTGTATGATTTTTAATAAATTCTGCATTTTGTCCATTCTTTTTCAGAACTAAATTGGCAATACCATATAACAGGGCTAAGTCACTGCCTGGAGCAATAGGTAGATAAATGTCAGCAGCTTTTGCAGTGTCTGTTAATCTGGGATCTATAACAATAATTTTTACTTTATCTTGATGTTGTTTTTTCCTTTTGAGTAGACGTTGAAAAAGTACTGGATGGCATTCCGCTGTATTAGTGCCAATGAGGAATGCAACGGTGTAGTGATCAAGATCTTCATAACAACAGGGAGGACCATCTGATCCAAGACTTAAATTATATCCAGCGACAGCTGAGCTCATACATAGTCTTGAATTTGCATCAAAATTATTTGTACCTAAAGCTCCTTTGAGTAATTTTTGAGCAATATAGTAGTCTTCAGTATGAAATTGTCCAGAACCATACATCGCTATAGAGTTTGGACCTTTTTTGATTAAACTTTTTTTGATTTGTGAAACTATCTTATCTGTAGCTTCATTCCAGCTAATCGGTTGATATTTATCATTTAAATTATCTCGATACAAAGGTTGCTTTAATCTCCCTGGAGACAAGGTTTCTCCTACGGTTGCACCTTTAATACATATTTGTCCAAGGTTGGATGGATGATTGCGATCGCCTCTAGACCTCCACATAGGATAACCATCTGCATCTCTACGGACTGCTTTTCCGATTTCGGCTGGTGGTTGCATTTCTAGACCACATCCAACGCCGCAATATGGACATTGAGTAGTTAAATTTTTATTTTTCTTTGTCATCTCAATTTAATGAGATAAGAAAATAAAACCTTGGGTAGTTACCCAAGGTTTTGATTGGAAATTAATTAATATTTTAAGCAATTTCCCCTTCATGTAATTCATCGAAGGATCCTTTTGGTTCTTTAAGAAAGAAAAAGCACATGAACGCAACTATCAGCCCTGCTATTCCTAAGATTTGGAAAAAGGCACTATTGGAATTAGCAATTATCTCTGCTGTCGCTTCTCCACCTCCACTCATCCACATAGGTAGAAGACTAAAAATAGTTAGATAAGTTACTGCTCCTACGTTGCCATAGGCACCAACAAGACCAGCGACCTGTCCAGTAACTCTTCGTTTAACAAGTGGTACTAGAGCAAAAGTAGCGCCTTCCCCTGCTTGAACAAAGAAGGAAGCAAGCATTGTTATGAACAATGCGACGATAATTCCACTTATACCTGAAAAAGTACCAGGTTTGATCCAACTCATGACAAGGTATCCAATTCCAAGTCCTCCGGTTAGAAAACTCATAGTATTTTTTCTACTTCCGAGCTTGTCAGAAATTAGACCTCCAGCTGGACGTGCAACAAGGTTAACGAAAGCAAAGGAGGAGGCGAGAATACCTGCTGTTGCTTTTGGTAAATCAAATGTTGTCTCAAAAAAAGTAGGTAACATTGAAACAACTGCCAGCTCAGAACCAAAATTAACAATATATGTGAGTTCAAGAATGGCTACTTGTTTAAATTCATAACGGTCTTCTTTTGGATAAATTTTAGTTCCTGCGATTAACTCTGAGTTTGTACGAATAATCCCCCATGTCTGAAAAGCGAACCAAATTAAAACAGCGAAAAGAGCTAATGGATATGTTCCCTCATCAAGGAAACCAACTTTCTTTAACCTCCAACATAAAACAGAAAGTATGGCTGCAAATGGCACATTCATACCCAAAAGCCCCCAAAAATCTCGCATAGAAGTGACTTCTAGACCAGCTGTTTTAGTTGGACGCTGATAAATTTTTCCAGGAGGAGTATCTCTGACATTAAAGAAATAAAAGATGCCATACAATGCTGAAATCACACCACTGCCAGCGATAGCACCTCGCCAGTTAAGAACGGCACCTGTTGGTAATTCAAATCCACCTGAAAAAGAAAGTAACCCAGCAATGGCAACCATTGTCAGAGCCGAGAAAGCTGAGCCAAAATTACCCCAACCTCCATATATTCCTTCTGCTAGACCGATTTCTTTAGGTGGGAACCATTCAGCCACCATCCGAATACCAATTACAAATCCTGCACCTACAATTGAAAGTAATAAGCGAGCGATAACTAATTGATTAAAAGTTTCTGCTGAGGCGAAAAGTAAGCATGGAACTACCGAAAAAATGAGAAGGCTTGAGTATGTTTTACGTGGTCCAAATTTATCTAGAAGCATTCCGATGAGGACTCTCGCTGGAATTGTTAATGCAACATTACAGATGGCTACAGTTCGAATTTGACCCAAAGTGAGCCCCAAGTCTGCCTTAACAGTCGTAGCAAGGGGAGCCAAATTAAACCAAACAACAAAAGTTAGAAAGAACGCAAACCAAGTGAGATGAAGTGTTCGATATCTCCCTTGAAATGTCCAAAGATTGCCAAGCATTGAAATTAAAAAGTAAGAAAGAAGGCTTAAAAAGTTTGCCTATTAAAAACGGTAAAAAATCTAACCGTTTTGAAAAATTAAATCAGCCGACATACTCCGACTAAGTAGTAGTCGATACAAAAAATGAGAGTCTTATACC
>QCID01000013.1 GCA_003216895.1 Prochlorococcus sp. AG-402-K04 | reverse complement strand
AAAAGCGCTTTAACTGTTAAGTCCTATATCTCAACCTCTATGCAAAACCTATTAGAGGTTTATAAAGGAATAACTGTTTACTACTCATCTTCACATAGCTCCGCGAAATGAATATATCTAAATTCCTATTAATTGATGCTGTATTAGTAATTGCAGCAATCCCACTTCTTTTTTTTGCTTCAGGTGGCAAAAGAAAATCTCCATTTTTACGAAGTTCAAGTAAAGAAGAATTATTGAGAAAGGCCTCAGGCAAACTCCCTGAAAAAGAAAAGCTTAGAGAACTTGAAAAATTTTCTAAAGAACAAGGTAGTGGAATTGAATTTGATTCAATTATTGGAATTTGGAAATTTATATCAATATGGAAAAAAGACATCGACAAAGAAGATCCTATTTTTAGTTCATTGCTTAGAGTCTTCTCTGCAAAAATAGAGTTCAAGAAAGACCTTTTAACTAAAAATTCAACTGAATTGTCTGTTATCGCCTCAATTCAATTTGGACTGTTCAGCATAGGGTTTTCAGGAACTGGTTATTTAAAAGGGAAACAACCTTTATTACCATTCTGTTTAAATCTAATTGAACTCAAAGCAGGTTCAAATATTTTATTGAGAAGATCTCTTAAAGAACCGGAAGACAAGGAGAAGTCTTTTTTTGCCATGATTGCATTAGAAGAAAACGACGAATTACTTTCAGCCAGAGCTCAAGGAGGTGAAGTCGTAATTTGGTTGAAAGATTGAATTCAAGAGCAAAGAAGATCAGATTAATCTTTATAGTCATTCATGATTTTTGTATAACCTACTATTTGGACGCATTTAAATTGAATACTGTTTAAGATTGAATTTTTAAATGCCCGAAGGACCAGAGATTAGACGAGCTGCAGATAGGATTAGTAAAGTTTTAATTGGAGAAGAAATTATTGAAAGCAATTTTTATTATGAACGGATAAAAGAGAAAGAGGAGATAGTCAAAAACCAAAATATCAAAGACATAACAACTAGAGGAAAGGCAATGATTATCCGTTTCAAAAATGATTGGTCAATGTATAGCCATAATCAGTTATATGGAAGATGGACAGTCAATTTAATACAACAAAAATCAAATCAAGAAGAGCTCTTAGAGTAGTTTTCACAACGAATAAACATGCTGTTAGATTGTGGTCAGCGACAGATATTGATTTAATTCCAACCGATGAAGAGAATGAACATTCATTCTTAAAAAAAATTGGGCCCGATATCCTGAATGAATCTTGTAGTTTTAAATTAATAGAAGAAAGATTAACGTCGAAAAGATTCCACAAAAAGAAATCCTCAACTTTGATGCTTGATCAGACTGTCTTCGCTGGATTAGGTAACTATCTTCGCTCAGAAATCTTATTCGATGCAAAAATACATCCAGATGATAGACCGTTTGATCTTGATAAAACGAGAATTACTCAATGGGCAAAATCAATAAAAAACATTTCACAGTTAGCCTATAAAACTGGAGGTTTTACGGTCTCAAAATCATTAGCAGATAGAAACAAAGAGAATGGAGAGCCGAGAAGATCTTATAGACATGCTGTTTTCATGCGACACCAATATGAATGTTTAAATTGCAAGGATCGTATAGAAAGGAAATGGTATGGGAAAAGGAAAGTTGATTATTGTCCGAGCTGTCAAATTCAAAGAGGTAAAATCAAACCCACCAAATAATGGTTTTTTTAGCACCTGGCGAATAACAAAAATTTAAGACAACATATGTTTTTGATGAACATATATAAAAGGTAGACGTACTTAATTGTTTATAGGATTAAAAAAATCGGCTATCAAAAGATCCTCTCTTTTTAGCAACGCAAACGTTGTCCCCTTATAACCTCTACATACTCGCAATTTATCAGTCAAAACGGTTGTATCTAGCCAACCCGTTTGAGCTTTTTTAATTTCCGATAAAAAGACCATATTTTTACCAAACACCTGTGGTCCTATTATCCCTGCTTTTTCAAAGGTAACGTTTATGCGTTTTTGATCAATAATATCCAACTTTGCCAAGATATTAGTCGATAAAAGTTTGCCAAGAAATCCCTTAGGGCTCAGAAAGTTAAGTGCTCTGCTTTTGTCTAGGTCTAATATTTGAAAATTATTTAATAACGGAGAATAATTTAGAATAGGAGATTTCGAGCTACTCCACCTCAATTCCCAGACACCCATAAGCCTCTCAAATTGATTTGGTATGTCTACAGCAGATTCAAATTCCGATAATTTAATTAATTTTTCTATTTTTTTTGATTTTGGCGATTTCTCAAGAGTTTCTATTAATTTTAAAATGCTATTCATGATTTAACCTATTGATTATTAAAATAAAATGATGATAAAAATGATTATCTGAAGAAGAGAGAGTGAAATAATTTTCAGTCTCTCTACTCGAACAAATGAAATATGTGAATTTTTTAAGGGTTATTATTAAAGTGTTCTTGTTCACATTTTTTTTAATCTTATTAGATAAAACTAACTTCTGAAAGGAGAGTTATAGTAGGCTTTATTAACGGTATAAAGAGTATACAGAGAAACAGCTATACCTAAAAAGCCAACGACTAAAATTGGTGAGAAAGATGGGAAAGAATAGGTAGGAATTGAAGTCATAATGAGCGATAGATTTACATTTATGTTCTAAAAGATCTAAATTTCAGATGCCAGGGGTTTTCACGGTAGTAAATCACGGTTAACCCTCCAATGGATTAAGCGGGAGAGAGGAGGTAATAGCCCTCTTTTTTTTTATTTATGCTTTGGAGTCTTAAGAAGTTCTTTCTTTAAATTGATCAGGTATTGGAAAATCCTCTCGTATTTGTTTTAAACGTTTTTTGTAAATAGTTTCGTAATCTGGATCACGGCTTTTATATGCGTTGTAATTCTGCCCTTCAAAATCTTCTTCTTTAATTAATTCTTCTACTTGCTTAATAAGGTCTCTATAGATATTTGCTCCTACTATCTGTTCTTTAGTAAGTTCGCTTCCGTGAGAATCAGCGTATTGAATAATCCCTTTGTAAGTAAAAAGCCATTGTCTCCTTGCCAGTGGATCTAATGCGATAACTTCTTTAACTATAAAACTTGTACAAAGTTTGAACTTTACTTCTAAATCGTTAGTGTCAATCACAAAGGAAGAAAATTATCGCCTCTGAATTGTAGATGAAAATTTCAAATTCATTCATTCGGTTTGAATCCCTCAACAGAAATAGTTTTAATTTTATTATCAATTGAGTGATGTTGATTCATTTCTTCTGCATCTCCGAATTACTAGCCAAGAAAAACATTCCAAGTACCGCAATAAATGGGAACCGTTTTTTGTTGTATTCATTAGTTTTTTCCAGCAAAACGATCTCTTTAAACTACATGACTTTTTCTTATTCAATATGCTTAAGAGAATAGACAGTATCTTCGTATCCATTAACCTTATTCCACTCCTTCCTCTCTGGAGTACTTGTAGCGTCACCAAGACCATCGTGATCAGTGACTTGAATATTAATTGACTTTTTCCATCATTTAGTTTGATGAGATCATATTCTTTGACTTACTTATGACCTTCCTCTTAAGGGAGATCATAAGTAAGTTTCTCGAAAGCTTCCTAAGAACAGGTAAAGGTAGAAACAAGCAGAGTATTCATTAAAACTTAGTGATATTTCCAACAGTTTTGCACAATCACCTTGGAATTTCTCTTCAGAAGAATTTCTCTTCAGGCTCTTCTGAGATATCAGGATAATTCATACCTTCATCTCTACAAGTATGGGTTGGTGAATTTCATTTGCATTTCATGGCCTCTTCGATAATAGAAATCTCTCTGGTATTTCTTCTATTGAGTCCACGCAGATCTAATTGAAACCGTATCACCTCCAATGCAAGCTTGTTAAAGCGGAAGGTAGCTTGTACATAACCATGTGAGTAATTAGATTCAAAATATCCAAAACCTTTCAAGTCTTTTACCAGTAAATAGCTATCAAAAATTTTGCTGTACCACCTGATCAGCATACTGTTATCCATAATATCAGCAATAGCTATACGAGATAGGGTCTTAGTTCTTACAGCAAAGTAATCATTAAGGTCTTGGTAAATAGGTAAATAGAATTTCATTAATCCTTTCTAGCTGATCTTTATCTCATAACATATGTAATATCTAATCTCCATTTTAAGGCTATAAAAATATAGGAAGCTAATCAGCTACCACTAATCTATAGGACTATTGATCGATGGTTTCATTTGCTAGAGCAAGAACAAGATCATTACTATCAAAGCTATGGCCTGTGACAGAAAAAAACCTCAACAATCAAACAATTGAGTCGCACAAGTCCAAAAAGCTAATTGAAGATATTGCCGAGCAAAACAAGTGTTTCCTAGAAGCAAGCAAAAATGGTGGAATGTGGTTTTCTTAGAACATTGAATTAAAGACAGAGTGGAGACCTATATCTCAATGATATGGGCGGAAGGATTAGGACCTGAGATCAAGCTCTTCAAAAACAAGATAATAGTTGTGGTTGAATTTATTTAATTGGAATCACCAAAATAGATAAAAAACTATTTTGGTGATTCTTTAAACCTGCAAAGTATTGAAACTTAAAATATCGAATTCTTTAAAAAGAAATAAATTATTGAACATCAATTATTTACTTGCCTCTTCTTCAATGTGTTTTTTAAGGGTATAACCATGACAATCAAATGGATATTCGGCCCTAGTCATCTCGCTTGCCTGAGTCTTATCAGCATCATTACCTCTAAATTTTCGACAATCACAGATAAAGTCCATCTTGGTTCCATCTTTATAATCCTTCACTCTCGCATCTAACCATTCTCTTGCTTGCTCTGGCATCTCATCACAAGCAATCCATGAACCCCAGAACAGTGCATCAAACATTTGTATTGCTTCTGCTCTTTTATTTGGTCCTGCCAAGTCCTCACAAAAATTTCTTACTGGACAGTCTTTTCTGCTGATATAAAACTTTTTAGCTTGATTCTCATAACCTCTAACATATGTTTTTTTATTATTTACTGCGTCCAAAGCAGCGTTTAATTGATCTCCTCCAAATGTATTGGTTATTCGCGCTTTATCAATTGATATCTGACCAGTCAGTTCCGTTTCGCTTTCATTAGCGACATCATCTCTTCTGACATCAAATTGTCCAAGCACTTCAATTTGTTCAGTCATCGAGGTGAAACTCTTCTTCCATTAGATTGAATTTTAATCTAATTTGTTCAAAACGATCTATGGCTTAAAGAGAAAAGTCCTTTTAATTATTAATTGATGTCTCTTCCCAATTATCTCGCTTTTTGAAAGAACTTTTCCATTTCTGACTTGGTACTCTAATCCAATAAATTGATTGCTTAATTGATTCATTTGACAGACTCTTTTGGAAACTCTTTTTATTTTCATTTCCTTTGCATTCCACCATCAACTTGTTTCCAGTCTTTTTTCCAAGTGAGATAAGTTCATCCTTCATGAACCCATTTATCTCATTCTTTTTTAGCCTCTATTTCATCAAAAGTATCTGCATTCAGAGGAGGGAAAAGAATCAAGGATATTACGAGCAATAACGTGCGTTTCATAAAGCAATCATGATTTGAAAGTTCATTTCTCAAACCAAATCAAGTCGTGTAATCCAACTCCCAGATAAGAAAAAGAAAAGTAGAGAAACATGTATTAATAAGATTATCAATATCAATCCAATTTTCTTCCAAAGGAAATTTCAGATTAACTTTATAAATTTCTAGCTGACTCTTGATGCTGCAGTTACAACTAAGAAGTTATGACTAATTGATTTTCACACCATTACAGTTGAAGCCGCTGCACTGAAGCTTGAATAAGAGAGATAAAACAAAATGATGAAAACTCGGAACCGCCTTATCTAGACCAATGAAAAATATTAATAAAGAAATTAATGTCATTGATAGATATTGCATCCAGTGAATACCAAGGCTATCTAACCCATGGTTATTAAAATCTTTTATCTCCATAAGATTTTTTTGGAAAATCCTAACTTAAGAAAAATTATGTAGTGGCTTTAGTTAAGCGAAGCTTCAGGTAAAACTTATTTATTGGATCCTTTATTGAAAGGATTTTTACGCAAAATTCATCTAAATGCTGAATTAGCGGCTTAAAAGGGTTCATATCCATTGTTTGTCCTATAACTAAACGATTACTGAAGAACCAACTTGGAATGCACCAGCCAAAAGAAGTAAAGCAGGTAGGTTCCAAAGCACTAGAACTTTGAGAGCAGTTTTTTTATAGGTTGCAGCAGTCATTTTGATTTTAGGAGGAAATAATTTCAGAGAAATACAGACCTAAAACTCTGATGGGACAAAGATAAGAAAGTACTTGGTTTGAGTGAGGTTCGGTCGGGGTAGGGCTAACCGTGGAATAAATTTTTCTTATGGATCTGAAATTCTTTAACCCTGCATCATGTAAACGAGAAATCCAGTAAAAATTGCAAGTTTTCCTGCTACAAAATAGGGAATAAGCTTTTTAATTCTTGTTTCAGCTATTGATTTCGTAGTTGAAGTCATATGAGACCTAAGCTCCCAAAAGTGAAACCAACTCCACAGAAGAAAGCAAATTCAGCTAAATCTCTGCATCCTGATGGGATTGAATTTAATGCAACGTTAATTCGTTGAGCCATTTGACCTTGTACTCGCAGGTGAATGTGGAAAGATACCATAAAAGTAAGAACAAATACCCAGACACGTGACAGTTCAAAGGTGGGGTTTTCGAGAATTAGTTAAACTTATGATTCAGAATACCTTTCACTTCAACGTAGTTGTAAAAAACCAGCAAATAAATTGCTCCAAAAATAATCACCCATTGAGCAGAATCCTTTAAAAACTCTTTTCCTTTATTTTTCATTGATATATGCAAGCGTAAATGGAAATAGCTTTATCAATCCAATCATGCAGCTTAAAAGTTTTATTTTTTCTGACTTATGAATAAGCATTTACAAGTCAGACAATAGATCACTTGTAAATGGTAAGTCCCCAAAGAGTTGTAAGGTGCTGTCTTCAATAAATTTCTTTAGCTAAATATTCAATATAATTTTTCAAAGTAAAACCATGAGAATCATCATTACCTTTTACAAAATCAATATCATCAATAAGGTCTAAATTATGTCCCGCCATTAGCTCCTTCACTCTGGCATGAAACCAATCCTTGAGGGGTTTCTCTATTGCATCTTTTTGATGTTGAGACCATAGATAGGTATCAAAAGCTTTTACAGCATCCTCTCTACTCCACTTTGGTAGACCAAGAAAATGATTTTTAACAGGACAATCTTTTCTATTGATATGGTGCCTTTTCGCAGTCTTAGACATTCCTCTTACATACCGTTCTTCTGCATGTGTATTTTTAACTAACAACTGACCTGCAGTATTTTCATCTTTAACTTGAACCTCCCTCCTCCGATCCTTGAGACCTAAAACTTGTATTGGATCCATAACTAGTTGGCTTTTTTAGTATCACTGAATTTCGACCGAAAATTATTGAATACATTTTTCCAGTAATTAATCACAGAATCAGGGATAGGTTTATCTAGGGGCATTTGGTAAAGAGAACTTCAAACATTATTTTTAGCCGCTTTTCATGCTCAGACAGAATTTGTTTCACTTCCTCACTATGAACAAGTTTGATTTCGCCTTAATCAAGGTTTGTGACTTGAAAAGGTTTGGAGGCAGCTGGGTCTCTAGCTCCTACAACAAATGAAAGAACTTTCGCAATCTCGTCTTCTCCAACAAGAACAGTATCTCCAAGTTTAACTTTTAGGAATTATGGTCATCCATCTTTTTCATTTGTCCCGTTTCTGATTAATGGTTTCTTTGAAAAAAAGAACGTGACTAATAGATCAAAAAACTTTTCCTAGTAAAACGAATCAACCTAAACCAACATAGATGAGTAGGTTTGCTTGTTTAGAGACTTCAAGGATTGAAATCATTCTTTTTAAATTTCCTTGCGATCAAGACAAAAGATAGTGCCCCTGAGACAAGGACAATATCAACAAGCAAGTGATAGTTGATATCCATTCCTATTTAAGAAAAGGAAGAACTTTGCTGAAGGTTGCAGGAAATGATCCAATGATCAGAGCCAACACTCCAAGAACTACAGCCACAATCGAAGCATCTACTAAAAGATCCTTCCAGTTATATTTCATAAACCCATCATATTGCTTTTCCTGTTGAATTTTTGTGGGATTAAAGACCAGTTTTACCGGCCGAGATAGATATTGCCTGACTGTCTAACTCACCCTCGCTTCAATAAAGCAATAGTGATTTCTAAAGCAAGAACCTATGATGATCCCCCATACCATCCAGTGGGTAGTCGTTTTCAAACTGTTCAACAACTTTAGTTGAAACATTAAATTTGCTAATTAAGCTAGAGATCCTTTTGTTAATCAAACGAGAAATGAAAGCCATAAAACTTTTCAAGTTGTGTTCGTTATAACCACAAGCCCGATAGATTCAAGTGGTAAATAAGGAAAAGAAGTTTTATTTAGGTACCACAAAAATCTGATTAAGATTTTCCAACCACTTTTATGCAATGGTTTATTTGTTAGACGAATGTTTAAATATGCGGGCGAGCCTCGACACTCTTGCATAATTTACTTTTTCTATCTCTGACAGTATTACTTACAGGATGCATCACTTCAGGAGGTGGCGCTGGAGGAAGCTATCCAGCAGGTTGGAATCCATCTTTTCCTGGTCAGCCAGGAACTTTCACTTGTGATGGTGCTTCTGGCCAATATGCTGAATTCTATTGCGAGACAGGTGAACACCCCAACATGTGTGATTGCTAGGGAATTCTCTATGACTTAATTAATTGATAGCCTTTCACGAGATTATATAGCCCCCATCCAAAAGCTCCAAGTACAAGGCCATAAAAAACAAATGGAACTACTGGATTTTTATACAAAAATGACCTAACTTTTTTTTGAATATTTTCTTTATCAAGTACGGGCAACTTTAACTCAACTGGTTTTTCTCTTGGAGGGAGTCCCAATTCTTTTCTTCTTTTAGCTTCTCCCATAAAAAAAGTGGACGTAATCCTCTAAAGATAAATCGGAGTTGATCTTTGGCTTAAAAAGATTTAGACGGTTTAATAAAAAAAATCATTCATTAAGCATGACTGAAAAAGTTGACCCAAAAGAATATGAGGCTGCATGGGAATCTGTTTTAGATTGCGTGGATGGGATGAAAGAAGAGTTCAGTTGGTCAAAAGATGTAATTGCCAAGATGCTTAGAGAACTTGCTGAAAAAGTAAAAAGCGAAGAGGTCTAAAAAAGACTACAATAATCCCATCAAGTTAACGACTTAGCTCTACTAGCAACTGCCAGCTCAGGTCTAAGAAGTGAAAGACCTCCCCTAAAAAAGGAGGTTTTTTTACGGGTGTCGCTCTGGTTGCTGATATGAAATGACAATCTCTTTGATTTTCTAAGCATTCACTCAACCTATTTCTCCTTTATTTAAATTTATTGGTATTAGTGAATTCGTATAGATTTTCAGGACCACCAACTTTTTTTAATTAGCAAATTTTATACATGCGAAATACATTATGTGAATACCCTCTAAGTAAAACAAATAATTAATTCTAGAAAGGGTTAATTAAATCTATTCTGAGCAAATGGGACAGGAGCTTAATCATCAAGAAATAGCGAGAAATTTAGCAAAGGCTATGGCAGACAAGGCAAATGAAAAAGAACTTAGAAGGTTGTATGAAGAGACAATGTTTCAGCAGTTCATCTCAATGGAAAAAAGTGAATTATCTGAGCTTTTATGGCATGGATAATCAAACTCACACACTTGGGTTTTAGAATTTAAAAAATCTTGTATTAGCAAATCATGCAATATCTTTTTGGTCTTACTCTTTTAGAAATGGGAATAAGTCCTTTATTACTCGCCATAATAATTTCCTTTAGCATTTTATTTATCATTGCCTTTGGTCTTAGTTCAAAGAATATGGATAGTGATGGAATTATGAATTGGATGATGAAAAAGCCTGAAGACTGGATAGGGAATAAAAAGTCATAACAATCATTCAAACTTTCTTGTTCAATTTCCTTAACTTTAGATTGATATGTTTCAATCTATTTTCAGCCATAGAAATATATTCTTCCGCACAGTATTTACCTTCATAGGAATCCAACTCCAATCAATGCAAATGGTTATTTGATAACCAATTACATATAAAGCAATCATTACATTAAATAAATTTATGTGTTGAACGGGAGCATCCATAATTATCACTAAAAAACTTCGCTGAATATTCTCTCAGAAGACAAGAATATAATTGACGGAAAATACTACACAAATTCATCCGTCGGAAGGCTACCTCAAAAGTCAATAGATGTTAATTGGAAGACTTTTGGCATCTTTCATATCGATTTACGTTAAAAATCAAATTCAAATATATTTTTCTTGAATGGCTCTTTTTAAACTTGACTGGGCATTTCCTACTCAGGAATCATCATTTGCAGGAGGTGAAAAATTTCTTGAATATCTAGAAGCTGGTGGCCCAGCTGATGAAACTGATGGTTTTAAAATTCTTTGGCGTGTAACCAACCCACTTAATGGAACAGGTAGCTTCGTCGCTGAAGCAACTGATATCAGCAAAATGTGGGAACACGCTGCTCCTTGGATAAAAGGCTTTGGATGTATGTGCGAAGTAGAGGCTGTGTTCTCGGACGAGCAATTTGTTACTACTGCGAAAAAAATCTACGCATCTTAAGTAATTGACTTCTCTATAGTTGAAATCATTTTTGATGAATACTCAGGACTGACTTAGCTCAGTCCTTTTTCTTTTAATTAGCCATCATATAAAAAAGAAATCTTGCAAGAATGGTGAGCATTGCATCAATGTCATATGCAATTATCTTTCCAAATCTTGAGCCTCTGGAATAATCAGACCAATGATTATCAGCCTTATTACTTGAGGTCATTTCTAATTAGAGAAGAGGTTTAGCGAGAAAAGGAAGTTGGTATGCAGTATACCTTCCTTAACTCTTATTGGATCAATGCTCACTGATAACCAATGTTCATGGAACATAACTAGAAATTCATTATTCCTCTAGGCCGGCTGAGGTAGGGCTAACCAACACAGAAAGGTCAAAGCCATTGCTACTAAAGACAAGTAACTAATCGGGAGATCCCTCTGAGATCCCAGTCTCATTTTTCCATTAAAAAAGACAGGCTTGAAAACCTGTCTCTGACTGATCGGGGCGACAGGATTCGAACCTGCGACCTAGTGCTCCCAAATCACTAAGAACCCAAAATATCAAGCTAATAGCATTTTATTACTAGTAAATCTCGGATTCTATTTGAGTCAGCATGAACAATTGATAGTTAGACAGTTAATTCGGTATCAGTTATCCTCACAAAGATTTTATAAAGTTCAGTATGAAAACAACTGCAATTGTTGGGGTCGCTGCTGCAGCGATAGGACTTGTTGTAGGTTCTCAACTTCCTAAATCTGGCACTGCGGGATATGTCGTGATTACAGGCACTACAAAGAATAGAGAAGCAGCTAAAGAGTATTTTCAAAACGTCAATCAGGTTACAAAAGAATGTGGTCTTACTACTTTGGTTCTAGATAGGAGCACAGACATCCGAGAAGGAAATAAAAAAGGTGATGGTGGTCCTCTTACTGTTATTGCAAGACATCCAAAAGGTAAAGATGCAGTAATTAAATGCTACGAGTCTGATCAATATCAAAGGTTAAAAGCAATTCGAGAACCTCATACAAACTGGAATTTCCGTATTACAGAAGGAAAGCAATAGAAAAAGGGAACACAGTGCCCCCTCATGATCGTCTCTCATCCACGGACCATTTTTACTAAGCAGTGACTTTCTCATTCTCCTTCTTAGCTGGAGCAAGAGATTTGATCTCCTCTTGAAGTTCATGCTCACGATCATCAAGAACCTTTACACGAGCCTGATAACTCTCTTCCAACCTCTTGCGAGAAGTCTCGATATTTTCGAGTTCTTCTTCTCTTTGGTTTCGCTTGATTTCTTCCAACTGACTATCAGAAACAACATAAACTGTTCTCATAGGAGAGAAGAATGAATCAGCGAAAACTGCGTCAAATAAAGAGGAATATATTACATTCATTTCAAATGACATATCTACTTTGACTCGACTATATGGAAGTTAAAAGTTGTAAACCAAAGAATTAGATACGGCCTTTACGACCAAGATCGTTTGCTAATACTGACCGATTGGGTATATGGAAAATATAAATATAATGACTCTTATGAAAATTTATTTTTAGGCTACCAATAACAAGAACCTATAAAGGTCCTTCTAACCTATAAACAACATCTTTGCAGTTGTTAGCTTTGTCCCATTCTCTAGCAAAAGGATTATCGAGGATTTTTGCAAAAGTTTCTAAGCTTGTGACATTATAGAAAGAGTGTGATTTATGATCATTGATTTTGTTTAGGTCATAGTCAATAACAACTCCCTCTCCATATTCTTTGACAAACTTTTCAATGGTTTCTTCGTAGTACTCAAAGGTGCAGTCAAAAGTACATACAATAAATATTTTTTCCATTTCTCTTAACCTTCTAAGTAACTGGTAATAACGGTTGAATCATATATATGACCTGTAGCCTCAACAGCTTCTCTACTTGCTTCAAAAAACACTTTTGCAACATCCTCTTCTGCTTGATGGATAACGACAACTGATTCATGATCATCTTTACTAACACCTCGGTATAAAGGTTTTATTGCGTTAGCCTTGTGCATTGCAACAACCTCCGGACTATCAAATCCCTTAGCCCAATCTGCAAACGGAACAGAAATCTTGAAAGTAAATACTGTAGTCTCTAGAGCCATCCAAAATAATTACAAGTCAACTGAGCATCGCATATATCTTCTAAATTTTCTAGGTGGAAGGACATCCTTTTAGGCTCTTCTGACTAATAATTTTTAAAACTAATATCATTCATATACGCTTAGTCAAGGTAAACTATTGCTGAAGGCATGATTGGTATATGGGGATTAGGAATGTTCTACGAATTGGTCATCCGGCATTGCGTAGACGCGCGGAAGAAGTCCCTAATAACTGGTTCGGTAGTCTACGTCTACAGGAACTAATAGACGATCTGTTCGATACTAAAATGGCTTGTTCTGGAGCAGGGCTAGCTGCACCGCAGATCGACGAACCTTGGAGGGTTCTTGTTGTTGGTATGAACCATAACCCTCGATACCCCGATGCTCCTCCTTTACCTGAACTGGTATTAATCAATCCTGTTATCAAATCAATTGGAAAGGAATTGATCGCTGGTTGGGAGGGTTGCCTCAGCGTACCTGGCTTGCGCGGTGAGGTGCAGCGTTGGAGACATATTCACTTGAGATGGCAAGACCAAGAGGGGGCTTCCCATACAGAAGAATTTCATGACTTCCATGCACGAGTCGTTCAGCATGAAAAAGATCACTTGGATGGTGTGCTTTTCCCTGATCTTCTTACGAGTCCATTAGCTTTTGGATTTACCGACGAGCTTCAAGCTCATGGGCGGATTCCTTAATCCTCATGTTTTTGCTTTAGTAAAGGTGTAAGTAGAGAACGTTGCCTTTAATTCCAGCCAAAGCAAAATTTGTTTCTTATCTTTGACTTAGTTTCCGTATCTCCTTCGCTGCTAACACAAGTCTTAAAGGCTTTGAGTATCAACGAATTTTTTTCTTTTTCATCGAGTATTCTGTAACTGCATTGAGTCCCCGAAGTAGAGGGAAAGTATTTATATTTTTCATCTGGGGCTTCTGGAAATAAATACGTTATCGGCCATGAATATTGATCTTCTCCATATCCTTCTAATTTCAATCCTCTGCCAGACTTAGTTATTTCTACAAGGTGCTTAGGCTTGCCATCTTTACAACGAACTTCTATTCCATCCTGATAAGAGGGGTAGTAATAGATTCCAGCATTAACAGGTACAACAATTCCAAATATTATCGATCCAAGTAATAGGCGTTTCATTCTCATGCAAATAGTTATCCAAAAGATTTAATTTGTCCCATTTGTACACCAGTCAATTTAACTAATTCTTTTTGAAGTTTCTTTGCTGTTTTCTTATTAAAAAATCTAAAAATTTGAGCAAAATTTGAACCATCATCTTTTTGGCCCATCACAGTAAAAAAGAAATTTTTTCCTTTCCCTAATTTTGATCCTACTTTACCTCCACCAAATACTCCAGCAGCTAACGCTACGGGACAAAATACTCCTGTAAAGCACGCTGCTATTGCGACAGCTAATCCAGCAGTCCCCCCTGCGGCTCCAACAGCTGCTCTTAAAGCGAGATTATATTCGTCTCCACCTGTATACCATTGCGTAATTTTTTCTTTAGCAATTAAGCCTTGAGGAGCAGCCAAAGCAGATTCACTAATAGTTATTTGACAATTATTATTGTTAACAGAGTGCATCATAGGTGTCTGCAATCGCGGCGGTAGGTGACAAAAGCCCAGCAGTAAGTAACAAATAAAAGGCGGCGCCTAAACTAAACGAGTCGAAGTCGTAGGGCATGAGTCCACACACGACATAAAAGCATTCTTTCAAACTAATTACACCTTTACACATGTAATGGCATAGCTTGTTGCCTTACTCATGGTATCTCTAATGCAATTCATCAGGGCTTTTGATACCAAGAGAAGAACAATTAAAAGGTATAGGAGTTACGGCTGGAGTCAAAAAAATTTGCTGATATTTAAGGCGTTAGTCCTACTACTGCAAGCGGTGGTCTGTGGCTTAAATAAGTGTTTGTATAAGCGAAAAGGCTTCGACACTTTTGAGTAATTTTTATTTTTGTACCCTTTCGCTCTATTGCTTGCAGGATGCAATATCTCAGGGTGTGGAGGCATTCTTAAATGCTACTTGCCTGGCAAACCTGAGGATTACTCTTGTGAAGATGTAGATGTGATGACATCACATTATTGCGCTACTGGCGAATACCCCCAATTATGCGATTGCCCTCTTTGAACTGGAAATTGACATTTGTTTTTTAGCTTGTATTGCTTAAATAAGAAGATTGAAAGCCGATTACTATCGGAACAATAGGACTGACTTATGTCAATCTTTTTTTTCTAAGAGAGCTGGCAAGATGTTTAGTCCCACACGTTGATTCCATTTGATACATCGAAATTGGGAGGAGTATGTAATCCTTTAATTTCAGTTTTCTCAATTTGATGGCTTACTACCACGTCCACGGTTTAATTCCTGACACGCTTGCTCAATCAGAGGGTTATCAATTATTCGAGCAATATATTGCCAATGGAGCACCAAAAGATAACTTCGATGGCTTTGAACTAATCAGTAGAGTTCATGCTCCTCAGACAGGTGAAGTCTTTGTTACCTGCAAAGCTGAGAACCATTTAAAAGTGGCTGAACATTTTGCTATTTGGAGAGCAAAATTTGGAGTTGAGTGGGACGTCAAGCCAGTTTTTAATGATGAAGAAGTTATAAAGAGAAATAAGCAAGTTGCAGAAGAGATAGCAGCTATGGGCTAATTCAGGATTAAGGACAGAATTTCACGAGGAGTATTTTTTAATACTGCAGAAAATAATTGAGCTATTAGATTTAACTCAATTATTTAAAAAATATGAATTCTGCTCTAACCACAGCGAGAAATATCAAGATAAATAGATTCTCCAAGATTGCTCTTACTTTGACCTCATCAACCTTTTTCCTTTACGGATTAGGTCAAGCACCGATCTTCAAGAATTTCCTTACTAGTGCTTTCTCTTGCTCGGGTGCAGGTTAATCAAACTTGCGAACTCAAATCAAATAATGAATGGGGCTGACTTAGGTCAGTCCTTTTTTTGATCCATATCGAATAACCAGTAATTAGTACTTGAGTAAAAGCCGAGGTGTTGAAATCACAAGGAATCAAGTAGAACATAGTTATCCGAATAGGAGGTTTATGAGGCTAAGAACTCCATTTTCTGTTATTAAAAATGCGTTGAGTGATATTCGAGTCATGCATGATTTCAATTATGAAGTTCCGGCTGAAACCAGAGATGAGTTTTGGAAAGAAGAATGTGAAGTCCACCCAACTTCGTCAACATGCAAAGTTTATGAAGACTAATAAAACAAAGATTTAATGGATCCATTCGATCCTGCCCTTCAAAGTACAGCTGTAACAGGAGTTAAGCCTTTATTAACTCTGGCAATTTTTGCTGGAGTAGGCTCTTTTTTCCTTGGAGCACTTGTTACTGCTATCAGAAGAGGAATGAAAGAAGACGGTTGGTTCAAATTCAACAAAGAAGAAAAAGAGCAAGACTAAGCAATTTCTTTTTAAAGTCTTTAATCTGCACAAATTGATCAGCTTCTTACTATTAGGCCAAGCTGCAGATAACTCTTAATGCAAAGAATACTAATTACTCTTGGCCTAATAATCGCTTCGATCGGTGTTCTATATCCTTACTTAAAACAAATAGGCTTGGGAAAATTACCTGGGGACATCATCATTCGAGGTGAGAATTCAACTTTTTATTTTCCAGTAGTTAGCTGTATTGCAATTAGTCTGCTGCTTACAGTCATTTTTAATTTATTCCGATCCTCCTAATGAGTTTCGCTGATAATTGGGCCAGGGTTTTTGTTGAGATTACGTTTCTGACTTTTGGAGAAGCTCAGATTATTGGTGGTATTATTCCCAATCTGATTGCTTTTGGGTTATTTCTTGGGGCAATTGGATATTTTGCTCTAACTGGAAAAATGGCTGAAATGTTCGGCTGGAAAAACAAGAAATAAAGCTATCACTATCGAGTAAAGACTCAGGAAATCCCGCTGAGATCCCAGTCTCATTTGCCTATAAAAAATGACAAGCTGGGAACCCTTGCTAATTCTTTGGTATGACAATTCTTTTTGCTTGTTAGAAGTAAGAACACTACAAAAAGCTGAATAAAAAGTTAATTTCTAAGTGATCCTTCTGTTGATTCTTTTTCTTAATTCCTTTAGTTGCACATTGAATCTTAATTGCTTTATGTGATCAAGCTTTTCAGCCATATCTACAGGCATTGTTCTTGCTGCCTTAACCATTGCGAAAGCATACCTATGAGTCTCTTTGGGAAAAGAATCCATAGTCGAAGTAAGGATCGATAAGTCACTCAAGCTAAAACGATAACCATTTGTCCATGAAGAAAATTACTTATATTGGTCAACTCCTAGCAGTTACAGAGATTGGGATGTTCTCCTGTATCACAATAAATTTCATGTGCTGATGGCATTATTTCTTCACAGGTATATTCCATTGCTGTTCCTGGCATCTTGAATCCGTCTGGTAGAGCCACACCTCCACTATTAGTGCATCCAGTCAGCAATGCAACTAAAGAAAGAGAAAATAAATTACGCAAAAGTGTCGAAGTCTTTTCGCTTATACAAACACTTTTTTAAGAAAGAGACCACCGCCTTAAAGTTAATGTGAAAGCTAGGTTGACAGTCGATTTATTAGGGGGCCCAATGCCCCCTTTACATTCGCCAAGTAAGTTTTACGACTTAATTTCGTTGTGAACCTCAAGAAACTCACTATCAGTAAGTACTGGAACTACTTCAATATCAACGCCAAATCCAGCACACCAAGGATGACAAGATTTCCAAACAGCTTTATGGTCTGAGGCTTTAACGATTTCCCATCCGTTAGCACCCTCAGGATTTACAACTCTAAGAACGACCTCAAAACCTTCAAATTTGTCATACTCAGCACCGCCCTCAAGATATTCAGCAAATGCATCACAGCCTTTTATATGTGCTTCTTGATTAGGAAACTGCCAATGAATTACGTAAGTTTGCATCAATCAAATCATAAAAATTTATTAGACCACAGTTTTTTAAATAATGATGTTCTTTAAAGAAAGAGATGTTGAGAAGATAATCAATTTGTCATGTCGTCAACGGCCTAGCAGCTAATGTGAAAAATCGGTTGACAGTCGATTTTTCCTGGGGGCTAATGCCCCCCTTTTTATGAATCAAATTAAAACAAGAAACCCCTCTAGAAATTCCAATAACTAAAGGGGTTATTAAATTGACTCGTACTATATAAAGTCAATTTATGTCTTGATGAGGTTTGGCCTCAATTAAATATATACGCTAAATCAAGAGAGAAAACAAGTAAAACTTGGAAAGCCCTACCTGAAACGAACATCAGTTATGGAGAATTTCATTTTTTATTTATCACATATTGATTGCGTGATAAGGAAGCATCATTAAGCTAGATCGGGGGACGGTCGTCGAAATCCCAGTCCCCTTGTCTTGTACGTATATTATGTCACTTTTTATGAGGCATAAATATTAGACGTTTTATATTCTTTACGAACTAATTCTTCATTTACTTCAGAGCCTGTAAACACTGTTCATAAAAACAGAATAGATATAGGACATAGGATTATCTGAATTAGAGAAGCAAAGTTTTTGAGCGAGTTGTGCCTCTTTTCCCTATTTACGCGATCTTCATATTTCGTTTGGCATACATATCAGACGAAACGTCTGGTATGTATCAGGCATAACTTTAATGATGCACTTCTGTGATGTGTCCCTTGCCGGAGAGATGTTAGTAATGGGATGCCAGCAGTATAAGAAGCCTTTGCATAACGATGCCTAAATGTATAAGTAACCACACCTCCCCTATCATTTCCGCCTCTTACATAGATCATTCCATACATTCTTTCTTCGGAGCTAAGTTCTAAGAACTTCGCCTCCTTTTTTTTGTGATCATTAAGGTGGGAGAGTTCACTAATTTCATGTCTTGTTTGAAGCTTTCAATCAATCCTAGGAATAATGTTGTTTAGAAGTGAATATAAAAAGCCTTTTTTGGTTGCTTGGGCGGAACCCTTGGACCTTTATCAATATCATTAATTCTTTTAGATAGTTTGTTGTTTGTTAATCATTTTTAGAATGCGACGCTAGCTTAACAACCACCCTTGGGATGATCCAGATAAGTTTTTAATAGTAATAACCTATTTATTTGATTAACTTCTCTTCAACACAAAACTTAAAATTACAAATGTTTTAGAGGTAGCTTCCGTACAGATTTATAGAAGACAACTAATCATCAATGACAAATTCAGTCGAGTCAATTGTTATTTCATTAGGAAATGAAACTGCAGAGGCCCTTGGATTCATAACAGAAGAACAAATAGAAGCAGCTTTAATTCCCTTAATGGCAGAAGTTTTTGATAATGAAACTATTTCTGTTAAATAAAGGAATTAAGGAAGATGAAGACAGTAACATTCGAATCTAAATCACTTTATTAATTATCTAAGGTCCTGGTATAGACACAAAGAGTATTAATTCCAATTTCAAGATCAAGATTACTAGCTAATGATTAAGGAATAGATAAGTTTCAGACGAATGAATGCTGATAAGCAGCTAAAAGCCATATTGCGTATGACAGTTATGAATGCTGTTTCAAGAATGCAAATCTTAAGAAGTTCTGCTGATCGGCGCTGTGTATTTCATGAATACAAGGAATGGCTAGGCGATAGTATTGATGATGAAGTGTTAGCAATTCCCACAGAGATCATTCAAAACGAATTAGATAAATAAAGAAGACTCCCTAATTACCCCAAAAGAAGACAACAGGAAATTAGAGTCACATTCAAAACAAGGTTAGGGTTTAACTTGTCATTAAAAAAATTCCAAAATATCATTCGCTTTATAATCGTATTAATAATTTGATTGCATTAATTACTACACAATCAAATTAACTAATCAAAGTCAATTCCTACTTCTTCTTTAATATCCCTATCTAGGTCGGGAAGATTTGACTCTATCCAATGAGATTTATTATCAACACCAGCCGCAGTTGCATAATTAATAATGTGCTGATCAATTTGTTTATAAATGTCATGTAGATTTAAGTTCTTACTAACATCATGTGCTATCTCCGAGACCTGTTGCTCTGTTAAACAATGATCAGGATGTAGTAAATCACAGCAAGGAATTCTTTTTTCTATCAACTCATTTATGTTGATTTTAATTTCGTAATCTGGATGAACAGTCATGCTATGAAAGAACTTTTTTCTACTTTTAATTCAATTTTGATCTTTTTTTTTAATTTATCGTTGATCCCAAACAGCATCAAATTGATTCGCAATTATTTTTAAATCTGATTTGGGATAGGCCTGACATAAAAGAACATAACCTTCCTCTTGCAATTCACTCTTCAACCCCATTGCTTCCATATCGACAGAACCTTCTTTGAGAAAGGCGGCGCATGTGCAACACATGCCTACAAGGCAAGAACTTGGTAACTCCACATTTGCATCTGCAGCAGCCTCTAATACGGTCTGATCTGACTTGCAACTGAAACTTTTCTGAACTTGATCAATCTCGATTTTTATCTTGTATGAGAGATCAGACACTTTAACCAAGACGAACCTTGGCTTATTATGGCTTATTTGTTACACGAGAGGAAATCTTTTTATACGGCTGTAATCTTGTGTTTATGTGACCTGTAGAGAGAGCAAAAATGAAAGTAATCGTCCAATTCTTGCCACTTTAATGTTCTTGAAATTTTTAAATCATAATTTTTATATTAATGTCAAATAGGGCTTGATTTCAAAAAAGGAAGAGTGTTTGCTACCAAAAAAAAAGGTAACCTTCTCTTTGTCTTTCTACTTTCGGAGTATAAATTAAAAGATATCTAGAATGAAAATATTCTTGGAGTGCAATTTCGAACAATATACGTCTCCTTCTTTTCGCTATGGTGAAAATAAATTAGCTGATATTGGTAACCTTAAGGCAGGAGGAATAAGCACTATAAAAAGATAAGATCTTGTTATGAGAATATAAATTTCGTCAAAAGCACTAGATAGATTTTTCGTTTGGAATCTGGAATAGCTCTAAATTAATCTCCAAAGTGTGACCCATAGCATCTGCAATTTGGTTAGGTGCTATGTAACTTCCATCCTCTTTAGGTCGATTGTGTCCGCAAGATGCATATCTATGGCGGAAGGAACAAGCAGTTAATTGTTGTTCATCTCTGGAAATTTTTTTCATGATTGCCTCCCAAACTTTTCTACGACTTAAATATGTTCTACAATTATCTCCATCATTAGTTACTCATTAGGTCCCAAGAACTCAACATGCAGTTAAGCATATATGAAAATTACGAAGTAAAGTGCGGCGAGAAACTAAACAGATGGAAGTGGTAATGAGCATAGAATTTAAAAAAGGTTTCTCTAAAGGTATTGGCTTCTTATCTGGCTTGATTGCGATAACCCTTCTAACTGCATGTTCTTATATTGTAGATGAGGCGCATAAAAAAACCTCATTGTATTCCCGCTTATATCCACCAAGTTTTCATGCCTCGAATGCACGTGAATTTATTGGAAGTCATTACCTCAGCTGTGTTCGGCTAAAAAGAAATGGAAAAAGTAATGTAGAGGAAAATATTCCAATCTTTGGTTCTAAGATTGAACTTGTTGAAGCTATCAATAAAAGTTCACCTTTTTATATATATAAGTCATTAGATAGTTGTAAAGGCACTTTACAACGACAAATAGTAGCCTTATCAAAAGACATGAGTAAATTTCCTACCTATTACATCAATGTAGATACTGGGGAAATGACTTGTTCTCATGATGGTCCTAATGAGTTCCTGTTAGATTGCAATGCAAGAAGAGATGGTATATGGAAATATCCGTGGAAACTTGATAATGCTGGTTTTCAAATACCAGATAAGTAATGAAGATCAGCAGATATATTTTTGGGCAGGACTTATTGGCCTAAACGTATAATGATATTATCAATGGATGATTTGACGACATTGATAAATTGATCGAATGTGGCAAAGAATATTTCTATAAATTTATGAGCATCTCTACTTCTCTTAAAGAAAAGTAAAAATTTGGTTTGTGCTAGGTGAATTAATACGTCAACATTTATTTGATTTTTACGCTCATTATTAATCAAAATCTATTTAATCGCACATGCATAAGTTTGGGTGTTCACCAATATCACACCAGGCCTCAATACCACTGCTAGACGAGCATATTTGCAAGAGTATTCACCTGGCGTTCATACTTTTGCCCAGTTGTTAGTGAAGTTCATCTTGCTGATTGACCTATGCAAGGAATAAGCCATCAAAGAAGACTAACTTTTAAATTTATTAGTACATCTAAACTCTTGCGACAACGATCAAGATATTGCATTATCAGGAACCAACTCACAAATCGGCACATGCTTTTTGTGTGTGCTGATGGGAAGCGAAATACCCTGTCCTTTGGTCAATCACAGCAAAACCAGAGATTCATCGGTTTGAATTGATTTTTTCGCTAGACACCACTCCTCACAACTTAGTCAATTAAATCTAATGAAAGTTCTATCTCTCCTAAGAGCTTTATCTGCTAATTCGGTTCAAATTATCCGTCGTACTCCCCCACTCGTTTTTGCTACAACTGTTTTATCTATTGGTGGCCTTATTGGATTTACAAGTGCTTCAAAGATTTTGGTTGATGGACTAAAGCCTGCTGAGAACACAATCACAGTTACTGGGGCCAGTACTGAACGTATAGAAAGTGATAAGGCAAAATGGGACATCAAAGTTGAAACGACAGGTAATTCTCAGGTTGATTCTTATAAAAAACATAAAGTGTCTATTGATAAAACAATTGCTTTTCTTGATAGTCAAGGGGTAACAAATAATGACTACCAAACTGTTGCCTTGTTACCTGCCACAACATCAAAAGAAATAAATAAAAACACTAAAACCGGTGACATAATTTCTACGAAATGGGTCACAAATCAATGGATAGAGATTGATAGTGATGATGTTTTCAATATTGATCAAACCTACCGAAAGATAAGTGAATTACTTGGACAAGGTGTTCTGGTTAAACCCAGTCGTCCAAAATTTACTTACACAAAGCTTGCAGTTAAAAGAGTTGATATGCTTGCAAAAGCCACAAAAGATGCACATACAAGAGCTGAAGCAATTGTTCATCAAACTGGTTCAGAATTAGGGAATGTAAGAAAGGTTGATACAGGCGTTTTTCAAATTACCGTACCGAATTCAACCAGGGTAAGTAGCTGGGGGACTTACGACACAAGCACAATTAATAAAGATATTACCGCTGTGATGGGAGTCACCTTCGAAGTAAACTAAGTAATAAACGACGTTACTTGGAATAGCAATGATTTATTTCATACAAATCTTGCTGTACTTGTATTGTCCTGTTTACTACTAACCCGTTTTTGTGTACTTATGGATTGCTAAAAGGGAAATAAATCTTCAGTGATGTTCAATAGTTTTAAAAATGCTTTTGTCAGAAGAGACTGAATAGATGGCTTTCCATATAGAAACTCTAGAAGAAATATGTAAGGCTATTAATGATTATCACCACCTTTAATGAATACTCTTATCATCTCCACCTTTAGCTGTTCTTTTGATTCTTTTTAAAAAGATGTTACTGAATTATTTCTGGAAGATATGTGTAAGGAATTTGTAACGGCATACGAGTTTGTGAAAGTTGATGAGCATAAATCTCATTTACTTATTACTGTCACTGACTTGGTAAAATTGGAAGCTGCTATGACTGATCCAGTTGCTACAGAATGGGATAAAAAGAATAACTGCAATGACACTGTTTATAAGATTGAGCTCGTCGAATAATAAAAAGCTTTATTTCCCATTTTCTTACTTCAGTTGTTATTTACTTCTTGGCTCTTCATTCGCCAATGTATAAACAAATGAATAACACCACTTAATCGAAAACGAAATCAAATCTATCCCTGAAGAGGAATTTAAATAATTGATCTAAAATGGGCTTTTTATCTTTTTTCTTTTATTAATTTTGATCCTGCAAGGATAGCAATTTTCTTTTTGGGGAATTTTGAAAGGAGTAAGAGTTTCATAAGGTCTCCTTGCTAATGCTTTGGTCTATTACTCCTATTTGTAAGAGGTGAGTGTGAAAGCACTACCTCAAACGAACAAAAGCTTTAATTAACTCTTTTTTACACTATTTATTGAAGCAAAGTATCGAACGAATCGATGCGGGTCCCACTCCAATTTAGGCGTGGACAGTCGGTGAAATTCTGGCCCTTCGTTCGCCAAAATTCGAAGGGCTTGAATTTTTAATCTTTTTTTCGATAACTTTATTACACGATTTTTAGTTAATCCTAAAGATCAATAGGGTTTTATTTTGTTTTATATTCTTCTTAATAAGACTGCTGGAATGAATTTTTTAATTAGGAATTATTTTTTTGCTGCTGATGTATGGGCTGGGAATATTCAAAACGAGATGGATGCCAGGTATCAAGAAAAGTCAATGCTGACTAATCTTTTTACCGAACATAAATTTTTGGGTTGGGCAGGACTTCTCTCAATCTTCGTAGCGATTTGTGCAATATTTTATTTCCAATTTCAAGCATGGGAACAAGAAGATCATGAATAAAAATAAAAACAACCTGCTAATCCATGGACCACCGCCTGCTATTAAAGTAATCCTAAACGGGTCTACCAGTTATCACGCTATGAATAGAAGGATTAAATTTATATAGAAGAAAAATAACTAAGAAAAGGACATTTAAACCAGTAAAGACACAAAACTGAATCCATAAGAATGTCTTGCTTACGTCAGGGTTATCGAATCCTGCATCAACACGAAATGCCTTTGCCATTTTAGATAAGATGTTTATATAGGTATAGACCACCTTTTGACTGTTGTCGGGGAGACATCATATTTAGTTGCAATCTTTCTCAAGCGCCATCGATAAGAGCTATAGCTATCAACTCTATTTCAATTAATTAGACTATTATTTAATATTTTTATCTCGCCAATCTCGCTTTAATTCATAGTCTTTACTGTTATCTAGGTAAACCACCAAAAACCCAAATAAAAGTCCAATAAAAGCTACTAAAACTAAAAGTTGGTTAATAGGAGAAAGATTTTGTAAGTAATTCATTAAAAATAGCTAATTATTAATTTATAGCCCCTTTTCATATTTTTAAATGACTCACTTTATAAATGTAAGCAATAGTTCTCATCCCCAATTTTTCTACGAAATAGATCCGAGTTTCTACTAAAGCAATTAACCGCTCCAAAATAAAAAATTGAAGAAAATCAAGAAATCTGGATCCAACAGGTTTTCTCAAATATGAGCCATTAAAACTGTTAAGTCCTCAGGAATTAATTAGCTTTTGAGAGGTGAATTCCTTTTATTTGGAATTCGATTTGAGTAATAAGAAAGCTCAAAATGTGAATAACTGTTTGATCAACCGTTACGCAACAAGATACTTTTGAGACTGGCTGATCTATTTGCAATGCTTTTGCAGTACCCGTACTTCCGCATTACTTCTTTGAGCTTCAATCTTTGCTTCTTGCTTTGCTGGAGATGTGTATTCAGTCAGTTTGGTCATAAGGTCTAAAGTTGTATGAGTGATGATTTCTGGGTAAATGGAAGGCGAATGTAGTGTGACGGTCATCCGTGGACGAGCTTTTACACTAAATATGGGGCTATTGTGAATGGATGGAATCGGAATTTACACTTATTGTTAAAAAAGTTACTGAATTAAAAAGAAGTAGAGCATCCTTTTTAATAGCTTTTCTGAAGTTATAAAAAAGGACTGACTTATGTCAGTCCTTTTCGTTCCGATAGCAATCGGCTGACAAACTTCTTTATTTTGCCAGGTTTAAGAAAAATCTCTTTTGTATGGAGTTTGACCGTTCATTAATGATGTATCTATTTGTTTGTAGATATTTATTAACGCGCTCAGGCTAAATTTAGGACCTGTCGGACCATCAATAAATTCTTGAATTTCCTATATAGGGATAGATTTGCTTTCGTTTTCGATTAAGTGGGGTTATTCATTTGTTTATACATTGGCGAATTAAGAGCCAAGAAGTAAATAACAAATGAAGCAATAAATGGGAAATAAAGCTTTTAATTGATCCATTTGCTTTTTCTATAAGAAATTATTTTCTTTTTATTTTTTTATTTTTCTCTTTTCTCGAGCAAGTGCATCATTCTCAAGGGTTGTATTTATCAAACCTTGGTAGTCTCCACCAGCTGAGGCGAGACCAAACATCACAACAAAACTTACCCCCGCAATAATAGTCACAATCCATGTGCCTGTTCCCATGTTGAGAGGTATAGCAAAAAAAGGAGAAGGCATTAGAAATTTATCAATGAAATGATCCTAGACATTTCTCTTCAGAGTTTCATCGTTATTTATTCGAGCTTGTTATCTTCTTGGTATATTAAATAGCTTTTAAGTCAGGAAAAGATTTTATTTTTATTTTCTACTTATTCGACAGGTGAGATAGAAGAACAATCTATGTACTTAATAGATTGGTTAACGCATAATTGATTCCCATTCCCATTCCCATTCCCATTCCCATTCCTATTCCTATTCCTATTCTCTATCGGTATCTTTTTTTAGGAAATTAACCTAAGAAAGAAATCGAATCAGCAATATTGAATAAAGTGCAAGATGCAATGTGGCAAAGAAGTTATGGAAAAGATTGATAAGTATTATCTTCAGCTTCAACAAAAGCTCGTATGACTTTAATTGTTTTTAAACGCTTAGTAACATTACATGGTCAAAAGCAAAGCAATTATCAGAACGACATTAGTGTTAGAATCTTTTAAGACTAAACCATAAAAAATAAGGCTTTCAAAGTCCAAGGATAGTTTACAAATACCCTTTCTTTTTTCGTAGAAAATTGATCTAAATCCTAAGGCCAACCAACTAACAACATAAAGATTGAAGCAAGAGCTTTCTTCTGTATTTGTCTAAGTTTTTTTGGAAGGAGTTTATAAATCCATCTTGCCTCTTTTTGTGAGCCCTCCAACTACAAGGCGGTGGACTAATCCTATGCTTATGGCTTAGGACGATCTTTTTATTCTTTTTTCTTGCTGAAATCCTTATTAGTTGAGACCTTGTTACCACGCCAATCAGTTCCGCCTAAATACATTTCTTCTCCCAGTAAATCGTTTAGTTGCTTTTCCGTTATTGTTTCAAGTGCAGGTGTTTCAGCTATTTCCTCTTGGGGCATTAGCTCAACATCTTCTGCTTGAACATCAAAAGTACAGAAAAATAAAAGAAGACAAAGAACAAACGAAAAGAGTTTTTTCATCTCCTTGAATCGGCTGATTTGTCTATTAAAAGCCCAAACTATCTTTTCCAGCTCTCGGCACTAATACTCAAATTTTATTATTGTACGATATTCACTAAATATGTAGGTTACTTCCTCACAATAATCCAGGGGATTTCAACTGTATCTAAGTTCGCAATTTTGAAAAAAGTCGGAGCCCTTGGATCACGTGAACTATCATTAAAAGAAATAACTTTCCATATCTGTTCTTTTTATAAAGAACTGCATCACGTGATTTAACTTTTGAAAATAGAGGAGTATGCATAATTCATTCATATCAAAAACCAAAATAGAGTTCAGATAATGTTTTAGATCTATTAAATTAATTTAAGAAGGGAGTTTATCTAGGAGATATGTTTAGTTAATAGAATTAGCTTTTATTCGTTATCAACCTGGAATCGCTTATAAGTTGATTATATATAAATGACCTATTAAATTATTAAGCTTACTTCAGTTCTAACTAAAATCCATTTTATATTAATGTTTTTATATTCCATGATGTCTCGTCAAAAACTTGATCAGTAATTTCTTCTCTAGATGAAAATATTGCCCATTCAAATGCTTCAACAATTAGAAATAAAAAAATAAATGCCAAAATTGAATTAACAATAATAAATCTAACTGCCTCTAATAAAGTCTTAAGATCAAAAATTTGTCTGTCGCTGTAGCTATATGTTGTAGCAAAAGTCATCCTTTAAAAATCATCAAGAAATATAAAATAACAATACGAAATTCTTATTACAAGTCAAGAGGGATCAATCTAAACAACACCTCATTATGGAGATACTACTTAAGCAATAAATATCAGCAAGATTATCTAACTCTTGCCATAAACCCTCTATTTTTTGATTCTTGTTTCTTTGACCAGCTTTCTCCACTGAGTAAAAGTGTAATTATTAACTGGGTCTTTGTGAACTATAAAAGCTGTGACCTCTCAATTTTTATGTGTAGAGATAAAAAGTTTTTCACAGAAACTCTTAAAAATTAGTGTCTCAATTCAGCTATTACAAGCCTTACCAATTAAAGAGACCCTAGGTATGAGCCCTTGCGGGTTGTGATCTTATCTATAAAGATGCTTCTTGGAAGAGTCGACTTGCGCTATATCTAGTACTTTTGGGTAAAGTTATGTAAATCAAATCTGTATATGGTGTTATGAGAATTTGAATATTCCTCAGTTATCCCTATGTTTTTATGGTTGGGTGATGGTTCTCAGCCTTTTCGTTCATAAAGGTCGAAGCATCGGTATTCAAATTGAGGTTTGACCTTTAATTCTTTTGGATAAATTCTATGAATCTTGGATTGCTTTTTCTTGAATCAATTTCAACTGGAGTTATAACTTCAGATGAGATGAATTGGGTTACATCAAATCAGCCTCATTTTTCAAGAGTTGAAGAAGCGACAGCTTTGAAACTTGGTCGACTATTAGATCGAGGCTTAATTCAAATTGGTTGTCGTATTAGTAATAGTTAACTATTATTCGACTAATAAAAATAGAATTATAACAGTTGAAGCTATTGGATAGAAGTTTATTTATTGACTGAATTAATCATGACTAATATTTGTAGCATTGCTGGGTGTTGGCGATCAGTCGGTTAAGCTTCTGGCTTTTTCAATGAGGTTTTTTTGAGCAAAGCAATAGTTAAAAAAAGGGAGAATGATTGTCCCTTTTTGAGTGTTATCAGCCAGCTTTTTTCAAGCAATAAACGTATGATTTATTCTGCAGTAACAGTTGTTTCTTTCCCTTTAGCACCTGCTGAGGCGCTAAAAACCACCATCTCTTCATCACCATTATTTTGACAATAATGAGCTGTGTCCTGTGATGAAGCGAAGCTTTCACCAGCTCTTACTGTCAGAGATTGTCCGTTACTAGTTTCACAATAAAGAATTCCTCTTTGTACATAAACAATCCCAGGTTGTGGATGTAAATGAAGAGGTGTTTTAAAACCAGGCTGAGCAGTTATTTTTTCAAGTTTCATTTCTGCTTGCCCTCTTGGATACCTAAAAGAATCTCCATTCCAAGATTTAGTTGTACTAATAAGAGTTTCGACTACAACTGGTTCAAGGGATAGTTGCTTCTTTGGACTACAAGCAACAATTGGGATAGAAATCCCAGCTGTTAGTGCAAAAAGTAAATAACGGTGCATAAAGCTATATCAATACCAATTCTTTATAGCTGATCTGGCTCAATCAGACATATTATGAAAATGGATGAGCTGATTCATCTCAGGTGTTTTTGATAACAATAGGCTGTTGGATAGTAATTCAACCAATCAAACCTGTCTTTTGATAAGTCTCATCCGCTTTGGTCATTTCATAATCGTCTTCATGAAAAGAACAGGTGTACATAAGATTTATCACACGATCTAGGTCAATATCCCTGTCAGCGACATCCTGCCAAAGTCTTTTGGTTAACTCTTCATCACCTCTGTCAAACTGAGCCTGAACTAAGTCTCTTACAAGTTGAAACACTGCTTGACGGTCATTTCTTATTCTTGCCTCCTCGGTCCCTACCTGGACTTTTGATGACTTAGAAATGTAATTTTTTTTGAGTCTCAATTTAGTATTATTTGAATTCTGTATATATTTTTACAAAAACGACATATCTAGCAATCAGTATTTATGTGGATCTTTATTCAAAAGATACCATTAGCACCATTATTCATGTTGATGTAATGCAAGAGTAACAGAAGTTTTGATACAGATGAAGTTAGGTTGACACGAGATTTATCTTAAAGATATTAGCTTTTTTTTATAAATATGGGAGAAGCCAAAAGAAGAAAAGATTTGGGATTGCCTCCTAGAGAAAAGAAGGTAGAGAAAGCTGAAAAGAAAGCTGGTTTTATAAGTAATCTCTCAGCTAAATATCCTTTTTTGCCCTTCATTCTTGGTGGTGTCCTTTTGACTGTACTTATTGTTGATCTTGTGAATTACTACAAATAAAAGAGTGGATTGAATAAGTTCTTAAATAGGATTATTTGAGAGCTATAAAAAAACACGCAAGTTTTTTCGTTAAGAACTTAAAAGTTGAATCATTTGATTTCTAACTACTCAGAGCAGATAGCCTTATGTGAAAGGGATTAGGGATTAAGTGAAGTAGGAGAGGCTGAATTATGGGCATTAAGACCTATTGTTATTTTGTAGTTAATGATACAAAAATATTGCTCATTCCAGAAATGGAGTATTACCCATGTCCCTTAGAAAGCCATTCCACATAACTGATCAGGGTGGATCAATCCACTGTATTGAAGGATTATCAGGCAGAATCTTTAGAGCTTGTTCAGCAAATCAATGCACTTATACTGGGGATCTACACAGTGCAAAATCTTATTTAGACTTTATCGAAAACAATAGTTTTAAATTTCTTCCTTCCGAAAAAAAGAACGATAATATCCCTTTTCAGCGTAAAACAACCCTTAAATGGAATTCTGATGGAAGTCTCTCATCTGTAGACATGGCTAGAATATTAAGTCGTCTTGAAAAAACAACTTTGACTGAATGTGAACTTACTTGTGAATGGGGAGTCACCTCAAGCAAAAAGAGTTAATTCGTGGATAGACAATTTTGTTTTACTTGTAACTAGATCTTTAATCTTTTCCAGCGCCAAAAGAACTGGTATGTCTTTTAATTTTTTGATTCTACAAATTGGTTGAGAATTCCTCTAATACTAGAAATCCATCTACCGACTCGTGATGAAGAAGTAAGTGATTTAGTTAGGAGTTCTATTTGTTCTTTTCTCTCTTTGTACTTAAGTTCTAATTCGTTTTTTGCAATTTCTAGGTATTGATCTTGGTTAGAGCTATTAGTATTTTCTTTCCAATGCTCGATATTTGCTTTTAATTCTTCAATATTCATACTCTTGTACATGCTCATAAGCATCTTTAAATCATCAGATTTTGGACTCATGAAAAGTGATTTGTTTATTATATAAATCTAGCTTCTCAAAGAGATATCTAGGAGGGGTAAACTCACCCAGTTTTATTTTTACTTATTAGTAATTCTAGTGAAATTGATAAATTTTTCTTATTTGATAAATGAATTTAATTAATCATCAAAAATAAATAAAAATAATGACAATTCAGATCATTATTTTCTAAACAATCATCCTAACCATATCTATTTTATCCAATGCTCTAGTTTGTTTTAGATATTTCATCTTCCTTTTTAACTATTAGAAAAATTTATAAAGTGTAAAGAAAGATAAAAATAAGTTCTAACTATTATATTAATTATCTTTACTACTATTTATTACTTAAATAGTTTTCAAATAAGTAAGTAAGCCAACTGGAGAGATGAGCAAGACAGCAATCACTAATCGAACAAATTGATGTACTTGAATTTCTAGAAACACCTGATTCTTTGTGTTATTCCACTCAGATCAATTTCTGGGACTGTAATTGGATGATGCCATTGACTTTTAAGCAATTACGATTGAACTAACTTCATAAGCAGCAGCTAATAAAAGTAGTGCAGGAAGATTCCATAGAACGATTAGTTTTGCAGCAGTGGTTTTGTTGATTGCAAGCATGACTAAAAGTTTGGTTTGGATGGTTTTAAAAGATGAATGAAATATAAAAGAAGATCTCAACAGGAATAGGACGGTTGAAGTAGGGCTAACCAGTTCGGGCTATTTATACTTATGAGGGTTATCAATAGATTTAATCATTGAATAAATATCTTTCTAATTAGT
>QCID01000012.1 GCA_003216895.1 Prochlorococcus sp. AG-402-K04 | reverse complement strand
CAATGAAGATTACTTAGTGAATTAAATACAGAATTGCTAAATCCTGATTAGATTCTGCGACTTTCCTTCTTAAAAAAGTTAATGCCTCATCATTCATATTTGACTCAGCAATCATTTTTTCGGCTTCATTAATACCATGCTCAAGAGTTTTAATTTTTAATTGAAGAACCTCCCTATCTTTTTTGCACTGCGCAAGTGTGAAGTCATCAATCATTTTAATAAATATTTTAAGCGGCTAAAAATCTTACTTAGATTAATAGGTCAAATAAAGTGTTTAAAAACTCTAATCTAGAATCTAATGTTTTATGACCAAATTCTTTTTGTTGTTGTTTTAAAATGGATTGACCGTCTGACCCTAATGCTGAAGAAATAAATTTATGATCTTCTGAAATCCACGTATTAACCATCTCATCGTCAATCTCAACGTGAAATTGCATCCCATAAGCTAATGGACCAATACTAAATAATTGCTCCTTACATCTACAACTACTAGCGATAAGCTCTGCAGAATTAGGCAATAAAATTCTATCTCCATGCCAATGCAAAACAGGGAAAGGATGTCTTAAAAGTCTTGTCAATTTAAAGTTATCCTCTAGTGATTGAGGAAAGATATTGTCCCACCCTATTTCAGCTAATGGTTGATGGGATCCCTCCTCATTAATCATTTCAACATCACCACCAGTTGCATAGGCTAAAAGTTGAGCACCCAAGCATACTCCTATCAACCCAACGCCTTGATTTAAGGCTTCTTTTATTAGACCAATTTCTTCAACAAGCCATGGATAAGTTGAAGTACCAATGTCTCTTATACCCATAGGTCCACCCAACACCAAAAGTAAATCTCCATTCCTAAGTTCTGGAAGAGAGTCTCCTAGATCCAAACGAAAAGTACAAACACTAAATCCTCTTTCCTCAGCAAGGTTGACAAACAATCCGGGTCGCTCGCGTTCTAAATGCTGAAGAACAAGTAAACGACTCATAAATAAATTAAAAGTCTACATTTTCATTTGGCGTAAAAACCGAGCAATACAACTTGATAAACAGCTCTGCCTCACTTTCATCTTTGCCCTCATATTTGAGTTTAAGGTCTTTTATTGCGACTAAAGCAGTTTTCTCTTTCAACCTATATCTTGCACAAGTATCTAGAACTTTAAACATTCGGGTTGTAACTGCTCCCGAAGGAGTGCTTAGGCCCAAAAAGACAGTAAATGATAGTAGATATTTCATATAGATAATTCAATCATCTTTTTTAGATAAAGCTCTAGAACGTTGGAACCATTTATTGCTTTTATACAAAAGAAGAAACATTGTAGACAAAAGAAAAAAAGTAAGCGCTTCTAAATAAATAAAAAAATGATCAATCAAATTCATATTTTTCTTAATTTAAATTTGATTAAAGTTGCTTGAGTTCTTCATCTGTTAATGAGGAAAAACCACCTGAGCATCTTTCAGATTTATTTAAATCTGCAACGGACTCCGATTCACCGATAATTAAATTATGATTTAACATTTTATAAAATTTCTCGTGAACAGAATCACTAAACTTTTTTTCCTTCTCATACTCTAATTCGCACAGATCAATGTTGTCATCAAACCACTCATCGTATTGAATATAATTTGGCTTTGCAAAATATGCCATATACCTAGACTAATACGACATAAGAATAAATACCACCCATTCAAGTCAAAGCTAGTTTGGTCGTTTTTCAACAAGTTCCTTAAGATATTTCTTTTTGAGTAGCTTTTTTCTTTCTTTCAAGAACCTTTTTAATTGTTGTAACTTCAAATCGATCGGTGAAGATATTCAGCAGATTCAATGTACATCAAAGTTATTTTGATGGAGTGCATTTTGGAGAACTATCATTTCCATCAAGCTTTTGAATTTTGGATATATCCAAATCAGATATCTCCAGCCCATAAAGTTCAGCGATCTTAGTCATCGCCAAACCTTCTGACCCTTTCCATGCTTCTGCTAATACCGACCAGGTTTTTTGACTAAATTCAACTCCCAGATTTTCGTTGTTAGCTCTTTTTTTATCTATCTCCACCACTTTCTTTAGCCCCTCCGTAGACAGGTGACTTTTAATCCTTAAGAAAACAACCTCCAACATTGAGTAATAAAACTTTTCCATTGCTTTGTTATATGCCCATTCAGCTTCCTTTTGCGCCTTTTTTGCAGATTCAGTTGTAATCTCCATACTCATTTTTTCTTTAAGAAAGTGAGTTCTTTCTTATATTGTAGTTATACGAGTTATGTCTTTAAAAATAAAATTTGAAAATCAGCTCGTAAAAAAATAATTTAAATAAGTGCTATCCTCAAAATCAAATAAATTTTTACTAACTGCTCTTTCCATTAAAGCTATGGTTTTGTCGATTACATTAAATTGAAAAATGTCTTTAGAGCTTACAGATTTAATCAAGGATTTTATAGCAACAAACCTCCTCTCAAAAGTTGAACTAGATTTCTTGGAGAGTGAACTATGGGAGACCCTAGAGCATATCGATGAAATAACTTCCTTAACCTCTGCTCCAGTCAATATTTCTAAAGAATTGAAATTAAAAGATGGTTCATCATGGCAATTATGTTGTGCAGCAGTACTTGATGATGCCAGACCACAAAAAAACTCTCGAACAGAACAACTTAGAAAATTAATAGAAAACTATTCTCTCCAATAGTTATCCTTCTCTAAGATTTAAATTTAATAGATTTGAAATGTTTCACAAGAGATATAAATCTCACTTATTTGATAAAATTATCTTTCTAATTTTATAAAAAAACATTCCTGTTTTCTCATAAAGTTGTTTTGGTTCTTTTTTAAGTTCTAAATCATATGGATTGATAAAAATAGTCAACAATATTCTAAAGGCAGTATAAAGATTTTTACTAGACTTTATATCCTGATATTTTTCATTTCTCAATTTATTAATTATACGCTTATCTAACAAAGCCTCTAGAGAGTTAAGGGCTATATCTTTCTCCCTTTTACTGATTGTAGATAACAAAACCATCAATCCTTTTATTGATGAATCATCTCCACTAATAACGTTATTAAGAATACTTTGATAGAGATTCTCCCATTTGTAGGGTTCGTTCCTAAAAAGGTTAGAAGCAGGCTCCTTTGAATTAAGCTTTAACAATCTCTTTTTTTCATCGTTATCGTCTTGAGCAGAATTCCAATATTCATACAAAGGCGATGATTGAGCGATATTCATATCTGTTTAGTGGGAATGAAAATTAAGTAAAATTAGAAATTACATTTACTTGGTTATGTATTTTCACATCAGTGCATTGCATACAGAACTATTATTTCACAAGTGTATAAATCTGTTTCATTATGCGCTATCCATTTAAAATCAGATGAGAATACTGTTCCTAAATCAATATTTGATCTGCTTCGTGTAAGTAGTATTACTAAAGGAAGAATAAATAATATACTCAGAAGTATTGAAGTCTATATTATTTGAATAAACATCAACTTTTTTTACAACAACAATTTCTTAGTCAAAGATCAATAATTATCTAACTGTAGTAACTATAAATAATAAAAAGAACTCAAAAACTACGCACAAATTATTTTTGCAGTATTATTCACACCTATTGAAAAATCATCACTATTTAGATCTAAAGCCTCTAAGGTTTTTGCGGCATCAATTTTACCAGCCGCAAAATTTTCACAAACGGAACTAACTTGATCAGTTCTTGATGCTTGCGTTTTTGTGGGAAATAAAAAGCAAAAGGATATTGGTAAAACAAGAAATAATTTCATTTGGTTTTAGCTATTTTGAAAAGTTTTCTCCAATAAACTCACTTGAGTTCGATATGCATCACCTTTAGAGCCGCATAATTTCTCATGATCCGTTAACGGAATCCAAGACCAATCAAGTCTTACAGTTAAAGACCAGAACATAATGATGTGACCAAAGAAAAGTATGGGCCAATCAAGACCTATAAATTCAGAATGAAAAACAGGATGCATTACTAAATCAAACAGAAATTGAAGAACTAACTTGGTATGAACCCGCCAGGAGGAAAAGCGATAAAAGTGAAATAATAATATAACCACTTCTACTCTTGCTAAATCGATGGTAAAGGTAGGGACAACCAGCAAGAGTGATGTAACGCAAAAAGAAAAAAAACCTTAAAAACCAATGCTTATAGTTGATTTCGTCCTAAAAAACCAATGATTTAAAATTTTTATTTAATGAGCGGCGACAATTTGCTTGGAGAACAACCTCTAAAGTTTTACTCAGAGGAGGTAACTGATACCAAAATCGAGCTAGTTCACCGCTTACTAATACTTAATGCTCAAAAAAATTCAATAGTAGATTTAGATAGAAAACACAAAGAATGGGGAAATGAATTAGCAAGTTAAAAAAATGCTCAGATGGGTTTAGAAAAGTCTTTTTATCAATAATTATCCATAATTCTTTTTTACAGCTTTGATAGATCTAATTCTCTAGCCATAAAACCCTAAAAATCGTAGAGTTAAATCACATTTAATTTTTACCTAGGATATATTCATTTGTATTGTTTTTAAATTCATTTACTAGATCTTTTGGATCAATGATTTATCAATTTTTAACTTTTTTCTTTTCAATTCTTATTCTTCTCACGATTACCCCCCATAAAGCAAATGCAATAATAACTGATCTGCCAGAGTGTGTTGTCGTAACGCACTGCGTGAGAGAAGACTTTAAAGTAAATGATTTAGAAAATGCTTTTAAGAAAGCAACCAAAATAGTTTCTGAAACAGCCAGAACAAAAATAGTTGAAAAGACTGATTCATTTATTCATGCTGAAGCGAAGACAAAATGGAGAAGATATACCGATGATCTACTGCTCAAAGCAATTCCAGAAAAAGGTATTATTCAAGTCAGATCAGAATCAAGAGTAGGAATTGGAGATAATGGTGTGAATCAGAAGAGAGTTGATGATTTTGCTTATCGTCTAATGACAGAAAGAGACATCACTAACTGACATACAGAAAAAATCAATTTAAACACCCCTGAAAAGTCATTAATTTTGAACATAATAAATTTTTCGATTAAGTTTGTTTGCGAAGGTATGGCTTAAGCGGAAAAAGTAAGTGATTTTTTATACAAATTGCTTTTCTTTTTATGCTTCTAGCAGCATTTGAACCTGGTAGAGAAATGGCCATCGCCAACTTTTTCCTAGCCATTTTTTGTCTGTTTACCGTTGCCCTTCCTTTCTTACTCATCACCCGTGGAAACAAAACAGAAGCAAATCGGGACTTCATTGCAGCAACAGTTAACCCATGGTCTCAAGTTGTTAAAGAAGCTGAGTTAGCACAAGTGGTTCTGTCTGAAATCACCTCGTCAGTAAAAATGGAACCCAATCTGGAAATAGCTTCTGAGCAAAATGTCGAGCCGAGTCTAGAATCAGGAGACGTTATTTCTCTAGAAATAAATGGAAGTGATGAATTGGACGAGTCAACAACTCAAACATTACCAGTGGAGGAAGAACTGTTAGCTGCTTAAAAATCTAAACACTACTAGTAAATTCTGATTGTCAGACGATTAAAAAGGGGCAACTTAAACCCCTTTTTAATGATCTATTTAACTTTTGGGTTCCATCTGATTCATATATAGAACATGAGGATGTCTACTCCCGCCTTCACTAGCGTCTATCCATTCTTTGTATTCCTCTCTTAATGCTTGACTGTCTTTCCCACCTAATTCTTTTATCCTTCGGAAAGCGTCCTTCATTGTCACGTCAAGTGTTCTTTTTAAACTAATCGAAGGTATCTTCATACTAAATTACCCACCAAAGAATCAGTAATGAAAGTACAAACCACAAATGCAAATGTCATTGCCAAGGGTTTTTGAAATAGTTCATTTGGTGAGTTCATTTAAATATCTATCAACTAGCGAAGCATGCTAATGAAGCACAATAAATAAAAAGCAAACACATTTCTAATGGTTTACGTGAAAAAATGGAGAGGTAAAATTGATTTGATTTCATATTTATATCATCTAAATATTTGATACGTGCTGCGTGTTCGGGTTCCCCATATAACATTGCATATAAATAGGTTGTGAAGATTAGCAAAATCGCCATTATGAAAATATGAAACGCTTATTTCCTTTATTATTAATATCCTTGGTTCTATTATTTTCTTCAGTCATATCAGCTAATGCTGAGTCGGAATTTGAGATGTATTTAAGTGATTTTTATCAAAAACAAGAGAAAGCAAGCAAAATACTGAAAGAAATTGAGATAGATTTAAAAGATGGATCCAGAGACAGAGTTTGTGCAAGACAAAGAGAAGCTGCTAGCTATGGAATCGAAGCTACAGAGTCGTTGATTAAAGCATTTAAAACAAATGGTTCTAAAACTGATATAGAGAATCTTCAAGCAGGGCTAGATAAATGGAGAGAGTTGAGAGACTATTGCTAGCAACTTTTCTCTTGCAAAATAAATGGATTTATTAGTAATTGTTTTTTTTATTGCCGCAATTTGGCTCATAAGAAAATTGGCATGGAATGTAGAAGAGGGAACCAATGAACAAAGAGAACGAAATCCAGAGTTAAATACAAAAAACTTCGATATGCATGAAAGAAGACTTGAACAATTTTCAAAGTCAAAATACAAAAACCGGATGTTTTATATCGGCGCTGATGGTACTTGCTACTATTACTCAGCTACTGGAAGGAAAATTTTTTGCTAATGGATGAAATATCTCAATGGGTTATTGCTGCTTTAATTGGAACATCTATTGCCGCCTTCTTGGCTTGGTTTAACAAATCCGGTTCGGACTTTAAAGACGGATTTGAGCCAAAAAGCAAAAGAACGAAAAAGAAAACATAAATTACATCTTCTAAAAAATTAAAAAGCTTTGTGCGTGCACCATTTAGGACTCAATGAATCTAGAGGCAAAAAGCATCTGACGAATTACTAGAGCAAATACAATAAAAAATCAATCTATTTAAAACGAAAAGTGGCAAATCAATCAAATAAATAAGCACCTAAATATTTTTTAATCCCAGATTAATCAGTATTATTTACTTCCCACTCCAGTAAAAACAAATCCATTAAGAATACAAAAATCATATGCAAAAAGCTTTAAATTTTCTGGCATCTCAATCCATTTCATTTCCTCAATTTTATTTAATTGCTCTGAACTTAGATTCTCTGCTTTAGCATATTCCAGCATCATCTTTGACCAACTATCAGAATAAATATCTACGTAAAAAGCCTTTTGATTTTGATCAAAGAAATTAATTTTATCTTGCTTTGTACTAACCTTTTTAGACAGTTGCTTATAGTGTTCAATGTCCGATATCATAATTATTTGTTTATTTAAAAATCCAACCTAATGAAATTACTTTTAAATAGTGATGAGATGTTCAAAATCTATACATTAAGTAGTCTGCGAAATCAAACGTTAGACAGATTTTCCGTTTGAAGTGGAAAAGATAAAGTATAAAAAATAATTTAACTTTAAAATAATAAGAACTTCATCATTTTAATTATTAATCCCACTGTGGGGGAATACGTCTCCATCCAGTTGACAATAATTTCCTCCATAGCTTTATTGCCAACCCTCTTCTCATCCTCTTGCGATTTTTTAAAAGTGGGGGTCCATTTGATTCAAGCCTTCCCCTCTCAACCCAAACCTTAGGGTTTTGAGCCCAGCTCTCCCAATCATATCTAAACCTAAGTATCCATATTCCATTTACTTTCCTAATCCAACCATCTCGCTTCATAAAGAAAACAAGTTAACAGTACAAATGTACGATAGACGTTGTTGGTGTTTTAATGGGACTTTTTGGATGTAGCTTTATTTTTCCGTTTCGGCAGAGCTGTCATATCAGACTTAGGAATGCTGAATGGAGTAAACAATTTCATAGTGTTGATGGATACTTAAGATGCTTGGATTTTAAGATCACTAAAAAATTTTAAGCATGGGTGAAACTACCCTAAAAATATTCGCGTTGCACTACAACATCAGATGTGTAATAGTAGCTAATTTCATCTAAAAGCAAAATCACAATGTTTCTCCCTACCATGTAATCATGCATGGAATTTTATTAATAACAGGTTTTGCATCAATTCTTCAGATGACAGAAGGAGAAAACGGTTTAAGAAAAAATCAAGCAAAGATTTAAAAATCAAAATTCGATTTGAATAGTTATTAAATTATTTTTGACAAGAAAACTATTCAAGCAAAGAAAGTCCAATCTAGGTTTCGATGATTTGTTAAAAACGGAGCTGGTGTGCAAACCTTCTCACCATCTGGTGTTACGTAGCACCTTTCAATCCCCCAACTTCGTTCAATGATTTTCACCTCAGTAGAGCCTTTAAGTGAAGGAGGTGCCGCAATTTGAGCTCTGTTCATATTAATCTGTAACTATACATTTTTAGCTCGTAAAAAAGTTTTATCAATCAGTAAATAAATCCATTGACATTGAATCAAGTGCAAAACATATAAACTTAATAAAAATAAATTTTAAAGCCAACTCAAAGACAGCGGATCATATAAATGCTTCTCATGAACCTTCACGAAACAAGTAACTCAGCTCAAATGTGAATACTCCCACTACTAATAAAATTCCTGAAATAGCCATGAACTGGCTTTAACTTAAAGGGCAAAGAATCTAAGCCGTTTCAAAAGAAAAATTCTTGTGATTAAGTAAAAGGGAAATGTCACCTCTCCTCCTATAGCTATAGTCAGAGAGTGAATCAGAAGTTTTTTTACAAAGAAGCGAAATGAAAAGAATAAAGCTCAATCAAAAATCTGAGGAAGTTGGAAACACTTATAAGGTGATCGCAATATCTTTAACAGTTGGTCTAAATATAATTATCTTTACTTGGTTCTTTCTCTTTTCAGGGTTGACCAAATAAAATATCTAAAATAAAAGACGTACAAATATGAATTTAATCAGAGTATCAATAAGTCAAAGGAAGCGGGTTAAGAAAACTTAAATCACCTAAAGGATTAGCTTTAGTTACTGATACAGGTATATTTTTTACATACAAATCACAAACAAACGAGTCAAAAGAAAATACGCATTTTTTTTTTATAAGGTTCAGAAATAATTCCCTAAAAAAATGCAAGTAGATCTAAATGAACTAGTAAATTCATACGAGGTCGTTCCCGTATCTCTTAGTGATCCTTTTAAATCTTTAGTTGCGGAACCTTCCACGATGGAAGTACTTAGATTCATACCCATTATTGCTTTCATTGCTTTAATAATTACAGCTGTATGGAGACAGGGTATGAAGTTCCCAGTAAAAGCTATTGGCGAATTAAAAAAAGACAGCAAGCACGATTAAATCAATGAGTGAATTTAAAGGATTTTCTTGTAATTTCTAATGGGTTTAGGATTAATTAAATATCATTGAGATCAAGTAACAGCTAATGAAAATTAGGTGTTAAAGGAGGAATTAGCTAACTCATTCGTCAACTCAATTAATTTTTTAGAAATTCCAATCTCTTTCATTGAATGACCTGCACTATCGATTACATAAAGTTTTGAAGAGGGCAATGATTTATTAAGATCCCATGCACTTCTCATTGGACAAACCACGTCATATCTTCCCTGAACAATCGAAACAGGAATATCTTTAATCTTAGTAATGTTTTTTAAAATATAATTTTCCTCTAAAAAAATGTTATTAACAAAATAATGACATTCTATACGCGCAAAAGAATCTGCGAAATTGTCATTTGCAGCTTTTTCAATGGATAATTCTTTTGGCTTGAGAAAGCTTGTTGACATTTCCCATCTCGTCCAAGCATGTGCCGCTTTGGCTCTCTCAGACCTGTTTTGACTGGTTAATCTCTTATGGAAAGCATTAATCAAATCGCCTCTCTCAATTTGCGGAATAACGGACTGATAAAGATCAAATTCTTCAGGAAAAATCTCACTTGCACCTTTTTGATAGAACCAACTTAATTCAGTTTTTCTGCACAAAAATATACCCCTAAGAGTAAGACTTAAAACTTTTGTAGTGTGCTGAATAGCATAAATCAAGCTTAATGTTGAGCCCCATGACCCCCCAAAGACATGCCATGATTCAATTTTTAAGAGTTGTCTTAATTTTTCAATATCTTCAACTAAATGATGTGTCGTGTTTTCTTTTAACTCAGAATGAGGAAAAGATCTACCGCATCCTCTTTGATCAAATTGAATAATATTGAATTTCTTTGGGTCAAAATATCTTCTATAGGAAGGACTACTCCCACCCCCTGGGCCGCCATGAACAATCAAGACAGAGGAACCATTGGGATTTCCGGATCTTTCCCAGTAGATCGAGTGTAGAGGGCTCACTTTTAATAGCCCTTGTTCCTTAGGTTCTATTTCTGGAAATAACATTTTTGATTAAATTTTCTTCTTTTGCTTTTGAGCCATTTCATTCAACTCAAGCATACTTAACAAAATTAGCTATAAAGGATTATTAAAAAGGAATTGATCAATGCCTAAGAAAAATTGGCTAAAAAGCTTTCGGTTAAACATTCATTCCCCTGGAACAGGTTTTGCCTTAATGATATTGGCTTTAACTCAAGTACCAGTAGGAATAAAGAATGCAGCTGAAGTTGTTTGTATTGGTCAAACTTCAAATAAGGTTTGGAAATCGGAAAAGAATCATGCGGATGCAAATATGCTTGCAGTTCAAAGATGCAATGGGAGAAATTAACTGGAATCATGTGTTCGTCTTCAAGCAAAATTAGATAAAAAAACCAAAAAATGTAACGTTGGCATAGAACTTGATTTTTAACACGATAGAAAGGTGAATATTTGAAAATTCTTTTTTTATGACTTCTGCGCTAAAAATAATTGATCAAGAACTAGCTCAGTTTGGTTGGGTTGAGTCAATAGCAACAAATTCAATAAGTGATTTCAAGTCACCAAATATAGATGTTGAAGAAAAAACAACTAACGGAAAAGAATCTGATCTCATAGACACATTCATTTGTCATTTGATTTTCTATGTGGTTTTTTGCTATTCCCTGTTTCTATATATTTTTATTGATCTAGGTTTTGGATCCTTTTTAAAAAATACAGTAAATACATTGTTTAAACTTCAAAAAAAATTTGAGCCACCTTCCTTTATCAGTGCGCATTACAATTAATACACACTAAGCTTGTCCTTAAACATATTATTTGGGTATTCCTTACTATCGCACTAACTAAAATAATGTACTTACATAGGAAGGAACTAATTCACTAACGGTCTGAGTCTGCACAGACCGTTTTTTCATTCAAATCCAAAATTTTTTTCGCAAAAATATCAAGATATTTTTATGGAATTTAATTGATTAAATCTATGAAGAGCCCATAGGAGACGCTTCAGATAACCCTTTTTATCCAATAAACTTTCATTACAACACTTTTAGAAAACATATTTGCCATGACTTGTTTTGTTCTGCTTCCATTCTTCTGTAGTAAGAATTTTTTTTAATTGAGTTATGGAGGGACGTTGGGTATATATAGAACAAGGTCCAGTTACATTACGTTGCTGGTGGAATAATCCTCAGAAAGAAAGTGAGCATATTGTTCTTGTTCTTCCAGAAGTCTTTGGTGTTAATAGTTGGGCCAGAAGCGTCGTCGATCGACTCGCAGAAGAAGGTATTCCTGCTTTAGCAATGCCACTTTTCGCCAGGACAGCTCCTGAGTTAGATCTTGGATATAGCGAAGATGATTTGGTAGAAGGACGTCGGCATAAAGAACAAACGACGACCAGCCAAATTCTCGATGATGGGACTGCTGCATTGAATTGGTTAAAACAGCAGTACATCCAATCAAGAATAACCGTTATTGGATTTTGCTTTGGTGGTCATGCAGCTTTAATCACATCAACACTCTCAGACGTCGACACCACCTTTGATTTTTATGGAGCTGGTGTATCAACAACTAGACCAGGAGGAGGTCCTCCCAGCTTGGAATTATTGAGTCAAACATCAGGTAAATTAACTTGTATTTGTGGGACTGGTGATCCATTAATACCTGAAGCTGATCGGACATCTATCCAACTGGCCTTGAGAGAAGCAGATCCTTTTGAAGTCAGATTGAGTTATTTGGAAATCGAAGATGCTGATCATGGATTTATGTGTGAACAACGGGCAAGCTTTAGCCCAAACGCCTCCACAATTGGCTGGCAATTAATAATGAATGCATTTAAAGAATAAGAGTTGATCCATTTGTTCCTACCTATCGATACCCCCGTGGGTAGATTCGATGCTCAAATTTCTTTTAGGTTCTACTCGTAGCCTTATTCTTTGATTCGTTAATCAACTAGTAGTTAATTCTACTTGAGTAAAAGCCGAGGTGTATAAACAAAGCAAGATCGATTAGAACATCTATATACCGATATGGAGGGTTATGAAACTTAGAACTCCTTTCAACATTATCAAAAATGCATTAAGTGATATTCGATCAATGCATGACTTCTCTTACACGGTTCCAAATGAAACAAGAGATGAGTTTTGGGACAAAGAATGTAGTAATCATCCGACAGCATCTACATGCAAAGTTTATGAGGGCTAACAATAATAAAATTTGTACGAGTTAATATCTGTTCAATCCAAGCAAGAATGTTCTACAAAAAAAAGGCCCTGCCAAGCAGGGCCTTATAAAACAAGCTAACAAACTAATGCTGATAGCTATGACCGCGATAAGCTAATTGGGTTTTTAGCTCAGACTTTGCATCGCTTCTGCATGTGTTGTAGTGATTACGTCTGTAAGTCAACTCAACACATTCTTTTTTCTTTTTTTGCTCTTTCTGCTGGACATAGTTTTGTCCACGATATAGAAGAGTTGTCATCATCCATACTCCGAATGTTAATTTAAGTCCCCGTTCCTTGGCTTAAATCGAGATGCGGCTCGCTATTAAGCGAGTTGAACGTTTTTGTAGCGATTGCTACAAAAATATTATCTTATGCATTGAAGGCACGTGTAGTTCATTTCGATACAAAACTATCTAGTGGTATTTACTCAAATTTCTAAATTCTTTTGAGTAAATATCAAACTTAAAGAAAATTCTGCTTAATTTTTTTTTAAATAAGCTTTATGAGGTCTCCTATAAGGGTTTCTTAGAAACTTCCCATTCTGTTTCCACTCACGACGTCAGATACCTCTTGCTTATTCATCAGTTAACTTTTCACTTTTATGTAACTGAACATGAGGAGTAATACCGTGTAGGAATCTGAGTCTGCAGCTAGCGTAGTGAACACTTATATATGTAGCTACGTTTTCATCAGGGTGTCTATTTTTAAAAAATCTCATTGCCTATACACGATCTTTTTTCACAAGCCAACTTTTATTTTGAATTTTCAGTAGGAGCTTGGATTATCTCTTTTATGCTGCCTTAGCTTTGAATGACAACTATCTGGTGACCAACGATTTTTAACAATTTCAAGAAAATCACATATGAATTCATATGGGCAATCGAGTTGCACCTGTAATTCAGCTAATTCATCCATAAAGAGCTCTAAGGTTCTGACTATTAAATCTGACTTTTGATTAGTAGACGAATTGAAGATGTTTTAACAACAATCACAACATTTTTCGCCTGTAAACGCAATTATTCAAAAAATATCGGAATTCACCTCGAAGCGTTAGCGCGATAAATGCATGAGATCATTGAAGCTCACTAGCATACCTAGCGTATTGCTGAGCTGTGGTCTGCATTGCTTGAATAATGATGTAATCGATTTGATCTTCAGTGGGTGACCACTTCGTTTCACATGTTTAAGTCATTTTTTGCTGTTACCTAACAACAAAACCACAAATGTATTTTGCATGGAGTCAATGTATTAAATCCAAATACCACTTGCTCAAGCATTTGATCAAACGACACCTAATTTCATCCCACTTTTTACCTTGGCAAGAATCTTATCGTCTAAGTCATTGTCTGTTTGAAGAACTAGCCACTCAATTGCACTGATAATAAAAGCTTTCATTTGCTTCTTGAAAAATTTTTTCAACATCAAAAAAAGTACTGGCTTAAGTATTAAGAAAAGGAAACTAACCATTACATTCCAATTTATTCAATCTGGTTTTACCTCATATTCTCAAATATTGGTGTAACCACACCAAAAAACTTCGTATTGCACTACAACATCGACTTCATTCGTTGATTAAATTTTGTATATACCAAAGATTTAATCATGCTCACTCCATATCACATGATTTTCTTCGCAATCCTATTAGTAGTTAGTTCTGCTTCAATTTTTCAAATGTCCACTGCAGAACAAAGCTGATGACATCTTTTTTCATTATTGCCATGGCTGGTTATTTCTATTTGATGGCCTGCTTATGGAGAGATTTAAGAAGAACGAAAACAAGTTGAATCTCACTTAATATTTTAATTTTCAAGATTGCTTGGTAACTTCAAAGAAGACTGATACAAAACATCTTCATTATTTAGCAAAACGAATGAATACCATTACAAGATTTTCAGCAATTGGTATACCTGCGATAATAGGGATGGGCATTGTGTGGGTCGGTAATCGAATTATTAAAAATGAAAAAGGGCTCAAAGATCGTGAATTAGAACTTAAGATTCAACTAAACAACAAATTCCATTGAACATTTTTAATAAAAAGAAAAAACTCAACGATGAATAATATTGGCCTAATTTTATTTGATATAGATGGGGTTATTCGTGACGTAACCAATAGCTATCGATTGGCTATCCAAGAAACAGTTAATTTTTTTAGTGGGTGGAGCCCCTCGATAGAAGATATTGATTCTATAAAAAGTGAAGGCTGTTGGAATAATGATTGGGATTTGAGCCTAGAAATGATTAATAGACATATACAAAAAAACAATCTTTCTTTTTCAGCTCCGTCTAGAAAAATATTAATTGAATGCTTTGAAAACTTTTATTTTGGTGGAGATCCAAACCATAACTCTAGTGAATGGTCAGGATTTATTAAAGATGAAAGGTTATTAGTCAAACAAACACTTTTTGAGGAATTAACTCAGCGAAAAATTGGTTGGGGTTTCGTAAGTGGAGCTGAATTACCATCAGTGAAATTCGTCTTAGAGGAGAGGCTCGGCTTAGCCTCTCCCCCCTTAATTGCAATGGGTGAAGCGCCTGACAAACCTGATCCAACTGGTTTTATATTACTATCTTCTAAAATTTCAAAAAAGCCTTTAGGTCTTTCCAATCCTCCAATTGCATATATTGGTGATACTGTTGCAGATGTTAAAACAGTAATAAATGCTCGCATTAAGATCCCTGATCAGAAATTTATCAGTCTCGCTATTGCTCCCCCACATTTACATTTAGATTCAAGTCGAGAGCAACGTCTCAGATATGAGGCCGAGTTGAAAAAAGCAGGTGCAGACTTGATTATTAAAACGATGGACAATTTAAGAAATGAAATTCTAAATTTGTTCAAAAAGCAATAGATAATTCATAATCTAAATAATTATTCAGTTGCCCAAACAAAAATCTATATAAGATAATTTTTTAATTAAATTTGTAATAAAGGTGCTTCAAACAATTAGTTAATTATGGGTAATTATAAATCTATAGCACGTTAATGCAAAACGATATCAAGCTGAAACTGCTTCAGCATTAATTACATCATCGTCAGACATGTTTACTTCATCTTCGTTTGATTTCTTATTTTGAAAAATATAGTAAGCAGCTCCGCCAGCAAATGTTGATGAGACAATTAATCCAGAAACAAGTGTAAGAGCAACGAGTCCGCCAATCAGGCCACCTTTCAAGCGAAGAAGGTTTGATTTAATTAAAAGAAGTAAAAGTAATGTTGAAGTTGCTTTTAACGAAGCGCTTCTTAAAGCTGTTAAAGGCCAAAAAGGATTAAAGAAAAACATTTTAAAATTTCTTTCTTCAAATGTAGAGGCTTTTTTGACTTATTGAGGAAAAAAACTAGAAAATGGTGAAATCCCTTGTAGTCACTTTAGGTGTAACAAAGTCTTTTACAACATCTTCGCTCATACATTCAGTTGGATAGGAGATCACATTCTTTGCTGTGAATCCTGCACCAATGGCAACCATTCCAATCACAAAAATCCATTTCGATCTTTCACTTGAAATAAGTCTATTAATCATTTACGAAAAACCCATTTATTTTTATTCTGTCAAATAGTCTGAGAATTGGGTCAAAAAGATATTTATCAAGAGTTTTATCTGCATTTTGAGAAGTCATAACCCAATAAATAAAAGCTCCAATACAGAGAAGAAATAATATTTTCGGCCAAAAGTTTTCTGGATAATTCGAATCAGAGTTGAATTCATTTTCTTTTCTCATCACTTCCATCGTATACGTTCTGGATGATCTTTTTCAATTTTCCTAAGTAGCAAAACCAAACCCACAAGACTCAATGGTCCAATGACAAGTGTAACTTGGATAAAGGTTTTTATTAAAGGATCTAAAACCGCAAAATAATTCATCATCTCAACAACTATCGCCACCATTACAACCAATAATCTTGAAAGTGAGTCAGGAGGTATCAAGTACATATCTTTTAACAGATTTACTTGTTACTTTTATCTTAGTATTAGCTTGAATGTAAAATTAATTTTAATTATTTTTGAAATAAGCCGTCAACGACCAAATTTTCGACTAGTCCGTCCTCAGGTGTTCTCTGTTAAACAACAAACCCGGTTTCAATATCTGGTAAGTTTCTTTAAAAAATATTATTTGTTGTATTAGGAAGTTTCAATAAAGTTGCTAATTTCGTATTAGCTCCAAATTAATTTAATTGACCTTCAGATTATTATTGTTATTAGTACATCTACAAGCAATTCTCATCCCTATCCTTATTGGAATTAAGTCCATAAACAGATTCAAGCAAATTAGATTTCCTCTACTACCCCCTTTCGCCTTTATCTCACTAGGTCTTGCCTCAATGTTTGAGATGTTCGATCATACGACTACGAATTGGATATATGTAGATCACTCATCAATATATAATTGGCTGTTTTATTCATTTCTTTCTATTGGATTATCGTTCTTTACTATTTCAGTAGCCAAAAAACAGTCCATCATAACTAGCAATATTTTATTAATAATTGGCGCGATTTTTTCTTATTGGTTTCTAGGCAAGTCAACAACTCTTTTATTTCAAGTATTAATAAGTATTCTACTTATATTGCAATTGTGGAGCCGATTTAAAGATTGGGTCATTTTTATTTACCCTATCACCGGAGTAATCTTTACTACATTTTTTGGGATGCTACTTTCAAGTTCAGGCGAACAAATATGGCATGTATTTATAGGTCCATCTGGAACGATAAGTGTGTTAGCTTTTTACTCAGTTTTAAAGAGATCAAGAAAAAAAGAAATCATTTCTACTTAATAAGAAATTGATCAACTTCAAGATCCCTATGATTTATTAAAATCACTTCTGCGGTTATCTTCTTACATAATAAGATTCATCTCGTAACGTTGATTAGTGTTTAAAAGCTAATGAGTCTGAGTTCCCATAGGCAACATAAAATTTATATTGCTGCAACGATGGGGTATGGACTTGGTTCTGAAGATCAAGAAGAATTGGCCTATTATGAAATGATTAAGAAAGAAATAAAAAAAGAGAGCAAAAAAATAAATATGGGCATTCAAAGAACTGATTAGACTCTCGTTTCAGAAAGTGTCTAAAGATAAGGGTAGGCCATTTAACTTCGCTAAATTAAAGACCTGCGGGTGTAGTTCAGTGGTAGAACGTCAGCTTCCCAAGCTGAATGTCGCCAGTTCGAGTCTGGTCATCCGCTTAAAAGAAATTCGAAACTGAATTCTAATTGTGTGGTGTAACTCACAACAGCAAGTTCAGTCCACAGACAACAATTGAAATCGACATAATTTGTCTTTAGAGATTTCCATGGAAAATCCCTCTAAGGAACAAATTCTTGCTTCATCCAGTGGATGGGTAGCTACAACATTAAATTTCCTTCCTGGCTTAGGTGCTGGATACCTCTACCAGCGCCGCTGGATTCCTTACTTTTTAACTGGAGGCGCAGCTACAGCTTGGTTCGCACTAGGAGCCATCTTAAATGGTGATACAGAGCCAACAAAAGCCGAACAATTAATTGGAATTGGTGGCTTGTTTTTGATCTCAATCACAACAATGGTTGAGGCTAAAATTGCTCATAAGAAAGCAACGCTAATCGTAGAAGAACAGTTTCAGGCCAAAACTCCAAAGAAAAAAGGAGGTCTTTTTAGATAATCATTAATTGTGAGTCAGTAAAAAATCATAGTTATGTTAGAAGAGGTTGAAGATATGATTAATTAGACATAATTGCATATAAAAATATGCAATGCTTTTTTGGCTTCTAATCATCTGATCAAATAATTGGTCTTGAAACAACCGTATTCAGCCTTAGGATTTCTGCTCCGTTTGAACAATGGGCTTTTATCTACAACAGTCTAGAAAACAAACAACTTATGAAAGAAGAAAAAATTGTTTGTCTTTAAAGAGGGGGAAAGAAAGAGGATCCAGGTAGTGCCGTTGTTATGGAGAAATCTGAATAAGCTAAAACAACCGATATCTTCCAATCCTGAAATAAAACCTTTAATTGAGGAAGCTGAACACATTTATGATTCAACCGTCATCACTAGTCACTTACAAGATTTATTAAAAGATAAAAAATTTTCTTTAAATTATTGTATTTGCTGTATTTACGAGTGTCTGTACCAAGAACACTTCTCGAGTCAGTTCCTTAAAACAAGTCTAATTTCTTAGACTCAAAGACAAAGAGATCTTTGCCTAGATTGCTAAGTTACAGAATTACAACTGCTAAAGCAATATCAGACCTAAATCTCAACACTGAAAAAGAATCGGATTTAATGGTTTCTTGTGAGTTCTTTAAAAATATAGCTGAGACAAATTAACTTTTGCGTGGAGTTGAATTAGCCCTGTAGTTTTATTTCTTGAACCCTACCTCAACGATACAGCTGAATCAAAATATTTTTTACTCTCAATTTTATAGACTTATCGGCTAGTTCCAAACAAATTAAGGTCATTAGGCTTCGAATCTATGCTAGTAATATAAAAGAATGAATCATCAAATTAAAGACTTAACCAACTACGAATAGATCTAAATGAGCAGCACTAAAGCTATGCCGACAACAAGAACTTTCTCTGAGTTTGCAAAACAAGTTGACTACTCTTTCATGGATTCTCTCAATCCTGATCCACAGGCAACAGATGATGGTGACGACCACCTAACAAGAGAAGTCTTGTCTGGTCACTATGTACCTGTCACTCCAACAGCAATTCCAAAACCAGAATATGTCGCTCACAGTAAAATATTATTTAACGAGTTAGGCTTGAGCCAGGAACTTGCTCTAGATACACTTTTTCGTCGTCTATTTTCTGGTGACATAAATGTTGCGACAACACCGATGAGACCATTTGGTTGGGCTACCGGTTACGCACTATCTATCTATGGAACTGAATATACTCAACAGTGTCCATTTGGGACAGGTAACGGCTACGGAGATGGGAGAGCTATTTCAGTATTTGAAGGTCTCTTTAATGGCAAAAGATGGGAGATGCAACTTAAAGGGGGAGGACCAACACCATACTGTAGAGGAGCTGATGGACGTGCAGTACTTCGTTCAAGTGTTCGTGAGTTTTTAGCTCAGGAGTATATGCAGTCACTCGGAGTAGCAACATCTCGTGCTCTCACGCTATATGTCTCTAAATCTGAAACAGTCCGCAGGCCTTGGTATAAAAAAGGCTCCAATTCAATCGATCCAGATATATTGGTAGAAACACCAGCTGCAATCTCAACACGAGTCGCACCATCATTTTTACGGGTAGGTCAAATAGAACTCTTTGCACGTCGAGTACGCAACAATGAGCATCAAAATGCAATGAAAGAGCTCAAAATGATTGTGAAGCACTTAATAGTAAGAAATTACAAGGAAGAAATTGATCCGAAGCTTAGCTTTAGCAGTCAAGTTATTGAGCTCGCATATTCATTCCGAGAACGACTCACATCATTAGTAGCCAATTGGATGCGAGTTGGCTATTGCCAAGGTAATTTTAACAGTGACAACTGCGCTGCAGGAGGTTTCACTCTCGATTTCGGTCCATTTGGATTTTGCGAACTCTTCGATCCCAGATTCCAACCTTGGACAGGAGGTGGTGAACATTTTGCATTCTTTAACCAACAAGTTGCTGCCGAAGCAAATTATCAAATGCTTTGGGGGGCGCTTCGACCTCTGCTTAACGGCGACGCAAAGGCACTGGAGAGGTTAGATAGCATCCGCGATGGATTTACTACATTAATGGATCAAAAAATGGAGATAATGTGGACCAAGAAACTAGGCCTAGACACCTATGACGCATCTCTAATAAATGAAATGATACAGCTCATGGTTCAAACAAAGGTCGACTACACAATCTTTTTCCGAAAACTTTCAAGTATTCCCAAAAAACTTAAGGACTTAAAAGATAGTTTCTATCTACCAATTTCAGAAGAGATTGAGACCAAATGGATAAGTTGGCTACAAAGATGGAGAGGGCATGTAATTAACAAATGTGATCAAAAGGAAATATCAGCAAAAATGAAACGCATTAATCCAAAATACACATGGCGGGAATGGCTCATCACACCAGCATACGAAATGGCAGAGAAAGGCGACTATGGTCTCATAAAGGAACTACAATCTGTTTTAGACAAACCATACGAGGAACAATCATTAGAGGTACAGAAAAAATATGACAGACTCAAGCCCAAGAAATTCTTTGGATCCGGTGGCATTTCCCATTACAGCTGTTCCTCATGAATCAACACCAAAAACCAAAATCCGCGTAGTTAGGGCTATAGAATTTCAAAACAAAGATTAATTATCTTCAATAGGATTAACAAACATAAAAAAATTCTTTGGATGGATTTTTTATATAGGTAACCGAACCAATCATTCTCTCGTTAAAGAAAAAATTGAAACATGATTAAGTTAGTTAAGCCCAAATCATGTCCGAGGATACAAAATCTAAAATCAGAATTTTTCTTCCATTTAGTTGGTTCATACCCGCTCTTATTTCATTTGGAGTGATCAATTTCCACCAGCTTTCTGCAGGCATCTCACCCATATCAATATAAAACTATGTCATCAAATAACCCTGAATTCTATGAATCAATAGTTGAAGCTTCCGATAGAGGTGAATTGTGGGGGCTAGATCAATTCTCAAATAACATTAATCAACTTGAAATCAACTTTGATCCTTATGATTATAAATAATGCATAACTTCGATAAAATAAATCCTCTTAACCAAGAAGATAGAGAATTACTTTCTGATTCAAAATTTACCTTTAACCTTGGAACAAAAACTATCATTGGACAAGATGAAGATGAGATTGATAAAAACCTCATTGATTAAATGACTGAATTAAATTAAAAAATCATAAATAGAATTAACAGCTTCAATATAAATTTAAAGAATTTACAAATTTTATATTTTTATGATCGAATTTTACAAAATCATGAAATCTCCCGAAGTGTTAAAAAAGAAAAAGTATCAACTATTAATTTTTTGCCAAATAATTTCAGCATCTCTAAGAAGGTAAATAGCTTCTTTCCTACCAACGGCTCTTTCAGCATCATTCATCAACTTAATATACCTCTCTCTCAAAGCCTGCTTTTCCATGACAACTTTGGTAAACATATGAAGCTTTTCATGTCGATCGTCAACTATGCTTTTGGCTACATTCTTTATGAAGCCATGCGGGTATTTAGCTTTTACCCTAACGTTGTGCCTACTCATTTAACAAAATCTTAGTTACCGTTTATCACTTGAACATTCTGAAAAGGGAAATTATCAACTGCGTGTAGGGTTAACCTCCAATTTTTTATTCAACTAGGAAGCCTTAGCAACTTTGATTCCATAGTCTTTCGCAAGTTCAATTAACTCTTGCATTGACAAGTCAACTAAATAACTTCGGATACATTGATAAGCATTAAAGCTCTCAATACTTTTTCTCTCATTGAACATTGCACGAGATATTCTTAGAGCTAAGGCTTCTTTAGTGAAGAGCGCACGTAAACAACTACTAAAAATTATATTCAACCTCTGTATATGTGTGTACAAATCACCTTAAAAAAATCAATATATTTGCCCTCAAAGTCACACTCTGAAAATTGACCTATTAATATTTGAATAAAATAACTATGACAGATGTAAAGAAAAATAAAAAAAATGGATTTATCCCAAAGACTTCAAAGAATTCAGAAAGAAAAGAGGTGATTAAAGAGCCCAAAGGAAGGCTTATCTCCTGGTCTCCCTGGCCTCCTGCAAATTTCAAAACTCGTTACCCAGCATTCCCTTTAGTCACAACTGTTTTGATTTTAATAATTTTACGCTGGATAACCTTGGCAAATTAACTTAATTAAGTACTTTTAAATAGTGAAAAGTTATATAAAAAAAGTTGTTTTTCAAAAATGAAAATATGGTATTTCTCTTGGTGGTTCTTGATGCGTAGAACAGATACCAAATTGTAAGCACTCCATCACATCATCATCATATTTTGGCTTGTAATTAGAAAACAAATCAGACATTTCATTTCCTTGAATGGAAACCCCAGAAAAATTTCGAAATAATTGCTTTGAGAATGGCATGGTTAGACATCTAAACAACCTGCTTAATTTCTACTCAAATTGGTTTAAGAAATCTATAGGAAGGAACACTCAAGTATTTATACAGTCACGGAAAACCCATTCAATACATAGAGACAATTGTCTAAAGATCAATTAGTGCTTTTCTTGAAAGACATTGTTTTATTAATACGAGGCAAATTTTTTTTCTCGTACTTTACTTTGGCTTTTTTCGATAATAAAATTTCCATTATTTCGATTTTTCTCTTTGACTAAAGCCATCCGGAGACTGAAGATAAGAAGTTTGGCCTAAATAGGGATCTTCGCCCAAAAGATCTTTCATTTGCTTTTCTGTCATTTGACTAGGAGCTTTAATGATTTCAGTAGGGCCTGATTCAACAAGCGATGAATCTATTTCATCTGCATTAAGAACAGCAGGACAAGCCATCAAAAAAAGGCCAAAAGAAAAAGAAATAATTAGAATTAGAAATGAGTCATTCATTTTCTTGAAATCACCAATAGGAAGAATCGGAACTATCAACTTGCTAAACCAACTTATATTGACTTGCATTGTTCTTATTTGATAAAGAGGATTCACCATCACCCCATGCCAAAACAGGATCTGTCGTAACAGAGAGGAAAAATTCTAAAGGTAAAAATTTTATTCATAAGAAAAATTGGAATCAAAGCAATATTAAAGCTTTTAAGAAAGTTCATTTAACTAACTTAATTCATGTCCATTCCTATCTCCATTTCATTAATAAAAACTTCACTCTGATAATCATCTAATGGTCCTACACTAATTTCAGGCAAATTTTCTTCACTTACTTCAGGTAAAGATTGCTCAATAACTATCCCGAGAGGATTATCACCATTGTCTTCTAGCATTGACGTCTCATCTGCTAGAGACTTGTCTTCTTGATCTGTCGGCATTTCTACTTCTGATTCTGTCAAAAGTTTTTTATCTTCACTAGCTAATCTCTCACTTTTATCTTTTATTAGTAATTTCGAAAGATCAACAACGTCTATGAATACTAACTTCTGACTTTCATACATATCTTGTATTACATGAATAATTTCACCAGACTTTGTGGGTTGGGAAATAAAGGCAAAACAAGTCCAGCCAGCCAGAACAATTGAGATTAAGACAATAGAAATAAAAGCAGAATACATTGCTCTTATTATTGTTTTTATCATTTGATAACTTTAGATATTGTTAAATCTAGGCACATCATTTGATACTTAAAACGGCCTCTTCACACCCTGTAAAGGCGTATAAATACTTTAGGGTTTACTCTCTAGTTGTTTGCTACCCGATTAGAGTAAAAATATTAAAGGGTATTTAGGGAACTTAATTATGTCTATTAATCTATTCAAACCTTTAACTCACAACATACAGGCATTATTCCTAAGTAATATTCAAGCGAAAAAACAACGAAAAGATGAGGAGCAGGAATGCTTACAGTTTGGGATTTGTGGTGTGCGAACCCAATCACCTAGACCAGAAGAGTTATATTTTGGATGAAAATAAATCCAGCACTATGCAACTTCAGGAATATTTTCAATAAATTCATCTAATTCTTGAAATTTTCTTTCTAAAAAAATGATCTTTTTGGTTTCCGTTATTTTATCAGAATAAAATTTCACTGGTAAATGAGCAACCAGGTTATCACCACTCATTAATGACGTTCCACTTAATTTTCAATCTATTTAACCTATATAATCAAAAAAACCAATCTCTAGAACGATTAAAATGTTGTATGCCTAACATAAAATCTTCACGGAATTTCCAGAGAGATAAGTTTTAAAACAGTACGCATCCTGTGATGCCTAATCATTGATTATTAAAACAGAATAAATACTTAAGTGTTTATTCTCTAGGTATCATTCACTCTATAGGAGTAGAAATAAATTGTGGATCTTCGACCTCCTATGTCCTACGGAAACCGCTTTGCTCAATTGACTACAGAAGCTGCAGAAAATGCTGCTCGACTTGTTCTTAATCAATTAAATGAAAGACTCAGTTTTTCAAAGCATCAATCAAGCAATGATGAAGAAATGGAGTGTTTGCAATTTGGTATCTGTTCTTATCAAGTTCAACCACAAAGAGTAAATTTCTAGAGTTTCTCGAATGAAATACACTGAACTCATTTTAATATTTTCGTCATTATCATTGACTTTTTTAGGTTTCTCTTTTCTTGCTATTTAAGAAATAGTAAACCTAACAAAATATTAGAATGACAATTAAATTGCTAAACACTTAATAAGTTATTGGTTATCAGAATCCTCCAACAGATCAGAATATTCGGATGAATTTGTTGTCGGCAACACAGATGCACTATTAGTTGATCTCACTAACAAAGCAGTTAACTTTGCTGTCCTTTTATTATTAACAACATTACTACCATGAGCAGAAACGGCGGCTCCAGCGACAAGTGCAGAGATTGGCTTCCACCAAGGCAAAGATTTTAAGTCGTTCTTTTGAACTTCAGCCAGAAAAAAGCCTACCCCAAACAAAATACCAAATATAGCTCCTGACCATTGGCATATTTCGGCGGAAATAGATGTGCTTTTTTCGGCAGCATTAATTTGGTCTTCCATCAGTTAAAAATCGAAAGCTAAGATTGTGATTTCTTAATCTATATAAAAGCACTTTTTAAATCTAATGAACATAAGTAATTAATCCAATACAATTAGCTGTATAAAAAAGGGTTGAATAATGTCTAATAAAAACAAGTAAAGAAATTCCTAAAAAAGAAAATGACAATGAGAAGAATATCAAAAGTAATTCAGTAGTTTTCATTACCACTCAGAATCTTCTAAAAGATTTGAATATTGTTCGTAATTGAAGAAAATATCCTCTTCTAAAACCTCTTCCAAAGAAACCCTTTTAAAGTAAGTCATTTTCATTAATAAGATAATCCAATCATCTAGTACTAGAATCAAAACCGTGAGTGAGTGATATTCGGTTTACATGGTTCGGTTTAATTTACTCAATTCTCTAGCACTTTCCTCTTTAGCTCAGATCAATAGATATCTTTTATGAAACTAATTTGCTTATCAACATCATTGTGATCGAGTAACTTTTTTATTTTTAAAGATGTGTTGTAAATATTTTTTCTTGTTGATTGATGAAAACTGATTTAATTCATGAGCAGTTTCCCGATCAAGAAGAAATATTAAAGGGGTATAATCTTTGCTCCATATGTTCAAAGTGTTTGCGAGTCAGACAAGTTTGAAGGTTCGAGGTCATCAACAAATTGTGAATCCTGAAAGGTTCTGTAGATAAGCGATTGTAAAAGCATCCGGCCACGAAGCAATTTGGCAATGGTGTAAATGATTTGGGAATGATGTTGAGATCATTCCTGTCCTTACCGATAGTAGATATCTTATTTAATGTCCATAAAGAGTTGAATTAGCAATCAAATCTTTAAGTTAGAAGGGTTTAAAGATAAACACCCCCTCTTTACAATTTGTACATGATAAAAAAAAGATATTTCTCGTAGAAGTAATTATTAATGCACACTAAAAAAAGTCCTAACTCAGATCAAAAACCTTATAGCTAAGCACAAAAATCAAAAGTCCTATAGAACTCATTGCAAGTAAAATCCCACCAAAGATAAGAGTATTACTTTTTTCAGGTTGTTGTTGTTCAAGAACTTTTTGAACATTATTGGCTTTTGATTTTTTTTGCTTCTTTGTCTTACTCATGCTTCAGAGTTATTTATTTGATGGAGGGAAACCATATCTAAACACAACTATTAATAGCACCCACCATTTCTTCTCATAACAATATTTTTGTCCTATTAATGGTTTTAGAAAAAATCACTTCAATTTAAAATAGTCCAGATTCTGACAATAACTTTTGCTAAGCTTGCTTACAAATTTATCAATCTCATATTAATTTTACTTCAAACAAAAAATCAAGATGGAAATCACTCCTCTAGCTATAGCTTTCTCAGAGTGGGGAATTGGAAGGTTCCCATTGGATTTAATTGTATTCCTATCTTTGGTACTGATTTTTGCTTTGCCAGCGGGTATTAATAGAAAAAAGATTTTTGTTGAAGGTGATGCATTCACTACTAGATTGAAAAGCTAGTAAGGAACATTTCATTCTCCTATCAAATCTTGTGAATATCAAAACTTTAGATAGTGGTCATGTAAGCGAGAAACCCAACAGGTACAAATAGTAAGGAAGCAATAGTAAAACGAACAAATTTTCCTGTACTTGAATCTCTTGAATAATCAGTAAAATGTTTGGTATTGTTCCACTCAGACCAGTTTTTAGGGCTCTTAGATGAGGTCATTTTTTGATGATTAAATTTCGTGAGATAGGTTAAGAAAAAGACTTTTAACTTAACGAACTATATCAATTTAAAAAAGACATTCCTTTTTACTTGGTTCGGTCGAGGTAGTGCTAACCCTAGATATGCATATCTTTTATTAAGACTTTACCTTCCTCAAAAGCATGTCAACTCATTAGACCGACTATTTATGACTATTTTTATTGCCCATGACAAATACATTTACCACCCTTCCAAGCAGAGCATTTTTTCTTTTTGCATTTTTTCTTCTTCTTCTTATCTCCCATAAGAATTAATATTTATATTTGGATTTTAGTAGAAGGTAATGTTCTTGTTGGAGTTTCAAATTTAAAGTTTTTTGATTAATGTCATTTGTCAACCTTATCAGTAATGAGCGAAACCCATTAATAAATAAGTTGAATTCAATTTTTCATGGTTGCAATACTGAACCAAGAAACAATACAAAAAAATCTAAACAAAGAGTCAAGAAAAATATTTGCATGTTATCGCACATGTCTGCTAAAAAAGATTATCTGATGAAAGTTATTAGCAGTTAAACAACAGCAATGGTGGCTTTTACGATAGAAAAAGTTCATATGGTTACATTCAATACAATCAATTTTGATCCTTTCATACATTCTTCTATCCAACGACATGATGATTATGACTAAAAAACTCACCTATCAATATGCATTCACATTATTAAAGATGAAAAATGCTGAAGGCAGAAATGAATATATGGATTTAGCAAAAGAAGCAAATCTCTTATGGCATCAAATTGTTAGCCAAAAATCTAAAAACACGCCTCGAATCAACTGTAGGGCATAGTTAATCGATTAATAGTTGTTAATCAAGCGAAAGCAGGATTTTTCTCAACAAGGTTATTTTTTGTTTTTTTAATCAACTGAAGAAATTTATTTTTAACAAACGGCCAAAAGCCAAGATCAAAAAGGATGTGCATAACAAGGGAAATACAAAAAATCGCGTAAAAAATCAGATGGCAAATGAAAATATTTATAAAATCATCATTTTCATTTGCTTTAGTTTCATTGAAATTTGATGGAAGGAAATCAGCAAAAGAATTTACACTTGCCGATTCAATCAATCCCAATGGCATTAATTCCTGTTCTTTTACTGTTGGAGCAGCAGTAGAGGTCATAACTGAAGCCTGAACTATATATACTCTACTTTCTTATTCATAAGTTTGGCTTATGTTCTCTTAGTTTCGTTTTAAATCTTGTTCAAATAAGCCATTGTTTCCAGCTCTTTCTGCATCATCATTGGTACTTTTTGTACATCGAACCTATTTTTTATTTTAGAAATCTTTTTTCTTAAGAAAGCTGTGATGGACATAAAAACTTATCATTTGTATTAATTAAATCGATAGAGACAAAAGAATCAATCCGTAAGAATTACCAAACAGCGGGGGACTAATGCCCCCTAATGGAATCGGCTGTCAACTTCGAATTCTACTTAGTAAAAAGAGAGCTCTTCACTCCAGCTTGTTCCCACTTTTTAATTATTGGCCTTAGGTATGACATGGGGAGAGCTGTCAAAATTGCAAATGAAACAACAAGAATCAAGTCAGTAGTAAAATGGTTTATTCCAAGATCTGTGCCAGCAAGCCAGAGCCAAGGAAATGCAGAAGCAAATAAACTAGTTAGCATAAATCATCTTCAATTAAGCCAGAGCTTATAAGACCATAGTGTTCATTTTATTCATTGCTTAGTAAAAATTATCACTACATGTTTCATTATCGGGATGTGATCACAGGCATACAAAAGTGCAGGCTTGATTTAATCAAAATTATTACCTTTAATAAGAACAGCTATTAATAATAGCTTTTTTAATCAATTTATTATTAAGTGGGTTTTCCCAATTTTTAACTTGCTTAAGCTCAGCATTAGCTGGGAATTTACTAAATAATCTATTTTCACAATCAATAGCCATTAAAAATGAATCATTATTCATAATGGTGTGATCATCTGGATCAATCTCAGAATATTTAGCATCAACAGAAAGAATACCTTTATTATTATATTTGACTGAATTAGGATTTATAGATAGTAATTCATTATTTGTCTTAGATACTTCTATCCATTCGATTTCCTCAGCACATACTGTCAAAGAAGTTGAGAAAACTATTAAAAAAAAAATTGAACAAAGCAATAGTCTCAGATATATATAATTTCGTTTAAGACTCATGATTTTATAATTTATAGTTATATTTATAATTATGCCTACTAAAAGCAACTCATAAAAAAGAATTATCTATAACTTATAGTAAATATACATAAATTATTTTTTCTTAAAAAGCTGAAGTAACAGTTTTGACTCATTCTCGACAAAATCTCGTTAAAAATTATATTAACTAAAAGAAAATCATGCTATAGATCAAGCCTATTCAATATATATAAGATCATGAGTATTAAGATGAATCTCAAGATTTTCGCTTACTTATATAGTTGATTATACGAAAAATGTTCTTCCATTTCTCTACCCAAAGAAAAAAGGACTTCATTAACTAATTTCAACTGCTTCTCCAATTCACTTCTTTTAAATTGCAGATCTACAAATCTTCTTTGCATCTCTGCTTGAGACCTCTTTACATAATCCTCATCTTGATTAGATTGTTTTTTTGAAAATTGTTTTTTCATAGTATGACATTAATTAATTGAGAAGAGAACCTTGATATACTCTTCAAAGCATTTTGTGGTTCTTAGTGTTAGACGTGTATCTATAACAAGTTTTATTAAAATAAACACCAACAGTAAATCCGTCTTAATGCGGGGGTATTATGACCTCCGTCTTCTTACCTCAGTATTTACTAGCACGAGAACAGCCTAGAATGATTTATCAAGTAATTACATATGCGCCAACATCAGAAATGAGTCTTCACATGAAAGTCAGACCATTATATTTATATACTTTTCTGGATTAAAAACCAATAAGAAGCATGAATAATATTTTCTATCATTAGTAAATATGCTGTTAGCTTTACATTAACAAAAGGTTATACAAATACAGTCTATATACCTACATTCATAAGTCAGAAAAAGTTATTAATAATATAAATAAAGTATATATCAACTTTATGTAGGTATTGTTAGATATCGCTATGAAGTAGAGGAATTGAACCGGACGTACATCAAATAAATTAATTTTGGAGTTTCATCCATTAATCTTTTAACTCTATTTAGTGATCATATAAAGAGAAATCAAGGCCAAGTCATTAGAAAATAACCAAACTAATATTCAAAAGAAAATTTATAGGTTATCACTTTTAATAAAAATTACTTGTGAATAATCATTCAAATCAAATATATATTTCTATTAAATATATATCGAATATTAGCAAAATTAAAAATCGTTAATATGTGCTCATGAAGACTATTCATAATTATAATTTTACGGTCAATGTTATTTAAATTCAAAAATTATTCCTAAAGAGAAATTTGGAAGTTGATTAAAATTAAATCATAAGAGGTCGCTTGAATCTTTGTTTCTTTTTCTCTTTGGTTTTTGAAGTTTATAACCAAACTCAAGAAGTTGATGATATGTCAATTTAGCTTGTAAAGCACTTAAGGATAAACGTTTTTCATCATTTTTTTGAAGATAAAAATTTCCTCTATTATTATTGTCTGTCTCAATAGTAATAAACTCTTTCCCTTTCTTAAGAAGCCAGGGCTCTTTTAGATAATTATCGTCCTCCACGTTTAAATCCCATGGAACTGTTACTGGTTTTTTCTTTAATGGCATTTTAAATAATTGCATACCATATTTTTTATTTTACATGTAAATCATACGATTATCCACTTAAAGCTAATAATACAAAAAATAATTGTGATGTTAACGAGTGTCTAGTCCTATAGAAGTTAAGCTTTTATAGGAATTTTATGTTGTCTTGTTTAGACCGATTTTTTTGCTTGGACGCTATTAATTGAGAGGCAATTGGGTTGACCCTAGTCTCATATTTTCTTGATCTATAGATTTGAAATTTGCAAATTTCATCACCACTCAGAAAACAATCATCAATAAAATCATCAAGGACTCGCGATGGCATAAAAAAAAACTACTAAACAATTAATGCGTATTAGCGACAATAAACAAGTCCGTCATAACACCTAATTACTTAGTCGAAACCCAATCACTTAACCACGCTGTAATAATCGGAACTATCTCATAACATTAAATTCCTCAAACACTTTATCTAGTCTTTCAAAAAGAAGGTTTCTAAATAAATGTGATCATCATTGCGAACAGAAAATACAAAATTCATTTAAAAGTATCAAAATTACAAAATCATTTATGCTCTACATTAAGCATTGGAAATTCAAGCCTGGTTACCATCAAAAAGGTGCAAAGAAGTTTTTAGCTATGGGAGCTCCATATGAAGGGGCAGAAGTAATGGTTAGATATCACACTCCAGGATCATTTGAAGGTTGGATTCTTATCAAAGTAAAAGATCCAAAGGCACTTTATGAGCATGCCGGTGAATGGGCTGAATTTCTGGATTGGAAAACTACTCCTGTATACACAGATGAAGAAGCTGGCCCTATATGCGCCAAAATCTACAGTCAAACCAAAACCTGATTTATCATCTCAAGCTATTTGAGACAAAAGATTGCTTTTGTCTGTCTTTTATCTCATCAACATAAAAAAATCTTTTTATTTCCTTTTTTACTACGAAAAAATCACACTCAAATAAAATCTCTAGTACGTCAGAAGAAGATGAGCCATAAAAATAATTTGTCCTCTATCTTGGTACATGAAGTTATTCCTATTGCTTTATAGGTAAGTTAATAAAAATGGCATTATGAGGTTATGAGCCGATTAGATGATTTAAAAATTTTACTTAATACCTTTTTCAATAGAAGAGAATACAAAGGAAGAAAGATGAAAAGAGTTTTCCAATGGAGAAGGTATCTTAAATGGAATGATTTGACACCTGAAGAAAAGCTCTCAGCCAAAAGATTCCTATTAATTCCTGTATTTGCTTATCTCATAATTGGGTTCTTCAATCAGAATCTCTCCTTGATTGTTCTATTTCTGATTGGATATGTACTTTATAAAA
>QCID01000011.1 GCA_003216895.1 Prochlorococcus sp. AG-402-K04 | reverse complement strand
TCACAAGAATCAAAATCTAGAGAAGACGATGGATGGGTAGTTGTATTGGTTTGGAATGGTATTAGATCGGGAACTGATTTAATAATCCTTGATTCTAAAGATCTTAGTGAAACAGCAATTCTCGAAGTTCCTATTTCAATCCCCCATGGATTACACGGAAGCTGGGTTGAAAATTAAAAACTAAAAGTTTTGCAAGGAAACAAAAACTACTTTTTCATTGAAACCAATAGTTTTTTTAATTCTGGTATGAGCAAGTTGAATGCATTCCCCCTGTGACCAATATGCTTCTTTTTTTCGTGATCCATTTCCGCATAAGTCTGACCTAATCCAGATACTTCAAAAATCGGATCATAACCAAACCCATTTTTCCCTTTCGGGGAAAAAGTTATTAGACCTTCGCAAAAACCTGACACTTCTATCAACACTTTTGCCCCAGTAGCTATACATAATGCACATTCAAATTTAGCTTTTCTATTTGGAAAAGGTTTTAGCTCTGTTAATAGTTTATCAATCCTTTCCTTATCTGAATTTGCATACCTAGAAGAATAAATACCTGGTGCCCCTCCAAGAGCCTCAACACTTAACCCAGAGTCGTCAGCAAGAGACAAATCACCTGTTTCTTGACTGACAGCAATGGCCTTGATTCTTGCATTTTCCATAAATGTATTTCCTGTTTCCTCAATCTCAAATCCAACAGGTTGAGTCAACAAATCAAATGGAAAATCTTCCAAAAGTTTTTTAAATTCTCCAATTTTACCTTGATTGCCACTAGCAATTACTAGAGGGAGATTATCCAAAACCATTATCAATAAGTTGCTTTGCATAATACAAAGTTGAAGTAACTTCTGCACTGGATGGAGCTTCACAATAAATTCTTAAAAGAGGCTCTGTTCCAGAGAAGCGGAACATAAGCCAATGACTTTTATCAAGTACAAGTTTTATTCCATCAGTTGAAATAACCTCTAAAACTGATTTATGGCCTATTGAAGATGGTGTTTTCTGTTTCAAAAAATTTTCCAAGTTTCTTCTCATCTCCATATCTTTGAGAGTTAAATCAATACGTTCAAAATGACTCTCGCCAAAACGAGCATGAAGAGAATCTATTTTCTCTCCCAAACATTTCCTTTCAGCAACTATTGATTCCATCAAAAGCAAAGCGGTAAATAAAGCATCACGTTCTGGCAAATGATGTCCAAATCCAACTCCCCCTGACTCCTCTCCTCCAATGAGAACTTCTCTTGAAAGCATTTCTTCAGCAATATATTTAAACCCAACTGGCTTTTCGAGAACTTCTCTCCCTAAATCTTCCGCAACCAATCTCATTAAATCGGAACCACTTACAGTTTTCACAACACAACCTGCCATTTTTTTGAATCTTGCCAAATGATCTATCAGAACAGGCATTAGCAACTGTGTATTGCAATATCTACCTTTTTCATCTATTGCCGCAATTCGATCTCCATCTCCATCAAAAACTATGCCCATGGACAACTTACCTTCTTTGAACGAATCCTTAACTTCTTCTATTAATTGCGATAGGTAAGCCTTCATAGGTTCTGGTGGGTTCCCACCAAAGCAAGGATCTCTTTTTGTTCTTAATTCATAAATAAGCTCATCACCATTAGAGCCAAATAATTCAGAAATGCAGCCCGCAGCAGATCCATGCATTGGATCAACAAATATTTTCACACCTAATTTTCTCAAGCCATTAGAAATCAAAGGTATGTCAAATTTCTGACTAATCCCTAATAGATGTTGTTTTCGAAAATCAACTCTCTCGGTTGCATCTTCGATTGGAATTGATATTCCTCCAGCAACTAATCTTTTTTGAACGGAATCGGTAAATAAACTATCAACTGAGCCTCCGAAAGGACCTTTTATTTTTAAACCCAACCATTCGCATGGGTTATGACTTGCTGTAATAACCAGTGCACCTAGTGCATTTTCTTCAACTATTCCCCAGCTACAAGAGGGAGTTGGCAGCGCAGAAGAAGACAACAAAGGTACTAAATTTACTCCTCTAACTGCAGATGCAACCGCCTCAGCCATCTCCTCTGCGAGAAAACGTCGGTCATAACCAATGATTATTTTATTATTTTTTTTCTCCTTCACATAAGCAAGCTCTTGAGCTGCTGCTGCTGCAACTTTGAGTAATCTTTCCAAAGTGAAATCAACACCTAATATCCCTCTCCATCCATCTGTTCCGAAAGAAATTTCCTCTTTAGTGAGATTCAACTTTTTCTTTTCCATCTTTATGTTGGAGAAACTTTGTTCTTAAAGAAATTCAGATTAATCTCTAAGTATGAAATGCAATAAAACAAAACCAATTAATGATCACCTTTTAAGGAGTTGGATTCGATGCAGAAGAAAAGCGTGGCTCGAAATTTATGGTGATAAACAAAAAAAATTGTGGACGGCTCATAGCACACTTCAATTAAATCATCAAATCGACTGCTTTCATAATCTCTCACAAAAAAGTTATGGGATAGGGATTAAAGCTTGTGAAGAAGGTAAAAACATCGTTTATGGAATAAGACTTAAATTTCCTTTAATAAACAATAGAATTATCAAAGGAAACTTACCGATAGTAAAAAAAACATCAGGAAAGAGTATTTGGGGTAATTTTTCATACCAACCTGTTTTAGCCAGGCAAGGTAAAAAAGTCACAAGAGAGCACAGATTAATACTTTCAATGACAGGTTTATTGATAAATAACTTACAAAAATATCAAGCCCAAAAAGGTTTAATACTACACAAAGAAAATGAAATCATAAAAGTCGAGAAGATAAGATTAACCAATAATATGAACACAGAATTACTAGAATCATTATTAAATCTAGAAAAAGATATTGAATCCAAAACTCCTCCTCCAATAACTTCTAATCGGAAAAAATGCACAATATGTTCCTGGAGAAAAGATTGTGATGCTATTGCAATTAAAGAAGGATATCTTAGCGAAGTCAGTGGTATAGGAGCGAAAAGAGTACTTTTATTAAACAAGATTGGTATAAATAATATAGAGGAATTAGCACAAATAAAACATTACAAATTGAAGGAAAAGCTTGATAAGTTTGGTACACAGCATGGAAATATTTCCAGCCAACTTATTTTACAATCGCAATCGCAATCAACAAATAAAGCAATCAATCTAAATCCAAAGAAAGAACTAAATAACCTAAAAAAAGCAAAGGGTTTATTGATTTACGATATTGAATCTGATCCAGATATTAAACATGATTTTTTACACGGTTTTATTCGATTACCAAACAATATATATAAAGAGAAAAATTTAAATAAAATCAAATATTCACCATTACTTAATCTTGAAAAGCATACAGAAAATTTCCTATGGAAAAGAATCAAGAGAAAGTTGAATCAACATAAAGGCCTACCAATTCTCCATTACGGTGAAACAGAGCCAATATCTTTAATAAAACTAGGATTAAGGCAAGGGGCTAGTTCTCATGAAATTGATGCGATAAAAAAAAGGTTTATTGATATACATCTCTTAATTAGAGAATGCTGGTGCCTTCCTGTAAGAAATTATGGACTTAAATCAATCGCAGAATTCATAGGATTCGAATGGGAGCAATCCAATACGGATGGAGCTAGAGCTCTTTTATGGTGGAGGCAATGGAAGGAATCGCGTAGATTAAATAACATTTACTCTAAAAATTTAAATTCAATCTTTAAATATAATCGCGATGATTGTATTGCTACCTTAATGATCGCAAAGTGGTTAATAGATCAAGAGTGAAACATATCGTACTAGATTAAAAAGTCTGAACAAACGAGATTGGCTTTTTTATAGTTATAGACTCGTCTTTTTCAGAAAAACAAATGACCTGATTAATAAAATTATTTTTGATCAATGCAAGTCCACAAACAAAATTATCGTTAATTTTAATTGAAGAAGTAATAACTCCTACCTTTCTTTTTAATTCGCTATCTTGAATTGTATTCAAAAGTTTTTTACCAATATCAAAATCATCAGTCTCCCCAAATGCTTCCCAATAACGAAGTTGATATTTTAAAGATTTAGATCTACAAAATCTTGAGATTGCTTCTTGACCCAAATAACAACCTTTATCAAGCTTTATAAGATCTCCTAAACCCAATTCATAAGGATTTGTTTCCCCATTAATCTCTCTATCGAAGACAGGAATTCCTTGTCTAAGTTTCCATATTTCCAGCTCTTCTTTTGTTACTTTACTACACTCATTAATTTCATTTTCAATTAAATTAGTATTACCTATCCAAATAGGATTATTCTCCTTCCATGATTGATAGTTATTTATTTTTTGTATTCTTCTTATTGGTTGTAGAACTTCTAACTTTACTTTATCGGCTGGAAATATTACTGATTCAAATCCATCAATTATAGAATTAATTTCACCACCGATTATAATTATTTCAGCCATATTATTTGAAAGTCGAATTTCCAATAAAGCTTTCAAGCTTCCTTTAGTTGATAACCAACAGCTCAAGAAGACTTCTTCTAGTTGTTTCCGAGAAAAAATATCTGCAGTCGTTTGACCATGTAAAAAAGCAGCAGTACCCTCCCCTTTTAGAAGCAATGAAGGGAATGTTTCATCCCAAATCAATGATTTTGTTTTTGTCATTACAAGCTTTTAGCTCTTTCAACAATCTCTTTTAAAACGAAAAGACTATTCAAATCTAAATCAGCTTTAGACATAGCATCTAATCCGCCTTCTTCTCTATCGACTATTGCAAGTACTTGGTTAACTAAATACCCTTGATTTCTAAGTTGTTCAACAGCTTTTAAAGAAGAACCACCCGTAGTCACAACATCTTCTAGGACAGTAATCACAGAACCCTTTGGTGGCAAAGGCCCTTCTAACCATGCTCCAGTTCCATGACCTTTAGCTTCTTTCCTTACTATTAAACCGCTCAAATCAATATCTGATTGAGCTGCCAACAATACAACGCCACTAACAAGAGGGTCAGCGCCCAAAGTCAAACCAGCTACGCCGCTATCACTTTCATTTATTTCTTTCAGGAATAGGGAGCTTATCGACAAGAGGCCTGGACCTGAGAGAGAAACTGGCTTGCAATTGACATAATGAGAACTTTTTTTCCCGGAAGCTAAAGAAAAATCACCAAACCTATAAGCCTTTTGAGCTAATAAATTTAAAAGATTGTCTTTTATTCCATCTGAAGAAGAATTCAATGGGTTCATATCTTTATATGCAAGTTTAATTATTAAACATCTTGGTGGGATTAGATATATATTTACTTTAGGCAAACTAATTAACTATTATCAAAAAAAGTTTTAGTTCTGCTTTTTTGGGGGTGTAGCAATCTGGTGAATGCAGCGAACTCATAATTCGCCTTAGGCGAGTTCGATCCTCGCCACCCCCATAGAAAAATCATTAATGAGTTTATTACTTCTTTGTATATTGCTTGTAATACCAGCATTTTTCAATGCAGGGCAATTTGCAATTTTGCGACTTCGTTCAACTAAGGTTCAAAGGTTGGTTGAGGATGGCCTACCTGGGTCCAATTCTATAATTCGTCTGCAGAAAAGGCTTAGAAGAACTCTTTTAATAGCAGAGTTAGGAATAACTATTTCATTAATTTCAATTGGTTGGATCTGCAAAAATTTAGCAATTAAATGGTGGGGAAATAATAGTTCAATTAACTATTTTTTAGATCTAGTACTTTTTATTACTGTTGTACTTTTAGCAACTCTGATATCTGGTCTTCTCCCAAAATCACTTGTTCTTAATCAACCAGAAACTTCTGCCCTAAAATTATCACCTCTTATTGAAGCAGCAATAAAATGGATGTCACCATTCCTTTCTTTGCTAGAAGGACTTGCTTTATTAATTCTTAGATCATTTGGACTCAATAATCAATCAGAAAGTCTTACAACAGCTGCATTCTCCGCAGGAGAATTAGAAAAATTAATTGAAACTGGTGGAGTAACAGGATTAAAACCTGATGAAAGAAACATACTTGAAGGTGTTTTTGCACTAAGAGATACACAAGTCAGAGAAGTAATGGTTCCAAGGTCAGGGATGGTTACCCTTCCAAGAGAGGTTTCCTTCGCACAAATGATGGAAGAAGTCCACAAAACTCGCCATGCAAGATACTTAGTAATTGATGATTCTCTTGATAATGTTCTTGGGGTTTTGGATTTAAGGCAACTTGCTTATCCAATAGCCAAAGGCAAAATGCAAGCCAACACATCTTTAGAGCCTTATATAGATCCAGTTGTTCGTGTTTTGGAAACTTCTACTTTGGCCGAATTATTACCCCTTATAAAAAATGGGAACCCACTACTTTTAGTTGTTGATGAGTATGGAGGAACTGAAGGATTAATAACATCAGCAGACTTAACAGGTGAAATTGTTGGCGATGAGATTCAATTTGACAATAAAGAGTCTGAGCTTAGACCTATTGATGACTTAAAAAAAACATGGATTACTTCTGGGGATATAGAAGTAATAGAACTAAATAGAGAACTTAAACTAGATTTACCTGAAGCTGACGATCATTACACTCTTGCTGGATTTGTTTTAGAAAAATTACAAGAAATCCCTAAAACAAGAGAAACGTTGGTTCATAATGAAATTGTATTTGAAATCATTTCTATGAAAGGTCCAAGAATTAATAAAGTAAAAATAACCCTTCCTAAGTAATTTATAAAAAAGTCGATTTATAAATAATAAAAATATGAAACCCATCTCTAAAATTAACGAAAATATTATTCCCGTAAAAGTTGGTGTGATAGGAATTGGGAATATGGGTTGGCACCACGCGAGAGTACTCAGTCTTCTAAAAGATGCTGAGCTTGTTGGAGTTGCAGATTTAAACGAAGAACGAGGAAAATTAGCGATGGAGCAATTTAATTGTAATTGGTATAAAAATTACAAGGATTTATTACATCAAGTAGAAGCTGTATGTATCGCTGTGCCTACATTATTTCACCAAGAAGTTGGCCTAGAATGTCTAAACTCCGGAAAACATGTGTTAATTGAAAAACCTATAGCCGCAAATAAAGAAGAAGCCTCATCTTTAATTAATGCTTCGAACAATGCGAAAAAATTATTACAAGTTGGTCATATAGAAAGATTTAATCCCGCTTTCAGAGAATTAACAAAAGTAGTTGCTAATGAAGAAGTTGTAGTTCTTGAAGCCAGAAGGCATAGCCCTCATCCCGAAAGAGCTAATGATGTTTCAGTGGTATTAGACTTAATGATTCACGATATTGATTTAGTTATTGAGCTTGCAAATTCAAAGGTGATAAGGCTTGCTGCAGTTGGAGGATGCAGTGGAGATGGACCAATGGATTACGTTAATGCAACACTTGGTTTTCAAAACGGGGTGGTAGCAAGTCTTACTGCAAGCAAAATGAGTCACAGAAAAATTAGAAGCTTGAGCGCTCATTGCAAACAGAGTCTTATAGAAACAGATTTCCTAAATCACAATATTCACATCCATAGAAAAGCTCATGAATGGTATTCAGCTGATCATGGAGAGCTACTCTATAGGAACGATGGTTTTATTGAAGAAGTAAGTACAACATCAATTGAGCCGCTCTATGCAGAGCTAGAGCATTTCCTTCAATGCGTTAGAGGTAAGGAGAAACCTGCTGTTGGAGGGCTTCAAGCATCTAGAGCTCTTCACCTTGCAGATTTAATTGAGAAAGCTGTATCAGTGCCAAGCGAAGACATTTTGCTCAAAAAAGGAATTTAAAATAGTACCTATCAAATCTCTAAAAAAACTTTTGCCCGATTTTTTAATTCGGGCAAAAGTTTTATTTTGTTAAGAACTTCTAATTGATTACTTAATTTGTAAAAAATTCAGAAGAAAAACTTCGCTTTTAACGAAAACCAACTGCCGCTTGCCAAACGAAAACAAGCAGAAAGAAGAAAAGAGGTATAAGCGGAAGTACATCCACTGTTGGTGCAAAAGCCTGGTAAGCAACCGGAAGTTCAGCAAGTAAGTCGAGATTAATCAGTGCCATCCCTAAGAAATAATGGACGTATTAAGCACGCACGCTACCACGTATGACGCGCTTTAGAGTCACTCTGCCACGGAGCGAAATCCTCTGAAAAACAACCTTCCAGGATTGCTTGCCTCATAGCGCCTGTAAAACGGATCAAATGAGTGAGATTATGCAAGCTCAAAAGTGTGAGACCTAGCAACTCTTTATTGCGAATTAAATGATGAATATATGCCCTTGTATATCCAGTACAAGCTTCACAAGGACAAGATGAATCAAGTGGACTGTAATCGTCTTTAAAGCGTGAATTTCTTAAATTCCATGTTTCACCATTCACCAAAGCGCTCCCATGCCTTCCCAAACGCGTAGGGATTACACAATCAAAGAGATCTACTCCATTAGCCACGGCTATAGCCATTTCTCGCAATGTTCCTATTCCCATAAGATATCTTGGACGATCTTCAGGTAGTAGAGGACAGGTTTCTCGTACGATTTTATGAATTTGACTTATTGGTTCACCTACACTCACCCCTCCTATAGCAATCCCAGGCAAATCAAATCCTGAGACGATTTTTGCACTCAATTCCCTTAAATGAGGAAAGCAACCCCCTTGAACTATCCCAAAAACTGCTTGATCATCTTTGTTATGGGCATGTAGGCACCTCTCTAACCAATGGTGAGTCCTTTTACAAGCCTCCTCAACGTCTGATTCGCTGGCTGGATAAGGGGGGCATTGATCAAAAGCCATTGCGACATTGGAGCCTAATGCCATTTGAATCTCGATAGCTTTTTCAGGAGTCAAAAAAATATTTTTACCATCTCTTGGACTTTGAAAAGAAACGCCCTCATCATCGATTCTATTTAACTTTGCCAAACTAAATACTTGAAAGCCTCCTGAGTCAGTAAGTATTGGCTTTTTCCAATTCATAAATTCATGCAGTCCCCCTGCCTCTTCAACAATCTTTTCTCCAGGTTGCAGATGAAGATGGAAGGTATTCGCAAGAATCATTTCTGCTCCTGTTTTCTCTAACTGCTTAGATGAAACCCCCTTGATAGTTCCTAAAGTGCCTACCGGCATAAATCTTGGTGTATTTACAATGCCATTTGGCGTTTTAAAAGAACAGACTCGAGCTAATGTCGAATTGCATTTGCTTTTTATTTGGAAATCAAAGAAGGGCTTTTTCAATTATTCCTAAATATTCCATAATTTTATATTAGTTATATAACTAATTTGATACTTAAGAAACAGTTGAGGTGTAATTCTGATTTTCAAAAACTGGCCAAATGACCTTGCAGGAGCATGGGTTTTTTACACAATTTTTCCTCAATGGCCAATAATTAAACCTAAATTCAAAAGAATTGCTCGTTTTGCGCCCTTAATAGGAGTCTTAATTGGCTTTTTACAATCATTTTCTTGGTTTTTATTGAGATATTTTAATTGGCCAAATATTTCTATCGCATTGATATCTATTGCAATCAGCATCTTCATAACTGGTGGACTTCATATTGACGGTTTAATGGATACAGCCGATGGCATTGGTGCAGGTCCATCAAAACGAATTAAAGCAATGAAAGACAGCAGAGTGGGTGCCATTGGTGTGCAAAGTTTAGTAATCATTGTGATCCTTCAAATAGCAGCAATCATGAAACTTAGTTTTTATGCGCCTTTTGCCTTCCCATTAGCTGCATTTTGGGGAAGAATTTCTCAGATTTTTGCAATTGAAAATTATGAATATCTTTTCAAAAAAGAATCAGGTTCCATTCATCATAAAAACTGGAAAGGGCTATCTAAAGAAATAAAACCTTCATTGATAATCCTTTCAATAGGCATAATTCTTTTTCTATCTCTAAATAGTTTAAATATGTCTAAAATCTTATTATTAATATATTGCATTTTATCAGGTTTAATTACTTCTATTTTAATCCCTCACTTAATAAATAAATCATTAGGAGGACATAGTGGAGATAGTTATGGAGCCAGTTTAGTCTTAACAGAAACAACTAATTTGTTACTATTAAGTATCATTTTGGTTCCAAATTAAAAACAAAAGCATTCCCTGATTTAGGTAAAGAGTTCTTAAATTTGCTCGGATTAACAATTAACTTCAAATCACCACCTACTTGCCTAGCTAAATCTCTCGCAAGGGCAAGCCCTATTCCACTTCCAGACATTTTCGAACCACTTTCACCCCTAAAACCTTTCTCAAAAATCTTTTCTCTTTCTTCCTCAGTTATAGGTATCCCTTCATCCCAAATGCATATACCGTTTTCAGCTAGTTCTATTCCGATGGATGATTGAGGGGGGCTGTATCGAAATGCGTTTTCCAATAAATTTGCAACAATCTCAGCAATAACACCCTCCGAAATAGATCTTGACTCCATCCATATTGGCCAATATGAAGGACTAAACCATTGCCTACCTTGCAAGTTGGCCCTAGCTTTAGCTCTTTCAATTAATGGATCTATCAAGCTTTTCACACTGATATTTGTCTCAGTTGGCAAAAGTGGAGGCAAGAGCAATCTGTTTGATCCATCATCAGCTTGAGGTAGTTTCACCTGACTAAGTTGATCAAGCGCAGAAAGATATTTATTCACTTGTGCTTGTTCTGTTATTAGTCCTTTTACGAGGTTTTCATGTTCACTTTCGGGACCTATTTTCCTCAAAAGGAGTTTTGCATATGTTCCAAGAGCAGCTAATGGATTTCTTAATTGATGAACCATTAAGGATATCTGCTCCTTTTGATCATCTAATTGATCTAACAATCTTTTCCTATCAAGTTCAGATGCAAGAGAGTTAGCCAGTAAAATTGACATTGATTGCAAGCGTTGATCTAGAGATTCAGGCCATTCATCCTCAGAAGCAATTCGCTCGGCACGAATAACACCCAATAATATTGATCCCTCTTGTAATGGGTACCATCTCCTATTAGAAGAAGGAGTGCGCAGGGCAATATCAGTTTCTACTGGCTGCAATACTTTTTCTGACTTCGGCCACTGTCCCACAACTTCCAAAGTAGGAGATCCACTGTCTCCAGATCGAGCTACATAAACGACAACGTGCTCCAGTTCATGATTAGCTTGAAAGCTAATCAACTGCTGTTGAACAAAATTTAAAAACCGTTCTGAATACTGCATTAAACTCATTATGCAATCTTAGACAAGGGGAAAGAAGTATTCAAAAACTTGAAAAATTTGAAAAAAGTATTAAGATGTGAATAAAGAATTTAGATTCCTAAAAGGAGGTTATCTCAAATTTAATTCAAAAGTGAGCACTTTGAGTGACTTTGAACCTGCGGAAAAAATTGATGGGTAACCTCCGTAGTCGACTTTTAATTATTTGAGAATAATTTTCCATCTCAATTTCAAATCTATTTTTCTTAAAAAACTCTAGCTTCAGCCAGAGCTAATACAAAAGAAAAGTCTCTAACTCTCACCCCAATAAAGGTAGTTTTTTCATGTCTAAGAAGCGTAAAAGAATTAGCAGACGCAGACTCGCAGGTCAGCGTGTTATGTCACATGTACCTATTTTTCATCTAGGAACAGGACAACACAAACCTGTAACCGCAGCAAGACGCTTTATTGCGGAAGAGGGTTTGTATGCACCAGCAATACTAAATGTGCGCCGTAATGAACATACAACTGATCGATTCTTCTGGGGGGAGAAAGGTTTGTTTAGTGCTCAATACGCTGAGGAAAATCACTTTCTTTTCCCTTCACTAAGAGTTATTGTTGAATTTCTTGGTGAAGATAAAATTTTTGCCGGCTTAGAGCTAACAGCAGATGATTGGGAAGAAATCGAAGAGTATGAATACGCTTTTGTTTAGATTAGAAATTCTTGTTTGATTTTTACACGGCAATGATCAATTAGATCATTAGTTATTTCGTGTCCTCCATCAAAAAAATATAACTCTGATTTGACTCCATTTTTTAACAACATATCAAGGCTTTTTTGAGAAGCTTCTTTAGGAACTACTTGGTCGATATTTCCATGGCAAAGGAAAATAGGTGGCATATCTTTTAAAGGTTTCCAATCGGGATGTGGATAAGAGCTAATTGCAAAAACCCCCGCAAACTTATTTCTTTTCGCAAGCTCTAACGCCATTGCACCGCCTTGAGAGAACCCCAATAACAATGTTTTATTTAAAGGTATGTTCTTAAAGCAAATATTCTTTAAACGTTTTTCAAGATCTAATACTGCATTTGGAACCTGTTCCCATTTATGAGGATACAAAGGATACCATTGCCTACCTGATCCGCTTGGATGAGGCTGAGGAGCTGAGAAAGAGACTATTTCAAATCGATCTTTCAAACCTTCAGTTAATAATTTACCAACGATTACAAGATCATTTGCATCAGCTCCCCAACCATGAAGCAAAACCAATCTATTTGTTGCGGATTCAGAATTTAATAAGAGTAGTTCAGTCATCTTGAATGCAATATGCGTAATGAATGCGTAAGTTATCGAGAAGAGTCGATTTCAAACAATAAAGATGTCACCCATAGCACTGCTAAGTGTCTCAGACAAAACTGGCTTAATTCCTCTCGCTAAAGCATTAGTTAATGAATTGGGCTTCAAAATTATTTCAAGTGGTGGGACCGCAAAGTTAATTGAGAATGCCCATCTTCCAGTCACACGAGTAGCAGATTATACGGGATTTCCAGAAATTCTTGAAGGAAGGGTGAAAACACTAAATCCAAAAATTCATGGAGGAATATTGGCTAGAAGGGATAAACAAACTCATTTAAATGATTTAAAGGCACAAAATATCAATCCAATAGATTTGGTAGTTGTTAACTTATATCCATTTGAACAAACAATTGCAAAAGAGAATGTTTCGTGGGAGGAAGCAATCGAGAATATTGATATTGGCGGACCAACAATGATCCGAGCAGCCGCAAAAAACCATCAAGATGTTCTTGTAGTCACTAATCCAAGTCAATACTCAAACTTAATTAATGCTTACAAATCAAAGACAATAAATAATGAATTACGAAAAAACTATTCTCAACAAGCTTTTGAGCATACTGCCACCTATGACCTAACAATAAGTAAATGGATGGCCAACCGAAGCACCTCAAAAGAAACTTTTTGGTTGCAAAGCCTGCCATTAAAACAAGAGCTTAGATATGGAGAAAACCCTCATCAAAAGGCCTCATGGTATGGAGAGTCTAAAAAAGGATGGAGCGGAGCTAATCAATTACAAGGGAAAGAATTAAGTACAAATAATCTTCTCGACCTTGAGGCTGCATTATCTACTCTTCGTGAATTTGGATATGAAAATAATATTGATAGTCCTTCATATAAAAAAGCAGCGGTAGTAATTAAACACACAAATCCCTGTGGAGTTGCAATTGGAAATTCTCCATCTAATGCTCTTTTAAGAGCATTAGATGGAGATAGAGTAAGTGCATTTGGAGGGATTATTGCAATAAATTGCCCTATTGATGAAGCTGCAGCTAAAGAACTTGAAAATATATTTATTGAATGTGTTGTGGCTCCATATTTTGATAATAATGCAAAAGAAATACTGTCAAAAAAGAAAAATTTAAGGCTATTAGAATTAAAAGCTGAGTCTATTCATAAAGCAGATAAAAATCATATAAGAAGCATACTTGGTGGTTTATTAATTCAAGATTTAGATGAACCAACTATTGATCAAACAAAATGGAAAAATGTTACGAATTTAATCCCGACAGAAGAAGAGATAAATGACTTATCTTTTGCATGGAAAATTGTAAAACATGTAAGATCAAATGCAATAGCTGTGGCATCTAATCAGCAGAGCATAGGTATTGGAGCTGGTCAAATGAATAGAATAGGTTCAGCAAAACTTGCATTAGAAGCCGCTGGTAGTAAATCAAAAGGGGCCGTTTTAGCTAGTGATGGTTTTTTTCCTTTCGATGATACTGTCAAGATGGCAGCTGATTATGGTATTTCTTCAATTATTCAGCCAGGAGGAAGTATTAGAGACAAAGATTCTATTAACGCATGCAATGAATTAGGAATAAAAATGGTCCTCACAGGGAAAAGACACTTTTTACATTAATAGTAGTTATGAATAATTTTGAATTATAAATATTTTTATCTAACCTTAAAAATTATTCTTAACTTATGTACCTTTTGGATAATAAGTTATTTTGTTTGATTTCCTAAAAAGTGAAAGTCTTCCAGGACCTGCACATAAAAAGTAAAAAGATATTGCTGCATAAATGGCTGATAATTCAAATATATAATTGTGATTTTCTACTACCGCGAAAGGGAATCCTTCTAATCCAGTATCTATAAAGTGAAAATATAACGCAAATACCATAGTTGATAACAAACCCAATGAGGATAATCTTGCCAATACGCCAGTTGCTAAACCGATTGGACAAACTATTTGCGTTACAGCGGCCATATATGTCCAAATCACAGGATCACCAGGAAGAAAACTGAAGTATTTACCCACAACAAATTCAGCGAACCCTCCTGGATCATTTAATTTCTCCAAGCCGTGATGAACCATCAACAAACTAAAACTAACTCTAAGCACTAATATTGAAAGTTCTCCGAAAATATTAACTTCCCCTTCAGGGCTCTGTACAACGACTTCAACCTTTTGTGAGTCAGAATCTTTAATATCAGAACTTGTAGGTTGTGCCATCTTCAACAAATATTGATAATCTATCCTACGAGAAATTTGGTCAAAATTGTGATTTATCCTAATTAATTTTTTTCACTTATTTTCATAAGCTTATGGATAACATGCTCAACCACTCTATCTGGAGTAGAGGCACCAGAAGTAATCCCCACTTTAATCTGACCAGTTGGAAGAAATTCCTTCTCAGTAATTAATTCACCTTCAAGTGGCATGTGAGTAATAGTATTTGTCTCTTCTCCAATTCGCTCTGGAGTATCAATATGAAAAGAGCGAATACCCCTGCTCACAGCTATTTCTTGAAGATGAGTAGTGTTTGAAGAGTTGTAACCACCAATAACAACCATAAGATCAAGAGGTTCATCAACTAAAGCAAACATTGCTCCTTGTCTTTCCTCAGTGGCATCACAAATAGTATTGAAAGCCAGGAAGTGTTCATTTAATTCAGCTGGACCGTATTGTTTTAGCATTGTTTTTTCAAATAATTTACCTATCTCTTCTGTTTCACTTTTAAGCATTGTTGTTTGATTCGCAACACCAATTCTTTTCAAATCTTTATCGGGATCAAACCCAGCAGAGGATGCTTTAGCAAAGCGCCTTAAGAATTCCTCTCTATTTCCATTACCAAGAATATATTCAGCTACATAATTGGCTTCATCCAAGTCAAATACAACTAGATAAGTTCCAGCGAAAGAACTAGTCGCAAGTGTTTCTTCATGTTTGTATTTCCCATGAATGATGGAAGTAAATGTATGTTTTTTATGCTTTTCTACTGTATGCCAAACTTTTGAAACCCATGGACAAGTGGTGTCAATAATATGACAGCCTCTGTCATGAAGCATTTTCATATCCTGAACAGTTGCACCAAACGCAGGAAGAATTACCACATCCCCATCTTTTACGCCTGAAAAATCTTTGATTCCTTTCTCCTCAGTAATAAAAAGTACATCCATTTTTCTAAGCTGGTCATTTACTGAAGGATTATGAATAATTTCATTAGTAATCCATATCTTTTCATTCGGATAATGCTTTCTCGTCTCATAAGCCATTGCTACAGCCCTTTCAACTCCCCAACAAAAGCCAAAAGCCTCTGCAATTTTAACTTTGAGTCGACCATGCACCAATTCATTACCGTTATCTCTAATTGATCCGATCAATCCACTTTGATAAGCCTCCGCTAATGCCTGAGCCCGCTTATTTGCAGAGCCAAATCCTCGTCTGTTATATCTATTTGATTTATGAAGAGTTTGCTTAAATGCTTGAGTATCCATTTCAATTAAAAGGTTATAAATAAATTGATAGGATTCCACTCACTATTAAACCACACTAAAAAAGCCCGGAATACATCCGGGCTTTTTTGAGCTTAATTTTAAAGAACTAAACAAGGTAACTAACTAGAAGCAAAGTCAGGATAAGCCTCCATTCCATGCTCTCCAATGTCAAGCCCCTGAGTCTCTTCTGCTTCGCTAACTCTTATGCCCCCGAAGAAGCCACCAATAATTTGCCAAGCGATCCAGCATGTAACCAAAGTCCATAGAGCATAAGCACCAGCTCCTAAAGCTTGTATACCTAACTGAGATACTCCTCCTCCATTAAGAAGGCCAATACCTCCATCGCCTGGATCCATGCCGTTTACACCCCAAAGGCCTATAACAACAGTTCCCCAAACGCCGCAAACACCATGAACTGAGAAAGCACCAACTGGATCATCAATACCTGCCGAATCAAGAGCAGATACTGCAATTACAACGATAATTCCACCAACAGCACCAGCAAGCCAAGAGCCAGCAAAGGTCATGTTGCCGCATCCCGCAGTGATACTAACTAATCCTGCTAAAATACCATTTATGATCATTGTCAGATCAGGCTTCCCAGAGGTAATCGTAGAAAACACTGTCGCTGCAATTGCGCCACCAGCAGCAGCTAGAGTTGTAGTTACTGCAACGTAAGCAACATATTCATCCATTGCTAATTCGGAGCCAGGATTAAATCCATACCAACCAATCCAGAGGATTAGAGCACCTAAAGTAGCAATAGCCATATTGTGACCAGGCATAGCTTGAGCTTTGCCATCTACAAACTTACCTATACGTGGTCCAAGAAGCATTGCTCCAACAAGACCTGCCCAACCTCCAACTGAGTGAACAATAGACGAACCTGCAAAATCAATAAAACCTAGATCAGATAGCCAACCTCCATTCCATTGCCAGCTTCCAGCAATTGGATAAATGAAAGCAGTTAAAACAAGAGAAAAAACTACAAACTCTCCAAATTTAACTCTCTCAGCAACCAATCCAGAAACGATAGTTGCAGCAGTACCTGCAAATGCAGCTTGAAAAAGAAAATCAACTGCTGGAACGAGTTGAGAGCAGTCTTCCTCAAGACCAGCAGCACAGGCCAAAGCTCCTGATGGATCGGGATCAACAAATAGACCGTTAAAGTAAAGCCAACCGTCAACAACTGAGCCGCCATACATTAGGGAATACCCTATGAACCAATAGGCAGTAACAGCAAGAGCAAAAACAAATAAATTTTTAGCTAATATGTTGACCGCATTTTTTTGGCGACACATACCAGCTTCAACCATTGCAAATCCTGCATTCATGAAAATGACTAGGATTGTTGCCACAAATAACCAAAGGTTATCTGCCAAGAAAGAAGCGGCTTGAGGTCCAGTTAGATCTGAAAGTGAGACCTCAGCGCGAGCAGAGAATGTAAAGACACCTAATCCCAAGAGAGCTAATGGAATAGATGCTAGCCAAGCCCAAGATTGACTTCTTCTAAAACCTTTAATGCTTCTTAGAAGAAGCATTGGCCCGTTTAATAGACTGGCGTCTTGAAGACGAGAAGTACTTCGCCTTGGAGGCGATTGCAAAGCAGTGGTCATAAATGATGCTTACTTCGAAAAAAGAAATGGATAATTAATCCAAAATTTATACATTTATAAATATGCACGCAACATATCAACGAAAGATGTACGTGTTGATACAAAAAAAGACTTTGATATTCAAAAAAAGTATCGATTTATACTTTTCTTTGTGTTCATTAAGTAACTTTTAACTTTTTCGAGATGAATGAATAAGCCAACGCTAATTCAGAATAAAAAACTATTTCAACTAGATTATATATATAATATATTAAAAGCTTTCATTAAGCAAAGAAATTTTACTGTTCCTGGAAATTCCTGAATGGCTTAATACCTTCCCATGAGATGTGATCATAAAAAAAGCCAAAAGAACATGGGATCACCTCGACACCTTTCAACAAAGCCTCTCTAAATAATTTGCCATATAGAGGATCTGCAGAGTCACCGGGTGCGAATATTTCCAGATCACTTCTACTAATACAAGGAATTAATACCGCTCTTGAATTAGGACAAACTCCCATAAGCTCTCTCAAATGTTTTTGGCCTCTAGTAGTGACAGTATCTGGGAACAAAGCCAATGATTTATCACACCAAGTTGTATTTTTTACCTCTATATAAATTTTCCTAGTATCTAGATTGCTAGTTTCTGGTTCAAGTAACAAGTCAATTCTGCTTTTACCCTCTAAACCATATTTAACTTCAGGCTTAATAGTTGAAATTGCACCCAATTGTTTATCTAAACAATTGGCCAAAATTAAATGCCTAATCAATTTATTAGGCAAAGATGTATTAATCCCAACCCAGCATTTTCTAAGCTCATTATGACTTGGTACCTCAGCTTGCTCCCAAGACCAATCTAATTTACGTTTAGGTGAAGGCGAGTATTTAAGCCTGACTCGACCGCCAGGCCACAAAACCCCTTTCATCGGTCCCGTGTTTGCACAATGGGCCGTCACAATCTCTCCGTCATCCAATTCAACATCTGCCAAAAATCTCTTATATCTCTTAATTAAAATTCCCTCTCTTAAGGGAGGAAACTTAATAATAGTTTTTCCAATGTCAATCACTTAATTAACATCCTAATAAAACGCAAAAATAATAATAATTTAATCAATGAAAATTCTTTATTTTCAAATCTAACATGAAAGAAACAATCAAAGAAATTGCTTTCGTCGTAACTTTAGGAACTCTGTTGAGCAAATTCGGAGGGATGGCAAGGCAATTAGTTATTGCTGGTGCTTTTGGAATTAGTGCTGCATATGATGCATATAATTATGCTTATATTATACCTGGATTTTTCTTAGTTCTTTTAGGAGGTATTAATGGGCCGTTGCATAACTCAATGGTTACACTATTAGCAGATAAAAACAAAGTTGATAGTAGATTATTTATAAGTTCAATCAATAATATCTTAGCCTTAATACTATTAATCTTAAGTTTTTTTATTTTCTTTTCATCTGATTTTTTAATTAGTTTAATTGGACCGAGCTTACTACCTGAAGTAAAAGAGATCGCATCCACTCAATTAAAAATAATGTCTCCTATAATTTTACTATCTGGATTAATAGGTCTTGGATTTGGATCACTAAATGCCAAAAAAGAATTTTTTATCCCATCTATATCTCCATTAATTTCAAGTCTAATAATTATAATCTCAATTTCAAACTTTTGGATAAATAAAGGAAATGCGATTGATCTACATGAATTAAATGTGAAAGGAGGGATTATTTTAGCAAAAGCAACATTTATAGGAGCACTGACACAATACTTAATTCAAATCCCGTTTCTAATTAAAAAAGGAATTTTTGCTATTAATTATTCAATAAAAACAAAATATCCAGAACTAAAAAGGGCTTTTCGAATGATTGCACCTGCATCACTTTCTTCAGGAATGATACAAATCAATGTTTTTACTGATTTATTCTTTGCATCAAAAATAGTTGGCGCTGCAGCGTCTCTAAGTTACGCAAACTTTTTAGTTCAAGCTCCTCTTGGAATAGTATCAAATGCTATTTTAATACCATTATTGCCAGTTTTTGTAAGTTTAAGAGCTCGAGAAAATCATTTAAAATTAATCAAGAGAATACATCAAGGATTTCTTCTTTCATCTTCTTCGATGATATTTATAGGTTCAATATTTATTTCACTATCTGCTCCAATAGTAACATTAGTCTATGGCAGAGGTTCATTCAATCAAAACGCAATAGATGTTGTAAGTCAACTATTAATTGCATATGGAATAGGCATGCCTTTTTATCTATTAAGAGATCTATTAGTTAGAGTATTTTATGGTATTGAAGATGCAGAAACACCATTTAAAATATCAATTTTAGCAATATTATTAAATTTATTTTTTGACTGGTTTTTAATAGGAGGTACAAGTCCATGGGGGGAACTATCTCCTATTAACTTAGGGGTAAATGGTTTAGTATATTCAACTACATTTGTAAACTTATTTGCTTGCATACTTTTACTTTTAAAATTAAGTAATAAACTAGAAAATCTCAAATTAACAAAATTATTATCTCAAAATATTAGAATTATTTTAATTGGTTTAATTTCAAGTATTAACTCATATTTTATTTTTAAAATAATATATTTACCATATACTTTCATTAATTTATTATTTGCAATAATAATTACATCTGGAATTAGTCTTTTTATATTTTATTTTCTAGCAATTATTCTAAAAGTTGATGATATTGATAGTTTAAATAAATTTCTCAAAGAGAAATTTATTCGTCTTTAAGAAAAATATCTTTTTCTGATCTAACTTTAAGTGGAATTTCTAAACAATTCATTTCATCAGTTTTCACTCCACTTACTGAGAGGATTCTTGCTTCGATTCCAAACTCTTGAAAAGCTATTTCCATCTCTTTCATTAATTCCTTTTCAACCTGTGCATCAGCATCAGCAACTTTGCCTATAAGTCTTTCTCCTAAGCGACCAATTCGCTGCCTTACAACCTCTCTGGCATTAGTCACCTGAATAATTAGCAAGAAAAACAAAGCAATTGATCAAATCTTATCTGCAATAGGGTTCTAAAATCTCCTCAAGGTCAAAAAATTGATTTGGTGGAATTAATTTTGATAATGACAATCTCGTGTTGCCTCCACCAAGTTTTACTTGAATCGCCTCAAGACCTTTTCTAGCTGCAACATTTGCACCTTGTTCCAAGTTAGCCTGACATTCAATAGCTAAATCCTTTGCAAGGCCAGCATCGCCCAAATAAAGGTTCCAATTTCCAACCTGAATAAATAATCTGTCGGCTATTGAAGCTGCTAGCTCATTAATTTGAGATGAATCTATAGAATTTTTCATAAAACATGGTTTTTCCTATTATTAATGACCTTAGATAGAGATTGGTTACTGTCTAAAAATGAAAAAATTAATGGAATAAGAACTTTTCGGGTTAAACCATCATATTTCACTGAATTTTTAAGGCATAGATTAAAAATATTTTTATATTCTTTGGGAGTCAATCTGATATTGTTTTTTTATGCGCCTGTAGCTCAGCGGATTAGAGCATCTGACTACGGATCAGAGGGTCGGGAGTTCGAATCTCTCCAGGCGCGTTTAAAAAATTTGTAAATCCTTATATAAACAGAAAATAAGAGAAAGTTTTCTCTCATTGTCCTAAACATATGCTTACTATCACCTCATAAATAAAAGAATAAAGTGACTATTAAATCTTCTTTGATGGAATGTGATCCAATTATTGCGAAATTAATAAACAATGAATTATCAAGACAAGAAACTCACCTAGAACTGATTGCAAGCGAGAATTTCGCCTCTAAGGCAGTAATGGAAGCTCAGGGATCAGTCTTAACAAATAAATATGCTGAAGGACTCCCCAGTAAACGTTATTACGGAGGATGTGAACATATCGATGAAATTGAACAGCTAGCAATTGATAGAGCAAAAAACCTTTTTGGGGCCAAATGGGCAAATGTCCAACCCCACAGCGGAGCACAATCTAACTTCGCAGTTTTCTTAAGCCTTCTAAAGCCTGGTGACACAATCATGGGAATGGACCTATCCCATGGTGGACACCTCACGCATGGTTCACCGGTGAATGTCAGTGGTAAGTGGTTTAAGACGTGCCACTACCAAGTTGATAAAACGACGCAAATGCTCAATATGGATGCAATCAGAAAAAAAGCAATCGAAAATCAACCTAAACTAATTATTTGTGGATTCTCTGCATATCCAAGAACAATTGACTTCCAGGCTTTTAGATCAATAGCTGATGAGGTAAATGCTTATTTATTGGCTGATATTGCCCACATCGCTGGTTTAGTTGCGAGTGGTCTACACCCAAGTCCAATCCCATATTGTGATGTAGTTACAACAACTACTCATAAAACTCTTAGAGGGCCAAGGGGAGGACTAATTCTCTCAAAAGATGAAGAGCTTGGGAAAAAAATTGATAAGGCAGTATTTCCAGGTACCCAAGGAGGTCCTTTAGAACATGTAATCGCAGCAAAAGCTGTGGCATTCAAAGAAGCTTCTGAATCCGAATTCAAGCTCTACTGCCAAAGAGTGATCTCAAATGCAAACGTTCTTTCTAATCAACTTCAAAAACGAGGCATTTCAATTGTGAGCAAAGGAACTGACAATCATATAGTTCTTCTTGACCTCAGAAGTATTGGTATGACAGGTAAAATCGCTGATCAATTAGTTAGTGATATCAAAATAACTGCTAACAAAAATACCGTACCTTTTGACCCCGAGTCCCCATTTGTTACTAGTGGGCTAAGACTAGGTTCAGCAGCCCTTACTACTAGAGGTTTTGATGAACAAGCCTTTGAGGATATTGGTAATATCATTGCAGATAGACTGCTAAACCCTAACGATGAAGATATAAAAGAAAAATCAATCAAAAAAGTTTCTGAACTTTGTAATAAGTTTCCTTTATATAGTGAAAATATTTAAAGAAATTAATACAAATAATAAAAATCAACTTGGGGCAGAGATTTTATGTATTGGAAGTGAAATACTTCTAGGAAATATTGTCAATACTAATTCTCAATGGATAGCAGAGCAATTAGCAATTTTAGGTATTCCACATTTCAGACAAACAGTCGTTGGAGATAACCCTGAAAGATTAAAAGAAGTAATCATTGAGGCATCTAATCGATCTAAAATTCTAATAACAACTGGTGGCCTAGGGCCAACACCAGATGATATAACAACCAAGGTGATTGCTGATACTTTCAACACACCCATGGAACAAAGACTTGATATTTTGATTGACCTAAAAAATAAATTAAACAATAAGGATAGTAAATTATCCGAAAGTCAGAAGAAACAATCCTTAGTTCCAAAAGGGGCTGAAATTATAAACAATGAATCAGGGACAGCACCAGGCATTATATGGAGTCCAAAAGATAATTTTACAATACTTACTTTCCCTGGAGTTCCAAGTGAATTAAAAGAAATGTGGAGTAAAGAAGCTGTAAAATGGTTTATTAATAATAAGTTCTCAAACAAAGTTATCTCTAGCAAAGTTTTACATTTTGCGGGTATAGGCGAATCATTACTAGCAGATAAAATCCCACATTTACTTCAATTAAACAACCCTACTGTTGCAACTTATGCAAGCGTTGGAGAAGTCAAGGTGAGAATAACAGCAAAAGGAGAAAATCCAGAAGAAACCAATAGATTAATTAAACCTATTGAAAAAGAATTAATTCAAATCACTGGATTAAAATGCTTTGGTGAAGATAATGAAACTCTTGAAGAATTAGTATTAAAATTATTACTGAAAAGGAAAGAAACAATTGCTGTTGCAGAATCATGCACTGGAGGTGGAATAAGTTCTAAACTTACAAAAATTCCTGGATCTTCAAAAATTTTCCATGGAGGAGTAATCGCATACAAAAATTCGATCAAGCAAAGAATATTAGATGTCCCTGAGGAATTAATTAATACCTATGGTGCAGTCTCAAAGCCAGTAGTTGAATCAATGGCAGAAGGTGTCCAAAAAAAATTCAAAGTTAACTGGGCTATATCTGTCAGTGGAATTGCAGGGCCGACTGGAGGAAGTAAATTAAAACCAGTTGGTCTAGTCAATTTTTGTATTAAAGGTCCAAAGGCCCTCATTTCATGGGAGGAAAGATTTGGATCTAATAAGACAAGAGAAGATATTCAAAAATTAAGCGTTTTAAATGCTCTTGATAGATTACGTTTATCTATAATGATGGACAAATAAGTCCTAATTGTTGGATGTGAAAGTTGAGTTCTAGAACCCTCTACGACAAAGTTTGGAACCTCCATCAGGTAAAAGAATTACCTGGAGGATCAACGCAACTGTTTGTTGGTCTTCATTTGATTCACGAAGTTACAAGTCCACAAGCTTTTTCTGCTCTTAATGAAAAAAATCTTGAAGTCAAATTCCCTCATCTAACAGTTGCTACTGTCGATCACATAGTGCCAACATTAAATCAGCAGCGTCCTTTTAGTGATCCTCTTGCAGAGGAAATGCTGGCTACTTTAGAAAAAAATTGCACAACTCATGGAATAAAATTTCACGGAATTGGAAGCAATTCTCAAGGGGTAGTTCATGTGATGGCTCCAGAATTAGGACTAACCCAACCTGGTATGACAGTGGCTTGCGGAGATTCCCATACCTCAACCCATGGAGCATTTGGAGCAATTGCATTTGGCATTGGAACAAGTCAGGTTCGAGATGTTTTAGCTAGTCAAAGTTTGGCGATGAAAAAATTAAAAGTAAGAAGAATATGGGTAGATGGTTCATTGCAAAAGGGAGTTTATGCCAAAGACCTTATTCTTCATATCATCCGTTTGCTTGGCGTCAAAGGAGGGGTCGGATTTGCTTATGAATTTGCTGGACCTGCAATAGAAGAACTTTCAATGGAAGGAAGAATGACCATATGCAATATGGCCATTGAAGGGGGTGCAAGATGTGGATATATCAATCCAGATGAAACTACTTTTGAATATCTTCAAGGGAAAGAATATTCTCCCAAAGGTCAAGAATGGGATAACGCTATTCATTGGTGGAAAAGTTTAGCAAGTGATTCAGAAGCTAAATTTGATGACGAGATTCAATTGGATGGTTCATCTATAGAACCCACAGTGACTTGGGGGATAACTCCTGGTCAAGGTATTTCAATCAAAGAAAGAATTCCAAATCCTGAAAAACTCCCAAAAAATGAACAACAAATAGCTAAAGATGCCTGTAAATATATGAATCTAGAAGCAGACCAACCCATAGAAGGAACATCAATTGATGTTTGTTTTATAGGTAGCTGTACGAATGGAAGATTAAGTGATCTCCAGGAGGCATCAAAAATTGTTAAAGGACGAAAAGTCTCTTCTGGAATTAGAGCTTTTGTTGTACCTGGTTCCCAAAAGGTTGCTAAAGAGGCCAAGCAAAAAGGAATAGATAAGATATTTCTTAATGCAGGTTTTGAATGGAGAGAACCAGGTTGCTCAATGTGCCTAGCAATGAATCCAGACAAGTTAGAAGGAAGACAAATAAGCGCTAGCTCAAGCAATCGAAATTTCAAAGGGAGGCAAGGATCTGCAAATGGAAGAACCTTGTTAATGAGTCCAGCAATGGTTGCTGCTGCTGCGATCAATGGAAAGGTTACGGATGTAAGAAAATTAATCCAATAATAAAACTACAACTAATTTGATCTATCTATGAAACAGGAATTCCCAGAAGGAGAAATCAACGCAATAAGTGGCCGCAGCTTGGTAATTACAGGCGATGATATTGATACTGACAGAATTATTCCAGCAAGATTTCTCAAATGTGTAAGTTTTTCAGCCTTAGGAGAACAAGTCTTTGCAGATGACAGAAAAGAACTAAAAGGCAATCATCCCTTTGATCTCGAGCAGCATCAAGGAAGCAATATTCTTGTTGTTAATGATAATTTTGGCTGTGGTTCAAGTCGCGAACATGCTCCACAGGCCCTTATGAGATGGGGAATAAGATTAATTATCGGGGAGAGCTTTGCTGAAATTTTCTTTGGGAATTGTCTTGCACTTGGCATACCTTGTATGACTTCTTCAAAACAAGAAATTACTAAATTACAATACCTAGTTAATGAGAACTCCAATCAAATTTGGGATTTTAATCTTAAGGAACTTTCAATTTCTAATCAAAAAGAAAGCTTTAAACTTAATTTGGAAGGAGGAGCATATAAAATGCTTTATACAGGAAGATGGGATGCAACTTCTCAATTATTAGATGAAGAGGAAAAGATCAATAATACAGTCAAAAATCTACCTTATCTAAATAATTTCAAATAATAAAACTAAAATACTGCTTTCACAGAATTAGCAAATTTAAAGCCATTTATACGGAAATATAAACCTCCTGCATCATTATTAGGATGATAGTAAATTCCACATTCGTATGATCTTTTATGCCACAAAAGGCCTAACTTTGTATCATAATAATCTCCATAATTTTTTGATCCACTATCAATATTTAAATTAGAGGCAACATCAAAAATTAAAGGTCCATATATTTGTTGCATTAAACTTATATTTAATGTTTTCAAATCAATAGCATTATCAAACTTAAATGGACTGTTTCCAAACTTAATTTTGGCACCTGGCATAACCGAAATTTTTGTATAATCAAGAAAATTTCTCTCCAAATTTCCCACTCTAATTTCAGGACCAAAACTAAGCTTAAGAAAACCTTGATCACTACCATTTTGATATTTAAAATAGGCTGAATTAATATTAGTTCTAAAGACTAATTCAGGACTAATAAAAACAGGTGTTAAAGGCGATAATTTCTTATTAGAAAGATTTCTTGGATTACTATTCCATATGTCATATTCACTATCTAAAGAAGCAAAAATACTAGAACGCCAAAGACTAATCATTTCACTATTTTCAAATTTTTCTGCTTCATATTTACCTGTCCCCAAGCGAATATTTAAGTTATTTTCAACTTCACCAGTTTTAAAAAGTTGCGTCTTTTCAATAAATCCTCCAAATGCAGATTTAATCTCTGTCTCACCAATTGTTCCATTCCAGGCTCGAGATCTATAAGTAGTAAAAAGGTTAACACTTGAGTCTTCTAATATAGGCATTTTAAAATACCTTTTAAAAGTGCTTGAATGCCGGAATCCATTCAAAAATCTAGATGTATTTAATGTACTCAGATCATTTATACTATTAAAACTCCAAATATCATTATTTGCTTTAAGTGTTATATTCAATCCAAACAGATCAGAAAAATTAATATTTTTATTTTGACTATTTTTATAACTATTAGTTTTACCTATAATAGCTCTATTAATTAAAAATTGAGGTTGAATATCAAGTTCTATATTATTATTAAAATTTTTGATATTACTTCTTCTAATCAAAGCCAATCCATCACGATCTTTTCCATCAAATATAAACTCAAGCTTATTTTTCTTTTTCTTTTTATCTCCAAATATTCTTTTGCCTAAGAAAATCTTAGTTCTATTCTCAAGAATTAAATTGGTTTTAGAACTAGTAATATATAATTTACCATTTTCTTCTTCTGCAATAACATCTAATCCCTCAAAAGAGATTTGATTAGGATCAAATGGATCATTAGTAAATACAATTCTATTGGATTTCCAGCCATCCTCTGCAATAGTTATGGAATCAGATTTAAATCTCCAATTATTAATTGAACCTTTCGATTTATTCGATCTAGTGATTTTATTTTCTCGTAAATTAATATTTCCAAAAGCATATTCTATTCCATCTTCATAAATATTTATTTCTCTATTATTAGTTATATTCTGAGCTTCATTCTCATTAGATTTAATATCTATTTTTAAATCATTTAATACATTTTCAAAGTCTAAAATCCCATATGTATCTTTAAAAATTCCTTCTTTCTTTAAAAGATTAAATTTAAATTCTTTAGCTCTAAAATATTGTCCTCCCTTACTGAATCTAATATTCCCCTCAGCAGCTAAAATACCAGTTGATTTATTGTATTTAAGTAAGTCAGACCTAAGTATTCCCCCATTTATTAGAGCCTTTACATTCCCCTCAGCTAGAAAAATATTTTGATCATAGTCATATTGCTTATCAGCAAAAATTTTAAGCGTTGAAGATATAACTGAATTTTCTTCTGAAGTGCTCAAAGATGAGCTTTTATGTGTTTCAACAAGATTACCTACATAAAAATTGTAGTTTTTATCTTTAACTGTTTTTTTAAGAAAATTCTCCTTTCCTACAGAACTCTCAAATAAACACAAGAAAAAGCTAAACCCCAGAAGTCCAAGGTTTAAAAAAAATTGATAGTTTTTTTTCGCCGCCAAATGACTTAAGCCGACGAAAAAATAATATCTAATAAAGCAATTACAGGAGCTTGTTTAAGTCCAGTAATTAGCGTGTCTTCTAATCCTGAGGACTTTCCAAATCCTTCCTGTTGGGTGTCCTTGTTGGATCACTTGCCAAGAAACCAAACAAAAAGATCCCAACAAAGAAAAAGACGACCGTATAGACGGAAATCTTGAGGGCAAGCATGAATCTGAACCAACTAATTAGAGGTTAAACCTATCCTACGAAGTCAATAACTCCAATGAAAAAACCAAAGGTGTTACAGACTTTTGGAAATGGGGAAAATTTTCATCGCTCCAGAAAGCCAAAAAAGCCAATAAATGCAAGGAATATAAATAGAAAGATCAATTTTTTTCTCATAAGAATTCTTAAATTCCCTAACTTCCCTTTTTTTTTTTTGTAATTTTTTCTCGTTTTTCAGCTTATTTGAAACCACAATTATCAAATATCATATTTTTTTAGTTCATTCCATCACAAGTTTCTACAGTCTCTTCTTCTTTTGGACAAGTTCTCATACAATATCTTGACTCATATATATCTGAGCTCAGAGAAACGACATGGGACAAAAAACAGCACTTGGATCTTTGCTTAAATCCATTGGCAATTCTGGACAAGGAAAAGTTGTCCCAGGTTGGGGAGCAGTTCCCGTCATGGCCTTTATAGGAATCTTATTACTGGTTTTTCTAGTAATCATGCTCCAAATTTATAACCAATCACTTCTCCTACAAGGTTTTTCTGTCGACTGGAACGGCTGAATTGATTAAATTTTGAGCAGTTGAGATTCGCCCATGAATATTTTTGGGGTTGGTTTACCCGAAATAGCTGTTATTGCTGGCTTGGCACTAGTTATTTTTGGACCAAAACGTCTTCCAGAACTTGGGCGAACTATTGGGAAAACCCTCAAGGGTCTGCAAAGCGCCTCTACAGAATTTGAGCGTGAAATCAAAAATGCTATGACTGATGAAGAGTCATCAAATGAAAACATAGTCGACAAAGAAAATTAATTTCTTCAAAACTAACTAAAATCCATTTTTTGGAAGCAACAACGATTCTTTTCAATTGGTATGTTTTCCGATGAATTGAAATTAATAGTTGGCTTAGGCAATCCTGGAGCTGATTATCAAAAAACTAGACATAATGTTGGATTTATGGTGCTAGAAGAAATAGCAAGAAAAAATAACTGTAGCTTTCGTGAAAACAAAAAATTATTTGGTAGGACATGTGAATATGGAACAGGTGTTGAAAAAACAAGACTTTTAATGCCTAACACATTTATGAATGAAAGTGGTAAATCAGTTAGATCAGCAAAGGATTGGTTTAATTTTGAAAATAATCAATTAATAGTCCTAGCAGATGACATGGATCTTCCTCTAGGGAAAATAAGAATCCGCTCGAAAGGAAGCTCAGGAGGACATAATGGGATAAAAAGCATTATTAACCATCTTGGAACTTCTGAGTTTAGGCGATTAAAGATTGGCATAGGCCCGCCAAGTAACGAACAAAAAGAGAGAAAATCTAAAACTATTTCTCACGTTTTAGGAAGATTTTCAAAAGAGGAGTTTATAATATTAAATTTCATCATTGAGGAAATAATTAATTGTATAGAATCAAAAATATCAAATAATTGGGAAAAGATAACGACTCGACTAAATTCTTACAAACCTGAAAATTAATAACATTAGATAATGTATAACAAGCCATCAACTACTGCATATCTTCAGATTCATAAACAATGCTTTAATCAAAAAACAGTTGAGGGGATTGTCCGTGCAGGAAATTTCGAATGGAGTTTTATTTGGGCTTTTAACCAAGGAGAACTTCTTGTCGAACCTCCACTAGGTAGAGCTCTTATAAAAGATGCATTAGAGCGCTATTTAGTTAAATCTGATTATAAACTAGAGTCTGGTGGAGATTATGTTTTTACAGTTAGAGCAAAATTTTAATATCTACTTTATCGGGCCAAATAAAAGTACAGTTTAAAAAATCTTCCAATAAAATTAAAGCGACAATTGCATCAAGATTTTCAGGAGGAAAAAGAATTTCCTTTGGAAGCCAACGAATAAAATAATTTGGAGGCCAAATTTCCCAATATCTAAATCTTGCTCTTAACGTTGATCCTCTTTCATTCACATAATTTATATTTAAAAAATTATTTTGTTTTAATTTATTTCCTATATATTTACAATTAGTCCCATTACCAATGATTATCTTGATAATCCCGTAATCTTCATTCCACAAAGAAACTAAATCATAAAATTTATTCAATGGGGCTATCCCTGCCTTAATAACTTTTCCTGTTTGTAAATCAGCCAATAATAAGCCGCATTTTTTTGTTCCAGGATCTATAGATACATAAAGACTCATTTAATTATTGTTTAGTATTGATTTGTCTAAAGATTTGAATTCCAATGATATTGAGACTTTATCTGCACTTTGACTATTATCAAGAGCCCTTGCAATAATTTGGAAATCTCCCTTTTTTTTACTAACTAAATATTTCCCTAAATTATTAATTTGATTAGCATTAATTTTCAATTCAGAACTTAATGAGCCTCGTCGCCTAACCTCAGCTAAAGTTGAAGCCATTAGAAGATTAATTTTTTTACTGATAGATTCAGAATCTGACTTTGATAATGATATATTTTCTATGGCAATAACTTCACCTTTCTTGGTAATCATTTTATTTAATGTGACTTCAGGAAAGGCATAAACATAATTTTCACCTCTAAGTATATTCCCTGATGATTTAATCCTCACGACCCAACTTCTATTATCAGCTATTTTATTTTCAAGCTTTTCAATATCATCTTTCCTAACTAATAATATTCTTCGATATTGAGATTGATTTGTTTTAACTAAATTAAAAGCATAAAAATTGGCTTGCTGTAATATACTTTCTATAATTTTTTTTATATCATCATTATTATTTAATTTAATAGTTCTTGTAACTAAAGTTTGACCACTACTTATTACTACATTTCCACTTCTGAGAGCATATAAATTTTTTTCTAATTTTTTTAATTCTTTTTCACTCTCTATAATCTTTTCTCGAATATCCTCTAACTGAAATAATCCAACCCTTAAATTCTTATCAAAAACAAGCATAGTTGCAAGTGAAATGGCACTTATTATACTTCCAGTAAAAACAGTTATTAAAATAGCTGTACTTTTTGGCCTTAATTTAAAAATACTTAAACGCGCTTTGCCAACTCTCGTTCCTAAGCGATCTCCCAGGGTAGAAAGTATTCCACCTAGGATTAATAGTAAAAGAATTTTCAGCCAGACAGTCACAGATAGAAAGAAGAGGAATTAATCAAACCTCCTAAACCTTAGTATGAAATGGCCTTCAATTAAATCTTTTTGCTAATGCTATTGGATCGAAAATAGTTATTTTTTTTCTATCTATTGCCAATAATGAGGAACTTTTCAACTCTCCAAGGAGTCGTGTAATGGTAACTCTGGTTGAACCTATTGCTTCAGCTATGGCTTGGTGAGAAAGTCTCAAGTCAATTGTTACTCCTTTTTCCCCGGGCACACCAAAGTCCCTACATAAAACAAGTAAAAAGCTTGCTAGACGAGAAGACATATCTCTGTGAGTTAAAGTTTCAATCATTGTTTCAGTTTGAAGTACACGACTTGATAAACCTTGTAAAAGCAGCAAACCAACAGAGGCATCTTGCTCAATGGCATTCCTTACTGATGTGGCTGGGGCTGCGACTAATTCCACACGCGTAAAGGCAACGGCATGATAAAAACGATCTGATCTATGTCCAGTCAATAAAGATAAAACTCCAAAAAGACTATTCTCTCTTAATAAAGCAACTGTAATTTCTTCACCAGTTTCATAGACCCGGCTTAATCGAACTGCACCTCTCCTTATTAAATAAACCCTTTCAGCAGGATCACCAGGGAAAAAAATAGTTTTTGACCTATCTACTGTTTCAGTAGAAACTCCCTCCAAAGATTTAATTACATCTATGAGAGTTTTGTTTGGCGGCAAAGGAGATGATGAATTACCAACCATCTGGCTATTTTTTTGTTGATTGAAACGAGTAAAGCCACGATAAGAAGTGACCATATTTATTTTATTGTTCAGAGAAGATTAATAACTTGAGAACAAACGATATGTAGCCATGGCGACTTTTTTGAAGCTAAGTCTCCAATCCAAGCTGTACCTCCTCAAAATTTCTTATATTCAAGGACCTAAAGTGATTTTCAAAAGTATCTAGAATTGCAATTTCATGTTTACATTTAACTGCTGTTGGGGCCTTTGACAGTTTTGAAAACAAATTATTTTCATTTAATACACCACAGATAGTGTTGGATTGGTTGATTAGAAATTTTATACCGCTAGATTAATTAAAAGACATCCTGATAAAAATTGAGATGAATGCACGAGTTAGCATTAATGCTCAACATAGGGGTTCATCGCCGTCAGCAGCGACTTCTCTAAGGCCTACCCTCATCAGAAAGCCTTTACAACTAGTAGAAACACAAGGGCAAGTTCAAATTCACACTTCTACCTTTAGAGGTAGTTTTTCTGTTGTTCTAAGTGAAGCGCTTAGATCTGCAGGCTTGGGAAGCCAAGTTTTAATAGCACAATTTTTGAGAGGTGGAGTCAATCAAGGACCAAATGGAGCTATAAATCTTTGTGGGCGACTGGAGTGGCTAAGACCAGCCATTGAAAGGTGCTTACAAGAACAAATATCGGAAGAAAGTTTATCTTTAAAAAGAAAATATGAAGAAAAAGCGATAAAAGAACTTTGGGAATTTTGTAAAGCCCGTTTAATCGAAAAAAGAATAGATAAAATCGTTCTTGATGAAATAGGTATCGCCATTAGCCTTGGTTTCATTGACGAAAATGATTTAATTTTCATGATAAACAATCGGCCATCATCCACAGATATTATTCTTACAGGACCTTCAATCCCTCCTAAAGTAATTGAAATGGCTGATCAAATTACTGAATTACGCTGCAATTAAATGTTAAAAAACGATCGTTGGATTTCTCAGCAGGCTTCATTAGGAATGCTTGAACCTTTTCAAGAAAAGCTAATAAGACATCTTGAGCCGAAATCAGAAAAATCACCTGTTTTAAGCTTTGGCTGCTCATCATATGGATATGATTTGCGACTCTCTTCAAAAGAGTTTTTGATCTTTAGGCATGTCCCCGGAACAGTAATGAATCCTAAGAAATTTAATCCTGCCAATTTAGAACCTACAGATTTAAAAGAAGACGAGGATGGTAAATACTTTATTTTACCTGCACACTCTTACGGCCTTGGTGTTGCATTAGAAAAAATGAAGGTACCACCAAATATTACTGTTATTTGCCTTGGGAAAAGCACCTACGCACGCTTAGGGATAATCGTAAATACAACTCCCGCTGAAGCAAGCTGGGAGGGTCATCTAACTCTTGAATTCAGTAACAGCTCCGGCGCAGATTGCAGAATTTACGCTGATGAAGGAATTTGTCAATTACTTTTTTTTGAAGGAGATCCTTGTGAGACAACTTATAGTGATAGGAAAGGTAAGTATCAATATCAAAAAGAAAGAGTAACCCTCGCAAAGGTTTAAAAATGAGTTGTGTTCAATTAATAACTTCTACACCAGACGCTGAAAAAAGCATGGCATACATTGCCAGAGTTAGTAATCCCAAAAATCAAGAAAATAATGACTTTACTAAATTAATTGGATATTGCATTAAAAATGAACATTGGAGTGTATTTGAGCAAGCTTATATGACTTTGCAAATAGAAACTACTAGAGGAATTGCTGCACAAATTTTAAGACATCGATCATTTACTTTTCAAGAGTTTTCGCAACGCTATGCGGATAGCAGGCAATTAGGCGAAATTCCTATGCCAGAATTAAGAAGGCAAGATAATAAAAATAGACAAAACTCTATCTCTGACTTACCGGAAGAAATTATCAATAAATTCAACAAAAAAATAAAACATCAATTCGATCAAAATAAAGAGCTTTATGAAGAGATGTTAGAAGCTGGAATCGCAAAAGAATGTGCAAGATTTGTACTTCCACTTGCTACCCCAACCAGGATTTACATGACAGGATCATGTCGTTCGTGGATTCATTACATCAATCTAAGAACAGGTCATGGAACTCAAAAAGAGCATATGGATATTGCACAAGAATGTAAAAATATTTTTTTACAAGAGTATCCA
>QCID01000010.1 GCA_003216895.1 Prochlorococcus sp. AG-402-K04 | reverse complement strand
CAATGAACTGGTTAAATTGATTCCAAAGGAAGTTAAGGTTAAAGATTTATTAGCACTCCATAAGCCAATTTCAAGGCAACTAATTCTCACTGCACAAGCAATGCAAGGTGGCGAGAGTTTGGTTAAAAGATGTCATGCAAACAATATCCCAATGGCGTTAGTAACCAGTAGCAGCTCTGAATCTTTCCAAATAAAAACCGCCCCTCATAAATGGATAAATCTTTTTTCTGTAATTGTTCTTGGCGATGACAAATTACTAGCCAAAGGCAAACCAGCTCCAGATCCATATCTATTAGCCGCCGAAAAATTAAATATTGCTCCTCAAGAATGCTGGGCTGTTGAAGATTCAATTTCTGGGGTATCTTCAGCTATAGAGGCAGGATGTTTTGTTTTTTGCTTAAAAGAAAAGCGTGATGAACTGCAAAAAAAAGAAGTTTTAGATGAACAAATCAATTTAAGACAAATCGCCCATTTAAAAGAAATTGAACAAATATTGAATGAGTATTGAATTAATAAAGTCTGCTAATTACAAATTCAGGCAATTCAAGTAATGCTTTCTTTGAGGGTGAATCTGGCAACCAAGAAATTGAATCTTTTGATTCAGAAGCAAATTTTTCGGCTAATTCTCTTGATTTTTTGATCGCATTTGAATCTCTGACGAGAGATAGAGCCTTGTCAAGATCGTCTTTATTAGAGAATTTGCCATTAATAAGTTGGCTAAGAGATGGATTCTCTTCCAATGCAAAGAAAACAGGTGCAGTAAGATAACCACTTTGAAGATCACTAGCTGCTGGCTTACCTAATTGTTCATCATTTCCAGTGAAATCGAGAATATCATCAACCACTTGAAAAGCTAATCCTAGCTGTCTTCCAAAAAAATAAAGTGAATTTAAGCTCTCTTGATTTACATCAGATAAAACACCAATAGCCTTGGAACTATTAGCTATTAGGGATGCTGTTTTACAATAACTTTTTTCTAAATAACTTTCAAAGGATTGAGTTGAATCAAATCTATTCAAACCCTGCTTTATTTCACCCTCGGCTAGATCCATAATCACCCTGCTTAATAATTTAACAACATCTAAATTTTCAAGATTTGCCAAATGCCAACTTGCTTGTGCAAATAAAAAATCTCCCGCTAAAACAGCAATCCTGGGATCAAATCGACTATGAACAGTTTCAACACCTCTTCTGGTATCAGCTTCATCAACGACATCATCATGGACAAGAGAAGCGGTATGAATCATCTCAGTAATTTGAGCTAATTTTCGATGCTTCAAAGGAAGGTCCTTCTCAGACGTCAAGGCTCTTGAAATTAATAAAACAATTCCAGGTCTTAAACGTTTACCTCCTGCACTAAAAAGATGTTCTGCAGCAGCCTGCAAAATAGGGTGTCCAGCACCTATGAGGCTGCGAAGATCCGAAAGCAATGCTTCTAGATCAAGTTCAACAGGTTGAAGAATTTCCGTGGCTGTGGTCATAAAACCGCTCTACTTTTTGATATTAAGAGACGCAACCCTTCTTCTGCAGTGAAACGAGATTAACTTCAGGAAACACGTTTAACCAATGCTTAGCTTTATTGGGAAAGTTTTTCTGATTAGAGGTTACGTAAAACTTTAAATCAACTAAATTTTTTTTCTTTAAAAAATTACTTGCTTTTGAATCCATAAAAGACTTTAATCTCAAAGAAAGAGAATCAGCTGGGTCAATCAATTTAACACTAGAGGGTAATATCTCAGTCAGCACAGGAGTTATAAGAGGATAGTGACTACAACCAAGAATTAAAGAATGAATTTCTTCTCTTACAAGAGGTTGTAAATATCTACTTGCAACATCAGCAATCTTATCAAAATTAATATTATCCATTTCAATCATGGGAACAAATTCAGGGCATGGTTGCTCAATTACAAAAGTTTTTGGCTTGAATTCTAAAATCGCATTTGTATAAGCCTTTGTTTTAACTGTAGAGGGAGTAGCAAGAACACCTACTCTAGATTCCTGGATAGTTGAGGCCGCAGACCCAATCAAATCAAAAACAGGTACATTTAAATTTTTTTTTATTACATCTAAAGCAATTGCATTTGTTGTGTTGCACGCAATCAAAAAAGCATCAATATTTTGACAACCAAACCATGATGCTATTTCTTCAGCAATTTTTATGATTTCACTAGTTTTTTTAACTCCATAAGGAAGTCTTGCTGTATCAGCCAAATATATGAATGAATTATTGGGACATATTTCTATAACCTTTTTTAAAACAGTGAAGCCTCCAACACCACTATCAAACAATCCAAGGCGCATATCTAATTTGAAGCTTTTAGATAATTCAAGATCCCCTTAGCGATAGCAAAAGAAATTTTATCCCTGTAAGCTTTTTGTCTTAATAAAGCTGCATCATACTTTCCTGTAAGAAATCCAATTTCTACTAGAGCTGCAGGCATGGATGTATGTCTGATTACATAAAAGCGAGATCGACGAACACCTCTATCAGGGCTTTGGGGAGAGAAAATTAAAATTTGTTTTTGAATATTTTTCGCTAAAGAATATCCTTGATATCGAGAGTAATAATATGTCTCTAAACCATTAACATCTTGTCGCTTTCCTCTTGTTGCATTTGCATGAATACTTACAAAAGCATCTGCTTTTGAATTATTAGCTATGGAAACTCTTGGTTGTAAGTCTAATGTTCTCTCATAAGTTCGAGTTAAAATAGTTTTAACACCTTTGTTTGTTAAAAGTTCTGAAACACTCTTTGAAACTTCTAAAACAATATCAGTCTCTCTTAAACCATTTATTCCCACTGCACCAGGGTCTGAACCGCCATGCCCAGGATCTATGACAACTTTATACTTTCCATATGGGACATTGGGTAATGAAGAAACATCTAATTTCTGAATATTTATTTTTTCATAAGTTCTTTTTATTGAGTTTCTTAAGATATTACCTTCTTCAATGGAACTAAAAGAATTACTTTCTAATCCAATAAATTTCAACTCCCACATATTTGGTGAGATACCAATTAATTGTAATTTAGAGGCTTCTAATTCTACTGATGGAAGAAACTCAATAACAAGCCTAGTTTTACCCTTAGATGGTTTACCCAGTCTAATTTCCTTAACTGATCCATTTCCTTTAATCGTTCTAGGGCGACTTAATTCACCTGGGAAATCAATCCAAACCCTTTCACCTTTATCAGTGGTTGAGGATTGATAAAAAGCATCTAATTTAGCCCCAGAAGAAGTTCTTAATTTAAGGCTTCCGTTACTAGTTAAGGCCCAAGCCGCAAGAGCACTAGCAGATCTAAGAGGTAAAGAAATAAAGAGATTTGCACAAAAAATAAATCCCGCAAACAGTGCTAGTTTTGACTTTAAAGATTGATCTTTAAACATCAAATAAAAAGCTCTGTTTTTCGATGTTTTAGGCTAGGCATCTGTCCTCTAATTCTCTCAACTCTTTCTTTATCAGCAGGCGCGATTGCTGCTCCTTGAACAACCCCTGCATCTGCCAGAACTGTCCCCCATGGATCAATAACCATCGCATGTCCATGGCTTTGTCTTCTGCCATAGTGGCGACCAGTTTGAGCTGGTGCAACAACATAAGCGGTATTTTCAATAGCTCTTGCTTGAAGCAATACTTGCCAATGATCCTTTCCCGTAAATGCAGTAAAAGCAGCTGGAATCATTAATAAATCCGCTCCTTTATTTACCAAATCCCTATAAAGTTCAGGGAAACGCACGTCGTAACAGATAGATAATCCAATCTTGCAAAGTCCAGGCACATCGACCACAGGTGGAGATTCTCTTCCGGAAACAATTGTTTCTGATTCTCTATAGGTATTACCCTCAGGAAGATCAACGTCAAAAAGGTGGATTTTGTCATATCTTGCTAGAGATTGACCATCCTTTCCAAACAATTCTGCTCTGTTTAAAGTTCTCACTCCATCGCTAGCAGGAACAGGGAAACCTCCTCCAAGTAATACGACTTGATATCTCCTTGCCATTGTTACTAAAAAACTATTGCATTTTTCATAAATTGAAGATGCGATTTTTAGTTTTTTCTGATCTTCACCCAAAAATGCAAAGTTTTCAGGAAGGCCAACGAGATCAGCCCCACGCCTTGACGCTAACTCAATTTGTTCTTCTGCAGCATTGAGATTTGCGTCTATGTCTGAGGTACTTGTTAGCTGTAAGGCCGCAGCCAAAAAATCTGACACTTAGTTTAAAAAGAAGAATAATTTAAAAGTTAATTTGAGCGAAGTACGCCCATCTCAATCTGTTTTGGAATAATAGAAAGGTTGTCCAAAGAAGCGCAACAAGCAAAATCATCATCATGATTACCTATTCCTGCAAGTCTTTGTCCATGACTTGCAATACGTAAACATCCTTCAACATCATTCTCCCAGTTTTTCCATAGTGCTATAGAGGCCATCAGTTCATCATTTAATATCTGAACCGACTCTAATTGATCCATTAAAAGAGAGGCTAAAGCACCAGCTGCTAAAGAATCTTCTAAAGAGTAGGAGCCTTCCCATCCACTACCTACAATCCAAACTTCTTTTGGATTATCACTTTTCAATCTTTCAGCAATCGCTTTTCTATTTGGGAGTGCCATTGTGTACAAACTTTTAGACTCTCTAACACGATGTAGTGATCTAGTTCCATTGGTAGTACTCATAAAAACTCTTTTCCCTTTTACTCTGTCAGTTGAAACTCCTAATGGAGAATTTCCCAAGTCAAAACCATCTAATTTTTTACCTCCTCTCTCTCCAACAAGTATTTTATCTTTAGAATCAAAAGTCTTTGCTTGATTTTTAAGTTCATCAACATCTGCAAAAACTTGTACTGAATCAGCTCCATTTTCAAGAGCCCAGGCAATAGTTGTTGTAGCCCTGAGAACATCAATTACTACTGATGATTCAGGAATAATTCCAATAGGCACATCTGCTGCCACATAAAAATAAGAAAGTTTCATTTCCACAAATACTGGTAAGTTGCGTCACAGTAACTAGATCAATAGAGTAACCGTCAAGACCTTCATGAAATTATTTCGTCAAGAACCTCTTACAAGGGACATCAGAGATTTTCTTACTCTTCTAGAAAAGAAAGGTCAATTAAAGAGAATAAGCAGTCCAGTTGATAGTGACTTAGAAATTGCAGCAATTAGCGACCGAGTCCTGGGGATTGGAGGACCTGCGCTACTTTTTGAAAATGTAAAAGGATCATCAATCCCTGTTGCAGTCAATTTACTTGGAACAATGGAACGGGTGGTTTGGAGTATGGGCTTAGAGAAGCAAGAAGAATTGGAGGATTTAGGGAAAAAGCTCGCCCTTCTACAGCAACCACGTCCTCCAAAAGGATTCAAAGAGACCAAAGCTTTTGCCTCAGTTGCCTGGGATCTGCTTAAAGCTCGCCCCGATATTGATCTATTACCGCCGTGCCATCAGAAAGTAATTGAAGAAAAAGATTTGGATCTAAATCATTTACCACTTTTACGCCCCTGGCCAGAGGATGCTGGAGGAGCCATCACTTTAGGTCTAGTAATAACAAAAGATCCTGAAACAGGCGTACCAAACGTTGGTGTTTATCGACTCCAAAGACAATCTGCCAAAAGCATGACAGTTCATTGGTTAAGTGTCAGAGGAGGAGCCAGGCATCTTCGCAAAGCAGCTGCCATGAATAAAAAGCTAGAAGTCGCTGTCGCTATTGGAGTTCATCCACTTCTTGTCATGGCTGCAGCAACTCCAATTCCAGTACAGCTCAGTGAATGGCTATTTGCAGGTTTATATGCAGGAGAAGGTGTTCGATTAACAAAATGCAAAACTATCGATCTTCAGGTCCCTAGTCACAGTGAAATTGTTCTGGAAGGATCAATATCTCCAGGAGAAGAGATGATGGATGGTCCTTTTGGAGACCACATGGGGTTCTATGGGGGTGCTGAATCCTCACCATTGATTAGATTCCACTGTATGACTCAAAGGAAAAAACCAATATTTTTAACAACCTTCAGCGGTAGGCCTCCAAAAGAGGAGGCAATGCTCGCTATAGCATTAAATCGAATTTATACTCCAATACTTAAACAACAAATACCTGAGATTGTTGATTTTTTCCTACCTATGGAAGCTTTGAGTTACAAGTTAGCAGTTATCTCTATTGATAAAGCATATCCAGGACAAGCTAAAAGAGCTGCAATGGCATTTTGGAGCGCTTTACCCCAATTTACCTATACAAAATTTGTCGTCGTCGTCGACTCCATTATTAACGTGAGAGACCCTAGACAAGTAGTTTGGGTCTTATCCAGCCAAGTTGACCCTCAGAGAGATTTATTTATACTTGAGAATACTCCATTTGACACGCTTGACTTCGCGAGTGAACATATAGGATTAGGAGGGAGATTAGCTATTGATGCGACTACAAAAATCGGTCCGGAGAAGAATCATGATTGGGGCAAACCATTAACAAGGCCTAAAGAACTTGAAGATAAAATCGATGAAAGATGGGAAGAACTTGGGTTGTCTGATCTGGAAACCAACCAACCAAGTCCAGAATTATTTGGGTACGTTATAGATGAAATAATGCGTCAAAAACAAATAAACAATTCATAAATCAGGAATAAAGCTTATCGATAAATAAAATATAATAAATGTAATGTTTTTCATTGAAAGTTCCCACTAAAGATCAGTCTTTAAGAGATCTTCAAAAAGGAGGTGAGCTCTGTGGGAAAGTGAAAGTACCTGGAGATAAATCAATATCACACCGAGCATTACTGTTTGGGGCTATTGCTAACGGGAAAACAATAATTGAGGGCCTTTTACCTGCCGAAGACCCATTAAGTACAGCTGAATGCCTGAGATCAATGGGCGTAAAGATTAGTCCTATTGAAAAAGGGAAATTTGTTGAAGTTGATGGCGTTGGATTAAATGGTCTCCAAGAGCCTCAAGATATTTTGAATTGCGGAAATTCAGGAACAACTATGAGATTAATAATGGGGTTATTAGCAGGTCAAGAGGACCATCATTTCATCCTTACAGGAGATAAATCACTCCGAAACAGGCCAATGAAAAGAGTAGGGCAGCCATTAAAAATGATGGGAGCTAAAGTTTCCGGGAGATCTGGTGGAGACTTTGCTCCTCTCTCGATTATGGGGAATAAATTAAGAGGTGCCGTAATTGGGACGCCAGTGGCAAGTGCTCAAATAAAATCCGCAATCCTCCTTGCTGCCCTTAAGGCTGAAGGTTCAACAACTGTTATTGAACCGGCCAGATCAAGAGATCATAGCGAGAGGATGTTAAAAGCTTTTGGAGCCAATCTAGAGATAGGTGGCGAAATGGGTAGACATATAACAGTTTTCCCTGGCAAAGAGTTAAAAGGTCAATCAATTATTGTTCCGGGTGATATTAGTTCCGCTGCATTCTGGCTAGTGGCAGGTAGCATCATACCAGGATCAGAAATTATAATTGAAAATGTTGGTCTAAATCCAACGAGGACTGGAATACTTGATGTATTAGAAACAATGGAAGCAAGTATCAATATAACAAACAAAAGAGATGTAGCTGGTGAACCTGTTGGAGACATAGAAGTTCTTTACAAAGAAAATTTGAAACCATTTACGCTTGATGAGGAGATAATGCCTCGACTAGTAGACGAGGTGCCCATCTTATCTGTAGCAGCATGTTTTTGTAATGGTATCAGCCAAATAAAAGGAGCAAGTGAATTGAGAGTTAAAGAAACTGATCGTTTAGAGGTGATGGCCAGGCAATTAAAAAGAATGGGCGCCAAAGTAGATGAACATCAAGATGGTTTAACCATTTATGGAGTAGATAATTTAAAAGGATGCGAGCTTGATAGTGAAGATGATCATCGTGTAGCAATGAGCTTGGCTATTGCATCAATAATGGCTAATTCTAATTCGACATTACGACGTAGTGAAGCTGCAGCAATCTCATACCCTGATTTCTGGAGAGATCTTAAGAGACTTCAACAAAAAAATTAGCATCTCTTAAAATTGGATGTTCTTAAAAAACATACGACAAAAGATGGAAGCTTAAGTCTTTATAGCTTGAGCTATGAAGAAGGATTTCATGATAAGAATGGAGCACTTAGAGAATCAATTAATAAATATCTCTTACCCGCTCAATTAGAACAATTTTCTAACACTGAAAAAATAGTTGTTTTAGATGTTTGTTTGGGATTGGGCTATAATACAGGATGTATTCTCGAAGAGTTACTTCAAAGCAATATAAAAATTGAATGGCATGGGCTTGAGATTGATCAAAGTCCTCTAAATCTTGCACTTAATGAAAAGATATTTCATAAAATTTGGTCTCCAAAAGTATTGCATTTTTTTAATTGCTTAAACAAATCAGGGAAATGGAATGATGGTTTTAACGAAGGAACTATTCACTGGGGAGATGCAAGACAAAAAATATACGAAATACACGATTCTTTAAAATTTGATTTAATTCTTCTTGATCCTTTTTCTCCACAAAAATGTCCAGAGCTATGGAGCGAGGAATTCATCTCTTTATTAACCGGAAGGCTATCTGTAGAGGGGCGCTTGATAACATATTCAACTGCTGCCTCAATTAGAGCGAGTTTCAAAAGAGCAGGTTTAAAAATCTATTCAATAGTTCCATCAATCGATGATGAAAGAAAATGGAGTTCAGGGACAGTTGCTATGAGAAAAAAATTAAAAAAACAGTCGATTGTAAAAAATTGTCAGCTTAAAGACCTAAGCACAAGGGAAGTAGAACACCTTGATACGCGTTCATCTATTCCTTACCGAGATCCAACAGGAAGAGGGACCTCTAAAGAAATAATTTCAACAAGAGAAATAGAGCAATCTAAAAGTCAATTAATAAACACTTCATCTTGGAGAAAACGATGGAATACTGCGCAATGACAATAAAGGAATTAGATTTCTTCAAAAAAGTAATCTAATGCTTGCTATCGCAATTTTAGCGGCTGGAAAAGGTACGCGAATGAAAAGTAAGCTACCTAAGGTTCTCCATCCTTTAGCAGGAAAATCACTTATTGATAGGGTTTTGTCCTGTACTCAGGGCCTCCATCCAAGCCGAAGATTCATAGTTGTAGGACATCAAGCCAACTTAGTAGAGGACTCTCTGAAAAATCATCAAGACTTAGATTTTGTTCTTCAGCAACCTCAAAATGGAACAGGTCATGCCATCCAGCAATTAAGTCCTAGATTAAAAGAATTTAATGGAGAGCTTTTAGTATTAAATGGTGATGTACCACTATTAAAAGAGGAAACTCTAAGTTCACTTTTAAACTTTCACAAAGAATCCAATGCGAGTGTAACTTTTTTATCTGCAAGGTTAGACTCTCCCACAGGATATGGGCGAGTATTCACAGATGAATCGGGACTTGTAAAAAATATTATCGAAGAGAGAGATTGCAATAATGAACAGCGAAAAAATAAATTAATAAATGCGGGTATATATTGTTTTAATTGGCAACAATTATCAGATGTTTTAAACTTATTATCTAACCAAAATAGTCAAAATGAAATATATCTAACAGATACTATAAGCTTACTCGAAAGATCATTGCATTTTGAGGTAGATAATCCATTCGAGATCAAGGGAATTAATGATAGGTTCCAACTATCAGAATGCGAAAATTACATCCAAGAAAAGCTTAAATCCTTATGGATGAGCAAGGGGGTCTCATTCGTTGATCCTATTAGTTGTTCGCTGAGTGAGGATTCAAACTTTGGTACAGACGTAATTATTGAGCCACAAACTCATTTTCGTGGTAGATGCAATATTGGCAATGGATGTCATTTAGGACCAGGTAGTGTCATAACAAATTCAACACTTGCGGAAAATGTATTAGCCATTCATTCATTTATCAATGAAGCAACGATTGGAAATAACACCTCAATTGGTCCATTCGCTCACATAAGACCGGAATCAAACATAAGTAAAAATTCTAAGATAGGGAACTTTGTAGAAATAAAAAAAAGTTTTATTGGTGAAGGAACAAAAGTTAATCATTTAAGCTATCTAGGTGATTCAGATCTAGGGAAAAATATTAATATTGGAGCAGGGACTATTACAGCTAATTTTGATGGCAAAAATAAACATAGAACAATTATTGATGATTATTCAAAAACCGGAGCAAATTCAGTCCTAGTTGCACCCATTAAAATCGGATCACATGTAACCATTGGTGCAGGCTCAACAATAAGTAAAGATATTCCCGATAAAAGTTTAGTTGTTGAAAGATCAAAAGCAATTATTAGAACCAAGACTGATTAAATACAACAAGAAGTTATTTCTGTAAATAAGGTAATATTTTTTCCAATTCCAACTTACGACTACCTTTAATTAAAATATTATCTCCCGGTAAAAGCCATGACAATAATGATTTAGCAGCATCTCTTGGTGTACTTACAACATCATGATTTGGTAATTCTTTGATTATATTTTTTATGATATTAGATTCCTCTCCACAAGAGACAAAAACAATTCCAGCAAGACCTAATTCAACAGCTCTTTTAAGAACTTTATGATGAAGGGAAATACTCTCAGGACCCAACTCAAGCATCGTACCTAAAACTGCAAAATGTCTGCCAGGCTTGCTTACCAATAACTCTAAAGATGCAATAACAGATTCAGGCGATGCATTGTAAGTCTCATCTAAAACTAAATATTGTCCACATTTAACCAATCTATTTCTTCCCATTGGCATATTTATTTTTAATTGATCAAGATTCTTTATTGATAGTCCTAATTCTTTTGCGACGATCAATGCCATAAGAAAATTCATAGCATTATGTCTTCCTTCAAGGGGCAATTTAAATTGACTTCCTTCAAAAAACATGAAATTATTTTTCATATCAATTTGAGAAATATAGTCTGGCTCAATATCTTGAAAAGAGAAATACTCATCATTGGAACCTAACCAATTCAGCGAAGAGCCCTCTATAGCAACACGAACAACACGTCCTGACCATTTTTCTAATAAAGCTTTTTCTAAAAGGTTGTCACCAAAAGGAATAATCACAACGCCATCAGATCTTAGATTTGATGTGATTTCCGACTTGGCTTTTGCAATATTTTCTCTACTGCCAAGAATACCAATATGAGCTTGTCCCACATTTGTAATTATAGCAATATCAGGTTCAGCAACTCGAGAGAGACGTTCAATTTGACCGAAGCCACGCATGCCCATTTCAAGAACAAATGCAGCATCTGTTTTTAATCCTCTAAGCAGAGTTTTTGAAACACCTACATCATTATTCTCATTACCTCTACTTGAAACAATTTCACCAAGAGGAGACAGTATTGCCCGAATCAATTCTCTTGTAGTTGTTTTACCAACAGAACCAGTAACAGCAACTACAGGAAGATTTAAATTTCTCCGATGAAGCAATGCAATCTGTTGATAGGCGTGCAGAGTATCTGAAACCACCCAGTGAGTCAGGTCAATAGGTACCAAACCATTAAATTTTTTAGAAACAATTGCTGCCTGTATGCCAATATCAAAAGCCATATCTAAGTAATCATGACCATCAAAGATATTGCCTACTAAAGGGACAAAGAAATCACCCTTTTCAATTGTCCTAGAATCAGTAGATATACGACCAACAGGAGAATTAAGATCTATTTCCTTTTGATTAAATGGCTTCCCCCATAGTTTAACTAAGTCCTTAAAAGTAATCTCCATACAAATATTTAACAGAGGCTAGGTAATGTAAATAATCAAAAATCCTATAATTTTATTTTTTTCCCTTTACGTGAAGGGTCAGCTTCTTGTCCATAAGAAAACTTTTCAACCTCAGCGGCGTCAGGAGAAGGCTCCTTAATTCCACAGACATCTTTATACATTAATTCATATTCCTTAGCAGATCTATCCCAACTATATTTATTTGACATCGCTCTTAGTTGTAACTTCTTCCAACTTTTTTGATGCCTATACGCTTCCCAAGAACGAACTAATGCTGTATAAAAGTCTATTGGTTCATACCGATCAAAGCAAAATCCAGAACCTGTTTCATTCATAGGGTTATAAGGTTCAACTGTGTCAACTAAACCTCCTACTTTTCTAACGATCGGAATAGCACCATAGCGCATAGCTAATAATTGGCTGATTCCACATGGCTCAAAACGACTAGGCATTAGGAATGCATCAGCACCTCCATAAATGAGCCTAGATAATGCATCATCGTAAGTAAGAAAAACAGAAAAACGGCCAGGATACTCAATTGCTAGTTGCCATAACGATGACTCTAAATAGCGATCTCCAGTGCCAAGAACAACTACTTGAGAGTCAGTATAAGAAAGAAGCCTATTAGCGACTTGAAGTAAAAGATCAATACCTTTTTGATCAACAAGCCTACCAACCATTCCCATTAGATATTTATCTGGATTGACTTCAAGTCCCATTCTTTCTTGGAGGACTCTTTTATTAATTGCTCTACCAGAAATATTATCTACACTAAATTTAGCTGGCAATGAATTATCTGTTGCTGGATTCCACTCATCTAGATCAACTCCATTTAATATTCCACGTAATTTCCCAGAAATATAATTTAAAAGTCCCTCTAATTTTTCTCCATATTCAGATGTTCTTATTTCCCTTGAATAAGTAGGAGATACTGCATTAACTCTATCGGCATACAACATTGCTGATGCCATAGTGTGATCACCATGCATATACCATGGGCACCAAGTTATTTGATCAAGTTTCCATCTCCATGGGCCTTGGTACTTTAGATTATGAATAGTAAATACCGTGCTGATTTCGGGGTCTTGATGCATCCAAACGGGGATCATTCCAGTATGCCAATCATGACAATGGAGGACTTGTGGTTTCCATGAGTTCCATGCAAATTCAGAGACTGCACTAGCAAAAAAAGTAAATCTCCAATCTTCATCTTCTCCTCCGTAAATACGCTCAGAATCAAAACATGGATGTCCAACTAAATAAATTGGCAACCCATTTGAGGGATGCCTTGTTTCAAAAACAGCGAAGTCAACACCCATTGTGTTAGCCCGAAAGATAGGCTCAGAAGCAATATCCATCAAGGTCCATAGCTTTCCATACCCTGGAATTATTAATCGAACGTCATGCCCAAGTTTTTTAAGCGCAGGAGGTAATGAACCAACAACATCACCCATACCTCCAACCTTTATCATTGGGGCGCATTCAGCAGCAGCAAAAAGTATTCTCATTTAATTCATGAAAAAGAAAGATTTATCTTTTGGATAAACCAAATAAAATCATGGAAGCCATTTTGATTCAGAAAAATCAGGATCCCTTTTCTCCATGAAAGCATTTCGTCCCTCCTTTGACTCATCAGTCGTATAAAAAAGATGTGTTGCCTGGCCAGCAAGCTCTTGGATACCTGCTAATCCATCAGTATCAGCATTAAAAGAAAATTTCAGACACTTTATAGCGGTTGGACTGTTTTGAAGTATTTCTCTAGCCCATTTAACTCCTTCTGACTCAAGCAAATTAACTGGTGAGATGGCATTTATTAGCCCCATATCTAATGCTTCCTTTGCTCCATATTTCCTGCATAGGAACCAAATTTCTCTAGCTTTCTTTTGACCTACAACCCTTGCTAAATAACTTGAACCAAAACCTGCGTCAAAGCTTCCTACTTTAGGTCCTGTTTGACCAAACATTGCATTATCTGCAGCCAAACTTAAATCGCAAATCAAATGTAAAACATGTCCACCCCCGATTGCGAAACCAGGGACAAGAGCAATAACTACTTTAGGAAGGCTTCTAATTATACGCTGCAAATCAAGAACATTTAAACGCGGGATTCCATCATCACCGAGGTATCCTCCACTTCCACGTATAGCCTGATCTCCTCCAGAGCAAAAAGCGAACTTTCCATCCTTGGAAGGTCCTACCCCTGTCAATAAAACCACTCCAATTTTTGGATCTTCTCTTATTCTGATAAATGCATCACAAAGTTCTGAAATTGTTTGAGGTCGAAAAGCATTTCTTTTCTCTGGACGATTTATGGCAATGCGAGCAATTCCTTCAGGACTTATGTCAAGCAGGATATCTTTGTAATCAGCAACAGCAACCCATGAGGTAATAATTTCTCCTGGGAGAACTCTTCTAGAAATATTTTTAGGGGTAAAAGGTTTTAAAGTCATTGTTTAAATTAAATTTAGTCAAAACTTGATAAATTCTGAGGTAATGATTTTTTTAGATCATCACGTAAACTTACTCTCAATGAATGATCTTCAAAAGAGTTAGTACAAACTCTTATTAATACATTTGTTGATAAAGAAAAACTCCATTCAATTGCTTGTTCTAAATCATCCAAGCAAGCAACTTGCTTATATTTCAATCCATAGGCTTTAGCAAGTGTAAGATGACAAACTTGCTGAGGCATAAGAAAAATTTCTTCAAAATCTCCTTCTTGAATTCTATCGATATTTAATTGATTAAAAATACCCCCTCCTCCATTATCAATCATGATTACAATTAGACTGATATTTTTATCCTTTGAAAATAGCCAACCATTTGTATCATGAAGAAGTGCTAAATCACCTGTGACCAAAATCATTCTTCCCATAATTATTGATAATCCCATACCCATTGAAAGTGTCCCATCAATTCCTGATGCCCCCCTAAAGCCAAAACACCTTCTGAGGAAAGCCCCCTCTCCCGAATAACTCAACCAATCTCTTATTGGACTACTTGAAGCAAGCATCACAGGGATAGAAGTTGGCAACAATCGAGGAAGCAATCTAGCTAATGCAGGTTCAGTAATTAATCCCTTTCTGAATAATCTTTTATCAAGCCAATCATGGATAAATAAATCATACTTTAAAAGCTCTTTAGTCAACTTTTGACTAACATTTTTTTTATCTATTGCTGGCTTTGAGGGAATACCCTCAAGCAGTTTATCAACCCAATACGATAACCCTTTACTAAATTGAGTTGAGCCACCTATTGGATCAAGATTTCGACAATCTCCCTCTGTAATAAGTAATTGGACTTTTCCAGGTTTTTTAAGCCAAGTTTGTAATTCTCTACTTGGTGGTATTGGACCCAAACGTAGAACTTGAATCTCTTTGATTTTTTCAAATAAACCTGTTGAGAAAAAAAGATCCCAGTGATTTATTAAACCCTCTTGATCATTTAGAACCCCAGAAAGTGGATCAGCAAGAATTGGCCATCCAGTTAATTTTTGCCATTTCTTTAATGCGCCCCTAAAAGAAAAAAGTTGTTTTGCTTTTCCTCTCCATGGTCCAACAATAATTATTCCTAAAGAAAATGGATCAAGTTTTGGTAGTTTTAAGGATGGAAAATCTTTAACAGTCTCAATCTCATTTGAAGAATTTTTGTCCTTTAAAAATCCTTCAAGGAGCCATCCATCAAGAACTTCTTTCTGGTCAATTTCGCAAGGATGCAAAGGTTCTTCATAAGCAAGGTTAATATGAACTGGTCCAGGAATGTTTGAAGCCATTTCGAATGATTTTCCAATTAAAGATGTCAGTCTCTCTTTAGAAATCAAATGAATTCCTTCTTTTGGAGATTCATCAAAATGTCTACAAACAGATTTCAAAAAATCCTGTTGATTAACTGCTTGATTAGCTCCACATTCTTTTAATCGCAAAGGTCTATCTGCAGTTAAGAACAAAAGGGGGTGGCATGACCTATCTGCTTCAACAGCCGCTGGCAAAAGATTTGCGACAGCACTTCCAGAAGTTGTAATTACACAACTTACTTGTCCGCTAGCTGCACTTATTCCCAAAGCAAGGAATGCCGCTGACCTTTCATCAATTGATGTTATGAGAGTTAATTCTTTTCTTTTTGAGAGGCTTGCTGCTGCTAAAGCAAGAGAGCCTGATCTGCTACCAGGGCAAAGGACAAAAAATTTCACTCCCTTTGCTACTAAAGTTTTAAGGAGCTCTAAGCTAATAAAAAAATTGGAACGTGCTACTGAAATTGTCAAAAGAAAAACTACTTCGATTTTTGTAAAAAACTTTCCAACAAGAAACTAAAACAAAGAAAATTCATGACTTCCTCTAGATCAAAAAAGAATCAAAACCAAAATAGTTGGAAAGGTTTGTTTATTTGGATACTAATTGCGCTTTTATTAAGATGGCAAGCAGTTGAACCTAGATGGATTCCATCTGGATCAATGATTCCAACTTTGCAAATTCAAGACCGAATATTGATAGAAAAAATAACCCCAAGACTTAATAAAAAACTAAATAAACATTTAAATTTAAATACAATTGTTATTTTTAAACCTCCAAAAATTCTTACAGAAGCAGGTTACAGTGATGGTTCAGCGTTGATAAAAAGAGTCGTTGGATTACCCGGAGACAAGATAGAAGTTACTGATGGAAAATTATATAGAAATGAAAAACAAATAAGTGAACCTTGGATTAAAGAACCTATCCAATATGAAATGGAAGCAATAAATGTACCTGACTATTCACTTTGGGTTTTAGGAGACAACCGAAATAACAGTTTAGACTCTCATGTATGGGGTGCTCTACCAGAAGAAAATCTTATAGGCACGGCACTTGCAAGGTATTGGCCATTAAAAAAAATAGGACCTATTCGGTTCCCATAACCTAAATTAAATTTTATTGGAGTACATTTTGCGATATTGTGTAATTAAATTGAAAAAGCTGGATGTTTAATCCTGAATTTTTAGCTACAGACAATAATGAAGGTCATGAGGCAAATGCTCTAATTCAATATTTACAAGATCAACCTGCAGACGTTCTCCAAAGAGTTGCAAAATCTGCCAGTCCCGAAATTCAAGAAATAATTCGTCACAACGTACAAGGTTTACTTGGGATGCTTCCTGGAGAGCAATTTGAGGTAAAAGTAACTTCTAGTAAGGATAATTTGGCTAGTTTATTAGCTTCAGCAATGATGACAGGTTACTTTCTAAGACAAATGGAGCAAAGGAAACAGTTAGAGGAAACACTTTTATCTGATGAAGAGATGTCAGTCGACCCAGATAAAATTTAACTAAATATCAATCACTAAATTTTTCAAGAGGTTTTTTAGGTACTACGCCGATTTTTAACAATTTTTGATCTAACCAGCTTAAAAATCCAAAATCACCTTTGCTGTTAGCCCAGTCAGATTTTTTAATTTTATTTTTTAACACCTTTATGTCATTTTTTGAAAATCTAACTTTTCCGCTGTAATGAGCAGAAATTAGCCATGAAAGACCTTGCAAGGATTCAACTTTATTGAGCCAAGTTATTAAAGCTTTTTGTCCTCTAGGGAAAACCAGCCTTTCTATTACAGGTGCAATTTGTATAAGAGGAGTTTTTTTTCCAACAATTTTTTTAGCAGACAACTCCCAGCCTTGCTGCCAAGAAAAAGGATATATACCAAAATGAGCTCTTTTATTTCTTAAGTTTGGTTTAAAAGAATTTCCAAAAATTTCTTTTATTTTCGGTATGACCAACTTTTCTGGTCTTAAGTAGGAAGCAAAAAGAACCAATCGAAGCCATCCTTTTCTTCTCGCAATTGGCGTATCAATAAGTTCTTCAGACCCTTTCTCTCTTGAATGAAACAATAATGGGGTAGGGTCTAAATCAAAAAGCTCTGGAGGAGTCTCTTCTATACCCACAAGAGCATCAGTAACCAATAAAGATTTTGATGGTTTATGAAAACAAGATATTTCTTGAAAGCGTCCTAGTCCAATATCAATTGGTCCCAATGGAAACCAGTCACAATAATCACTATGAGGGAATCCATCAGCCAATAAAATATTTGTTCTTATGGAAGGAATTCCCAACCAATCAAAAGGCAATTGAAATGGAAAACTCCATTGCCCTGGGCAAACCCATATTTTTGAATCAGGAAAAGCTCTAGCTAAAGCAGGAAGAGCAATTTTATGCTCCAAACCAGAGGCCGTAGGTAAAACAATAGTTTTGACAGGACCGATTTTTTTCACTAGTACATCTATGTCACTTAGCAATTCTTTCGTCGGAGGGAGAGGATTGATTATCATCAATCCATTCTTTACTCTTACAACTAATAGCCTTACTGGGACAGCAACATAATAAATTCCCTGAAGTTGTTCAAAACTCCAAATTTGATTAGGAACTAATTCCCTGAATATTGTTCTTTTTCTCCCATATGGATAGAGCGGTAAAAGTGGCCACCAGCTCCATTTTTGTTCAGTAGAGAGATTGCTCATCGTTTGCTTAACTTAATTATTATTTATAAAAGTTTGATTTTTAAATATTCCATATCTTGGGGCAAATAAAAATGCTACTAGAAATATTAATGTTTGAACTAAAACAATAGATCCACCTGTTTCAATATCTGACCAATAACTAATATAGACACCTAAAATACTCGAGAATGAGCTGCTAATAACTGCTAATAAAGTCATTTTATCAAAACGATCAGTAAGCAAGTATGCTGTAGCACCAGGAGTAATAAGCATTGCTACTACAAGAATTATACCAACAGTTTGCAAACCAACGACTGCGGATAAAGATAATAACGTTAACAATAAATAATGAAGTATACCTGTATTTATTCCTATAGATCTAGCATGCTTCGCATCAAAACAATAAAGCATTAAATCTTTTCTAAATACAAGCAAAACAGATATAACGATAAATGAAATAATTAAAGTCTGGTTAACATCTGATCGTGAAATTCCTAAAGGACTTCCAAAAAGTATTTGCATTAGATCAATATTACTTTTAATCTTTGAAACCAAAACAAGACCTAATGCAAAAAATCCAGTAAAAACAAGTCCTATAACTGTATCTTCTTTGATTCTAGATTTCTGTTTAACAAATCCAATCAAAGCAACTGAGCCAACTCCAAAAACAAAAGCACCTACGGAAAAAGGGAGACCTAATGCATAAGCGACAACTACTCCTGGCATAACCGCATGAGAGACCGCGTCACCCATTAATGCCCAGCCTTTTAATGTCATATAACAAGATAAAAGTCCACATACGCCTCCCACCAATGCACTAACCATTAAAGCTCTTCTCATGAAGTCATGAGTTAATGGATCCAGTAGCCAATCAATTGGCGTAATGGAAATTAAAAATTCACTCATTTATAAAATCTTTGCTTGACGTTGGACCTGATAAAGGATTTGGTGGAATTCCTCCAAATGTTTTATTTAAGTTTTCCGAAGTAAAAACTTCCGAAGTTTCACCATACGCAAGAACTGTCTTATTGATAAGGACAACAAAATCACAAAAATCACGGACATGATTCAAATCATGAGTAGAGATCAAAATAGTGTGTCCTTCTTGTCGAAACTGAAGAAATAGCTCAGCCATAAGCTTTTCAGTGGGCACATCAACTCCGGAAAAAGGCTCGTCTAAAAGCAGTACTGATGCACGTTGAGCAATTGCTCTTGCAAGAAAAGCTCTTTTGCGCTGTCCTCCAGATAAAGATCCTATTGGTCTTTCTCTGAGATCCAAAAGATCAACTCTTTCAAGCGCATGAACAACAGCTCTTCTATCTGATTCTCTTGGTATTCGGAAAATATTCATAGCGCCATATCTTCCCATCATCACAACATCCCAAACACTCACAGGAAATGAATAATCTATTCCTTCGTTTTGTGGAACATATGCAACCGATTGCTCCTTCTGCGCTTGATTAACCTTGATACCATTAATCCTTATTTTCCCCCTTGATGGTCTAACGAACCCCATTAGCGCTTTGAAAAAGGTTGATTTTCCTGCACCATTCATCCCCACAAGGCCACATATAGATCCCGCTTTTAAATTTAAACTTGCGTCATATAGAGCAACTGTACCGTTGTAATCAACACAAACTTGATCTGCCTCAATACGCATAAAATCTTTCTCGTGACTTTTAAAAATTGGGTTCATTATTTTTTCACTGCTGAAACGGATAGGCCCTCAGTAATTAATCGAACATTATGCCTTAGTAAATCTATATAGGTTGGTGCAGGTCCATTTAAATCTGAGAGTGAATCAACGTAGAAGGTTCCACCAAAAACAGCTCCGCTTGATTTTGCAACTTCCATTTGAGCTTCTGAGCTCACAGTGCTTTCACAAAAAATTGTTGGGATTTCATTCTCTTTAATTGTTTTTATTAGATTCACCATTCTCCTTGGGGTTACCTGACTTTCAGCATTAACTGGCCACAAATATGCCTCTTTCATTCCGTAATCACGAGCAAGATAAGAAAAGGCTCCTTCACATGTCACCAAAAATCTTCTTTCTTTAGGAATAGAGGATAAAGAATCTCTTAGCTCTTTATCAAGAGATTGAAGCTTAGCTTTATAGGTTGAAGCGTTAGATGAGTATTCAAGAGCTCCATCAGGATCGATTTTGATAAAAGCTTCAACTATTTTATCTACATAATGCATAGCTTTCTTAGGCGACATCCAGGCATGAGGATTTGGCTTTCCTGAATAAGAATCGCCCTCTATCAATAATGGCTTTATCCCCTCGGTTAATTTCACATTGGGGATATCACCCGAGCTCATCAAAAATTTCGAAGACCATGCTTCAAGCCCTAAACCATTTTCAATAATCAGTTTTGCCCCTTTAGTTTTTACAATATCACTGGGTGTAAATTGATAACTATGGATTTCAGCTCCTGGTTTAGTTATTGATTCAACTAAAAGTCTATCCCCAGCAACATTTCTAGCAAGATCTGCCAAAATTGTAAAAGTAGTTAAGACGAAAAATCTTTCTTCGTCTAATCTATAAGTGTTTTTATTTACACATGCTGTCAAGGCAAAAACATTGAAAGTAAGAAAAATAAATAAGCTTATTAACTTGTTTTTCTTATAAAGCAAATAGAAAAAAATCTTGTTATTAAACATATATTTGAATTAGAAAATATTGTTATTTTATATAAATATAAGTCAAAGATATACTAGAAGAAAAATTATAAACTTAAACTGATTTAACTTTGTAATTAATAGATTGAGACTGAATCCATTCTTTTGATTGCTTTAAAAAAGCCACCCAATCAACTCTTTCTAGCTCAGCAGCTTTTGATACTAGTTGAGGAGCTTGTTGCTTAATAAGTTCTAAATCAGGTTGAGTTACTCCATTGTTAAGAGCCATCCAATCAGCCATCGATCTTCCAACCACTCTTGTTAAATAAGCAGCACTCAAGGCCTGGATTGTTCCCGCAGCTACCCAAGAGGAACCATCAAGCTTTGCCAAACTCAACAAGGACTGTCCACTCCATTCAACAACTCCTTGACCGATAGCAGCCATTACTAGTTGTCGTGAGACTGCCTCAAGTAATTCTGGCTTCATTTTGGAGGACCATATTTTCGACATTTCTTTAATCATCAAGCCATTAACAACTGCAACTCCAAGCAAATCAGTTGAGGCGACAGGGGAGGCGAAAACAATACCAGCAACTATCCACTGAGATCTTGTTTGAATAACCTGAAATTTTTCTCTTCTTAATTTTTCTAAATCTTTTTGCCAAGAAGTATGCAATCGAGATAAAAGTCTTTGCTTAGTAATGTCTGTATTCTTCTTTGGATTTTCAAGAAGTTTCTTAATTGGAGAAAGAACCGTTGCCATCTCAGTTTGAGATCCATCCCATTTCAATACTCTGTTAGTCCATCTATCTGGTAATTGAGCCTCTAATGCATTTCGCTCATCGGACCAATCAGTAGATTCTTTACTGGCAACCATTAGCCAGGCCGGTTGATCTGTAGGGATATTTTTAATCCATAAAAGATCAGCTGCACTCATTGGAAGTGCCAAAGAATAAACAATAAAATCTTGTTCTTGGATTAAATCTGGCAAAATCCAATTTCGATCTCTTACCGGAAGAGCTGATGGAAAAGATACTTTTATTTTATTTTTTATTCCTAAAACTTTTTCCAATTGCTCTTTATCGGGTAATTTTACGCCTTTTGTTTTCAAGAAACCAATGTTTTGATCCTCGCTTCTATCAATAATTTTTTGCAAGGAATTTATTCTCTCTTTTTTTCTTTCACTTTGCTCTCCATCCTCAAGTAAGTACTCAAAATTCTCTAAAACGTCATGACATCTTCTTACCCATCCTTGAACAGTAGAGGGAGCATCAAATGAAACCTTTCCTGGTTTTAAAAAATAAAAAACACAACCAACTCCTAGCAGCAATCCAAGTCCACCCCCAGGAATATGGGCTACATCACTCAAAACCCATTGACCTACGATGGTTAGCCCAATAAAAAGACTGATTTTCGGAATCGAAAAAGAAGGCAAGGAGAGAGGAGATTTTGTTAATGAATGATTTTCCACGATTTCAATAAATACAGTTTCTTCTTAGCTAACTTTCATTTTAAAGCAAATTTTCCCTTAATAACCGCAAAGAAAGAAGGTTTTACGTTTTAAGAAGAAAATTTATGCCTAAAGAAATCAAATTATTCCGCTGAGATCAATATCATTAGATGTGAAAGTGCTAATCAAGATATTCAAATATGTCGCAAAAGTACCGGCTATGCGTCACACTTGCCCCTATTGGCAAAAATGTTCATGGGTGACTCTTACACCAATAATCAATCTAATGGTGGCGATTTCCAAAACCAAAGACAAAATGGCCGTAATAATTTCAGAGGTGGTCGAGGTCCTAACAATAGAGAAGGAGGCTTTCGTATTCGCTTAAGTGATAATGAAATGCGAGCAGCCAGATCATTACAAGAAGCCTTTAATCTTCGATCTACTGTCGCTGTTCTAGGTTTCGCAGTAAGAACTCTTGCCCAAATGCTTGAAGATGGAAATCTTGAAAATTTAGTCGCCGAATATAGGTCTCAAGCGCCTGCCAATGATCAAAGAAGAGGCAGAAGTAACAGGGGAAACTATAACGGTGAAAATAACAACTCAGTCAATACAAAGCCCAACCCTTTTGCAAGACCAGAAAAACCAGTTAAAGAACAAGAGGTCGCTGATACTGATCAGGTAAACAATGTTGCTCAAGATCCTGAAGAAAAAGATAATGATCAAGCAACAGAAGCAAGTTCAAATGAAGATGATTCCACAAATACAAGCGAGCAAGGATAAGTGAATCAGAAGCGAGTCTTATCTGGAGTTCAACCCACCGGAGACGTTCATATTGGTAATTGGCTTGGAGCAATAAGAAATTGGGTTGAATTACAAGAAAATTACGAAACATTTGTCTGCGTTGTTGATCTTCATGCGATAACCACTCCGCATGAGCCAAAATCTCTTCATCAAAATTCTCTATCTACAGCGGCTTTGTATATAGCTTGTGGAATGAATCCTGATAAATGCTCAATATTCATTCAAAGTCAGATAAGCGCCCATAGCGAGCTTTGCTGGATATTAAATTGCTTAACTCCTTTAAACTGGATGGAAAGAATGATTCAGTTTAAGGAAAAGTCAATTAAACAAGGCGACAATGTATCTATTGGATTATTAGATTATCCAGTTCTTATGGCAGCGGATATTCTTCTCTATGACGCTGATTTGGTTCCTGTTGGAGAAGATCAAAAGCAGCATCTAGAGCTTGCGAGAGATATTGCTTCTCAACGAGTTAATTCAAAATTCGGAACAAAAGAGAATCCAATACTTAAAGTTCCAAATCCCTTAATTTTGAAAGAGTGTTCCAAAGTCATGAGCCTGACAGACGGAACAAAGAAAATGAGTAAAAGCGACCCAAATGAAAATAGTAGGATTACTTTATTAGACAGTCCAGATGTAATTACTAAAAAAATAAAACGTGCAAAAACTGACTCAGAATTAGGATTAGAATTTGGAAATCACTCAAGACCTGAAGCTGATAATCTTTTAACAATTTATTCAATAATTTCTGGCCTAGGTCGTGAAAAAGCAGCTGAGTATTGTGCAGAAATGGGCTGGGGTAAGTTCAAGCCAGAATTTACAGAGGCAATGATTAACGTTCTCAAACCAATTCAAGAAAAATATAAAGAATTAATGAATGATCCAGAAGAGTTAAAAACAATACTAAATAAAGGCAAACTTACTGCCGAGGAGGTTTCTAAGTTAACATTAAAGAGAGTTAAAGATGCTCTTGGATTTTATTCAACTCTATAGACGATTATGCCAATAATTACTTTACCTGATGGTAGTGAAAAGAACTATGAATCATCAGTAACAATTGAAAAAATAGCCACAGATATTGGTCCTGGTTTAGCAAAGGCAGCACTAGCGGGAAGGGTCAATGGTAATCTTTTGGATACATGTATTCCAATAACGAATGATGCCGAAATACAAATAATCACATCAAAGGATAATGAAGGTTTAGAAATTATTAGACATTCATTCGCTCACCTCCTTGGTCACGCAGTAAAGCAGTTATATCCTGATGCAAAAATGGCGATTGGCCCGGTAATTGAGGATGGTTTTTATTATGATATTTCATACAAAGATACATTTACCCCTGTAGATTTAGAGAAGATTGAAAAAAGAATAAAAGAACTTATAAATAAAGATTATGATGTAGATGTAGAAGTAGTTTCTCCTGAAAAAGCAACACAAGTTTTCTCAGAAAGAGGTGAAACATTCAAGCTAGATATAATTAAAAATATACCTAAAGATGAAATTATAAAACTATATAAACATGAAGAGTATATTGATATGTGTAGAGGACCTCATGTCCCAAACACAAGGCATCTAAGAGCTTTTAAATTAATGAAAGTTTCTGGTGCATATTGGCGAGGAGATTCTAACAACGAAATGCTTCAAAGAATATATGGAACAGCTTGGAAGAATTCTAAAGAATTAAAAGAATATATTAATAGAATTCAAGAAGCAGAAAAAAGAGATCATAGGAAATTAGGTAAAAAACTTTCACTTTTCCACTTTCAAGAAGAAGCACCAGGAATGATTTTCTGGCATCCAAATGGTTGGACTATTTATAGAGTTTTACAAGATTTTATTCGAGAAACGATTTCAAAATATGATTATCAAGAATTAAAATCACCTCAAATAGTTTGTAGAAGTTTATGGGAGAAATCAGGACATTGGGATAAATTTAAGGAGGACATGTTTACTACTACATCTGAGAATAAAGAATATGCTATAAAACCAATGAATTGTCCATGTCATGTACAAGTATTTAATCAAGGTTTAAAAAGCTATCGTGATCTTCCAATAAGACTTTCAGAATTTGGATCTTGTCATAGGAATGAACCATCTGGAGCTCTTCATGGATTAATGAGAGTAAGAAACTTTGTACAAGATGATGGACATATTTTCTGCACTAATGAACAAATCCAAGAAGAAGTTCAAAGCTTTATTGATCTTGTTTTTGAAGTCTATAAAGCCTTTGGTTTTAATTCAATTCTCATTAAACTCTCAACAAGACCAGAGAAAAGAGTTGGAAGTGATGAGGTATGGGATAAATCAGAAAAGGCTCTTTCGGATGCTCTTGATTCAAAAGGATTAGATTGGTCTTTGCTACCTGGAGAAGGGGCTTTTTATGGCCCAAAAATTGAATTCTCCCTCAAAGATTGTCTTAACAGAGTCTGGCAATGCGGAACAATTCAAGTAGATTTCTCAATGCCTGAAAGGCTAAATTCAAGCTACATAGATGTTGATGGAAAGAAACAACCCCCTGTCATGCTGCATAGAGCAATTCTAGGTTCATTTGAGAGATTTATTGGTATTTTAATTGAGAACTATTCTGGGAACTTGCCAATATGGTTATGCCCCCTTCAAATCGTGGTGATGGGGATAACTGACAGAAATAACGATGCATGCATGGATACTAAATCTAAATTAATAAATTATGGTTTTAGAGTTTCTGTTGATACAAGGAACGAAAAAGTGGGCTTTAAGATAAGAGAGCACACAATGCAAAGAATACCTTTCTTGATAATTATTGGAGATAAAGAAGAAGAGAATAATGAAATCTCAGTAAGAACACGTGAGGGAAAAGATCTTGGTAAAATGACCTTGGATAAGTTCAAACTTATAATGGATGAATCAATCAGCAAAAAGAGTTTAGTTGAGAGTAAATCATAATTAAAACAATTTCATAAAGAATGAATTTACTTGCTGGAGACCTTGGAGGGACAAAAACTATATTAGCTATTTATTCAAACGAGAACTATCCAAAAAAATTATTTGAAAAATACTATATTTCTTCAGAATGGGAATCTTTTTACTCAATATTTGAAGATTTTTTTAAACATTTACCAAATCATATATCACTCCCTGAATATGGATGTATTGGAGTAGCAGGCCCAATAAAAAACCAGAAAGTTACGATTACAAATCTAGGCTGGGATATAGAAAAAGAAGAATTATCTCAGCTTTCAAAAATAAACAATATTGAATTAATAAATGATTTCTCAGTTTTAATATATGGGATTCCATTTTTCAAAAATGACCAATATGAAGTAATCCAAGGAACTTTAAATTCTGAGACCAAAACCAACCAAAAATTAGTTGCAATTATCGGAGCTGGAACTGGTTTAGGAATGTCCAGAGGATTAATTACACCTAAAAACATTTTTATATTTCCCAGTGAAGGTGGTCATCGGGAATTTTCCCCAAGAACAGAAAACGAATGGGAATTAGTCAAATGGCTAAAAAAGAAGCTAACTATTCAAAGAGTATCGATTGAAAGAATAGTCAGTGGGAAAGGCCTTGGAATGATTGCGAGATGGAAATTGGATGATCCATCAAATGAAAACCACCCACTTCAGGAAACTTTAAAAAAAATGGATAGTGACAAATCAGCTTTCACAGATTTACCCGCACTTGTTTGGGAAAAAGCAAATAACGGAGACAAATTAATGGCTGAAGCTTTGCAATTATGGCTAAATGCTTATGGATCTGCAGCTGGAGACCTTGCTTTACAAGAACTTTGCTCTTCAGGGTTATGGATTTCAGGTGGAACAGCCGCAAAAAACCTCGATGGAATAAACTCTTTTAACTTCCTAAATGCATTTAGTAATAAGGGTCGCTTTCAATCTTATTTAAAGGAAATCCCATTGATTGTTCTTAAAGATCCAAAAGCGACATTATTCAGTTCAGCTTGCAGAGCACGCTTAAATGCCGAATCAAATGGGAAACTTAGCTAAAGGATAAAAACATGGGGCCGCCAAAAATAGGACAAACTGTCGTAGTAGAAGTTCCTTCTACTACAGCCAATATTGGTCCAGGGTTTGATTGCCTAGGTGCAGCATTAGATCTTTCCAATCAGTTCACTATTAAAAGGATTGAGGGTAATGCTGAAAGGTTTGAATTAATAATGGAAAGTACTGAAGGTAATCATTTAAGAGGCGGCCCTGAGAATCTTTTTTATCGAGCGGCGCAAAGAGTTTGGAGAACTGCAGGTGTAGAGCCTGTCGCTCTTGAAGCAAGAGTAAAATTAGCTGTGCCTCCTGCAAGAGGGCTTGGAAGTAGTGCTACAGCAATTGTGGCAGGATTAGTTGGAGCAAATGCACTTGCTGGATATCCTTTGCCTAAGGAAAAATTATTGGAGCTGGCAATAGATATAGAAGGTCATCCAGACAATGTTGTTCCGTCTTTAATAGGAGGTCTTTGCGTAACAGCTAAAACTTCAAACGACAGATGGCGCGTAGTCCGCTGTGATTGGGATCAATCAATAAAAGCAGTAATTGCAATCCCATCTATTCGCCTTAGCACCAGCGAAGCAAGGCGTGTCATGCCAGAAAACATTCCAGTAAATGATGCAGTGATCAATTTAGGAGCCCTCACGCTTCTGCTTCAAGGACTAAGAACTGGGAATGAAGATCTCATTGCAGATGGCATGCATGACAAGCTTCATGAACCATACAGATGGGGATTGATCAAAGGTGGGTTAGAGGTAAGAGAAGCAGCAAAGGCTGCCGGAGCTTTAGGATGTGCAATTAGTGGAGCAGGTCCAAGCATTCTTGCCTTGTGCAAAGCGACTAAAGGCCGAGAAGTCAGTGTCGCAATGGTCAAAGCCTGGGAAGCTGCTGGTGTAGCAAGTCGTGCTCCTTTAATGAGCCTCCAACTCAGAGGAAGCGAATGTATTTCAAACACCTTTGGGTAGTTCTACTCATGAAAACGAACAAAAACTGATAGCTTTATGGCTGACTTGCCCCAAATTATGGATGCCAATCTGCCTATGAGTATTGATTCTCAGACAGTATTTCCATGGCTTTCACTCATTGTGCTCCTACCCATAGTTGGAGCATTGATAATGCCTTTCCTCCCAACGCAAGAAAGTAAAAACTCTAATCTGCCAAGAAATATAGCCCTAGTTATTTTATTAGCCGATTTTCTAATAATTGTATTGGCTTTTGCCAATTTGTTTGATCCAAGTAGCGAAAGTCTGCAGTTAGTTGAAAGACTTCAATGGCTTCCTTCCATAGGACTCGAATGGTCATTAGGTGTAGATGGTATATCTGCACCGCTTGTAGTTCTAAGCGGTCTAATAACTTTTTTGTCCGCAGCCGCAAGTTGGAAAGTAAAACAAAAAACAAGACTTTACTTTGCTTTGTTACTAATTCAAGCTTCAGCCCAAGCTTTAGTTTTCCTATCACAAGATTTCTTACTATTCTTTTTAGCTTGGGAGCTTGAACTTGTTCCTGTCTATCTATTGATTGCTATTTGGGGAGGAAAAAGAAAACTATATGCAGCAACAAAATTCATCCTTTATACAGCTCTAGCTTCCCTTTTAATATTAATTAGTGGGCTTGCTTTAGCTCTTTCTGGAGATCAATTTACCTTTAATTTAAATGAAATCGCAGCCAAATCTTTTACTGGTAATTTTGGGATATTTTGTTATTTAGGTTTTTTAATTGGTTTTGGAGTGAAGCTTCCTATCTTTCCACTTCATACCTGGCTACCAGATGCTCATGGGGAGGCAAATGCACCGGTTTCAATGTTATTAGCCGGTGTTTTATTAAAAATGGGAGGTTATGCTCTTATAAGATTTAATGTCCAAATTTTACCGGACACTCATTTAATACTCGCCCCAGCTTTAATCATCATTGGGATAGTAAATATTATTTATGGCGCTCTAAATGCTTTTGCTCAAGATAATGTAAAAAGGCGCATAGCCTGCAGTTCTGTAAGTCATATGGGTTTTGTTCTTGTTGGAATTGGTGCAGTTAATGCGCTTGGAATCAGTGGAGCGATGCTCCAAATGATTAGCCATGGCCTGATTGCTGCCGCAATGTTTTTTGTTACTGGAAGTTTTTATGAAAGAACAAATACTCTTTCAATCCCGAATATGGGCGGTCTTGCAAAGGCTTTGCCAATTACTTTTGCATTTTTCTTAGCCAGTTCTTTAGCATCACTTGCCTTACCAGGGATGAGTGGGTTTATAAGTGAAATCACAGTTTTTCTAGGCATAACTAGTCAAGAAGGTTTCACTTCGTTATTTAGAGCAATAACAATCCTTTTAGCAGCTATTGGATTGGTCTTAACACCTATCTACCTTCTTTCAATGTGTAGAAGAGTATTCTTTGGCCCAAGGATACCTGCTTTATCGATAGTCAAAGAAATGGATGCGAGAGAGCTTTCAATAGGTTTAAGCCTCTTAGTTCCTACATTAGTAATAGGTTTTTGGCCAAGGATAGCTATTGATTTATATGAGGTATCAACAAATGCTCTCGCACAATCATTAATTACCAATAACCTTGTACCAATCAGTTAGTTTTTGAACCTAAAAAATGACTTCAATTAAGCCAACAGCACTACTAAAAGGTGAAGGTCTTCCTGATTACGATAAAATCACTCCTAAGGAGATTACTGAAAATATACCCAAACTGATAAAAGAATTAAATGAAGAATTAAATAAACTAGAAAAACGACTCGAAAAACAATTACCAAACAAAAGCTCTCTAAGTTGGGAAGATGTAATGCCTCAGCTTTATGATATTGGTGAAAAGCTACGGTGGAGCTGGGGAGTTGTCAGTCATCTGAATGCTGTATGCAATTCCACTGAGCTACGTGAGGTTCATTCAAATCAGCAACCCACAATCGTCAGATTTAGCAATCAGCTTGCTCAAAACGAAGTCATTTTTAAGGCGCTCTCAAATTTGAAAGAGAATGGAAACATAAAGGATGAAACACAAATGAGAATAATTGATACAGAACTAATAACGATGCAAAACAAAGGAATTGGCCTAGAAGCTAATGAAAAAGCACTATTTAATTCTCGCAGTGAGCGACTAGCTGAATTATCAACTACTTTTAGTAACAATGTATTAGATGCAACTAAGAATTGGAGTCTTTTATTAAAAAACAAGTCAGAAGTCGAGGGGCTTCCTGAAAGAGCACTTGAAACATTGGCTCTTGCGGCAAAGGATTCTGGTGACAAAGACGAAGAAGGCAATGATCCATCAGCATCAAATGGCCCATGGAGAGTTGGCTTAGATATGCCTAGGTACATCCCTTTTCAAACTTATGCAAAAGATAGATGCCTAAGAGAGAAAGTTTATAGAGCCTTTGTAAGCAGAGCTAGCGATGGAGAGCTTAGTAACAAAAAAATAATTGAAGAAATTTTAGATCTCAGAAACAAACAGGCAAAACTATTGGGATATAAAAACTGGTGTGAAATTAGTTTGGCCACAAAGATGGCAGATAGTGAAAATGCTGTTGAGATGTTACTCGAAGAATTGAGATTAGCTGCAATGCCTCATGCTGAAAAAGAACTTATACATCTTCGTGAGTGTGCCAAAAGAAATGGAGAAAACAAAGATTTTGAGTTATCTCCATGGGATCTAAGTTTTTGGGCTGAAGTTCTACGCAAGGAGAAATACGATCTTGACCAAGAGAAACTCAGGCCATGGTTTCCTTTAGATCAAGTTCTTAATGGTCTATTCAACTTGTGCAAAAGACTTTTTGAAATTGAGATTGAAGAGGCAAGTAATTCAGCTCCTTTATGGCATGAAGATGTCCGTTTCTTCAATGTTAAAAATATAGATGGCCAAAAAATTGCATCTTTCTATCTAGATCCCTTTAGTCGTCCTGCGACAAAAAGAGGAGGTGCTTGGATGGATGAATGTTTGTGCCGAAACCAAAAAACGAAAAATGATATTGTCCTCCCGGTAGCCTATTTAGTCTGCAATCAAACGCCTCCTATTTCGGACAAACCTAGTCTAATGAGCTTCGAAGAAGTAGAAACTCTCTTTCATGAATTTGGTCATGGACTACAACATATGCTGACAACTGTAAATTACCCTCAAGCAGCCGGCATTAATAACGTTGAATGGGATGCTGTCGAATTAGCAAGCCAATTTATGGAAAATTGGTGCTTAGAGGATCAAACAATTTCTGAAATAGCCATACATTGGAAAACGAAAGAGCCATTACCAGAATCAGAAATCACTAAATTGAGACTAAGCAGAACATTCAATTCTGGACTTGCAACTTTAAGGCAAATACATTTTGCTCTTACTGATCTAAAACTCCATAGTCAATGGAACGAAGATTTAGAAATTTCCCCAGATGAATTACGACGAGAAATTGCAAAAAACACAACCGTGATGGATCCTATTCCAGAAGATCAATTTCTCTGTGCCTTCAGTCACATTTTTGCTGGTGGCTATGCAGCTGGATACTACTCTTATAAATGGGCTGAGGTGCTCAGTGCTGATGCCTTTGCCGCATTTGAAGAGGCAGGCCTTGCTAATCAAGATAAAGTACGAAAGATTGGTAAAAAATATCGCGATTCAATTCTTAGTCTTGGTGGTAGTCGTTCACCCAATAAGGTTTTCAAACAATTTAGAGGAAGACTTCCCTCTACTGAAGCTTTAATAAGACATAGTGGTCTTAATTAGCTATCATTAAAAATCTTTTTGGCTAAAATATCTAGAGAACTAGAATTTGTTATCAATTGCTTATGTGTCAACACAGGTAAGTGACAAGAATCACCAATAGCAAGTTTTGCTTGCCAGCCTGGGAATGACATCAAGTCCCATTTAGTAAAAAAACTTGTACATTCAACCTTTTCCAAAGCAGTTAAGTCATTGTTTAATTGAGATAAGAAACTACTTCCTCTTTTCATCTCTGCAATACCTGGCATCAAAAATGAAGGGATCATTTGAGCTGTAAAAGTACCAAAATGAGGTGAACCAATACTAAAAAAACGTTTAGTTCTTAAAAAACCATCATGATTTTGCAACCAAAACCTACTAATTAATCCACCCATTGAAAAACCAACAACATCAATTTCGATTTCAGGACCAACTAGTTCCTCAATCTTAGAATCAAGGTCTCGAGCTAAACGCCTAAGAGATGTTTTCCCATATTGGTGTGGCAAATGTGGTCTGTACAACTCATAATCATCTTCATTTATTTTTTTTAATAATTTTTCAAATAATTTAGGATTGTTCCACAAACCGTGAACAAGAAAAATTGGTCTTTTATTTATATCCAATTAATTAATAGGAGATGAGAAATTCCTTTTTTTTTCTATTAGAACACATCCAGTAAATCCATGTATTGGTGGCGAACATTTTGTCAGCAGAATATGAATTGGAACTGGACCATATAGAGACTCAAGAAGATTCAAAATTTGATCACTAAAATATTCAATCGTTAAGCATTTGATTTCAAATGAAAGTCTTTGAACTGCTTTAATTGCTTCGCTGTAGTCTATTGATTTATCTAACTGATCAAGCTTGGATGACTCATTCAAATCCAACCAAAAACTAATATCAAGAAGAAAACTTTGACCATGTATTCGCTCACTTTCTAAAACACCTACATGGGCCCATAGATTTATATCTTTTATATGAATTGCGCTTAAATTATTATATTGACTCATAATGGTAGATCAATATGAGAAAAGCTTCTATCTCCAGAAGCGAAATCCTTAACGAGATCACCATCACCTCTGAGATAATAGCGATAGGTAACTAAGCCTTCCAATCCAACTGGTCCTCTTGGTGGAAGAGTCTGAGTACTTATCCCAACTTCAGCTCCAAACCCATATCGGAAACCATCAGCAAAACGTGTAGAGCAATTATGATAAACACCTGCACTATCAACCGAACTTAAAAACTTTTCAGCAACTTCCTTATTATCAGTAACTATCCCTTCAGTATGTCGAGAGCTATATTTACGAATATGTTCAATAGCTTCGTCTACATTACGAACAATTTTTATTGAAAGAATTAAATCAAGATATTCTGTAGACCAATCTGCTTCATCAGCTTTATTTTGCACCCCAAAAGATTGACTCTTTGCATCTCCTCTAAGAGTGACTCCTGCGCTAGAAAATATTGGCAAGCCTTTTTTCATAAACATCTCGGCAACATCTTCATGAATTAATAATGTCTCAATTGCATTACAAGCAGCAGGATATTGAATCTTACTATCTAAAGCTATGCTTATAGCTTTATGAATATCTACACAATTATCTACATATAGATGGCAAATTCCATCAGCGTGCCCTAAGACAGGGATACGTGTATTTTCTTGAATAAATTGGACCAACTCATTACTACCTCTAGGTATTATCAAATTCACAAACCGATCTAAGCGAAGCAAGCCTAAACTTTCTTGACGTGTAGTGAGTAAAGACAACGCTCCTGAGCCAATGTTTGATTTACTTAACCCCTTATGAAGAGAATCTATTATTGCTTGATTTGTAGCTTTTGCTTCACTTCCTCCTTTTAATAAAGCTCCATTCCCAGAACGAACAGCAAGAGATGCTATTTGTATCAATGCATCTGGTCTAGATTCAAATATCACACCTAATACACCTAATGGAACTGTTACTCTCTCAAGGATAAGGTTTTTATCCAATTTCCTATGAAGTTGTCTTTTCCCTATTGGATCTGCAAGATTTGAAACTTTTAGAACCCCGTCAATGCATCCTTTGAGTTTAGTCTTTGTCAACTGAAGCCTTGATAAAAGTGATTTATTCAACCCTTCTTTTTCTGATCTTTCAAGATCTTGAATATTTGCTTTCAATATCTCATCAGCATTATCATTCAAAGCATTTGCCATTTCAGTCAAAGCCTCACACCTTTGTTCATTAGTAGATTGACCAAGCAAGATAGAAGCTTCTTTTGAACTCTCTGCTACTTTTATTAGCTGAGGGGTAGGATCAGGAACTAAAAAGTTTGTACTCATTTGATTTAGATCAACTATTTAATCAAAGATAATTTTTAACTATCTTTAAAATATTCCTTTGATTGCTTGGCTGCAAGGCAACGAAATAACTCGTTGTCTTGATTAAAAAACTAATCATGCAATAGCCAATCAAATAATAAAAGGAGCTAAAAATCTACCGAACTGATCATTTTTTAATGAAGCACTTTTATTCAACTATTCGTTAATTTAATATCTAAAAAAGAGTTGAAGCTGACTTTGCCAATTCCCATTTTTATCAAACGAGCCTAGTAGACCTATATTTGGATTCATCTGAAAAGTGATATTTCCTTTAGGTGGTATATCTTGTCGGTTAGGAGCAGCCTGAACTGAAAAATTAATTTTATCGTTAAGGTCAACTCCTATTTCAGTTACCCATGCCTGTTGCCCTGGTAAATTCGTATCCTCCTGATCAGTACTTGAAGGACTATTATCACTACCCTCATCATCTGAATCTGATCCACTTATATATGCAGGATACAAAGATATTTGAAGCCTATCACTTAAAAAACCATTGATATTACCTTGGAGGTACGAAGCAAAAGATCTATTCAAAAAGCTAGCGAGCACATCACCATTTCCACCACTACTTATTAGATTTGCGAGAGAGTTACCTCCTATAAGTCCTAACAACTCACTTCTTCCCAAAGATGGAGTACTTCTCAATTGAAAATTTTCACTAATGCGATCTGCAGGTCCAGAGGCCGTCACTTCGACATTTACAAAACGAGATCCTCCAATACCAAATGATGCCATACCATTAGAGGAAAAATTACTTACGTCTCTAACATTATCTGGAACACGACTTTTCAAAGTCACGTCAACGTATGGAACCAAGCCCATAGACGGTACAAATACGGCTACATTAGGTTCACTTTGATCTAGATTAAAAGTAGTAGTAAAGAGATTAACGTACCCACTAACAAGTTTAACAACTCCGCTTACATCAAGTGTATCGTCAAAAGCACCATTTAAGAGAAGGAATCCATTTGTTTCAAAGCTTGCCAAGGGTTGAGAAACCAATCGTAATGAAGGACCAAGTACAATCTTTAAATTGTCAAAGATTATTGATTCAAATCCATCAGGAAAGCCAGCACTAACGATTCGACTTGCAGGCGCATCTTCATCTTGAATAAATAAAACCAGAGGTTCTCTCTGGTTCCAATTTTGTTCTGGTAATCTACGAATTATTTCCACCTTAGAATCTTTATAAGTATTTGATTTTTTAGATTTAGTCTTATCTGCATTATTAGCTCTTTTAGCAAAAATTGAACCTTCTGAAATAAAAACTTCACCTGCTAATTGAGGCTTCAAAATAGAACCCTTAACAATAATGTTAGACGAAGCGATGATGTCAGTAAATGCCGTTTTAATACGTGTTTTTTCTATAGAAAGAGCCAATGGCTTGCTTTCACTTGATTGAGAATCAAATAATGAAATACCGCCTTGACTATAAATGGTACCGTTTCTCCCTATATTCGCTTTGAGGTTACTGACTTCAAGTCTATTGAAATCAAAAACTATTGTGCTGTTCAAATTATTAATTTCTTTATCTTGAAAAAGAAATTCACTGTTTTTCAAAACCAAAAAACCATTCGCAACAGGTTTTTCAGGAGTTCCGCTAATCAACAAACTTAGATCAACCTTCCCTGAAGTCCAAGAGACACTTCCTTTCGTTAGGCCAGTCAAAAACGCCAATCCATCTTCATGACTTTCGACCTTTAGATCAATGGGATAAGATCTAATGAACGGGTAGGTTCCAGTTAACTTAACAGGATTTGCCGAAGATTTGTCCCTTAGAGCTATATCAAGCTCTAGATAATTATCTTTGAATAAAATATTTCCATTATCTAAAATAATATTTCTATTATAAATTACGGTATCCTTAATAATTAAATCCGCTGTAACTTTTGGGGTTAGATTAGCTAAACTGTATTTACCTTTTAAGCCAAAATATCCATCAACTGCTGAAGGTATTGGTGCAACTAAAGATAATAATGAAAAGTTAAAATCAAGCAGCGAGAAATCTCCCATACCTGATGCTAGATTTCCATTAAAAGTTGCTTTAAAAGGTCTTACATCATTAGCATTTATAATCTTCAATTTGTTTGTCCAAACCTTTCCAAAGGCTTTGGCTTCTAAATTCAAATCAGATAGGTTGGGACCACTTAATTTAATATCAGCATTAATATTCCCATTAAGATCATAAGGATTAATAATGCTCTGATTATTTTTCTTAGCAATTTCTTCTCTATATGAATCCTGAGACTTAGTTAAAGCTGCGAACTGACTATCTATAGAACTATTGGGATAACCAATTATAAATTTATCTAAATCTTCAGCACTACCCATTGCATCTGAATACTTCAATCCTAACTTGGGAAACTCCAAAGCAGTAGCCGCAATCCAACTAGAGCTGACATCCTTTACTTGAGCTAAAAAAGAGAATTCGGACCCATTATTTATGTCAAATTTAATCTTTCCATTTTCTGACGGTATTAATTCACCAGTTAAATTAGTTTCTGAATTTTTAATTTGACCTTTAATACGTGCCTTTTTTAATTTGAAACCTAACAATCTAAAATAATCTAAATTCAAATCACCATTAAGAAATAATGGATCTAGAGAAAAGATTCCATTACCTGAAACTTCCCCGAAGATTCGTTTAAAACTTTTCTCTGGCGGGAAAGCGACTTCTACTCTATCTAATCTAAATTTATTAGCATCCCATTCAAAGGCATTTGATTTAGGTTTTAGACTTATTTTACCTCCTAATCTATTTAGGTTTAAATCATTAAAATTACCATCCTTATTAAAGTTAATTTGAAGAGCCCCAGGGATAGAAGCACCTTCCGATTCCATTATCAAACTACCCCATTTCTCTTCAGTTGGAATTCGAGTAAAAGAACCTCTCCATTTTTCTCTTAATCGAATACCATTGACTTGTGGATTTTCTAAGGAAAGGTTAATAGTAGATCTTAGAGAGGATAAGGGTCCTTCAAAATCACCTTTTGTATTTAACTTCCCCGATAATGATGCATTTAATATAGGATTTAAAGCAACTAAAGGAAAAGATTCTAAATTAAAATTAGCATTTAATTCTCCCGGAATAAATTGTCTGTCAACTACTGAAATTGGTAATTTAAAGTTTAAATAAAGAGGTTTATGATCGAAATCTTTAATTTTAACAGTAGTTGTAGAGTTTATAAAAGTTTCATCTTTTTTATAAAATGGTATTTCAAATGAATTAGATATATCCCAATATCCATAATTCCATTTAGACTTAACTAATTCAACCTTATTATTATCACATTTTATTTTTGAATTATTTGTAGACAATGTTTGACTTAATGGCCCTCCTTTTAGAGTTAAATCATTAAACAATAAATCACCTTTACAACTTATTAAACCTTTCTTGACTCCCAAATTTAGATTTCCATTTATATTTCCTCTAGTAATAATATTAGAATTATTTCCTAAAATCCCCTCAAAGATATCTAGACTAAGTTTTTTAATTTTTACTTTAGTTTGAAATTCTATTCCATCCCAATAACCCTTTCCTGCAAGATAAACGCTTCCTTGTTTCTTGGAGTCTAGATTAATAGCACCATAAATCTTTTTCTTAGCGAGATTGAGAGATAGATTACCTTTAGCTAATAATGTCGTATCTCCGGGATTAAATATAATTTTGGCTGGTTCTTTTAAATTAAATTTTAGTTGAAGGTTGATTTTTTTAGGATTATCATTCTGGGGGACAACCCAAAACGAACCAGTATCATTTTTTCTTAATATGATTTCTGTTCCTTTTGGAGTCAATATTGCGACTGGTTGCCAATTTAATAAACTCGCAAAAGGAGCAAATTTAATTGTTAAGTTTGAAATGTTAACTGAGGAAGAATCCTTAATGCCTGGAAGTACCTTTGTTGGCCCTAACTCAACTCCCCATGGTCTAAGCCCCCGGTAGGAACCTATTTTTAAAGGATGACCTAATGAATTAGATAATGTTTTTTCTATTTGTGGAGAAAAGCGGCTTATAGTCTTATCTACTAGTAGATCTGTGCCACTCCAAATCAAAACACCACCCAACGCCGCAAAGGTTCCAGCAAGTCCCCACCGCTTTAATCTTTTAGAACTCCACTCATCTCCCATGAAACATTATTCTCAAACTTAGGGGAGCCAACAAACTATAAAGAATCAATCCAGGAGAAACCAGCCTATGTCTATGAGTGAAGTTATCCAAGATATTACGAAATGGCTAGCCTGGGGAGGCTCAGGACTTGGCGTCTTGACTATTTTGGCTTATTTATTTAGCTGGGGAATTAAATTCCGACTAACTGGAACAACCATTTTCACACTTTTACTATCTGCTAGTTGCTGGGCCTTTGAACAAAGTTATACTCCTCCGTTTAATGTTGAAGGTTACAAATATGCCCCTATAGTTTATGACAATGGATTTGATTTAGTTGTTGCTCAAGCATCAAATGATTTTCCTAAAGAAGCTATCAAACCAACATTGTTACAAATAGCTGGTAATTTGAAAGGGGGAGGGAGAAATGGTGCTCAGGTCAAAGTAAGGCTAAGAAAGATAGAATCAGCTGGTAATGGAATAAGTAAACCAATTGTTTTAGGTGAATTAATAAATGATTTAAAAGAATCAAAGATAATAGAATTACCAGATAGGAATTATTCTGCAAGTAAATATTTATCAAACAATGCTGATATTGAAGAAATTACAGCATTAGAGACTGATGAATAACAAGTCATTATTGAAAGATCTTCCTAAAACATTTTATCAAGAAGAAAAAATACTAATATCAAATAATATAAAAACTTGGGATTCTTTATTATCTATTAGTGATAATGAAATAAATCACCTAATCTATGGAAGTCTTGGTAGTGTTCGCAATTTCAAAAGACTTAAATGCATAGCGTATTTCATATGTACTTTAAATATTCAACTTAACGAAGCAGCCTTGTTGATGCACTCAGGATTAATTTCCAACAAAGCCATTTCACGACTTACTCCTCAAGAGCTAGTTCAAAAGACTGGGCGCTTTGAAAGAATTCTTCGAACAGGAAGAATCCCAATAATAGATCTAAAAAAAGCTCACTTTATAATAGAGAAAGCGAAAGAAACATTATTTAATTTACCAAAGAACAATTAGGTAATATAATATAAATAATTTAAAAGAAACTAGTTAAACTAAGGGAAATGAATGGTTTACTAATCACTTTAATACTTACATCATTTGGAATCAGTCAAGGTGCAATGGCTCAATCAAGACTTCTTGAGGGTGTAAAAAGGAATCCTGATGAAGCAAAGGCTATTTGTGAAAGTTTCAGAGAACTAAATAAAGAAAATATTTCAGCTGGTTCACAAACATCTATTCGGAAAATTTCAATTCAAAAAAATATAAATGAAGTTGATGCTGAGATCCTTTCTATGTACGTAAGAGGTCTTTATTGCCCAGAAACTTTTTAAATAAATAATGAATTCAATAAGATACAGAGACGAGAACTTAAAACTTAAAGACGGAACATTACTAAAATCTCGAATCTGGACGCCTCGGGGAAACGGGCCATGGCCTGTCTTACTTATGCGCCAGCCATATGGAAGAGAAATTGCTTCAACAATCACATATGCTCATCCATCTTGGTGGGCTAGTAAGGGCTATCTAGTTGTTATTCAAGATGTACGAGGTCAAGGTGGGTCTGAAGGAGAATTTTCAGGTTTCAGTCAAGAAGCTTCAGACACTAGTCAAACTCATAATTGGGTACGATCCTTGCCTGAATGCAATGGCCTGCTAGGCACATACGGTTTTTCATATCAAGGACTAACACAACTTATTGCGGAGGAAGGCACTCCTCCACCAGATTGCATTATTCCTGCAATGACAGGTCTTTCAGAGAATGAACATTGGAGTTGTGAAGGAGGAGCATTTTGGTGGCACTTGGGAATTGGATGGGGTTTGCAATTAGCCGCTCAAAAAGCACAAAGAGAGAAAAATTGGGCGGCATGGAATGAAATCCGTGAAAACCTTGAATCGAAAAAATATTTACATAACGGGCATGATTTACTTAAAAAGAATGACCCTGAAGGGATGGCATATAAGTGGTTAAATCTTTCGTCTAATAAAACTCCTCAATGGAAAACCCATAAGCCACTAGATAGCTGGTTAAAAAAACCACTGCTACTGATTGGGGGCTGGTGGGATCCTCATTTGAAAGGGATTTTAGATATTTTTGAGAAATCTAAAAAGGCAGGGGGTAACCCTAAATTACTAATTGGTCCAGCTACTCATCTTCAATGGTGGGAGAGTGCACAACGTACCCAGTTAGATTTTTTTGATTTTCATTTAAAAGAAAAAAATAAACAGATTCATTTCCCTCAAATCAATCTTTGGAATCTAACCACTAAGAGTTGGGAGCTTTCTATTCAAAATAAAATTCCCACATGGAATCTTCATAGCGAAGGTTTAGCCTCAATAAACCATCTTGAAGGATGCCTAGTCCCTAATTCTGATTTAAAAGCAGATAATGAGGTGACTTTTGTGCATGACCCCTGGAGGCCCATACCGGCAATCGGAG
>QCID01000009.1 GCA_003216895.1 Prochlorococcus sp. AG-402-K04 | reverse complement strand
AAAGCTTCATTAGGAATCTCTACGTCTGGATAACTTGAAGCGAGTGCAGTAGTCAGTCTTCTTCTTAATTGAGGCATTGCATCAAACAAAACCTGTTGAAAATAATGAAGCGCATAGTCAACCTCATCAAGAACAGTCGGTTTAAATTGATGAAGCTCATCAGTTCTCCACCAAAGTCTTATCTCCTCCTCTAATTGCAACCTAAATATTTCCTTCTCCGATTCGGATATAAAGTTATTAGATTGAAGCTGCTGCAAAAGAGTGGCCACCCTACGTTGCTTGTGGCGAACAGTGTGTCTAACTATTTCCGTTGGATGAGCTGTAAAAACAAGACGAATATCCATTTCCCTCATCAAAGCATCAAGCTGAGCTGGAGGGACATTCAAACGACGTAATCGCTCAAATAATTGTGTAAAAGTCGCTGGAGCAGTCTGACTGGCTAAAGCTGGAGCAAAGGGATCTATTTCAGAATTACTATTGTCCAACTTTCCTTTTTCTATACTTTCTAAATAACTATCTTCTTCTATACGTTGCTCTAGAATATTTACCAACTGGAAATAAAGAGAGAAAGCCCTAGCAGCAGATATTGCCTCAGCTAAATCCATTTCTGTAATCAATTGGACTATTGCGTGTGAAGAATTGTCTTGATTTGATTTACTAGGGTCACTTAATTGTTTTAAACGCAACAATCTATCTGTTTGATCAGGAGGACATTCACTTTTGAGAACTGTTTTCCATAGATCCTCAACCAGTTCCAGCCTCTGCTGCAATAAATATCCAGGATCTTGCTCCTCAACACATACTGTCGAGTAATTAGAGATGTTTTCGTTAGGAGGGGTTTTCAACATATTCGTATTATGAGGCAGTGCTACCGACTTAGTCACTAATAGGTTGAATTCATTTGAATAAAATTGGTCTCCTCTTGTTCCATTTTCCTAATACCTTGCTGAAGCAAAGACTTAATTGATTCTCCCTTGGAAAAAGAATCAAGCCATATCATTGATTGATTTCCGTTTGTTAAAACAGCTTCAATAGGTTGAAGTAACTCAAACATATCAAGTTCCTTAGCCAAAGGAGTTACATCTAAAATCAGTTCCTTTATCCAATCACGACAATTGATTTGTTTCCCATTCTTCCAATGAAATAAGTTTGCATCAAGACTCGATTTAGCTGCAATCAAATCATTTTCATCTGCCAAAAGAGCCAATTCTTCTTGTGTTTTAGAGCTTGCTTCAATCGGATCAAATTTTTTCAGGTTGTTCTGAAGATTAATAATTCTGAGCTCAAGTAAAGCAGTAATAGCTAAAAGCAAATCAACATCAGCTACCAAGTCACATATCCTGAGCTCTAATCGATTTAAGATATGGGGCCTTTCTGGCCCATTTGGCCTTACTGATGTCCACAAATGTCTTTCATTTTGCATATTGCCCTGACATAGTTGCTCTTCAACCCATGTCACATAGTGTGCATGATCAACAAACATTGGAACATTCGAGGGCGTCTTAGGGAATTGAACCCATCTTTGAGAATGTGCACCCGTTGCATGTCCGTTCAAGAAAGGAGAACTGGCACTTAATGCAAGAAATACTGATGCCTCACATCTAACCAAGCGAAGGGCCGAAAAAAGTAAGGGTAAATTTTCAATACCCAAATTGATGTGAATGCTTGCTGTTACTACATTCGTTCCATAGTTTTTTTCTATAAATGAGTGATAAGAGTTTTCTGAATCTGACCTTTCAAAGACTTTTGTATTGCCAAGGCTAAGTGTGCTGCCTGGCAGAATCGTAAGTTTTTGGCAATCCAGCCATTTCCTAAGTTTTTGCCTAGGTAATAACAGTGCATGTTTTAAAACAGCGTATCTTTGATCTGGAACAGTTATGTACTCAAGGTTTCTTTGATCAGGTTCTTTAACAAAATCTGATAGATCTTTAGTAATAGCAGATGCAACTCCTACATTTTTACCCGCATGTGTGCCAGTAAAAAGCTCCACTTCAAAACCCTTTAGCAGCATAAAGTTGTTCATCAATCCTGGGGTTCTAAGCAAGCTAAAGCAGTAAACATTCCTTTCGCTTTATTTAAAGTTTCTTGATACTCGTTAGAAGGAATAGAATCGGCAACAACACCTGCCCCAGCTTGTACTTCAACAGTAAAATCATTTTTATTTTTCTTACGAACAACCATTGTTCTGATAGTGATAGCTGTATTCAATGCTCCGTTTAAATCTATAGATCCATAAACACCTGAATAAGGGCCTCTACGTTGTTTTTCTAAGTGATTGATTAATTGCATTGCCCTAATCTTTGGGGCCCCACTAACTGTCCCCGCAGGGAAAGAAGCAATTAATAAATCCCATACATCATTATCTTTTTTTAGAATACCTTCAACCTCACTAACTATGTGCATTACATGCGAATATTTTTCAATAACCATTAATTCTTTTACAAAAACACTCCCTGGAGTACAAACTCGACCTAAATCATTTCGACCTAGGTCTACTAACATCACATGCTCAGCTCTTTCTTTGGGATCTTTTAAAAGATCTTTTGCTAGGGCTTCATCTTCTAAATCATTTTTACCTCGAGGACGTGTACCTGCAATTGGTCTCAAACTTGTTTGAATACCTTTTTCTGTTTGTTGGGCCTTGACCATTACCTCTGGACTAGAACCAATAAGTTGCCAATCTCCAAAGTCAAAAAACGCCATAAATGGAGAAGGATTTACCATCCTCAGGCTTCGATATAATTCAAAAGGTTTTTGCATAACATTTGACTCTAATTTTTGACTAAGAACCAACTGAAAAACATCACCTTGTTTAATAAATTCTTTTGCTACTTCCACACTATGTTCAAATTCACTTTTTGACGTATTAATAATCATATCAACGGATCTATTCCCTTTTTCATTCCACTTTAAAGACTTTATTGGCTTTAAAGGAGAGGCCATTAACTCTTCAAGATGATTGATTTGTTCACAAGCAATTTGATAAGCTTTTTTTGAAGAAACTCCATCACTTAAATTTCCATATGCAACAGCTGTTATTAGACGTTTAACTTGATCAAAAATCAGAATTTTATCCATAAACATCCAAATACCATCAGGTAAGTCTTGATCAGATAATTCATATGTAGGTACTGAAGTCTCAATCCATTGAATTAGTTCATACCCCCACATTCCAAACAGTTGTCCCAGTTGTGGCAAGCCAGTCAAAGAAACAGATTTATAAGGCTCAAGCATTTTCCTAAGTATTTCAACTGGATTTCCATAAAACTTTTCTTGTTTTCCATTTCTCCAGCATCTAGTCAATTCATCACCCCTTACTATCACCTTCCAAAGAGGGTCTGATGCCACCACACTCCACCTACCTATGGTTTCTCCACCTTCTACTGACTCAAGCAATACTCCTGGAGGAGCATCATTCCCAACTTTTAGCCAGGTTGTAAGAGGAGTTTCTAAATCTGCAGGCCAACTTTTTGCCAAGGGAATATAGTTGGCCCCTCTGGACGCTGATAAGAGAAACTCTTCTTTATCTAAACTAAGCATGCCTTCATGATGGCAGCCCAATATATAGATTTAAAGGGGGCAAAAGTTTAAATTGAATATCTTATGAATCGTATGTTTTTTTTCCGCTAAATTTTAAACTTGCTGGATTTGGATTTTCTCCTATTCGTCTATTATTATATCCTTCTTTCAATCGCCCTTCATTAGGCTTCTCAGAGAAAACCCCATCTTTAGGGAAAAGTAATTCTCTATCCCCTCCAGGGAAGATTCTATATATTTTACTTGTTTCAATTCTTGGTTTAAATCCTCTCAATTGAGTATTCAAAGCAAAACACTGTTCTTTTCTAGCAAAGTACATCAGATTATCACCCTCATGCATTACAGCAGCTCCTCCAGTGGGAAGTTCAAAGACCTCAGACGTTTTACTTGTCCATGTAATTGCATATTTTTCTTCGGTTTCAGCCGAGTTTAATAATCCACCAGTGCTACCAATGTGCTTTGGAAGTGTTCCAGGTAATACTTCGGTCATGCTTTCAATTAAATCGACTTATTCTTTATATTTTCAAATTAGCACTTTATTTTGTGCCTTTTGACTCATTTCACCTCAACTTCACACGCGTCAACATTAATCTCGCGAATCAAATTCTTTTAATTCAGAAATAGGAAAGAATATCGTCATTCCACTATCTCGTCTATTAGTCAAACGGCCACCAAGACTTTTCAAAAGCCTTTGGGTGGCGGCTTGACTTAGCTGGAGATTACCTGTGGCTGGATTCCAGCTAAGTACTGGTCCAATTTCTTCATTAGAAACATTTTCTGAAACTTCAGAGTGAGTAGTTTTAGAAAGTTGAGTGAGTATTTGAAGTTTTAGTCTCTGCCCTGCTGGCCTTAATTTTAAAGTTAATTCCCCACCCGCTTGCAATTCACGACTATTCCTATCAATAAGACCTGTTAACATTAACTCAAGTCCTTCTGAGTCACTTAAAACTTTTGGCAAATCCGGTGTTATGTCAAGAATAAGTTTCAAACCTTTTCGCTCTAGTTGATTGTTCCAAACAGGAGACAGAATTGTGAGCATTTTACCTAGATCAGTTAAAGCTAAATTTGTTTGCTCTGGCTTGCTTCTCTCTAGCTCCACTGCATTGAAGATCAATCCAAAACGATCAATTTGTTCTGTACATTCAATATCTATTTGCTTTAAACGTTTTTCAACTATTTTTGATAAATCTTGCTTTCTTAAAAGAGATCTTATTAAGGTTCTAATTGTCGCCAATGGAGTTCTAATTTCATGAGTTAAAGCCTCTAGTAAGGAGATTTCACTATTTTTTGAACTTAATTTGTTATCGTTAATTAAATTATCTGGCAAAGTTTGAATATTTAAACTTGGCGCAATGTCTGCGAGACGTTGAGATAGTAAAGGCCAAAACACCTCAGATAAATCATCATTAGTTTTCAGCTGTCCCATCTCCCCAAGAGCGTTTCTAAGATTATTTGCTTGTTCAACATTTTCTTTATTTAATCTATTATCTAGTAATGTCAAAAGATCACTCAAAGTCTCAGGATCACTTCGCATTAATAATTTTCTCTCCTGACTTTTACCTTCTAGAGCTAAAGCAATTTGTATTTCCGGAGTAATAACAATTAGCAATGGGTCATTTCCATCTTCTTCCAGAAGTGTCAATCGCTCATAGCCTGAAGAATCATTGTGGAAATCCATCGAAACTGATTGACTAGGAGGCAACATCCCTATAGAAGGATTTGTAAGGTTTAACAAATCTTTTGGGGCCCAAACCCATCCTTGAAATTTTTTTAGTAATTTAGGTTCGTATAATGCAGGTAATGGAGAAGACAACCATAAACCTCTTGTAAGATTCATTGGTAGCAAGATGTCTGACTGAAGAGTATCTAAAGCTGCCCACCACATTCTCCTGACAGCAGATTCGCTGCATGAAGCTTGAGGGACTCCTAGAGCCATTCTCTTTTGTAAAGCTTGAATTGTTACTAGAGGCGTGCTCACGAAGACCTCCAAACCTCATACAGTCCCTGAAATCTATTTGGATGATTAGATTTTAAAGGATAAAAAAGCATAAAAAGTAGAGTTGCGACTCTCGAAGGTACTCAGCCAGCTATCTTCAGATAGAAAAATTGAGGATTCCTCAATGAATCAATTTAAAGGACTAACAAAGTCTCTTTAAACAAATTAAGTTCATTAGAACTAATTCGTCTACGTGTCAGAATTAGTAAGGAGTAATAACACCATAAATTCAGTGAAACTCAACAATAACCAATTCAATTTAATTATTGTTTAATCTGAAAGTGAGGATTCCTTCCTTTACATAGATATGAAAACTTAACCTCAAGATGGTATTAAGAGTTTTACCTTATCTAACTCAAATCTCGGTTTTTAATCAATTAATCGATCAACAAAGACGGATATACAAAGTATCTAATTAAAGATTCTTTCTTATTGACTGGCCTCGTCTAGAAACAGATAAACAAAATCCCAGACTTATAAAATTAACAAATAACGCAGTTCTTCCATAGCTCATAAAAGGTAATGGGATCCCAGTCACTGGACCAAGGCCAATAGTCATAAATATATTGACCATAATTTGAAAGATAAACATTGAAGCTATTCCAATAACAATCAAAGATTCAAAATCAGTACGCGCCTCAATAGCTATTTTAATTAATCGAAAAATTAAAATAAAAAATAAAAATAAAACTAGAAAAGTTCCTACAAAACCTGTCTCTTCTCCGAGAGCACTAAATATGAAATCAGTATGTTGCTCTGGGATGAATTTTAATTTAGTTAATTGACCTTGCATCAGACCTGAACCAAACAATCCTCCTGATCCAATTCCGATTTTGCTTTGAAGCATATGGTAGCCACCACCTAAAGGGTCTTTGCTAGGATTAAGAAAAAGAATTAGCCTATCTCTTTGATAATTTCTTAATACATTTTCCCAAAACCAGGGAGACATTTTTGCTATTAATGAATGAAAAAAAATCACAACTACTGTTAGTAATCTTTTTTGATTTGGCAAAGACTTATAAGACATAAAACCAATTATTGGAATCCATATAAAAAGTCCAAATTGATATAAGTATGATAATAATCCAGTAACCAAAGTAGCCATAATAATAAATGCCCACTCATATGGCATCCCTGCCCAATACAACATTCCAAGCAGTATGGCTCCAAAAACAAGAGACGTGCCAAGATCAGGCTGAATGAAAACCAAAATCCAAGGTAAAAAAGAAACTAAAAGAGGTTTAATTAAATCAGATAAACCAGAAAACCTCTTTCGATCTAAAATAGAAGCCAATACAAGTATTAATATTAATTTAGCAAACTCTGATGGTTGAACATACAAGCCAGCAAAGCTCAACCATCTTTGTGCTCCCAAAGCAGAAGTACCACTAAAATTGACATACAGAAGTATTAGAATAGTAAAAAGATATATTGGAAATATGAATTTCCGTAAATTTTGTAAAGGGAATTGCGCTAAAAAATAAACAATTAAAGACCCTATATAGGCAACTATTGCATGTTGATACCAATCTGTAATTCCAAGATTTCTCTGAGTACTTGCAATTAATATACAAGATAAATGTACTAAAATAAAAGGTACAATCCAAATTATAAAATCTATATCTTTCCATAACTTCTTGTTTCTAACTATTTTTAAAGTAGATATTTTATTGCGACCAAAGCCAAGCATTATTTCAAATCACTGTTTAACAGATAATGCATTACATAAAGTTCCAGCAAGTTCTAAAAATACTTTTGCTGTTATTGACTCGGTAGATGTGTGAACTACTGGCAGATCTTTGCCAGTACCAGAATAAGTATCTGACTCTATGGGTATCTGTGCAAGTAAAGGGACATTATTTTCCTTGGCTAATTGATCACCTCCTCCTGAACCAAAAATCTCATATGATTTATGTGGCTGATCTTGAGGGATGAAATAAGTCATATTTTCGATGACTCCCAGTATAGGTATATTCATTTGTTTAAACATTGCCAAACCTCTTCTTGAATCTTGCAGAGATACATTTTGTGGAGTTGTAACTATTATCACACCTGCCATAGGAACTGCCTGAGCCAAAGAAAGTTGAGCATCTCCGGTCCCGGGAGGAAGATCTACTATTAAAAAATCCCTTTCACCCCAAGAAGCTTGATATAAAAATTGTCTAATAATTCCGTTAAGCATTGGGCCACGCCATATCACTGGCTGATTTTGATCAATTAACAATCCCATTGAAACCATTCCGATTCCGCATGTTTCAATGGGGATAATCTTTTGCTCTGCACCCGAACCACTGACTTCAGGAGTTATTTCGCTAACACCGAGCATATATGGCGTATTTGGCCCGTAAATATCAGCATCAAGCAAACCAACCTTGAAACCCTTTTGACTCAGTGCACAAGCCAAATTCACGGCAACAGTACTTTTACCGACGCCCCCTTTTCCGCTACTTATTGCGATAACGTTTTTCACGTTTGGTATTGGAGTTAATCCCTGAGACTGGCCACCATGTCCTGCGTGACCAATAGGAGACTGATTAGATGAAGATGAATCACCTATCTCAATTTGAACTTCCTCTATACCTTCTATTGACTTAATGCTTTCCCTAATATCATTCGCTATTTGACTTCTTTGAGCTATCGCAAAATCAGGAAGAGTCAGTCTTACAACAATTTTTGGTGGCTTTACCGAAATCACTTCCAGCCATCCAAGTTCAACAATAGATCGTTCACTTCCGACATCTTTGACTGAATTAAACGCTTTTAAAACCTTCTCGTTGGTTTTCATTCTAAATTTCTATTACATCTGATGATAGTAAAAAAATCGACAGATATTCCACCTCAAATTCCAATGATATTGCCTTTAGTAATAAGTAAAAATATTCGCAATACAAACTTTTCCAATATTGGTGTGAAATTTGCATCATTTGAAAGTATTTTTTTAAAGAAAGAAAAATACAATTAATTTTGTCCTCCTCACAAAATCCAGCCAATTTACCGGCAAAAAACTCAAGAGATCGAGCTAAAAAGCTTGTTTTAGAGCTTCAAGATGAGATTTGTGCTGGCTTAGAAACTATTGATGGAGAAGGAAAATTCCTAGAAGAATCTTGGGAGAGACCAGAGGGCGGCGGGGGACGCTCAAGAGTCTTGAAAGATGGAAAAATCTTTGAGCAAGGAGGGGTGAATTTTTCTGAAGTACATGGCAATGAGCTTCCACCCTCAATCATTAGTCAAAGGCCAGAAGCAAAAGGTCACTCTTGGTTTGCTACAGGAACCTCAATGGTTCTTCACCCAAAAAATCCCTACATACCGACTGTTCATCTTAATTACAGATATTTCGAAGCAGGTCCTGTTTGGTGGTTTGGGGGAGGAGCTGATTTAACCCCTTTCTATCCATATCTATCTGACACGCGACACTTTCACTCATGCCATAAAGCCGCATGTGACACAATTAACAAAGATCTTCATAAAGTTTTCAAGCCTTGGTGTGACGAATATTTCTTTCTAAAACATCGAAATGAGACAAGAGGAGTTGGTGGTATTTTTTATGACTATCAAGATGGATCCGGCTTACTTTATAAAGGACAAAATGCAACTGGGAAGGCCTCTAAAATCTCCAAAGAGATAGGGAACTATTCTTTGAATTGGGAAAATCTTTTTTCACTTGCCAAAGCATGCGGGCAGGCATTTTTGCCCTCCTATGAGCCAATAATAAAAAAGCGAAAAAATCAAAACTTCTCAACAAAAGAAAGAGACTTTCAACTTTATAGGCGAGGTAGATATGCTGAGTTCAATTTAGTATGGGATAGAGGCACAATTTTTGGATTGCAAACGAATGGAAGAACGGAGTCAATATTAATGTCATTGCCACCCTTAGCAAGATGGGAGTATGGATATAAGCCAGAAGAAAATTCACGTGAGGCGCTATTAACAGATTTATTTACTAAGCCTCAAGATTGGTTTACAGATAAATCTCTCGAAGAGAGGTGTTTAAGTCATCAAGCATTGGATTAGATACTGCACTTCTAGATTATTCCATTTAAAAAAGCCTGAACTATTTCATTTGCAAGAAGGTTTATAGTTTTTTGCCTAGTTTTTAGATTTCTGAGATTTTTTTCTAGCAAACCTTCTAATTTCCCGATTTCAAGAATCCTTATTTGCCTTCTTGGAGCACCTAAACCTCCTCTAAATGAAACAGGAAACCGTCCAAATGTTCTTGCGATTGACTCGTCTATTTTATTTGGGGGGTCAGAGAAAGGAGGGATCAAACCTGAACCAATTCCATACTTACCATATGCATCAAAATGAATCTCAATAGCATACCCACCACGTTTTGCGAATCTTCTCCCTACTGACCAATTCGTCCTTGGATCATTGGGATCATCTATATTTCTTATCCCTGGGTCATAAGATCTAATATTTAAACCTTTCTTTTTGCCAAGTTTAACTATTGATTCTTGTAATTTTAAATTCCAAAAAAGTTCATCACTAATTTCAGGATGCATTGGATTTAAACCAAACCTATCAACAGCTTCGCCAGGTGTACCAGCACCAGCCAAACCCTGAGAATCTGCATGGCCAGCTAATATTAAAATAGGGATATTTTTATCAACATCTTTACTGCCAACCCAAGTTGCAGGAATATTTGAAGCTTCACCAATAATTAGTTCAAAATCTTCAATAAAGTTAAAATTTCTCGTGTAGTAAAGTTGAGAAAAAGCATAGAAAATAAGAAAAAATACTATTAATTTTAAAGTATTTGATACTTTATTTCCCACAACAAATACTAGTTAAATAGGAGAAGAAAGTAAAGAGTTTTCACTACTAAGCTCAAGACTTTCAGACAATTCCACCTGAATTGCTATCAGCTCATCACGATGAGCTTTGATTCGTAAAATACTGATCTCAGATAAATCCGAACTTAATAACTTGACCTCCAAAAATTCCTCTCTATTAGATTTAATACGATAAATAATTCCAGCCAAAGGGGCACCAATTGCTGCCATTAGCAAAGGCCACCAGTCCAAAGCAGGGTAAAGCTGAATCAAAACCAGACCTAAACAGGCTGAACCAACTCCACCGAGGCAAGATAAAAAGATCGTTAAAAAAGTACTAGCAGCAACATTCCCATTAAAGATCAACAGTTTTTCTTCAACATTTCCTCCATTTTTTTTCCAACCACGCTCTTCCAACCAAAAACTAATTCCTTTCAAAACTTCTAGAGGAGGCAAAGGAGACTGAACATCTACAACTGTTGTACGGTCCTTACTTGCAGCTCGCAGAAAAAACCCTAACCCTATCGCCAATAGGATAGTCAGAAATAAAGTTGAGGAGAATGCAGAATGCATCTAAAAATCAGATCCATTTAATTTTAATTGTTCTGGAAAACATAGCTACAAAAGTGAGCTAAAAAAGTTAAAAGATATTTGAAAAGATATAATTGTTGAATTGACTAAATATTTTTCATCATTTGAGGTATTAGAATTAGACCATACAGAAATTACTGATCTATTGAATTCCCATTATATTTGTTATGCCAAAAAAACTTGATGAACCCTCGACTTTCAAGATCTTTGATAAAGACATAGATAATGAAACTGAAATTGCTTTAAGCTCATCTATAGCTTTAGCAGTTGATACGGAAGCCATGGGATTAATTCATGGTAGAGACAGGCTATGTTTAATACAAATATGTGATGAATTGGATAATGTGATTTGTATTCGTATAGAACCAAATCAACATTCAGCACCACACTTAAAATCTATTCTTGAGAAACAAACAATTGAAAAAATCTTTCATTTTGCAAGATTTGATGTAGCCGCCTTAGCAAGTAATCTAAATATTGATGTTAATCCAATTTTTTGTACAAAAATCGCAAGTAAAATAGGTAGAACATACAGTCCAAGGCATGGATTGAAAGAAGTAGTTATGGAAACTGTTGGAGTGGAATTAGATAAACAAGCACAAAGCAGTGATTGGGGGAAAGTTGGCGATTTAACTCAAAAACAACTTATCTATGCAGCTAATGATGTTAGATATTTACTAGGAGCAAAACGCAAACTTGAAGAAATGTTGAAACGTGAGGAAAGATGGGAATTAGCACAAAAATGTTTCCAATGTGTACCAATTTTGTCCGAGCTTGATAGAAGAAGATTTACAAATATTTTTGATCATTAATTTTTTCAACTTATAGATCTATTAATCTTCAAGCATAAAATTCTCCTCTTCTTTTAGAGCCTTTAATAATTGATCAAAAGATGCAGAGGCCGATATACTTTGTTTTTTTTCCTCATTTAAAGTTTTCTCAAAAATCTTTTGAGCAATTTCTTTTCTCGATTGCAAATCTTTTTTTCCTTCTTTTGCTGCCGCGACCTCTACTTTTCGTCGAGCAGCTGAAATACTAATACTCAAAGAAGATGCTAACTGAGCACAAATTTTAAGATAATCATGATCTTCTATTAGTGGCATATGTAGAAGCTTGAAAAGAAAATCTTCATAAAAAATTTCCTACTAGATTACACCGCTACTATAAACCCTTGGACAAGTGAGTCGAAATACTAAGGGCTATAGAATGACTTCCACCCTCGGAACCCATTCTTTTAGACCCTCGTAAGCCAATAATTTCTCGATCAAAATCAGAATTCAGTAAAAACCCCACTTGTTTTGCGAGAGTTTCATACCCCTTAGCGATACCTACCGCTCCACCTAATAAACGACTTTGACGCCTAGCAAAATTAAAATTAAATTGATGGCCCTTACCTGGCAAGGACACGCATGGGATACCTAAACCTACTAACTGTTCTGTAGCTGTACCTGCATTAGCCACTCCTACTTCTCCCCACTTAGCCCAACAAGAAAATTGATTAAAGCCAATCAAGATAAGTAACGAGTTTTTTCTCCATGCTTCCGAAATCCCTTGGTTCCCTTTTGAGTCATCAGTAGGTTTAAAACCTGAGTCAATCAATATCAATTCTATGTTTTTTCTCATTGAAGAAGAACTTAAAGGCACAAACACTGCTATAGAAGATGAAATTTGAATAAGCTCGATTGCAATTAGAAGTTTTTTAAAATTCTGATACGCCTCAGGTAAACGACTTCCACATAACAAAATCAAACGTCTATATTTTTTAAAATCATTAGGACATTCTCTCTTAGAAATTCCATCCATCATTGGATTTCCTGGCGATAGTGCCTTTACACCATGGTTCCTCAAACCTCTAGCAGTGATTTTGTCTCTTACAGCAACCATCCTGCAACGAAAAGATCGCATCAACAAATATTCCCATGGATCCCACTCAGTTCCTTTCAAGCGATGGTAATAATCACTCAAAGCGGATCTTGGGCCACTCGCCCATGTGTAATCACTTTTTGGAGTGCCAATAAAAAAATAATTTGCCCCACTAGCCCATGCAAAAAGAAGAGGTAATAAATCTCCAACTGCAACGATACTTCTTCCTGCCTTAGCTGATCTATGAATCAAAGTCCATTGCCTCCAGAGACTTACCAATAATCCAGCTTTTAAATCTAAAACCAAGCCACTAAAACTCTGATTACTAAAGCCCCCGCTTGGCAAAAATGTTGAGGTACCAATCTTGGCAAGCCACCCATCTTTTACAAGCGTTGAAAATGCTTTCCCATTTCCAACCATCGGGAGAACTTCAAAGGAGATAGCTGGATTAATTTCATGAAGAGCTTCTATAACCTTGCAAGCAATCGTGTCTTCTCCATGTCCATTACAAAGAAACAAAAGATTTTGTTCGGTTTGACTGATACGATTTGAATTGGAAATGAAAATGTCATTTTCGGCGGCATGGCCAAGTGGTAAGGCAGAGGATTGCAAATCCTTTATCCCCAGTTCGAATCTGGGTGCCGCCTTTACAAGTTTACGCTTTAATTTCTTGAGAACCCTTCCCAGTACTATGCTCCATGTGTAGCGAGTGGCAAGTTTCAAAAAGTTCTAGCGGTAGGAAAGCGGTAGGTAAGTCAGTTTTAATTCACCTTGGTCAAATTATCGCAATTTTCCTGCTCACGTCACCTAATTCAGTCTCTCTTTAATCTAAAGGATTCTAAATAAAAACTTTCTGGTATAAAATCATAAGTTCTATGAGTACACTTTAAATTCGGCGGTTTTATTAAAGAAAGAATATCTACCATCTAATCCTTGCCGGACATCAATTACGTCTTTCACAAGATATTTCACTTCTTCAAGTCTCACAAGACCATAAGTTCTACTATAAAATGCATCTTTGGGATGATTACCTTGAACAAATAATCCGTCATCGAATACTTTATATATTTTTTTACTACCAAAGCATTGAGTTTTTTAAAAACGACAATATCGCCTTCAAACACTTAATCCTTATCTGGTTTAAATCTAATAAATTTTAATATATCTCCTTTTAAAATGAATAGTTTTAAAACATTAATAAGAGAGTAGTTATATATATAACCCCTAGAATTCTCAAATTCCTTAACTTTTTTTCTCACAACTAATACGTCAACTAATCTATAAAATAAATATACTAAAATCACACAAAACAAAGGTATAAAAACAAAGTAAGTTAATTCAAATAAAAATAGAAAATCCTGAAACGCAATTTCCTTCCCCTTGCAAACCGATAAAGTTCATCGATCTTTTGAGGGTCAGTTATCTTTTCCACTCTCAAGAAAAAATCAGTCAGATAATAGATTACAGGATTCTTATATCTTCTATTATTTTCCTCCCACCATCACTCGGATAAAAAAAATACTACCGGAATTGGAAATCATTTAGTAGGAAAGCGGTAGGAAAATAAACCAACTTAGTTACTCAGACCCTAGTGATAGAAACAATCTAAGAAACCTTGCCCCAGTTCGAATCTGGGTACAGTCTTGATTATGATTTATTTGATTTTCCTGAGGAAACCTTCTAGCACAATGCTCCATGTGTAGTGAGTAGCAAGTTTCAAGAAGGTTTAGAAATCAACAAATTGATTTTAGGACAAGATCAATTTATTGATCATATGTCCATTCTAAAGTTAGCCTCTAAAAGAACCACTAGCAAAAAGCTTGTAAGTAATCAGGGTGACAAATTTTTACATCTTATTTTCACTACTTGATTGAATATTTTTTGACCAGGTTGTGAAGGTTTTTTTTCATTACAATTAAATAGAGGGATCATCATAGAAATATTATTAATGAATTATTATTAATCATATTAAGCAATAAGAGCAGTGTCTGATCAAATTGAATTCAGTTCTTTTTATAAATTATTAAATTCAATAAAGGAAGGTGAATCTGAACAAATATCTTTACTCGATGAAAAAATTAATGAATTCAAAAATGGCAATAAATCGAAAAGTTTTCTTGATGAATTAGGTTCTCTTTATCTCTATATAGGTATTACAGAATTATTTAATTTTACAAATACAAAAGATCTCCAAGAAATTGGACTCATCGATAAAGAAAGATGGGAAACTTTATCTTCGAAAAATCAACAAGAATTACCTGTATATTTAGCAAATAAAATGATTGAGTACATTAAAGAAAATAAAAAAGTAAAGGAATTGTCAAACAAGTGGAATATAAGAGAAGGTGAAATAAGAAAGCATATTACGAAAATGGCAAGATATATAACGGAAGGGATTATTGATGTAATTGAATAGTATTAAATACAGATTAATACTACATATTAATAATCTATTTTAATGATTTGAATCTGAATAGATAAATTTTGAATCAATAATCATTATCTGCCACACAAATACCTAAACATCTTATTCCGTTACTAGAGGTTCTTCCACAATGATTACATAGAACTTTTTCTTGTTGATCATTACTTTCATTCTCTTTGTGATTTTCTTCACTACTATATCTGCTTTCAAAAGAAGAATCTTTGAAACTATTTAATTTATTCATGTAAGATAATGATATTAGTTTTATTTATTTGAGATATCATCAATGAACTCATGACTAAGAAAAAAATTGGGATTGGTTTTGGCACTTGGGCGTGGGGGAATAAGCTTGTTTGGGGATACAAAGCTGAAACAGATGATATTTTACTTAAAAAAACTTTTTTTGATGCAATAGATGGGGGACTAGATCTTGTTGACAGTGCAGATTCATATGGAACAGGACGTTTATTTGGGCAAAGTGAAAAGCTGATTGGCAATTTCCTAGAAGAGTTACCCAGGCGAAAGCTCAAAAAAATCACTATCGCAACAAAACTCGCACCCTTTCCATGGAGAGTTGGTCGGAATGGACTAAATAAAGCTTTTCAAGAAAGTAATCAGCGTCTCAAAGGTAATATGACAAGAGTACAACTTCATTGGAGTACTTATCGATATGCACCTTGGCAAGAAGAGCAACTACTAAATGGCCTAGGAGATTTATACGAAAAAGGTTTAATTAAAGAAATTGGTCTCTCTAATATTGGTCCAAAAAGATTAAATTTTTTATTCCAAAAACTGAAAAAAAGAGGAATTAAAATTGATAGTATACAAATGCAACTTTCGTTATTAACAAAGCCATCTTTACAAGATGAAAATATCAAAAATATATGTGATAAAAATGAAATTGAATATTTAGCTTATAGTCCATTAGGGCTGGGAATCCTAACAGTTCCAACTAATAAATCTCCCAAGCCCAAAACATTCTTACGACAAAAATTATTCCAAAATATACTTCCAAAAACTATAGAATTGAGAGAATTAATAACTAATATTGGTAAAAAGTATTCAGCCTCTCAAGCACAAGTTGCGTTGAATTGGGTAAGGTCCCATGGAGCCAAACCAATAGTCGGGATTCGGAATCCATTTCAAGCTAGAGATGCTAGTTCTGCACTAAATTGGTCTTTAACTAAAAGTGAAAAAGAAAGTCTGGATTTTTATAGGAATAAATGTCTAGCAAATATGCCTCAAAACCCTTTCACGAGTCCCTAATAAAAACTCAAGAATCAGGGCTGACAATAACCTTCATTGAATCTGAGGAGTTAGGCAGACTAATCACTTTTGCTGGTGGAATGGGCTGTGAATTTGCGCTTTTTTCAATTATTTCTTTTTCTGGTTCTTTTTCATCTTTAGCACAAGCTTCTAATGCTTCTCTCAACAACGAGTCAAAGGTTGCACCTGGCAATCTATGCCTAGCGACCTCAAGAAATGTAAGTGGTAAAGACTCTGATGCCGCGTCTTTTAATGCAGGATTGTTTTTTCTATGCTCTTGTTCGTCCTGAATGGCTCGAATAAATCTTAATGTGACTTCATGCTTAGTGGACGCTTTGATCAATGTATCGTTATCTCTTGGCCCATGAGTTGCTTCTTGTTCTAGGTCATTAATCCTACTCTCCAAGCTTGTAAGCACTTCATCAGCTTCTTTCCCAATATGAGAAAGTTGACCGTCAGACAAGTTTGGTAAATCAGCAACATAGACTTTGCCATGATCTCTAAGGGTTAAAAAAGTTGGTCTTGGCCCACCATTTTGTCGCATACCCGAATCTGATTGACCTCCTAAAGGCCTTTTAGGAGGTGTTGGACCTGCAGAACTTCTCCTACGCGTTAGACGCTGTTGATTTTCAAAAGGCATAGAGCTAATTAAGATCTAACTTCGCATTACCCGAACTAATATCCGGCTTGCGTTTTTTTTACATCTTACTGTTTTTTTACCATTATAGAAAATCTTTTTTAACCTTCATTTAATTTTTTCAAAAAACTGGACTACAGAATTTTATACAATTGCGCTTAAGATATCACCTAGGTATTCCTAAAATATCGATATGCTTTGAATGATTCTGACTTTCAACAACTTGACCGATATTCCAAGCTTCAAAATCATTTTGCATACATACTTCTAAAGCAGAATTCACTTTATTTGAAGGAACAATTAAACAAAAACCTATCCCCATATTAAAAGTATTCCAAAGATCAATTTCAGGAATGTTTCCAGCATTTTGTAACCAATTAAATATTTCAGGTGTTTCCCAGCTAGTTATATCTATTTGTGGTAAAAATCCATAAGGAAAAATTCTAGGGAGATTCTCTGGCAAACCTCCACCTGTGATGTGGGTCATTCCATGAATTGGTAAATTTTCTCTCAACAATTTCTCAACAAGTTGAACATAAATTGCTGTTGGTGCCAGCAAAGATTGAATCAAGTTATTTTTTTCTTTCCCATAAAGAGTATTTTCATCCACATTTGCCATGGAAAGAACTTTACGCACAAGACTAAAACCATTGCTATGAACACCATTACTTTTAATCCCAATAATCTGATCTTCAGAATTAATTTGAGTGCCATCTATTAAGTGATTATGTTCAACAATACCAACACAAAAACCTGCTAGATCATATCTTCCTTGGGGATAAAAACCTGGCATTTCAGCAGTTTCACCTCCAACAAGAGAACAATCAGATTCACAACAGCCTTCAGCAATTCCCTCTATAACTTCAGCCAAAGAATCAGGAGTCAAAATTCCGCTCGCAATGTAATCAAGAAAAAATAAGGGTCGCGCGCCATTAGTTATTACATCATTGACGCACATTGCAACCAGATCAATTCCAACTCCAAAATGACGACCATATTTCTGAGCTAATTCTAATTTCGTACCAACTCCATCCGTACCAGATACCAATACTGGGCTTTCATAGCCTTCTGGTATTTTAATACATCCTCCAAAGCCTCCAATACCTCCAATCACTTCACTTTTATGAGTTTTTTCAACGCATGATTTAATTCTCTCCACAAAGGCTCTTCCAGCAGTAACATCAACTCCGGCAGTTTTGTAATCCATCAGTAAAAAGCTTTCTTTTTCAAAAAATACGAACCCTCATATGAAATCCATATGTGATAAGTATGCAATCAACCTATTTCATTTCAATCATAAGTTGATGAAATTAATTTGTTTAACAACATAGTGGGGCAAAAAATCTTCCAAACTAATGCTGAATTAACGAATTGGCTTAGTGAACAAAATTCATCAATAATTTTCATCCCTACTATGGGAGGACTTCACCCTGGTCACCAATATTTAATTCAAAAAGCAAAAGAAAGCACAATCAAAACAAAACAAATTATTGTGGTAAGTATCTTTGTAAATCCATTACAATTCGGCAAGGATGAAGATTTCAAAAAATATCCCAGAGATATAGAAAGAGACGCTGAAATAGCTTTTAGTGCAGGAGCAGATGTGATTTGGGCCCCGAATCATAATGAGATTTTTCCCGGAGGGGAAGATTCACATTTTAAAATTCAAGTTCCTAAAACATTACATAATCAATTATGTGGAGCAGAGAGGGCAGGCCATTTTGATGGAGTTGCAACAGTTATTATTCGTCTAATCAGGATTATCAGACCAGAGAAACTAATCCTAGGAGAAAAAGACTGGCAACAATTGATTATTATTAGAAAGTTATTTCAAGAACTATCCATACCCATAAGAATTGAATCCCATTCCACACAAAGAGATCAAAATGGATTTGCTTATAGTTCAAGGAATACTTATTTGAGCGATTCTGAAAAAGTTAATGCTCAATCATTACATAAGGCAATCAAAGTAGCAAAAACAGAATTTGAGAAAGAGAAAATAATAAATCTCACAAAAATAGCTTCCATACTTAAAGAAAACAATTTAAAAATTGAATATCTAAAAGTAGTAGATCCATTTTCATTAAAAGAAACAGAAAATAAAAATAGACTATGCCTTTTAGCAGCAGCAGTAAAATGTGGGTCTACGAGGCTCATTGATCACACTTTTCTGATGCAACGAAAACCAATTATTGCGATTGATGGTCCAGCTGGTGCAGGAAAAAGCACAGTAACTAAAGCATTTGCCAAAAAACTTGGTTTTATTTATTTAGATACTGGCGCAATGTATCGAGCGGTGACTTGGTTAATAATAAGCAATTCGATTGATCCAAGTAATCAAGCGGAAATCAAAAAAATCTTAAAAGATTCAAAATTAGATTTTAAAAACTCAAGCTTTAGTGAGCAAAAAATATTTATAAATAATATTGACGTCACAGAAAAGATAAGATCCCCAGAAGTTACATCAATGGTTTCTGAAATTGCCAAACAACAATATGTAAGAGATTTGCTCACAAAACAACAACAGTTAATTGGAGCGGATGGAGGCTTAGTTGCTGAAGGAAGAGATATTGGCACAGCTGTCTTTCCAGATGCAGATGTAAAAATATTTCTTACTGCCTCTCCCACTGAAAGAGCAACAAGAAGAGCTTTTGACTTAAAGAAAAGAGGTTATGAATTCTCCAGCATTGAAGATCTTGAACAAGAAATTAAAGAAAGAGATAAAAAAGATAGTGAAAGAAAAATAGCTCCTTTAAAAAAAGCTCAAGATGCAATAGAATTAGTAACAGATGGAATGAATATTGAAGATGTATCAAAAGAACTGATTTATATTTTCAGATCAAAGATTCCAGAAGAAGTCTGGCCCACACCTAATCCATAAGACTATCTATTAATCCATCTATAGCATCATCAAGTAAATCTATAACCTTATCGAAGCCATTTTGCCCTCCATAATAAGGATCAGGTACTTCCTCCAAATGAGAGTTTTTTGAATAACTTAAAATAAGTTTGATTTTAGAATTTACAGGACTCTTATGATCTTTAATTAATGATTTAACAGCTGCAAGATTATCATTATCCATAACTAAGATTTGATCAAATTCATATAAATCACTTTCGTCGATTTTTCTCGATCTACTCGTCAGTTCTATACCTCTTGATAATGCTGTTTCACGCATACGTGGATCTGCAAGATTTCCAACATGCCAACCGCCAGTTCCCGCAGAGTCAACCACAAAAAGTTTTTCTAAATCTCTTTCTTTAAGTTTTTGCTTAAAGACGCCTTCGGCTGCAGGGGAACGGCAAATGTTTCCTAAACAAACAAAAAGAATTTTTTTTACCATAGTCTTCAAATCTCAACTTTATTGTAAGTCAAAAAGAATATTATTTATATAACTTTCAGTCCACTCATTCCCAAAGAATCCTCGTAACATCCCTCGTGCAGGATCTTTTTTAGCTCGATATCGCATATATTTTTTCTGACCATTTAAAACCTTTGAAGATCTTTCTAGTGACATCCTTTTTGCATTCTCAATTAAATCCAAGAAAAAATTCAAATAATCATCAAAAGCCGGTTTAATTATCTGACTAATTAATTTATCACCATCTGTTCCAAGTGGAATTCTAGACCAAAGAAAACCTGGAGAAAAATATTGTCTAGCCTCCAAGGGGATATCTCCTCCTGAAGGAAGTTTAGATTGCCAATGCGCATGGATAGATTTTAACTTTCCTAAAAAATATTGAGTGTGAACTATATCATCTTTTAATGCAGGTTGAAGATCTAAAGCAATAAGATGCCCATTTGGAAGTGTGACAAAATCAGCCCCAAAAAAAGGTAAATCATAATTATTTAAAGGTGAGATTACTAAATTCATAACAGAAGTGATTTCACCAGCTTGCAGGCAAGCACATCTAGCCTGTCTTATCTTTTCCGTCTTTAGACCCCATGTTTCCAAAATAACTTTTTTAGGCTTAGAAGTTGAACCAAAGAATGATTCTCTAAAAAGAAAATCATTCTTTATAGGATATGGACTAGGTTCGAAAATAGAAAGCTTCTTAATAGTTTTATCTAAGAAATAAGCCCAACGCCAATTACTGATTGAAATAGGATCAAGACTATTATTGCGGTTACTTTGCATTTTAAACATAAAATGAAGAATTAATGTTTATAGGCTTAAGGGAAATAAAAACTCATTCATATATTTCTCTGACCATTCTTTGCCGAAAAAGCCAGAAAATAAACCATGAGCAGGATCTTTTTCTGCGCTATATTTATTATAATCTATATGCAATAATCTGACCTCTTTCGATTTAATATAATTTTCATTAACTTTAGATAAATCAACATTTACCCAATATTTTTGCAGAAAAGAGCTAAAAACTTTTGGTAAAACATTTTCCGCTTCAAAATTACCACCTTTGCAAAATAGAGCCCATGGGGAGAAGTACTTGCTTGGATCATATATATTACTTTTCATATCAAAATTAAACTCATTAAAACATTTTTTCAGACTTTTTAAGCCATCAAAGTATCTATCAAAATATTCTTTATCTTGAATAAGAGGCTGGAAATCAAGAATAGCAACTAGCTTCTCTTTTTTCTCAAACCATAAAAGATCAATACCCATAATTGGCATATCATTTTGATAGTGGGGATAAGCAACTGAATTTAATACTTGAAGGCGATCTCCTGCGTCCAATCTGGTAACTCTCCATCTTCGAAATCCAGGAACATCCCATAACCAACTATTCAGTTTATAATTGCCTTTTATAGAAACTCGTTCACAAAATTCATCCGGAACAATCAACTTCTTACCACCATGTTCAAGAATATTTTTAGTTAACTCACCTAAAAGATCTTCAAACATATACAGTCATCTCCTTAGAGGATTTAATAATTTTCTCTCCATTAAAGTGATTGAATCATTTAAAACGAATAAATACAAACCTATTATACTATTCTAAAAGATATCTTAATAAATACTGAATATAAATAAAAGAATAGTCTTGAGAAAATATTAATTTCATTACTCGGTACTCCCTTTTCGCTTTTTATTTGCAAAAAACCTAAATAAAACTTTTCCTATAGCAGCAATTAAATTTCCTTCCAATTCATTAAAAATATCCATATTGTATTTAAAAGATCTATTAGCTTCTTCAATAATTGAATCTGCTATTTTTTGATCAATCGGAAGATTATCCAAGGTATTTCGATACTTGATTTTAAATTCTTTTTCATCTCTAATTCCCTCAAAAATATAAAAGCTAAGTCCCTCTTCACTAGGTAGATTCATGGCTTTTTGAGTAATAGTTTTCAAAAGCTGTCCCCCAGACAAGTCACCTATATATCTGCTGTAATGATGCCCAATCAAAAGTTCAGGATTATCTTTAGCAATTTCTCTAATTCTTGCTTCATATTCAACAGCTGGCTTCGAGGGTTTTACCAATTCAGGCCACTTACTGCCAAAGTAGAACGCAAGATCTTGTTCTAATTTTTCCTTTCGAAAAAGCTCTCTAAATCCAATTGGAGAAATTATCGGATGAGAATTTTCACAAAGTTTTTCTATCTCTTCCTCCATCGCAGAATAAACAAAATATAAGTCAGCTAATAAATTTCTGTATGAGGACTTATCAACTACTCCCTTGAGAAAACAACTTATAAAACCGGTATTTTCAGCCATCGTATGAGACTTTTTAGTCCCTTCACGAAGTTGCCTAGCCAAGGCTACTGCCATGAGTTCAAAATCATTTAATCAAAACTTACCACTTAGACATAAGCTCAACATTAGATCTAATAATCGCTGAATAAAAATTATGGCAAATTTCGAAAAGCTCATTGCTCCATCAGAAGGCCAAAAAATCACTTTTATTGATGGAAACCCAGTAGTCCCAGACCATCCAATTATTCCATTTATCAGAGGTGATGGAACAGGAATAGATATTTGGCCTGCTACACAATTAGTAATCGATAAAGCTATTGAAAAAGCTTATGGAAGAAATAGATCCATAGAATGGTTCAAAATCTATGCAGGTGATGAAGCTTGCGACTTATATGGAACGTATCAATATTTACCAAACGACACTCTTGAAGCGATACGAACTTACGGTATAGCAATCAAAGGACCTTTAACAACGCCTGTGGGCGGAGGGATTAGATCTTTAAACGTATCTCTAAGACAAATTTTTGATTTGTATTCATGTGTTAGACCTTGCAAATACTATGAAGGAACTCCAAGCCCTCATAAAAAACCGCAAGATTTAGATGTAATTGTTTATCGAGAAAATACTGAAGATATTTATATGGGCATTGAATGGGAATCTGGTGATCCCGAATGCATCAAATTGATTGATCAACTCAATAATAAAATAATTCCAGCCAGCCAAAAACTAAAAAACAGGAAAATTCCTAACGGAGCAGGAATCGGAATTAAACCCGTTAGCAAAAGTGGTAGTCAAAGACATATCAGACGAGCGATTCAACATGCTCTCAACCTTAAAGGGAGCAAAAGACATGTGACATTAGTTCATAAGGGAAATATCATGAAATTTACTGAGGGAGCTTTCAGAGATTGGGGATACGAATTAGCAACCACAGAATTTAGAAATGAATGTGTAACCGAGAGAGAAAGTTGGATTTTAGGTAACTTAGAAAAAAATCCTCGCATCACCTACGAGGAGAATGCTGAGTTAATTGATCCAGGTTATTCATCTTTAACAGAAGAGAAAAAGAAAGCTATTTGTGATGAAGTTTGCTCAGTTCTTAAAAGCATTGGAACTAGTCATGGCAATGGAAAATGGAAGGACATGGTGATGGTTGATGACCGAATAGCAGATAGTATTTTCCAACAAATTCAAACTCGTCCTCAAGAGTATTCCATACTTGCAACTCTCAATCTAAATGGTGATTACATATCAGATGCGGCCGCAGCAATTGTTGGTGGACTGGGGATGGCACCAGGAGCAAACATTGGAGATAAGGCGGCTATTTTCGAAGCCACTCATGGAACAGCTCCAAAACATGCAGGCTTGGACAGAATCAATCCAGGTTCAGTCATACTTAGTGGAGTAATGATGCTGGAATATTTAGGCTGGAATGAGGCAGCAAAATTAATTACAAATGGATTAAGCCAATCTATTTCAGATAAACAAGTTACTTATGATCTGGCACGATTAATGGAACCACGCGTCGAGCCTCTTAGCTGTAGTGATTTTGCTAGATCAATTGTTGAAAGATTTTAATTCAATATTATTTAGAGTCTCTCAAAAATTAAGAATTTGACTCCATTAATCTAAATGATTCTAAAAGTGTTTTCTCATTGCCTAAATTACCTGGAAAAGTAACTACTGGTAAATCACATTTCTTAGAATTACTTTTTACTATTGACAACCCTGGTAATATTTGGCCTTTTAAATCTACTTGAGTAAAATTTAATCCCTTTTGAAGCAAGAGTTGTGTTGTAATACCTCCTTTACTAATTATATAACCAAACTTATTATTTATTTTTCCAACTAGAATAGCCATAAACTCTGCAAGTTCAAGTCCGAAATTCATTCTTTGAGAGGTAGAAGAAAACTTCATTTCTTCTCGAGTAGTATATAAAACAGGGACTTTTTTTACAGACAAAATATCATCTATTTTTGATAATAAAATTTCCTCTAGCACTAAGATTTCCTCGTAACAATCTTCTAAAGTAAAAATAGCAGCTAATTTACTGACTGGAATTTCCAAACCTTCACAAAAATCATCTTTCAATAAAACCTCTAATTGATCTGTCGCTAATTTCATATGGGAGCCAACGATTATCAAACCTGGCTTATATTCAAAATGATTATTTTTCGATTTTAAAGATACTAAATCTGCCGTATCTTGAGGGTTAGATGGTAATTCAGATAAAGCGTTTATAAAGCTTGCTGCTGTTCTAAAAAGAAATCTTTTTTCTTTAGAAACTACTTTAATCGCCCTAGCTAATATTTCTAAATGATGAGGTAATTTAGCATCAACAATTACTGAAATATTATTTTCTAATTTAGACAAAAAGCTTAAAAGAGATTTAAAGCCATCTTCATTATTAAAAGCCATATCTAAATGTTTAATTTCAACATGCAAGATATTTTCCGCCTGTATCTTTCCAAAACTTTTTTCTTCAATCCAGTGAGCTAAATCACTAGTAGAAAATCCAAAAATATTATCATGACCAAAATCAGTAGTATGAACAGGTATCCCATTTAGATAATGAATACCGTTTTCAGTTGTTCTTCCTCCTTCCAAAAAAGCTGGAATGTGAAATGTTGCATGAAATGGTCCTAATTCTTCCGCAAGAATTGCAGGTTCCAAAACACCATGACCTCGTAATGTTGAATCACCCCTACTAATATAAAAATAATCATCTTTGGAATATCCTTCTCTTAAAAAAAACTTCTTAATAGATGAGCATATTTCTCTGGTTTTCTTAACAGCCAAAACAGAAGATAAAGATCTTGTGTTCGCAAGGATAAAAACTAAAGGTGAAGATTTTGTAAATGCTTTCTCTAGAGTTTTTTCATCCCAATTTAATAATAATGGGCATCCATAAACAGTTTGAGATCCAGTTGGATCATCATCAAAAATAATTATTTTCATAAAAGATTTATCTATTGTTTAATCAACGATTTATTCGAAGCTCTCCCAACTTGCAGGAACTTGAATATAAGATTTATTTAAATCGGCAACAGACCCACATCCCAATAGTTTCATAGTTCTCACTATATCTGTTTGAAGAATTTCAATAGCTCTAGCAACGCCTTTCCCTCCTGCAGCAGCGAGTCCATACGCATAGGCTCTACCTATCAAAACTCCTTTAGCGCCAAGACATAAAGCTTTAACGACATCACTACCCCTGCGAATCCCTCCATCTAGCAAAACATCTACTTTCCCATTAACTGCAGCTAAAATCTCGGGCAAAACACGGATCGTGGGAGCAACGCTATCAAGTTGTCTAGCTCCATGATTAGAAATAACGATCGCATCAGCACCTAGCTCTGCCGCTTTTTTTGCGTCATCACCAATATGTATACCCTTAACAATAATTTTTCCACCCCAAGCTTCGCGTATCCATTGAAGATCCTCCCAAGTAACAACTGATTGTTCTAAAGCAGGACCAATGGCCGTGTATCCCATAGGGCCATCATCAAGTTGAACATTTGGAAAACTCATCAAGCCTCCATCACTTAACCATTGAGTCATCCAACATGGTTTAACTAATATTTGAGGAATATAAGGAAGCATCTCAAAAGGATTCATCGATAACAGCTGCTGGGTTCCTGATCGCATATCTCTTTCCCTTAAACCAGATACGGGTGTATCAATAGTTACAACTATTGCCGAGAAGCCTGCTTCTTTAGCTCTAGCAATTGTTTTTAACGCTACTTCTTTACCACCTAGTAAATAAAGCTGATACCAAGCTGGCCCGTTTGTAGCCGCTTTAACATCTTCTAATAAACAACCAGAGAGAGTCGATAAAGTATATCCAGTTCCAGCTTTTCCTGCCTCTCTAGCCGCAACTACTTCTCCTTGGGGATAGAACATTCTACTACTCCCTACTGGTCCCAACATGAAAGGAAGTTGAAATTTCTGGTCTAAAACAGATATTCCAAGATCACACGATGGAACAGAAACTGCACATCTAGGTCTAAATAAAATTTCATTATATGCGTTGCAATTTTGTGAAAGTGTTTGTTCTCTATCTGCACCACTATCTATATAGTTAAAAACCATTGCCGGTAAACGATTTTTAGCTTTAGACCTGAGGTCCTCAATATTAAGTACGCCCGGAGAGGAAACATCTGCTCCTAACATTATTCATCACAAAATCATGAATGATGAATCTATAATATATTGATCATAGATGCAAAAACGAACAAAATATTGAAATATTTGTCATACGAAAAATTATAAATTAAATTTAATTAGTGACAACTTATACTGCTTAAAAACATAAATAACTAAAAAGAATTATATTTAAATGTAGTAAATAATTCTATATATTCTTGTGGTTTAATTTCAAGTTTTCTATCACCAGTCACTAATGAATTTCTTGGGCTAGTCCAAGGTTCAATACAAACCATTTGCCTTGGAGGATCAGTCCATATTACAGTCGTATCCATTGGCTCTTGATGAATTAATTCAATTACATCCCTAGACAAACAATCGAAAAGTTTAACCGAAGAAGAAGGGTAAGAAAGAAAGTCAACTCCTTTATCTAAAATTCTAATTTGGTCAGATGCATTAGTAACTTTCATATTAGTTTGATCAATACATTTTTCAGGCAAACCATTTATTTCTATATTTTGCAGGTTTGAAACCTTGAAATACGGATGAAGTCCAAAACTAAAGGGCATATAATCTTGACTCTGATTATGTATTTTAATCGATATTTGAAGACATTTTTCTTTCAAGCAAACATCCATTAATAAGGTAAAAAAGAAAGGAAAATAAGAACGTGAATCACTTGAATCAGAAAGCTTTAGCCTTATTCCTGATTGATTTTTTAACAAACTAATTGACCAAGGTAAATCTCTTGCAAAACCATGCTGTTTTAAAAAGTACTTCTTACCACCTATTGAATAGCCTTTAGATAAATCACCACATATAGGGAAAAGAATAGGTATTCCGCCTCTAATACTTTGATCTTTATCTAGAAAACGCTCTAAATCAAAATACAAAAGTTCTTTCCCTTCACTTCGCCATTCAGTAATTAATCCTCCTCTTTCAGGGACAATTCTTATTAATGAATCTAATTTAGAATTAGAATATTCCCAGTGAGGATAAGGATTTGTCTTCTTTGCAAAATTGACAGTCATTAATTAAAGCTGGTCAATCCATTCTAGAAGAGCGCTATTAACCTGATCAGGAACTTCATCATGTGGACAATGGCCAGCATCCAAAATAACTTCTTTTGTATTTTCAGGAGTGTGCTTTTTATAAGTTGCTCTTTTACCAGGTGCATTCATCCAAGGATCTCTATTGCCCCAGAGCAATAACAATGGCGCCCTCAACTGAGCAAACAACTCATCAAGTGGTCGTCCCTGAGGTCCTGCGGGATCAAAAACACTTTTGAAGACATTAAAAGCCCCATCATCCAAAGATGGTTTTCGTATTGCTTCTATTAGTTCATCATCAACGTTTGATGTATCAATATAAACTTGATTTAAAGTACGTTTGATTGTTGAAGGCTGCCTAAGATTTTCAAAAATTATTCTTTGTAATAAAGCATTTTTGAGAAAGATTCCAGCAACAGTTTTTCTAGCAGTAGGCCAAAAGCCTGTGGTTGGTTTCTTGTCCTCACTGAAATAACCAGCGGCATTTAACAAAACGACACCTGCTGCCTCAGCACCCAAAGCAGCTCCACTGGCAAGGGCGGCATATCCTCCCAGAGAGTTACCAACAAGTATTGTTGGTCTCCCAATATTCTCTTTAACGTATGAAACTATCTGATCTTTCCAAAGTGGACCACCATAAGCAAGATCACCAGGTTTAGAACTTTTACCAAAGCCAAGAAGATCTAGAGCGTGAACTTCATACTGCTTTCCAAGTACTGGTAAGTTATGTCGCCAATGTGTTGTAGAAGCACCAAAGCCATGGATTAAAAGAATCGCTGGTCCTTTTTCTTTATCAGTCTTGTCTTTATGATGTTCAGGAAAAACGCTCAAACAGTGAACAGCGTGACCTAAAAATTTCCAATCAGAAGAATTTTTTTCTACAACTGTGGAAACCATTTAAGAATAAACTTGCTCTAATAGATATTAGTAAAACATCGATAGAAAAAGAAAAATGATTTTATTTATTTTTTTCGAAATTTCCTCACCTTTTTAAAAAAAAATTTTTCTAAACTAATCCCACTGGATCAGCTGCTATCTCATCAGGAATAGAATTACCACCGGAAGGGGGTTTATCTTTTAAGACGACTCTTAGTAAAACAGGCGCTAAGAATGTAGTTCCAATTACCATTAACAAGATTGCGGCCTCGAGAGAAGGAGTAAGCAAACCAGCACTTGTTCCTAATCCTAGAAATATCAATCCAACCTCACCTCGAGGCATCATTCCCAAACCAACAACTAATCTGTTTGTTGGTTTATCAATGACAAATGACCAACCTGCAGCAATCTTTCCAACAATTGCCACAATAAATAAGAAACCAGCAACAATTAGAGCAGATCGACTCTCTGGATCAAGAGGATTGATTACAGACAGATCCATACCCGCTCCAACAAGGACAAAGAAAATAGTTGCGAATAACGATACCAAAGGCAAAACAGATTGTTGAATTGCATGATTATTTTTTGAACTACTTAGTATCAATCCAGCTGCAAAAGCGCCCAAAGCAGCTTCTAAACCAATAGCAGTAGCGACAAAACAGCTTAGAACTAAAATAACGAACGAAGCCACAACAACAGCTCCAGGGGCTTTAAGTCTTTCAAGCAACCAATCAAAGGCTGGAGCTGCTGTTCTACTCAAAGCAATTGCAGCTATCACAAAAACAGTTGCAGCTAATACTAATTTGACAATGGGAGCAATTTGCAATGATCCTCCAGTAGCAAGGGCAACTACAACTGCAAGAATTACAATTCCAAGTATGTCATCTAGAACTGCAGCGCCAATAACAATTTGACCCTCGCGTGTTTTCAAATATCCAAGTTCACCAAAGACGCTTGCAGTAATACCTATACTTGTAGCGGTCATGGATGCACCAGCAAATATCGCAGGAATGATATCCACCTGAAAAATAAACATTAATCCAAAAGTTCCAAAAGCAAATGGCAAAATCACTCCCGCCATTGCAACAGTGAACGCTTGTGCTCCAACTGCAACTAGTTCCTCTAATTCACTTTCTAGACCGGTTAGAAATAACAAAGCATATAGCCCTAAAGTTGCTACAGCTTGTAATGATGGGAAAGTTTCAAAATAAATATCCGGGACTGCTTCTTTAGGAACTGAAGCAAGTGTGCTAATAACAGAAACAAAACCTTGATTTAATTCAGCATGAGCACTTGGCGGTAATAGAAGATGTAATCCTGAGGCACCAATTAAAACTCCCGCAAGAAGTTCACCGACGATTGTAGGCAAACTTAGTCTAACTAAGATTTCAGCCAGAGTCCTTGCAGCAACAAAGATCATTAAGAAATTAATGACCCCTATCAGTGTTTCCGCGACCTCAACATCATGCGTATTTAGAACTGAGACTAAAGGAGTTAATACCATCAGGGTTTCTAGAGAGGCCTTTTCTTTTAGACATAAATTACCTAATCACAGGGCATATTTGGCATAAGTATCAAAGGAGACTTAATCAATATGGTGTGGATCTGAAGTTACTAACTGATTACTAAAGCTTTATTGGCTAGCGTCCAGAAACATTTGATGCCTTTATGAGCAGCTCCCAGTCACTAGACCTGCGTCTGCCGACCCCTGGATGCTATGCGGATCCTGTTCGGGCTGGCATGGATGCGGATGCAGTCTTCGATGGAATGACTGAGCATCTCTTTTTTACTCTTGGCAAACTTGCCACATCTGCAAGTCTGAGAGATCTCTATATGGCTTTGAGCTTTGCTGTTAGAGACAGATTGATGAGTAGATATTTAACAAGTCAAGAGACAATCCGAGCAAGACCTCAAAAAACAGTTGCATATCTTTCGGCTGAATTCTTAATAGGCCCTCAATTAAATAATAATTTACTAAATCTAGGCATCAAAAAAGAGGCAGAAGAAGCTCTTAAAAGATTTGGAATTGAATCTCTAAATGAGATTTTGGAAGTAGAGGAAGAGCCTGGGCTTGGAAATGGAGGATTAGGAAGACTTGCAGCTTGCTATATGGAATCACTTGCAAGTCTTCAGGTCCCTGCAGTGGGATACGGAATAAGGTATGAATTTGGTATTTTCAACCAATTAATCAGAGATGGTTGGCAAGTAGAAGTTACTGATAAATGGCTCAAAGGTGGTTGGCCATGGGAATTACCTCAGCCCGATGAAGCTTGCTTAGTCGGTTTTGGAGGTCAAACTGAGAGCTATACCGATGACAATGGAAACTATCGCTCTCGATGGATCCCAAGCGAACATGCGATAGGTGTTCCACATGATGTGCCTGTTCTTGGTTATCGGGTAAATAGCTGTGATCGATTGAGATTATGGAGAGCTGATGCAACCGAAAGTTTTGATTTCTACGCTTTCAATATTGGTGATTACTACGGTGCTGTTGAAGAGAAAGTAGCATCAGAAACTTTGTCAAAAGTTCTCTATCCCAACGATGGAACTGATGAAGGAAGAAGATTACGTTTAAAGCAACAACACTTTTTTGTAAGTTGTTCCTTACAAGATATGCTTCGAAGTTTAGAAAAGCGTTCAATAGCTGTTGCAGAGTTCCCTAATCACTGGACAGTTCAACTTAACGATACACATCCAGCTATTGCAGTTGCAGAGTTAATGAGACTCTTAATTGATCAACATAGATTGGATTGGGATAAAGCCTGGGAAATCACCAACAGATCCGTAGCATATACAAACCACACTTTATTACCCGAAGCTCTTGAGAAATGGGACCTTAGCCTTTTTAAAAACTTATTACCTAGACATTTAGAACTTATTTATGAAATAAATAGAAGATTCTTGCAACAAGTAAGACTTAAGTATCCAGGAAACGACTCGATTTTGAGAAAGCTTTCAATTATTGATGAAGAAGGCGGAAAAGCTATTCGCATGGCACATTTAGCGACAATTGGAGCACATCATGTAAATGGAGTAGCTGCGCTTCATTCTGATTTAATCAAGAGACAATTACTACCTGAATTTGCAGAACTCTGGCCTGAAAAATTCACTAATGTCACCAACGGAGTTACTCCACGTAGATGGGTCGCTTTAGCGAATCCTGAGCTTTCTAAACTTCTTGATAAAGAAATAGGTCCCAATTGGATTACCAATATGGACCTATTACTAGAGTTAGAAAAAAAAGAAAATGACTCTAATTTTTTAGATCTTTTTTCATCAGCTAAGCTATCTGGTAAAAGAAAATTAGCTGGCTACATACATAGGCAAACTGGTGTCCTGGTAGATCCCTCAAGCTTATTTGATGTTCAAGTTAAAAGAATTCACCAATATAAAAGACAACATTTAAATGCGTTACAAGTCATAGCTCAATATCTAAGAATTAAAAATGGAATAACAAAAAATATTGCACCTCGTACCGTCATTTTTGGTGGAAAAGCTGCGCCAGGTTATTTCATGGCAAAGTTAATGATTAGATTTATCAATGGAATAGCAGATGTAGTTAATGCAGATCCTGACATGGATGGATTACTCAGGGTGGTTTTTCTTCCTGACTACAATGTAAAACTAGGTGAGCAAGTCTATCCAGCAACGGATCTTTCTGAGCAAATTTCAACCGCTGGCAAAGAAGCTTCGGGAACTGGAAATATGAAATTTGCAATGAATGGTGCATTAACAATTGGAACACTTGATGGAGCTAATGTAGAAATCCGAGAAAGAGTTGGCGCAGAAAACTTCTTTTTATTTGGCAAGACAGAATCAGAAATCATGGAATTAAGAGATCAAGGGTATAGTCCAAATAGCTTTATTACAGAATCAAGTGAACTACAAGAGACTCTTAAGTTAATAGAAGTTGGTCATTTTAGTAACGGTGATAGTGAGCTATTTAGACCGATAATAAATATTTTGACAGGGAACGATCCTTTCTTTGTTATGGCTGATTTTGATGATTACCTTCGAGCACAAGATGAGGTTAGTAAAGCTTGGAAAAAAAGTAAAAAATGGAACCGCATGGCTCTATTAAATACAGCAAGATCGGGGTTTTTCTCTTCAGACAGATCGATAAGAGAATATTGTCAATCAATATGGAAAGTTAAACCATTACCCGTAGAGATAAGTTGTGAACAATAAATAGCTATTTATCAGGCATATCTGGAGTTTGATGCAATAATCTGTTCAACTTTAAACGATCAATATTTAATGGATCTGGAGCAAGTTCACCAGCGACTTCTCGAAATTTATCTTCAAACTGATCAGGAACTTTGACATCGAAAATTCTTTCCATTAAAGCCTCAACAGAATATAAATAAGCATTAATATTTTCAAGATCAGATATTACTTGTGTAATGGATTTTTCTTTTTTCTCAATAGTTCCAGATCGACAATCATCCTCAGATTGATTTGATAAATTTGAATTATTTTTCTTTTGCAAATCTTCTAAGACTCTCCCACATAAAGTTCTAAAAGATTGAAGCGCAGCCCAATTAATCTCTTGTTGTTGACGCAAAGTGGGAAACTCTCTTATTAAACGATCATGTTCCCTATAAAATCTAAGGCAATCTGCACATTGGCATGGTTCTTCAGGCACCTTCCTCGTGGCAGCTTAGAAACCATCATTGCATTTCTTAGGCCGTCATAGGAGGCTCACCGTTATATAAGTCTCCTCGCCCGTCATTGTTCTCTAAATCTGAGCTTTCAGGTAAAGGTATTTCAATGCTGGTGATAACTTGAATAACATCACGTAATCTCATTGAGTCAGCGAACCAACCCATAGCTTGTTCTGTATCACCTCTTCCTTCCGCATCATTAGCTTGATCTTCATGTGCTTCTGCTAGAAGTGTTAACCAACATAAACATCGAGCTTGAACAACTGATAAGTCTAAATCACTCGGTTGAGATTTAGATATGTGCTCACTCTCTTGTTGAACAAGCAAGCGTAAGCGAAGATCGTGAAGCTGGGCCATGTTGACTGATTCACTACACCAACGCTAGCGAGAGAGTAATGATTTTGCACACCCACCACATATAGGACTACATATTTTTAGGTTTAATTCGTTTTTCGTACGGGGCTGGCGGGACTCGAACCCACGACCTACGGTTTAGGAAACCGTCGCTCTATCCAACTGAGCTACAGCCCCCTGAAATTAATTATGCCTTGAGGCATGATGGAGTTGAAAGCAGGGGAGGTGATCGCAATTGAACTTCAGCGAAAGCTGAAGAATTCTATTGAGGAAAGTCCGGGCTCCTATTTGGCCAGGCTTGCTGGGTAATTCCCAGTGCGGGTGACCGTGAGGATAGTGCCACAGAAACACACCGCCTAATGCTTAATGGGGAAATCCCAACAAGCGCGGCAAGGGTGCAAAGGTGCGGTAAGAGCGCACCAGCAGCATCGAGAGGTGCTGGCTAGGTAAACCCCGGCTAGGAGCAAGGCGAGGGGCACTGGAGGCCATAGACCTTGCCCCTGAGGAGAGCCGCTTGAGGCTATCGGTAACGTTAGTCCCAGATAGATGATTACCCATTCGCTTTCTAAAAGAAAAAGAATGAACAGAACCCGGCTTATGACCTGCTTTCACTTTATTAATTTTATACAAAGAAATTAAAATAAAAATCCTACTTTTTATCACTTAAATTATATGCTTTAAACTATTATGAAAATCTCCAATCAAAGAGTAAGAGAGATAATTAATTTTATTCAGAGTCTAAAATTAGATCAAAAATATCACACTGAATTTACTAAAGAAAAAATAAAAAATATTTTACATATTGATGAATCACTCACGCATAGTTCTGCAAATAGTGAAATCAATTATGAAAAACTGGAATTTCTTGGCGATGCAGTTTTAAGACTCATTGCCTCAGATTTCATAAAAGATAAGTATCCCTACATGCAAGTAGGAGAAAGATCTGAACTGCGTTCACATCTTGTAAGTGATCAATGGCTAGAAGAAGTTGGTAAAAAAATAGAAATCAAACGTGTATTAGTAATTGGGAAAAAAGCCCTTAGAGATTCATCAGCAAAGGCAACCATTCAAGCAGAGGCAACTGAAGCATTAATCGGAGCATTATATGAAAGTCTAACTATTTTAGATCCAATAAAAGATTGGCTTATTCCATTCTGGGAAGCCAAAAGTAAAGAAATTCTAGCTGATCCTCATAAAAAAAATTACAAATCAGCACTGCAGGAATTGACTCAGAGTAAAGGCTTATCAATTCCGATATACAAAACAATTGAGATTGACAAAAAACATGACAATCCAAAACGATTTTTTTGTACTGTTTATATCAAAAGTCAATCGATAGCGGAAGGTTTTGGAAAGTCAATGAAACAAGCAGAAAAAGATGCCGCAAGAAAAGCATTGAAGTATTACGAAAATAATATAATTGATTACTAATTAGTTTCTTTGGAAAATGATTAATTAATTTTTCACAAGATCTTTCAAAGGTAATGTTAATAATTTATCCCAATTGCCTCCTTCAAAAAGCACTGCAGCTTTATCACCGCTTATTCTTTGAACAAACCCTTCATAACCATTGTAAATTGAATCTTGGTTAATAACAGTTACTGTTGTCCCTGGAAGAATAGGATCTTTGGAATCAGTCATAATTAAACATATTCAAATAAACTCTTACAAAAATTCTACTCATAAAAATGATCAAAAAAGACGAATGGATGTCAATAGGTGAGATTGTGGCTCCGCAAGGTTTAAGAGGAGATGTTCGAATTAAACCTAGCAGCGAATTTCCTGAAAGATTTACAAAACCAGGAAAACGTTGGATTCAAAAAACTAATGAATTACCCACTGAAATCAAATTAAACAAAGGAACGCTTATTCCAGGAAAATCAATCTATGTACTCTCTATCGAGGGAGTATCCAATAGGAGTTCTGCAGAGGAAATTATTGGTTGGAAACTAGTTGTACCAATTAATAGCAGACCTATTTTGCGTAAAGATGAATACCATTACTTTGATTTAATTGGTTTAGAAGCAAGAAGAGGTCCAAAAAAAACTTTAATTGGTTATGTAACTGACTTAATCAAGGGAGGTAACGACCTTCTAGAGATAGAGTTAGTGGAAGGTAAAAAAGTTTTGGTACCTTTTGTTGAAGCCATTGTCCCCGAAATAGAACTCAAAGAAAAATGGTTGCTAATCAATCCACCCCCTGGCTTGTTGGAGCTCTAAAAATCACTCAGGTTTTTAATCAAATCTTCAAACAAGGATTAAAAAGTTCTTTATGGAAATAATTGATAATTCAATCATTCCTGTAATTCTTAGTGGTGGATCAGGAACAAGACTTTGGCCACTTTCTAGAGAAAGCTATCCTAAACAATTTCTCGCATTAGATTCACGCACTAAGAAAACTCTTTTGCAGAAAACCTATGAAAGACTTTTAGGTTTACAGGGACTTGAAAATCCCATATTGATCTGTAATCAAGATCATAGATTTATAGTTGCAGAGCAATTTAGAGAGATAAATATCGATCCTCAGGCAATTATTCTGGAGCCTGTGGGACGTAACACTGCTCCAGCAATTGCAGTCGCTGCTCTTCAAGCAATTTCTCTAGGTAAAGATCCTTTACTTTTGATTTTAGCGGCCGATCATGTAATAGAAAATATCATTGAATTTCAAAAAGTAATTCAAGCTGCAAAAACATATGCAAATATAGGGAGGTTAGTAACTTTTGGTATCGTTCCAACGTGCGCTGAAACTGGTTACGGTTACATTGAAGCAAAAGAATTGGCTAACGAAGAAGATCAAATAAATGGTTTAGAAATAAACAAATTTATAGAAAAACCTAATAAAGATATAGCTGAGAAATTAATCAAAGATTCTCGCTACACTTGGAATAGCGGTATGTTTCTTTTTAAAGCAAGTGCAATAATAAGTGAATTAGAAAAATTCTATCCAGAAATAATAAATTATTGCAAAATTGCTATTGAAAAAGATGTAGAAGATCTTGATTTCCTACGATTAGAAGCTGCATCATTCAAGAAATGTCCAAAAATATCTTTAGATGTTGCTGTGATGGAAAAAACAAAATTAGGAACCGTTCTTCCTTTAAAAGCAGGATGGAACGACATAGGAAGTTGGAAATCTTTGTGGGATATTAGTCAAAAAAATAATGATGGAAACTATATAAATGGAAGAGTAATAGCCGAAAAAAGTAAAAATTGTTATTTACAAAGTGAACAACGTCTAATTGTAGGAATAGGAATAGAAAATCTAATAGTTATAGATACAAATGATGCAATATTAGTAGCCAATAGAGATCAATCTCAAAATATTGGAAATATAATAAAAAGTCTCAATTCATCTGACTTTCCAGAAGTTAAAATGCATAGAAAAATCTATAGACCTTGGGGTAATTACACTACAATAGTTGAAGGTAATGGATGGCTAGTAAAGCTTATAGAAGTTAAACCAAATGCTTCTCTTTCATTACAAATGCATCATCACAGAGCCGAGCATTGGATTGTAGTTAACGGGAAAGCATTGATAGAAAAAAATGGAGAAAAACAACTTTTAGGGGAAAATGAAAGTACATTTATTCCATTAGGCTGCAAGCATAGATTAAGCAATCCAGGAATAATGAAACTTGAGCTTATTGAAGTTCAAAGTGGAGAATATTTAGACGAAGAAGATATCATTCGCTTTGAAGATTCTTATGGCAGAATAAAAAATCTGAATTAATAAAAAATTATCATTTTATTAAAAACTGTTTGAAACTAATTAGCTAAAATCACTAAAAATTTAATGAAGTTTTATTCTACTGTTACACTTTTTGCTAAATTGCGAGGCTGATCGACATCTAAACCTTTATGAGCTGCTATGTGATAACTAAATAGCTGTAAAGGGACAACTGTCAATAGGGGACTAACCCATTCACTAACTTTTGGAATAGTAAATAATTCATCAAACATTTCTGATTCCGGTCCATATGTTGATACCCCAATCAAACGGGCATCTCTAGCTTTAGCCTCTTGTGAGTTACTAAGAACTTTTTCATAAACGACTCCAGGAACAGCTAGAGATACTACTGGAACATGTTGATCTAAGAGTGCTATTGGTCCGTGTTTTAGTTCCCCAGCTGGATAACCTTGAGCGTGGATGTAGCTTATTTCCTTTAATTTAAGAGCCCCTTCAAGGGCAATTGGATAATTTATTCCTCTACCTAAAAAAATTACATCCTTTGTTTCAACAAACAAATGTGCTATTTCCTGAGAAAGAGAATCATGTTTTCTTATTAGAGCTGTTAACTGTTTAGGAATTAATCTCAAATCATTAGAGAGATCTAATATTTCTTGAGGGGTTCTTTTTTGCCTATTAGAAGCAAATAACAGTGTCAAACCATAAAAGGACAACATTTGACCAAGAAAAGTTTTCGTTGCTGCAACACCTATTTCAATGCCTGATCCAATATCAATAACATTATCTAGTTCGCGACCTAATGAACTATCAACTCTATTAGTAATTCCCAATTGATGAAAAGAAAAATTGGCATCTTTCATTGAATCTCGTCTCTCCTTTTCCATCCTTAACGCAGCCAGAGTGTCTGCTGTTTCGCCCGATTGACTAACTCCTATAGTCAAAGTATTGGGGGAAAGGGGAGGCGGAGCATATCTAAATTCACTTGCAAAATATACTTTTGTAGGAACTCCTGCAAACTGTTCCAACAAATATGCTCCAACCATACCGGCATGTCTACTTGTACCACAGGCAAGTATTTGTATTTGTTCTATTTTATCTAGGATCGATTTAGATATAGGGAAAGCCACTGATTTTTCCGGAGGCAAATCCATAGGTAAAAATCTATCTATCCACAGTTGTGCTGTCTCTGGCTGCTCGTAAATTTCTTTAAGCATAAAATGACGAAAATTTCTTTTATCCGCAAACAGTTCAGTGCCCTTTAAAAGTGATGGTGCTCTGTGCTGTCTATTGCCAGCAGCATCATAAAGTTCAATCCCTAATGGCGTTAAAAGTGCAATTTCATGATCCCTTAAAGGTAAAAATGTACGGGTAAAGCCCACTAATGCTGGCGTATCACTTGCACAAAAAAATTCACCTTCACCAAAGCCAAGAACTAATGGCGCTTGTCCCCTCGCAACAACGAGAGCATTTGGAGCCTTAGACCAAATCACTGCTATGGCATAAGTTCCCTCTAATAATGTCAAAACCTTTTGAACAGATATTAATAATGTTTGTTCATTAGGGGAAAGTCCATTTGCCAGAGACTTTTCTATCTCTAACCCGATTAAATGTGGAATAACCTCAGTGTCAGTTTCAGAGGTCAAGTTAATCCCTTTAAGTTTCAGGTTTTTTGATAACTCTCTGTAATTTTCGATAATCCCATTTTGCACAACAGCAATTTGCCCTGATGCATCAATATGAGGATGAGCATTCCTTTCGTTTGGTTTCCCATGAGTAGCCCATCTGGTATGAGCAATACCTACATGACCTTTTGGAGGCTTTTTTTTAATTAAATTCGATAAATTAATAAGCTTTCCTTGTGATTTAATGACATTTAATTGTCCAGTTTGATCATTATCTAAATCATGAATTGTTGCTATCCCTGCTGAATCATAACCACGATATTCCAGTCTTCTTAACCCATCAATTAGTAAAGAAGAAACTTCTCTTGATCCAATCACAGCAAATATGCCACACATATATTTAAATCAACATCACAAATTACTTATATAAAATAAACCTTCGATAAAAAAAATACTAATTTTTAGTAAGCCAATCCCATACTTCTAGTTGTTTCATCACCCAAGTAGACTCTGATACTGAGGAAATCAGTTGGACAAGCAGTTTCACAACGCTTACATCCAACACAATCTTCGGTTCTTGGAGATGAAGCTATCTGAGAAGCTTTACAACCATCCCAGGGAACCATTTCAAGAACATCCAGTGGACAAGCCCTTACGCATTGGGTGCATCCAATACAGGTGTCATAGATTTTGACGGCGTGTGACAAATTACCAACCCATATTTCCTTGATGTATAAAACTATACCTACGTTTCGCTACATAAAAAAAAATAGTTGCAATGCCGTCACTTTTGTTAACTCGACACTTTAACCCGTAGTATTAGAAGTCAGGTCTAAGAAGGTTATGTCCCAGGAAGCAATCCTTGAAAAAGTTCGTTCTATTGTCGCAGAACAACTGAGCGTCGAAGCCGGTGAAGTAAAACCGGATTCAAATTTCCAAAACGACCTTGGAGCTGACTCTCTCGACACTGTCGAGTTAGTTATGGCTCTTGAAGAGGCATTTGACATAGAGATCCCCGACGAGGCTGCAGAAGGCATTGCCACTGTCGGGGATGCAGTCAAATACATCGAAGAAAAACAGTCTTGAGGTTCAAATGATGGAGAAACTCCATCGAGTTGTTATTACAGGTCTTGGTGCCATTACTCCAATTGGCAACAACCTTGAAAGCTACCTCCAAGGGCTTCAATCTGGTCAAAATGGGGTAGATCAAATAACTCTCTTTGATGCCTCATCTCATGCCTGCAGATTTGCGGCAGAGGTAAAAAACTTTGACCCAACAGGCATATTAGAGCCGAAAGAATCCAAAAGATGGGATCGTTTTTCAAAATTTGGAGTCATTGCAGCAAAAGAAGCACTGCAACATTCAGGTCTAATAATTGACGATTCAAATTCTGCAAGAATTGGAGTGATTATTGGATCTGGAGTCGGTGGATTGCTTACAATGGAAACTCAAGCACATGTTTTGAGCAACAAAGGAGCTAGTCGAGTAAGTCCGTTTACCGTACCCATGATGATTCCAAACATGGCTACTGGTCTTGCGGCAATTGCACTTGGCGCTAAAGGTCCAAGTTCAGCAGTTTCAACTGCTTGTGCCGCAGGATCAAATGCTATTGGTGATGCATTCAGACTCTTGCAATTAGGTAAAGCAGATGCAATGGTTTGCGGGGGAGCAGAAGCAAGTATCACTCCTTTGGGTGTAGCAGGTTTTGCAAGTGCGAAAGCCTTATCCTTTAGAAATGACGATCCATCTACAGCAAGTAGACCTTTTGATTCTCAAAGAGATGGATTTGTAATTGGAGAAGGGGCAGGAGTTTTAATCTTAGAAACTCTTGACCATGCATTAAAACGAGACGCGAAAATCCATGCAGAAATAATTGGTTATGGAACCACATGTGATGCTCATCACATTACATCTCCAACCCCAGGTGGAATAGGTGGTGCAGAAGCAATGAAACTTGCATTAAATGATGGGAAAATTAATCCCGAGCAAGTCGATTACATAAATGCTCATGGAACAAGTACTCCAGCAAATGACAGTAATGAAACCTCGGCAATTAAAACTGCATTAGGGGATCATGCATTCCAAGTTCCTACTAGCTCAACCAAATCAATGACCGGTCATTTGTTGGGCGGGTCAGGAGGAATAGAAGCCATTGCTTGTGTTTTGGCAATAAAACATGAAATAATTCCGCCAACAATTAACTATTCAAATCCCGACCCAAATTGTGATCTTGATTATGTTCCCAATCAAGCAAGAGAAAAGAAATTAGGCGTCGTACTATCTAACTCTTTCGGGTTTGGCGGTCACAATGTCTGTCTAGCTTTTCGACAAATGATCTAATCAATTTCGTCTTCACTGTCCACTTAAAAATTTTTTCCACTAAATACAAATGGTTGCCCTGACTAATTCTCTAGACACGCTATGCATCAATAGCATCAGAATGCTCGCAGTTGACGCAGTTAATAAATCAAATAGTGGTCACCCAGGACTTCCCATGGGATGCGCACCGATGGGTTACGCCTTGTGGGACAAGCATCTTCGTCATAATCCCAAAAATCCTAAATGGTTCAACCGAGACAGATTCGTTCTTTCTGCTGGACATGGATGCATGTTGTTGTATGCCCTTTTGCATTTAACTGGCTACGACTCTGTAACGATGGAGGATATAAAACAATTCCGACAATGGGGTGCAAAAACACCTGGTCATCCAGAAACCTTCGAGACACCGGGGGTAGAAGTCACTGCTGGGCCATTGGGAGCTGGAATTTCTAATGCAGTGGGACTTGCGATAGCAGAAGCGCATTTATCAGCCAAATTTAATAAGCCTGATTCAACCGTTGTAGACCATTTCACCTATGTAATCATGGGTGATGGATGCAATCAAGAAGGAATTGCTTCAGAAGCTTGTTCACTTGCTGGTCATCTAAAGCTTGGAAAATTAATCGCTCTATACGACGACAACAGCATCACAATTGATGGAAGAACAGATGTATCTTTTACAGAAGATGTATTAAAGAGATATGAAGCTTATGGTTGGCATGTTCAAGAAATACCTGATGGTAATACAGATGTTGAGGGTATAGCTAAGGCGATAGAAAAGGCAAAAGCAGTTACCGATAAGCCATCAATTATAAAAATTACGACAACCATCGGATTCGGTTCTCCAAATAAAAGTGATACAGCTGGGATCCATGGAGCGGCTCTTGGAGAAGAGGAAGCCGAACTTACAAGGAAAGAACTTGGTTGGTCGTATGAACCTTTTAACATCCCTCAAGATGTATACGACCAATACCGTCAAGCGATTGAAAGAGGATCCAAACTTGAGGCCGATTGGAATCAAAAACTTGCTGATTACAGAGAAAAGTATCCTAATGAAGCATCTGAATTTGAACGGATGCTTAGAGGGGAGCTTCCCCAAGGGTGGGACAAAGATTTGCCTACATATACTGCTGATGACAAAGGCCTTGCCACAAGAAAACATTCTCAAATATGTTTAGGTGCTCTAGGTCCTAATGTTCCTGAATTAATAGGTGGTTCTGCGGATTTAACCCATTCAAATTATACAGATATCAAAGGTGAGACTGGATCTTTTCAATATGACAGTCCTGAAAAACGTTATTTACATTTCGGCGTCAGAGAACATGCTATGGCAGCCATTTTGAATGGTATTGCATATCACGATAGTGGCCTAATCCCATATGGAGGAACCTTTTTAGTTTTCGCAGACTACATGCGAGGTTCGATGCGTCTTTCCGCGCTAAGCGAGCTAGGTGTTATTTATGTTTTAACTCACGATTCCATAGGTGTTGGTGAGGATGGACCAACACATCAACCAATAGAAACCATTCCATCACTTAGAGCAATGCCTAATATGCTGGTTTTCCGTCCAGGTGATGGAAACGAAACTAGTGGTGCTTATAAAGTTGCGATAGGAAATCGTAAGAGACCAAGTTCTTTATGCCTAAGTAGGCAGGGTATGGCAAATCAACAAAATTCATCAGTAGATAAAGTTGCTTTGGGTGGATATGTACTTGAAGAATGCGATGGCACGCCTGAACTAATACTTATTGGAACTGGAACAGAACTTGATTTATGTGTGCAAGCAGCGAAAAAGCTAACTTCAGAAGGAAAAAAAGTGCGTGTAGTTTCTATGCCATGCGTTGAACTTTTTGAAGAACAAAGCGAAAGTTATCAAGAAGAAGTTTTACCCTCTAACATCCGAAAACGACTAGTAGTTGAAGCCGCAGAGAGCTTTGGATGGCATAAATTCATTGGTCTTGATGGAGATAGCGTAAC
>QCID01000008.1 GCA_003216895.1 Prochlorococcus sp. AG-402-K04 | reverse complement strand
GTTCTTCGATATCGTTCATAACCTTTTAGAAGTGCTTCTCTTAAAGCAGCTTCGACAACCTGTGATGGAAGTTTTTTTTCCTCACTAATGTCTTCAATTAAGTTATTTAAGCCTGGGAGTAGAACAAGAGCCATCGATGATGGGATATAGAGATGAGAAGGATTGGGTTAGATAATTGATATCTAGATTTTAACCAGAAGGTGTTGTGAGTCGGACTTTAATAACGTCTTCGACTGGGATTCGCTGAGTTTTCCCCTTTTGATTTATTTGTAAATCATTATCAGTCCTTTTTAGAAGCAAACCATTTGTTTGTTGTTCAATTTTTTTAAATCCTGATAAGTAACTTCAATTGGAAAGCCTTTAAAAACTTGAAAATCATTTTCTTCAGTTAAGAAATCACCAACGCCCTCGCTGCTGATTTCTAAAGTGAAAGGTTGATCAAGAATTGAGGAATCATGAATAGCTTCATCAATGTATTGACTCAAATTAGAACAGTCATCAATAGTGACTTTCTTGTCAGGATTTTTGTGTCGGATATTTACTTGAATTGATAAGGGATTGAGATGAGTGAACATCTTAAAATCAGTTACATCAAAGCCATAATTAGTTGCTGACTTTTCTGTAAGAACTTTCAATTCCGTAACGGTTTGATTAGACAAAAGGCAGTGTCGAAGTCGGGCAGGAAGCCCGAGCGGTTTAAGTTTTGACCCGCCCCTATTATAAAGAGGTACCGTCAGGCATTCAAATATTACTAGATAAAGGTTTCGGTTACCTCTAAAATCAAATTCTTCTTATCTTGCATTGATTTACTTTATTGTTTTTGAAATATTAAATTAGTTATGCTTAGTAATAGAAAGTTAGAAATTATGAGGAGATTTGAGGATATATTTTTTCTTTCTTCAATTCTTTTCTGCTTTTTTTTAGGACCAACATCTGTATTTGCTTTAGAAGATTTTCAAATAAACCAAACACATAGTTTCGTAGCTAATGTCGCTAGTAGGGTTTCACCATCAGTAGTAAGGATTGATATTGAAAGAGATTTACAAGCAGATGAATTTGAATCCGATTTGTTAGACCCTTTATTAAGAGATCTTTTAGGCGATTTGGGGACTTTTCCAAGAAAAGAGAGGGGTCAAGGCTCTGGTGTGATAATTGACAATTCAGGATTAGTGCTTACAAATGCACATGTAGTGGAAAGAGTTGAACGTGTGATAATCACTTTTCAAAATGGAAATCAAGTAGATGGAACAGTAGTTGGAACAGATCAAGTTACTGACTTGGCTTTGGTGAAAATCAAAGAATTTCCTGGCTTAGAAAGTGCAAAATTGGGTAATTCAGAAGATATTCAAGTTGGGGATTGGGCAATTGCTCTTGGTACTCCTTATGGGCTTGAAAGTACTGTCACTTTGGGCATAGTCAGTAGCCTTCATAGAGACATTAATTCTCTTGGTTTTTCTGACAAGAGATTGGATTTAATTCAAACTGACGCTGCAATAAACCCAGGTAATTCTGGGGGTCCATTAATAAATTCAAATGGTGAAGTTATTGGAATAAATACTTTGGTCAGATCAGGTCCAGGGGCTGGACTTGGGTTTGCAATTCCAATCAATCTTGCTTCAAAAGTTACAAATCAATTGCTTGCTAATGGCGAAGTTATTCATCCTTACATAGGAGCTCAGTTGGTTTTGTTGAATGAACGAATAGCTAAAGAGCATAATCAAGATCCAAATGCATTGATTTTTTTGCCTGAACGATCAGGAGCACTTGTTCAATCGGTCATACCTCAAAGTCCAGCAGAGGAGGGAGGTTTACGACGGGGTGATCTTGTGATTAATGCAGGAGGGAATGAGATTAATGATCCTAGGTCTTTACTCACGCAAGTTGAGAATTCTCAAATAGGAAAACCATTTGAATTGGAAGTCGTTCGGAATAATAAAGAGATTAATCTTTCTATTAAGCCTGCTGCTTTGCCAGGAATTAGCTGAAAATCTTGCTACTGTCTTTCGAAAAGGTACGACTAAATGGATCTTCAAAATCAGATGAAACAAGCAGTTGCTCTAGCTGCTGTAGATCAAATTCAAAACGGAATGATTCTTGGTCTTGGCTCTGGATCTACAGCAGCTTTAATGATTGAAGCTCTTGCTATGAAAATCAAATCAGGAGAAATTAAAGATGTTGTTGGAGTGACTACTTCTTTTCAGGGTGAAGTCCTGGCTTCTGAATTAGGAATACCATTGAAATCTCTTTCCGCAGTCTCAGAAATTGATCTTGCAATTGATGGTGCAGATGAAGTTGATACTAAATTTCAACTAATTAAAGGAGGAGGAGCTTGTCATGTTCAGGAAAAACTTGTTGCTGCTTTGGCTGAAAAATTTATAGTTGTTGTTGACTCAACAAAACTTGTTGAAAAATTGAACCTTGATTTCAAATTACCAGTAGAAGTTCTTCCCTCAGCTTGGAAACAAGTACAAAAAACTTTGAAAGATCTTGAAGGAGAAGGAAATCTAAGAATGGCCCAGAAAAAGGCTGGTCCTGTAGTGACTGACCAGGGGAACTTGATACTTGATGTGACTTTTAAGAATGGCATTGCTCAACCTGAGCTATTGGAGAGTCAAATTAACAACATTCCGGGCGTCCTTGAAAATGGACTTTTTGTAAACATGACAGATGAAGTACTAGTTGGAAAAGTAGAAAATGACACTGTGGCTGTTGAATCACTTAACAAGATTTAGAATCTCTAATACGTATTGATTCTGCGTGACTATGCAATCCTTCGCTATTGGCTAAATGCACAACTGCATTTTTATTCTCATTAAAGGCTTCTTTTGAAAAATCTATAATTGAAGTGTTTTTCATAAAATTTTCAACCCCAAGAGCGCCAGCAAATCGTGCTGTCCCTGAAGTAGGAAGAGTGTGATTTGGTCCTCCAAGATAATCTCCAATAGCCTCTGGGCTCCATGGTCCCATAAATATTGCCCCAGCATTCTTGATCCTTTTTGATAATTCTTTTGGGTCTTCTACAAGTAATTCAAGATGTTCTGGGGCAAAAGTATCACTTAATTTTGCACAAGTTTCTAAATCATCACAAAGGACTACTAAACCCCATTTTGAAATTGATTCTTTGCATATTTCTAATCTTGGATGATTAATCAATTGACGTTCAATTTCGGATAGTATATTTTCCGCTAATTTTTTATTAGTAGTGATTAGTATTGCTGAAGCTAAAGGGTCATGTTCCGATTGGGCTAACATATCTGAAGCAACATGCTCTAATTTTGCTGATTGATCAGCGATTATTAGGATTTCACTTGGACCAGCCAAAGAATCAATTCCTACCTTTCCATAAACTTTTTTCTTTGCCAAAGTTACATAAATATTTCCTGGTCCAGTAATTACATCTACTTTTGGAATTGATTCAGTACCAAAAGCAAGCGCGCCAATGGCTTGAGCGCCTCCAATACTAAAAATCTTGTTGATACCTGTAATATGTGCTGCTGCTAATACTGTTTGGTTTAACTCTCCATGAGAGTCAGCCGGAGAAACCATGATGGTTTGATTGACTCCTGCAACAGAAGCAGGAATAGCATTCATTAAAACGGTGCTTGGATAGGCGGCTCTTCCTCCAGGTATATATATTCCTGCTTTTTCAACAGGACTCCATCTTCGTCCAAGTGATTCTCCATTGGGTCCTGTATAAGTGATATTTTTGGGAACTTGAAGACTATGAAACTTTTCAATTCTTTTTTTTGCTAATAAAAGTGAATTTTGTAACTCCTTAGGAGTCTCTTCCCACGCTTTCAGTATCAAATCTGATGGAACTTGAAATTTTTCTGCTAAAAACCCATCAAAGCGAGAGGTGTATTCTCTAAGTGCTTCATCTCCCTTCTCACTAACGTCTTTAAGAATTTCTTCAACTATCTTTATAGCTTGTTCTTGAACGCTTCCAGATGTTCTATTTGTAATTCTCTTGAGCTCAAGCCTAGCCTGATCAATATTATCAGCCGTTTTTATGGTCAATTTTGTTGAAGAGGATTCTTGAACCTCATCTTTATTAATTATTTGCGTCATGAACTTTTGGCTATTGGTTCAATTTGATTATCTTATGCCTTAATTTTGATTTATGTAGATCTTCTTCATGGTCTTGAGGTACTGTGGATTAACATAAGAATAAAACACTAAGCCTCTGTGGCAAATACCAACTCAGCTAAAAAGCGAATTCAAATTGCGGAACGCAACCGCCTTGAAAACAAAAATTACAAATCTACAGTTCGCACTTTGATGAAGAGGTGCTTCGTAGCTTGTGGAATCTTTGAAAAAGAGCCTGGCGATGAATCTAAAGCAGATCTTCAAAAAACATTTAACTTAGCCTTCAGCAAAATTGATAAAGCAGTTAAAAAAGGTGTTTTGCATAAAAACACAGGAGCCAATCAAAAATCTAGACTTAGCGTTGCGCTTAAGAAAGTTCTGAAAGAAGTTGGTTGAGAATAAATAATCTAAGATTTAATATTAAGAGAACTTTTTATTTTGCATTTTGAGCGATTCCAAAAGTTCAATAATAGATAGTCATTGTCATATAGTTTTCTCTAGCTTTGATGAAGATAGAGAAAAAGTTGCTGAAAGGTGGAGATCACAAGGCGTTAAAGCTTTATTACATGCTTGCGTAGAACCCTCTGAGATTCCTGCTATCAAATCAATGGCTGATCAGTTTCAGGAGATGAGATATGCAGTAGGAGTTCATCCATTGGATGTACATCATTGGAGTCCTGAAACTGTAAGTATTTTAAAAAATGCAGCTCTTGATGACAGTCGAGTTGTTGCTATAGGAGAATTAGGACTTGATCTTTTCAAAGCAGATAATTTGAGTGAGCAGCTTTCAATTTTAATGCCGCAATTAACCTTGGCATTTGAATTGGATTTGCCAGTCATTGTGCATTGCAGAGATGCAGCAAAAGAAATGTTAGAAGTTTTTGCAAAGCTTTCTGAAGATGGTTGCTGTCCTAAAGGTGTTATGCATTGCTGGAGCGGCAATGTTAAAGAGATGAGAAAGTTCCTTGATCTTGGCTTTTACATAAGTTTCAGTGGAAATGTAACATTCAAAAATGCTATTGCTATCCATGAATGCGCCAAAGAAGTTCCACAATCAAAATTTTTAGTAGAAACCGATAGCCCTTTCTTGTCACCCGTTCCACATAGAGGAAAAAGGAATGAACCCTCTTTTGTAAAGCATGTTGTAGATAAAATCTCAGAGATTAGAGGTGAAAGCTTTTCAGAAATTGCTGAAAAAACCACTCAAAATGCGAGGGAATTGTTTGCGTTGCCTTAAATATCATCATTTCCTCTAGTTAATTATCTGGTTTGAGTGTAAAGTTATACATTGTCTTGCCAAGGCGTGGTATCTGCGCTTAAACCTTTAAGGTTCTACCTTTTGAGTCAGTTTGTTCGTTGATTAAGTAAATTCAATTTCAAATTTCAGTCTTCTAGGAGATTGCTTTTTGTTTTTTTCTTAGTAAAGATCATTTTTCGACCTAAAAGACAAGACATTAAACCCGTCCTCTTCATATAAACGCAGGTTCTCGAATGAGCAGAAGCGCGATTCAGGTAGCCAAAGCAGCTACATATCTGCCTGATCTGGTTGAGGTGCAAAGATCAAGTTTTAAGTGGTTTTTGGATAAAGGCTTAATAGAGGAATTAGATAATTTTTCACCTATTACTGACTATACCGGTAAACTAGAACTCCATTTTATTGGAGCAGAATATAAGCTTAAACGTCCTAGGCATGATGTAGAAGAAGCAAAAAGAAGAGATGCAACCTTTGCTTCTCAAATGTATGTCACTTGTCGTTTGGTTAATAAGGAAACCGGGGAGATTAAAGAACAAGAAGTTTTTATAGGTGAACTACCTTTAATGACTGAACGTGGAACTTTTATAATCAATGGTGCTGAGAGAGTAATAGTCAATCAAATAGTTCGAAGTCCAGGGGTTTATTTTAAAGACGAGCAAGATAAAAATGGTAGAAGAACTTACAATGCAAGCGTTATTCCTAATCGCGGAGCTTGGTTAAAGTTTGAAACTGATAAAAACGATTTGCTACACGTTCGAGTAGATAAAACACGGAAAATTAATGCTCATGTCTTGATGAGGGCAATGGGTTTATCAGATAATGATGTGATAGATAAATTACGTCATCCTGAGTTTTATAAAAAGTCAATTGATGCGGCAAATGAAGAAGGTATTAGTTCAGAAGACCAAGCTTTGTTAGAGCTTTATAAAAAGTTAAGGCCAGGCGAGCCCCCTTCAGTAAGTGGTGGTCAACAGCTACTTCAAACAAGATTTTTTGATCCAAAACGATATGACTTAGGAAGAGTTGGTAGATACAAAATAAATAAGAAATTACGCTTGACTATCCCTGACACAGTAAGAACGCTTACAAACGAGGATGTTCTCTCTACTTTAGATTATTTAATCAATTTAGAATTAGACGTTGGTGGAGCAACTTTGGATGATATTGATCATTTAGGAAATAGGAGAGTTAGGTCAGTCGGTGAACTTTTACAAAATCAAGTTCGAGTTGGTTTAAATAGACTTGAAAGGATAATTAAAGAGAGGATGACCGTTGGGGAAACAGATTCCCTTACTCCGGCTCAATTGGTAAACCCAAAACCTTTAGTTGCGGCGATAAAAGAATTTTTTGGTTCAAGTCAATTAAGTCAATTCATGGATCAAACCAATCCATTAGCTGAATTAACTCATAAAAGGCGAATCTCAGCATTGGGACCAGGAGGTTTAACTCGTGAAAGAGCTGGTTTTGCAGTTAGGGATATTCATCCATCTCACTATGGAAGACTTTGTCCGATTGAAACCCCCGAAGGACCAAATGCAGGTCTGATTAATTCTTTAGCAACTCACGCACGAGTAAATGAATATGGCTTTATCGAAACACCATTTTGGAAGGTGGAAAATGGACGATTAAGTAAACAAGGCGATCCTATTTATCTTTCTGCAGATTTAGAAGATGAATGTAGGGTTGCTCCAGGTGATGTGGCTACGGATGAAGAAGGGAAAATATTAGCGGAACTTGTTCCAGTTAGGTATCGACAAGATTTTGAAACGGTTTCTCCTGAGCAAGTGGATTATGTCCAACTATCACCTGTGCAAGTGATTTCTGTAGCTGCATCCTTAATTCCATTTTTGGAACACGATGATGCTAACAGAGCTTTGATGGGTTCCAACATGCAAAGACAAGCAGTTCCTCTTTTACGTCCAGAAAGACCTTTGGTTGGAACGGGCTTAGAAACTCAAGTTGCTAGGGACTCTGGCATGGTTCCAATTTCAAAAGTAAACGGAACAGTTACTTATGTTGATGCCAATGCAATTGTCGTTACTGATGAGGAAGGTAATGATCACACTCATTACTTGCAAAAATATCAAAGATCTAATCAAGATACTTGCTTAAATCATAGGCCTATAGTTTTTAATGGTGATCCAGTTATTGTGGGTCAAGTTTTAGCTGATGGTTCTGCATGTGAAGGAGGGGAAATCGCTCTTGGTCAAAATGTTTTAATTGCATACATGCCTTGGGAAGGTTACAACTATGAAGATGCAATTCTTGTTAGCGAAAGGTTAGTTAAAGATGATCTATACACTTCAGTTCACATAGAAAAATATGAAATAGAAGCTCGTCAAACCAAGCTTGGCCCTGAAGAAATAACAAGAGAAATTCCAAATGTATCAGAAGAAAGTCTTGGGAATTTGGATGAAATGGGAATCATTAGAATAGGCGCTTTCGTTGAGAGTGGAGACATCCTTGTTGGGAAAGTAACCCCTAAAGGAGAATCAGATCAACCGCCTGAGGAAAAACTTTTAAGAGCTATTTTTGGCGAAAAAGCTAGAGATGTAAGAGATAACTCTCTTCGAGTTCCCTCGACTGAGAGAGGTCGAGTAGTCGATGTCAGAATCTATACCAGAGAACAAGGAGATGAACTACCACCTGGCGCAAATATGGTTGTCAGAGTCTATGTGGCGCAACGCAGAAAAATTCAAGTTGGCGATAAAATGGCAGGTAGGCATGGTAATAAAGGTATTATCAGCAGAATTCTGCCAAGAGAAGATATGCCTTATCTTCCTGATGGCACACCTGTAGATATCTGCCTTAACCCACTTGGGGTTCCAAGTAGAATGAATGTGGGACAAGTATTTGAACTCCTCATGGGTTGGGCTGCTTCAAACTTGGATTGTCGAGTAAAAATTGTCCCGTTTGATGAAATGTATGGTTCAGAAATGTCTAACCAGACTGTACAAGCCTATTTGAAAGAGGCCGCTAAACAGCCAGGTAAATCATGGGTATACAACCCTGAGGATCCAGGAAAGTTACTCTTAAAGGATGGTCGAACCGGTGAGCCTTTTGATCAACCAGTCGCTGTTGGCTACGCTCACTTCCTAAAACTTGTACATTTAGTAGACGATAAAATTCATGCTAGATCTACTGGTCCATATTCTTTAGTAACTCAACAACCTCTAGGAGGAAAAGCCCAGCAAGGTGGACAGCGACTGGGAGAAATGGAGGTATGGGCACTCGAGGCTTATGGAGCAGCATATACTTTGCAAGAACTGTTAACAGTAAAGTCTGATGACATGCAAGGTCGTAATGAAGCTCTTAATTCCATTGTAAAAGGTAAACCAATTCCAAGACCTGGGACTCCTGAATCTTTCAAAGTTTTAATGAGAGAACTTCAGTCATTGGGATTAGATATTGGAGTGTATACAGATGATGGAAAAGAAGTTGATCTAATGCAAGATGTTAATCCTCGAAGAAGCACGCCAAGTAGACCTACTTATGAATCATTAGGTAAAGAATACGAGGAGTAATCGACTCAACCGAAACAAATTATTTAAACACACTCTTCTCTCATGACTAATAGCAATCTACGTACAGAAAATCATTTTGATTATGTCAAAATAAAACTTGCCTCACCTGAAAGAGTAATGGAATGGGGGCAAAGAACTTTGCCCAATGGCCAGGTAGTAGGGGAAGTGACTAAGCCAGAAACAATAAATTATCGAACACTTAAGCCGGAAATGGACGGATTGTTTTGTGAAAAGATTTTTGGTCCATCAAAGGATTGGGAATGTCATTGTGGGAAATATAAGAGAGTTAGACATCGTGGAATTGTTTGTGAAAGGTGCGGGGTTGAAGTAACAGAAAGCCGGGTCAGGAGACATAGGATGGGATTTATTAAACTAGCAGCTCCCGTATCACATGTTTGGTATTTAAAGGGTATCCCTAGCTATGTTGCTATTTTGTTAGACATGCCTCTCAGAGATGTTGAGCAAATTGTTTACTTTAATTGTTATGTGGTTTTAGATATTGGAGATAGTAAAGATCTTAAATATAAGCAGCTATTAACAGAAGATGAATGGCTAGAGATTGAAGACGAGATTTATGCTGAAGATTCAACTATCGAGAATGAACCTATTGTTGGAATAGGTGCAGAGGCCTTAAAACAATTACTTGAAGATTTAAATCTCAAAGAAGTTGCTGAGCAATTACGAGAAGAAATTGCAACAAGCAAAGGTCAGAAAAGAGCTAAGCTTATCAAAAGACTTAGGGTGATAGACAATTTTATTGCTACAAGTGCGAGTCCAGAATGGATGGTTTTAGATGCGATACCTGTGATACCTCCTGATTTGAGGCCTATGGTGCAATTAGATGGAGGTAGATTTGCTACCTCAGATTTAAATGATTTATATAGGAGAGTAATCAATAGGAACAATCGTCTCGCTCGTCTTCAGGAAATATTAGCTCCAGAGATAATAGTTCGAAATGAAAAAAGGATGTTGCAAGAGGCTGTTGATGCACTTATCGATAATGGTAGAAGGGGAAGAACTGTTGTTGGAGCAAATAACCGCCCCTTGAAATCATTAAGCGATATTATCGAAGGTAAGCAGGGTAGATTTAGACAGAACTTGCTTGGGAAAAGAGTTGATTATTCAGGTCGATCTGTAATAGTAGTTGGCCCAAAGTTGAAAATGCATCAATGTGGATTGCCAAAGGAAATGGCGATAGAGCTTTTTCAGCCTTTTGTAATTCATAGATTGATTCGCCAGAATATTGTCAATAACATCAAAGCAGCAAAGAAATTAATACAGAAAGCCGACGATGAAGTAATGCAGGTATTACAGGAAGTGATAGATGGTCATCCTATTCTGCTCAACCGTGCTCCTACATTGCATCGACTAGGCATTCAAGCTTTTGAGCCTAAATTAGTTGCTGGACGAGCTATACAGCTACATCCATTAGTATGTCCTGCTTTTAACGCTGATTTTGATGGAGATCAAATGGCTGTTCATGTACCTTTAGCAATTGAGGCGCAAACAGAGGCAAGGATGTTAATGCTTGCCAGTAACAATATTCTCTCCCCTGCAACTGGCGATCCAATTGTTACCCCATCTCAAGATATGGTTTTAGGCTCTTACTATCTAACTGCAATTCAGCCTCAAGCAAATCAGCCAAAGTTCGGAGATCATGCACATACCTATGCATCACTTGAAGACGTTTTACAAGCTCTTGAAGATAAAAGATTAGATTTACATGATTGGGTTTGGGTTCGATTTTCAGGTGAAATTGAGGATGACGATGAGCTTCGGAAACCGCGTAAGTCGGAAACTTTGACAGATGGTACCCGTATTGAGGAATGGACATATCGACGTGACAGATTAGACGAAGATGGAAGTTTGATTAGCCGTTACATATTGACTACAGTTGGCAGGGTAGTAATGAACCATACAATTATTGATGCCGTAGCAGCCACCTCTTAACCCTTAGAACAAATTCCCTTTTTTCTTGAATAGCTTTTTGTAATGACTTCCCCCTCTCCTAAAACTCGTAAATCCTCTAGTAAATCAAAAGCAAAAAGAGGCTCTAAAGCAAAGAAAGCAGCAGCGATGAAAGCTGTTCAGAGACTTTCTAAAACGCCTCCACCCTTCAGAAATAAAGTAGTTGATAAGAAAGGTTTGAAAAATTTAGTTGCATGGGCATACAAGCATCATGGAACTGCTGCAACTGCTGCTATGGCAGATAATTTGAAAGATCTTGGTTTCAGATATGCAACTCAGGCAGCGGTTTCAATTTCTGTTGATGATTTAAAGGTTCCAGAGGCTAAACAAGATTTACTTGGCCAGGCTGAAAATCTAATTACTGATACAGAGGAACGCTATAGATTAGGAGAAATTACTGAGGTCGAGAGGCATACAAAAGTTATAGATACGTGGACAGAGACTAATGAAAGATTAGTTGATGCAGTGAAAAAGAATTTCAATCAAAACGATCCATTGAATTCAGTATGGATGATGGCAAATTCAGGAGCCAGAGGAAATATGTCTCAGGTTCGTCAGCTTGTTGGAATGAGAGGATTAATGGCTAATCCTCAAGGTGAGATCATTGACTTGCCAATACGAACTAATTTTAGAGAGGGTTTAACGGTAACTGAATATGTCATTTCCTCTTATGGAGCTCGTAAAGGTCTTGTCGATACTGCTTTAAGAACTGCTGACTCTGGATATTTAACTAGACGCTTGGTTGATGTCGCTCAAGATGTAATCGTTAGAGAAGAAGATTGTGGAACTACAAGATCAATTTTAATAAGTGCAGAAGATGAAAAGTTTGGGAATAGACTCGTTGGACGCTTGACATCCGAACAAGTAATCAACGCAGATCAGGAGGTTTTAGCTGAAAGAGATACTCCAATTGACCCTCAGCTATCTAAGAAATTTGAACAATCAAATATTCAAGGTGTCAGGGTTAGATCTCCTCTTACATGTGAGGCGACTAGATCAGTTTGTCGCAAATGTTATGGTTGGGCGCTGGCACATAATCAATTAGTTGATCTAGGGGAAGCAGTAGGTATCGTTGCTGCTCAATCTATTGGTGAGCCAGGTACCCAATTAACCATGAGGACTTTTCATACTGGCGGGGTCTCAACAGCAGAAACTGGCGTCGTTCGTTCAACTGTCTCAGGTAAAGTTGAATTTGGTTCAAAGGCACGAGTAAGAGGCTATAGAACACCTCATGGCGTTGAAGCTCAGCAAGCAGAAGTTGATTTCAACCTAAGTGTTGTTCCTGTAAGTGGTGGTAAACCTCAAAAAATTGATATACCTATAGGTTCTCTACTTTTCGTAGACAATGGTCAAAGCATTGATGTAGATGTAACTGTTGCTCAGATCGCTAGTGGAACAGTACAAAAAAGTGTTGAAAAGGCTACTAAAGACGTTATCTGTGATTTGGCTGGCCAGGTTAGATATGAAACAATCATCCAACCTAGAGAGGTTACCGATAGACAAGGTAATATAACTCTAAAAGCTCAGCGACTTGGCCGACTTTGGGTGCTTGCCGGAGACGTATACAATTTACCTCCCAATGCCAAGCCTGTTGTTTCTGGCAATGTTGCTGTCAAGGAGGGACAAGTTTTAGCTGAAGCAAGTCAGGCAAGTGAGTTTGGAGGTGAAGTAAGACTCAGAGACTCTATTGGTGATTCTAGAGAAGTGCAAATAGTAACAACTTCGATGACATTAAACGATTTTAAATTACTTGAAGAGTCGACTCACTCAGGCGAAATATGGCATCTTGAAGCTAAAGATAATACACGTTATAGATTGAATACTATTCCTGGAAGTAAAATTGGGAATAATGAGGTAATAGCTGAGTTAGCAGATGATCGTTTTAAAACTGAAACAGGTGGACTTGTTAAATATGCTCCTGGGTTGACAATTAAGAAAGCACGTTCCGCAAAGAATGGTTATGAGGTTAGTAAAGGTGGGACTCTATTGTGGATCCCTCAAGAAACTCATGAAATTAATAAAGATATTTCTTTGTTAATGATTAAAGATCGTCAGTGGATAGAGGCAGGGACAGAAGTTGTTAAAGATATTTTTAGTCAAACTGCTGGAATAGTAACCGTTACTCAAAAAAATGATATTCTTAGAGAAATTATAGTTAGAAGCGGTACTTTCAAACTCTGTAAAGAGAGTAAAGCACTGGATAGGTTTGAAGGTGATGGGCAAATAGTTAATCCTGGAGAAACTATCGCAAAAGGGATCAAGACTGATTCAATGGTAATGGTTCAATCAGTTGAGACACCAGAAGGTAAAGGTCTTTTATTAAGACCTGTAGAGGAATTTACTATTCCCGATCAGGCTCAATTACCTGAATTAGAGCATGTTAAGCAACCTAAAGGTCCATCACTAGGGATAAAAGCCTCTCAAAGACTTGCTTTTAAGGACGGTGAACTTATTAAATCTGTTGAAGGTATTGAGTTGCTTAAAACACAACTGATGCTTGAGACATTTGATACAACACCACAGATGACAGTAGACGTAGAAGTGACAGAAGACTTGAATACAAAGAGTATTGACAGATTGAAATTAGTTATTCTTGAAAGTATTCTAGTAAGAAGAGATACAACCTCTGATTCTAGTCATGGCTCAACTCATACTGAACTTCAGATAGAAAATGCCCAAATTGTTGCAGCTGGAGACGTTGTTGCTACAACTCAGATATTGTGTAAGCAGGAAGGCAATGTTCAACTCCCTGATGCGATTGACGGTGATCCAGTCCGTCGACTTATCGTTGAAAGGGATGAAGATACAATAACAGTTGAGTCTAAAGGCACTACTCTTTTAAAAATCGGACAAAGAGTAGTAGATGGAGACTTTGTTTCGAAAGATCAATCAATTGGTGCTTGTGGTGAGATAGAGAATATAGACGGTAAAAAAGTTAAGTTACGCCTTGGTAGACCTTATATGGTCTCACCAGATTCAGTCCTTCATGTTCGAGATGGGGATCTAGTGCAAAGAGGCGATGGACTGGCTTTGTTGGTTTTTGAAAGACAAAAAACTGGAGATATTGTTCAAGGTTTACCAAGGATCGAAGAATTACTTGAAGCTCGTAGGCCGAGGGACTCAGCTATTCTGTGCAAAAAATCCGGAACTGTAGATATAAAAAAAGGAGACGACGACGATTCTTTAGTTGTTTCGATTATTGAGGATAATGACGTTATTTCTGAGTACCCAATATTGCTAGGTCGTAATGTAATGGTTAGGAATAGCCAACAAGTTTTAGCTGGTGAATTTTTGACTGATGGTCCAGTAAATCCACATGAGCTATTGGAATGTTTCTTTACAGACTTGCGAGATAAAAAACCTCTAATGGATGCAGCGCAGGAGGCTATAGCTAAGCTTCAACATAGAATGGTAAGTGAGGTTCAAAATGTTTATAAATCTCAGGGAGTAGCCATAGATGATAAACATATAGAAGTAATAGTCCGACAGATGACGAGTAAAGTGAGAATAGAAGATGCGGGAGATACAACATTTTTACCAGGAGAGTTGATTGAACTAAGGCAAGTTGAAGACACAAATCAGGCTATTTCAATTACTGGTGGTGCTCCCTCAGAATTTACTCCTGTTCTGCTTGGTATTACAAAGGCATCACTTAATACTGACAGCTTTATATCGGCTGCTTCATTTCAAGAAACAACGCGAGTCCTTACCGAAGCGGCTATTGAAGGTAAGTCGGATTGGCTGCGTGGGTTAAAAGAGAATGTTATTATTGGCCGCCTAATACCTGCCGGTACAGGGTTTAGTGGCTTTGTGGAAGAGTTAAATGCTGAAGCAGGACCTCATCCAGATATTCTGGCGGAAGATCCAGCTGGTTATCGAAGGATACAAAACCTTAGACCTGATTATACTGTTGACATGCCTTCTTCCCCAGTTGCTAAGAACACTTCTGTTTTGGACGATCCAAGCGAAGAGGATTTAGAGGCAACTAGAAGTAGGCATGGAATCGATCCTACAACAAGTAATTTCGCAGCTTTTGCTCGTCCAACAGGTGATGATGACTCAGCTGAAGATCAAATGCCAGACCCTGCTGCGTTGGAGGGTTTGCAGGAAGAAGGCTTACTATCAGATGAATAAATGAATTTTTCTACAACACTCTTTTAAACTTTCTAGTATTAGTTCTTCTATTTTAAAGTCCATCGATGATTGATCCACCTGTAGTCCCCAAGCGTAAATTACCCCGCTATGGCTTTCATACGCATACTGAAAGAATTAATGGTAGATGGGCAATGATTGGATTTATTGCATTGGTATTGTTGGAATTTAAATTGGGACATGGCTTAATGAATTGGTGAAAAAACTTTCTAAACTATCAAGTAATTCACCCTTGCTTGGCTTAAGTTCGGAAGACCTTGAAGAATTTGCTTGTCAGGAAGGTGAAAAAGCTTTTCGTGGAAGACAAATTCATGAATGGATTTATCAAAGAGGTGCAAAAAGCTTAAATTCCATAACTGTTCTTCCCAAAAAATGGCGAAATTCATTAGAAAATAAAGGAATAAAAATCGGAAGACTGAATGAAATTAATAGGGTTGTAGCAGAAGATGAGACATTAAAATTATTGATGGGGACTTTTGATGGTGAGATTATAGAAACAGTAGGAATCCCAACAGATAAAAGACTTACTGTTTGTGTCTCAAGTCAAATTGGCTGTCCTATGGGTTGCAAATTTTGTGCGACTGGGAAGGGGGGGCTTAATAGATCTCTTAATGTGAATGAGATAGTTGATCAAGTTATTAGTGTTAAAGAAACAATGAATAGGAGACCCACTCATGTAGTTTTTATGGGCATGGGCGAGCCTCTACTAAATATTCATAATGTTTTGGACTCTATTGAATGTTTTACGAATGATATTGGTATTGGTCAAAGGAAGATAACTGTTAGTACTGTTGGGATACCGAATACTCTCCCATATTTAGCAAAATTAGCTCAAGACCGTTTAGGAAGAGTTAAATTCACCCTTGCCGTTAGTCTTCATGCCCCTAATCAGACGTTGCGTGAATTAATAATTCCCTCAGCGTGTACTTACCCAATCGATTCATTGCTGAAAGATTGTAAAAACTATATAGAACTCACTGGTAGACGTGTAAGTTTTGAGTATATCCTACTGGGGGGAGTGAATGACAATGATATTCATGCAGAGCAGTTGGCTGATCTAATGAAAGGTTTTCAGAGCCATGTTAATTTGATAGCCTATAATCCAATTGCTGAAGAAAACTTTAAACGTCCAAGCCAATCCAGAGTTAACAGTTTTAGAGAACTATTAGAAGATAAAGGAGTTGCTGTAAGTGTGCGTGCAAGTAGAGGTAGAGATAAAGATGCGGCATGTGGACAATTAAGAAGGCAAACAATCGATAAAATAAAAATTAATTAAGTATGAAAGACTTATGAATAGTGAGCTTTTATGACATTTATTGATTGGTTTATTTTATTTGTTTATTTAATTTTTTCGTTGATATTAGGAATTTATATCTCTTTAAAAAATCATAATGAAGCAGACTATTTTGTTGCGGGTCGTCGTCTGACTGGTTTGCTTGCAGGTATGTCTATGGCTGCGACAACATTTTCGATTGATACACCTCTTTATGTGGCCGGTATTATTGGGACTAGAGGCTTGGCTGGTAATTGGGAGTGGTGGAGTTTTGGACTGGCACATGTTGCTATGACAGTTGTTTTCGCCCCACTTTGGAGGCGTAGTGGAGTATTAACTGATGCAGCTTTCACTGAATTACGTTATGGGGGTAAACCAGCAGCTTATTTAAGAGGTATAAAAGCTTTCTTACTTTCTGTTCCAATTAATTGTATTGGGATTGGTTATGCATTCTTGGCAATGCGTAAAGTGGCTGAATCATTAGGTGTCGTGGATGGACATATTGTGTTTGGACCCTTTACTGACACGATACTTTTAATGGTATTAGTTGCTTTGTTTTTGCTTATTTACACTGTATTAGGTGGTCTTTGGGCAGTCGTGGTTAATGATTTTGTACAACTTGTATTAGCTCTTTTAGGCGCGTTCGCTGTTTGCTTTGTAGTACTTGACGCCTCAGGTGGTATGACGGATTTGTTGACAAAGCTAGAGGTATTAGATCGACCTGAGCTCCTTTCTTTATTCCCATGGACATTAAACAAAGATGGTTTCAATTGGTTGGATAGTTCCGGAATAAGTATTACTACTTTTTTCGCTTTCATTGCTTTGCAGTGGTGGAGCTTTAGACGTAGTGATGGTGGTGGGGAATTTATTCAGCGTTTATTGGCTACTAAAAATGAAAAACAAGCAACTTTGGCAGGAATAGTTTTTTTAATTGTTAATTATCTTATTCGAAGTTGGCTTTGGATTTTGGTTGGCTTGGCTGGTTTAGTCCTCTTGCCTCAACAAACTGACTGGGAATTAAGTTATCCAAACCTTGCTGTTGCATATTTGCCACCTGTTGGACTTGGTTTAGTCGTGGTTTCATTGGTCGCTGCATTTATGAGTACCGTTAGTACTTCACTTAATTGGGGAGCAAGTTATCTTGCCCACGATCTCTATAAAAGATTTGTTAGGCCATCGGCTGGCCCAAGAGAAATGATTCTTATGGGCCAAGTTGCAAGTATTTTGTTGCTGCTAATAGGAGTCGTCATGGCTCTATTTAGTAACAGTATTGGTTCAATGTTTAGACTCGTTATTGCAATAGGTACAGGACCAGGTGCTGTTCTAGTCCTTCGGTGGTTTTGGTGGCGAGTTAATGCTCTGGCGGAACTCTCTGCAATGCTGAGTGGTTTTTTTATAGGCTTAATTACCTCAGTTTCTCCCTATTTAAAAATTGAAGATTTTGGAAAAAGACTTTTATTTACCACTTCATTTACGGCTGTAATTTGGTTGCTTACTTTATTTTTTACTAAGCCAGAGTCTGAGGAGACACTCAATAAATTTGTTATGCAGGTAAAACCACCAGGTCCTGGTTGGAAAAATATAAGGAAAAATCTGAATATCAATCCAGTTGAAAATTTTTCAGTGCTTGGATCTCGTTTCGTTTTAGGCTCAGGAATTCTCTATGGTGGATTAGTTAGTATTGGGGCTTTCTTATTACATCAACAAAGGAGCGCTTGGATTGCGCTTTCAATTGCTGTGAGTTGTGTGTTTTTAATGAAGAAAACAAAACTAATAACTCAAAAAGTTGACCCTCGATAGCCAAATGGTCAAAATTTAGAGCAGAATAGAACTCTAATTAGCTTGTAACTTTGGGTTTTTTACGAACAACTCTTTTTCCTATTTTAATTGTTGCTCTTTTTGCTGTAGCTTTGTTCGCTGTCAGCGCTCGAATATGGCTTCCCGGGGATATGCTTGCACCAGCACCAATTAATTAGTGTGCTCTTCGTCTGTCAGAGCTATGAATGATGAAAATCAAAAATTAAGTGAAAAAGGGTTGGCCAATTTGGCGATAGACCCTGATCTTCTAGCGAGAGAATTAGCTGCTCAATTAGCAGGGGATCCTTTAGATGAAATTGAATTAGATAAAATTGACGGAGACCAAGGGAATTCATCAAAAGAATGTGATCTTGCGTTGAAATGGCTTCAATCGGGAAATAATGAGAGGCTTCAAGGCTTAAGAGTCTTTTGCGAACATAGAGACCCGAGATCTCTTCCATTCTTATTGCCTTTACTTGACGAGCCTTCTCCTGTAGTCAGGATGAGTGCTGTTTATGCTTTAGGTAGAAATCCTTGTCCAAAAGCTATAGATCTTCTATTGCATTTATTGAGGTTTGATAGTAATGCTTATGTGCGAAAAGCTACTGCATGGAGTCTCGGAAATTACCCTGACGCCCCAGTCCTAGAACCTTTGATTAATGCATTAAAACAAGATGTCGCTGCAGTGAGGTTGTGGGCATCCAGTTCTCTAGCAGAGGTTGGACTAAATTCTGTAGAGAACTCTCCCCCAGCCGCAAATCAATTACTTGAAAGTTTGCAAGTAGATGGTGAACCGATAGTTCGAAGTAACTGTATTTGGTCCCTAGGCCGTCTTTATGGGCTATTGCAAGCGGAAATCCAAATTCAAATAGTAGAGACTTTTATTTCTGTTTTATTAAATGATAGAGAGCCTTCTGTCAGATATGAAGCAAGGACAGCTTTGGAGCAATTGGATAATCCAGAGGTGCAAAAGAAATTAAAATCATTAATTGATGATGGCCAATTGGTTTAATTTTTGGTACAAAAACAATTCGTTGTAATTAATAATTCACGTTTCTAGAGTTTTTTTCTATATCATGCGTGACTTAGGGCTTCAGTTTCATGCCACAACGCACATTGCGCTTTAAAATCCGACAAGACGGACGTGTTGAAGAAACCGTTGAAGGTCTTGTTGGTGAGGCATGTATTGATTTGACTGAGAAGCTTGAGGATGCCTTAGGCACCGTTGAAAGGAGAGAGCCAACCTCTGATACCTTTCTTCGCAAAAAAGTTCAACAACAGACTATTCCTGCAGAAATTCACTGATGTCACATTTCAGCACAGTTAAAACTCAACTTCGTAAGAAAGAGTTCCTTAAACAGGCTCTTATTGATTTAGGGTATGTACCCAACGAAGGTGAAAATCTAGTTAGAGGTTATAGAGGTCAAACTGTAAAAGCTCAAATGACAGTTGAGATGAGTAAGGGGGGAGACATTGGATTTCGTTGGAATGAAGGCTCAAAATCTTATGAACTTGTAACTGACCTTGATCTCTGGAAACAATCAATACCAATTGAGAGATTTTTAGCTCAGGTCACTCAACGTTATGCTCTAAATACTGTTCTTGATTCAACTGCTCAAGAAGGCTTCCAAGTCTCTGAGCAAAAACAAAATTTAGATGGATCAATAGAATTAGTAGTTACTCGTTGGGATTCCTAAGGCTGTTTTTGAAAATTGACTTTTGATCCTAGAGCTGCTTTTGAAACCAGGTCTATTGAATATCAACCCTCAAATGATATTTATGATCCAAATTTTGCATACGAAGCAGCTAATAATGAAGATTTTGAGCTTAGTGGTAGAGATCCAGTCCTTGGAGGGAAGTTAAGGGAAAAAGCCGTTTGGGTTGATGAGAGGAAATGCATTGGCTGTACATATTGCAGTTCAGTTGCTACTAACACATTTGCAATGGAGCCCGAACAAGGCAGAGCAAGAGCGTTTAGACAAGATGGAGATAGTTCTGAATTAATACAAGAAGCAATAGATACCTGTCCTGTTGATTGTATAGATTGGGTTTCTTTTGAAGACTTAATTAAATTGGAAGAAGTTTTAAAAAATCATCATTTTAGGAATTTAGGTTTACCACCGGTTACTTGATTTTTAAATATATAAGTGTCAAGAATTAAAGATAGTAACAACAATTCAATACCTAGGAGAAGATTTGGTCGAACAGAGATTCAGATACCAGTCTTATCTCTGGGCGGGATGCGCTTTCAACAAAGCTGGAAGGATTTAGATCCTAAAGAGATTGACAAACAACAACAAGACATTTTGCAAAAAACTATTAAGTATGCGTCTCAAAAAGGAATGCATCATATAGAAACTGCGCGTCATTATGGAACATCAGAGCGTCAAATAGGCTGGGCCTTCGGTCAAATAGATGACCCAAAAAGAATATTGCAAACGAAAATCCCACCAAATAATGACCCTTCGATATTTGAGCAGGAACTTGAGTTAAGTATGAGTAGATTAGGTTCCAAAAAAATTGATTTATTAGCTATTCATGGTATCAATATTCCTGAGCACTTAGATATGGCTATTCGTCCTAATGGATGTCTACATATTGTTCGTCAATGGCAAAAAGATGGTCTTGTTGGTCATGTGGGCTTCTCAACTCATGCAAACGTTGACCTGATTATTAAAGTAATTGAAACAGGACTTTTTGATTATGTTAATTTACATTGGTATTTTATTCGTCAGGGAAACGAAAGAGCTTTACAAGCAGCGAATGCTAATGATATGGGGGTTTTCATTATAAGTCCTACTGATAAAGGAGGTCATCTACATACACCATCATTGAAACTTCTAGATTTATGTAGTCCCTTGCATCCAATAGAATTTAATGATCTTTTTTGTTTAAGGGATAAAAGAATTCATACATTAAGTGTTGGAGCGTCAAAGCCTGAAGATCTAGATATACATTTAAGTGCAATCGCTAAAATGGATATAACGCATGATTTAATTAATACTATAGATAAAAGGTTAGTTAATGCCTCATGTAAGTCGCTTGGAGAGTCATGGTTGACTACATGGAAAACAGGTTTACCTAGTTGGGACCAAACTCCAGGAGAGATTAATATACCTGTTTTACTATGGCTAAATAATTTATTAGAGGCTTGGGATATGGAAAGCTTTGCTAAAGATCGTTATGGTCTTTTAGGTAGAGGAGGACATTGGTTCCCAGGGTCAAACGCAGATTGTTTGGATTGTGAAGTGAGCGAGGATGATTTGAAAAAAGTTTTGATTAATAGCCCATGGAGGTCTGAAATACCTTTTATACTTAGAAAATTGAAGGACAGATTGGGGGGAGAAAGAAGAGATAGATTATGGGGGATTTAGTAACCTAAAGGATGTTTTTTGGGTTTTCCAATTGATCTTGGATATTGATTAGGACATTTATTAATAGAACTAATCCTAATAATATTCCTAATACCGCGATTACTAGGGAGTACGAATTTATGTGTTCGTTGGATCTCTGCATTTAGTTCAGTTAATGCTTTCTTTAGTATTTGTTGCTCTGGTTCACTCCAGCCCCCTTTAAATATGAGCGCTTGACCTGTCGAATTTAAAAAAGGCACGAGATATTCTGCTACTACATTTGCAGAAGCAACTGCTCTTGCAATGGCATAGTCAAAATTACTTCGAAGGACTGGATCCCTTCCTGCTGTCTCAGCTCGTTCAGTTACCACTGTTATACGAGAATTTAATCCAATTTCTTTAGAAACTTCTTGCAGAAAAGTCGTTTTTTTACTTGAAGAATCTAAAAGTGTAATATTTGAATTTGGCATTGCTATAGCTATTGCTAAACCAGGAAATCCACAGCCAGATCCAATATCTATGTATTTATGAGAAAGTTCAGGGTATTGAAGTTCTTCATGCAGTGGCAACAAGCTGTCACATACTTGTGCCGTCCAGAAATCATCTCCATCAACTAAACGAGTTAGGTTGGTCTTCTTATTCCATTCTTTAAGTAACGCTTGCAAATGGATAAATTGAGCTAATTGTTTGTCACTTGGCATCCATTTAAGCTCATTCCATATCATGAGATGCTTTGCTTTTGTGTTGTTTTTATCAGTAGACATTTTGAATTGTTTTTTGAAATAGTCAGCTATGAGATATTTAGATAAAATCTATACATTATTAGATCATATTTTCTTTAGTTGACTACTTCCTCTAATTGTTACGAACTGCTTGGTGTTTCTACCTCTGCCAATAACGTAGAGCTTAGAAAAGCTTTCCGTAAATTAAGTAAGCAACTTCATCCAGATACGACATCTCTGCCAAGTGATGAAGCGACAAGGCAATTTCAAAAAGTTTGTGAGGCTTATGATTTATTAAGTGATCCTGTCTTAAGGGCAAACTATGACTTATTTATAGAAAAAGAGAATAATCTTATAAGTCAGAAGAAAGAACCTTATTTAAAGAATAAACAACCTCTGCAATTTTCTAAATCGATAGGAGTAAGGAGACCATTATCAGGAGGAGAACTATTTTCACTTCTTCTTTTAACCACCTCTATTTTCTTTAGCCTGGCTTTAGGAGTGTTTATTGCTTTTTCAAGAGGCGTAAACTTGAATTTTACTCCAAGTTGGTTGATGTAAGTTTAATTTAAGAAATAATTATATATCTAAGTGCTTAGAATCTAGGTAAGAAAAAAATTTTAGGATAAAGAATTTAAGCCCTCTTGGATTCCAAAGTAGCATTTTTCTAGTTCTTCATCTGTGATACACAGTGGTGGCATTAGATAAACTACGTCTCCTAATGGCCTAATGAAAACACCAACTCTCAATGCACTTGCTTTCATGATTTTACCAACGGAACTTAAATATCCTTTTTTACCTTTCACTTTAATATTGAAAGCAGCAATGGTTCCTGTAATTCTTGGACATTCAATTCTTGGATCTTTAACTATTTTTTGTAGATGAGGTAGATGACGTGACTCGAAATCTAAATATTTTTGTGGGTAGTTTTCTAAAAGATCTAAGCTTGCATTGGCAGCTGCGCAACCTAAGGGATTAGCTGTGAAACTGTGACCGTGCCAGAAAGTGTGCTTGGGATCTTCCCCAAGGAAACCTTCGGAAATTCTTTTACTCATCATGGTAACTCCCATCGGAAGGAATCCACCGGTTAACCCTTTTGAGAGTGATATAAGGTCTGGCTTTAATCCTACTCTTTGAAAAGCGAATAGTTCTCCACACCTTCCAAAGCCAGTTAAGACTTCATCTGTAATCAGCAAAGAGTTAGCCTGGCGAATCCTTTTTTCGACTTCTACTAAAAATTCTGAACGAACCATTCGCATCCCTCCAGCCCCTTGCACCAATGGCTCAAGAATTACCGCAATAGTTGGTTTCTGAAGGAGGTGATCAAGAGTTTCTAAAACCTCCTTTTCGCGTCTTTCAAAATCTTCATCACCCCACCATGTCTCAGGCCAAGGGACTCTGCTAACAGGAAATAGCATTTGATCAAAAGGCTCGCTAAATATATTTCGTTCGCCTACCGCCATTGCTCCAAATGTATCTCCATGGTATGCGCCTTCGAATGCAATGATTTGTGATCGATTGTCACCTTTATTTTGCCACCATTGACGAGCCATTTTTAAGGCTACTTCTACTGCTGTAGAGCCATTATCTGAAAAGAATAACTTTTCTAGACCTGTTAATTTACTTAGTCGATTGGCTAATAGCTCAGCTTGAGGATGAGAAAAATCTGCAAAGATAATTTGTTCTAATTGCTCTGCTTGTGTTGCGATAGCTTTAGCAATATATTCATTTGCATGACCATGAAGAGTAACCCACCAGCTACTTATGCCATCGATTATTGGAGCTCTGTCTTTAGGAAGTAAAAGAGCACCTTTTGCTTTTTCAACTAATAATTGTGGCTTAGAGGATGTAAGTTGAGTGAATGGTGGCCATATATGAGGATTCTGAATAGTTTGATTTGAATTTTCTTTCTCATTCATCAAATTTAGTTTTCCCTATTCTTTTATTTAACTTGATTGAAGCCAAAATAATCTTTTGATTAAGAAAAAAATAAAATTTTAATATCGAATGTATTTTTTAAGCTTTTGATCTAATTGCTGTTTATTCCATTCTTTCGAAAGTACTTTTGCGTTGACTTCTTTAAAGATAGGAAGACTAGCAAGGATTTTAGTATCTCCAAATTGCTCTAGAGTCTTTGGATTGTCTTTGTGTGGAGGGCCATTTAATACTATTCCTAAAACATCTAAATTTCTATGTTTCAAGGCTTCTAGGCTTAATAAGGTGTGATTGAGAGTGCCAAGGCCAGTCCTCGCTACAAGAATTATTGGAGATCCCCAAACCTTTAATTGGTCTATTTGCAGCCAATCCCGATTTAAAGGAACCATTAAACCACCTGCAGTCTCTATAATTATTAATTCATCTAAGTCAGGTAATTTTAAATTGCTTGGTTCAATAAAACCAGACTCTTGTTCTGCTGCCCAATGCGGAGAGACAGGAGTTTTGAATTTATATCTTTCAGGAAGATAGCGGTTAGGTTCAAGATTTAAGAGATTGCAAACAGTTTTGGTGTCTGTGCCTTCCTCTGTTCCACTTTGAATGGGTTTCCAGTAGATACTTTTTAGACCTTGGACGAAAAAACTACTAACTATCGTTTTACCTACATTTGTATCTGTACCACAAATAATAATTCTTTTTGAGAAAGCACTCATCGCTTTATTAATAAAAACTGAATTGACCAACTAAGGCTTACTTGTTTATCCTTGTTGGAAATTGGCCAAAAAGACAATAGATGTCGCCAATCTGAAACACTTAATTGTTCCTTCTGGCTACTTTGTGCTCCGACCTTGATCATAGGTTTTAATAAAGAAGTCGCCCTCTTTGCTGTTTGTTTAATAACTTCAATTTTATTATATAAAATACTTTGTTTCGGGACGACTCTGATTAGTGAGTCGTATGATGGTAAATCAATAGCCGTACATATCAAGTTTGCCTTTTCGGCAGCTTCATACCATTCTGGAAAACTTCCCTTGATTGGTATTGCTAACGCAATACATCCATCTAAGCTTAGAGCATTCAACCATTCCTTAAGTTTCTTTTGTGGATTATCAAGCCAATGTAAAACAAAACTTGAAGCTAATAAATTTGGTTTTTCAGACCACTTAGGTAACCCATTATTTAAATCCCAAAGTTGTTTAACACTCTTTTCTGAATGTTGATCCATCATCTTTTTAGAATTATCCAATCTCACTACATTTTGGTTTGGATGTAGATCTTCTAATGATTTAGCGAGTAGTCCAGTGCCAGAACCAAGGTCAACCCATAGTCCATGTTTAATTGAATGATGAGAACATATTTTTGCAAGTTTTAAAGCAGTACTTTTTTGAATTGAGGCTGATTCGTTATAATTTAATGCAGCGTCGTTAAAGTTTTTATTAACTTGGCTAGACCATGTTTTTTGCATGATCAAATTCTAGCCAGTGTTTGACTTTTTTGATATTTTTAATTTTTTTGATTGAATGCCCTTCGTCTTGAAGGTTGATTGTTTTGGGTACGGCCTCTAAGTGGTTTATTAAATCTTCAGCTAGCTTTTCTTTCGTTTGATTAGCCAAAATATAGTCTTGTTCGCTGTTAACAACAAGTACTTTGGCAGAATTATTTAAGCCAATTGGTAGAGAAACAGAATCCATAAGAAGTTTTAAATCATTTTTTAGTCTCAACCTTCCTGAATTTGATATATGAAGAAGATTTGATTCGGATGACTGAACATTTATGTGATTCGGTTTATAAGCTTTTATATGAAATTTCCTTAACATATCAGACTCATTAGGCGTATTTATTGCATTCATCATCCTGTTGAGGGCCAGTTTTATAGAACGATTTTCTTTGCCACTTGGAATAAAACGACTAAAACTATTGATTAATACAACATGAGTAGCTGAGTATAAAACTTCTTTGTCTATCAAATGTGAACCAAGAGAGTGACATATCGCAACTCTTTTAAGTTCGACTTGCTTTGAGTTGTGATTCCATTTGGGTGAATGAGGATTTATATCTTTGTATCCGCGTTCAGACGTTTTCCATTCCCAATCGCAACTTTTAAATATCTTTTCCCAATTTGACCATTGATGACTATCACCAGCCCAGCCATGCATAGCAATTATTTCTTTCATTTGTTTCTAAGAACTTCGATAAGTCTTTCGAAAGCTTGAACGGGAGTATTTCGCCTTATCACTAATCTGAGCCTCGATTCACCTTCAGGGACAGTTGGTGGACGGATTGCGACAGTTAGAAGGCCTTGCTCCTCAAGTTTCTTCTGATAATCCATGGCTAATTCGTCAGAACCTAAAATTATGGAGATTATTGGACCTGCCCCAACAGGTCGTTGCCACCCAATCTTAGACAATCTGTCTCTTAAAGCTATTGATTTCTCTTGAAGTTCGCTACCCCAGCTAGGGTTGCTTTCAATTAGATTTAACGCGGCTAAAGCACTTGAACAAAGAGGAGGAGCTAAAGCAGTTGTATAGCGAAATGCCCCACAGTTTTGTATTAAATTTTCTCCTGTTATCTTGTCTGTTGCCAGAAATGCTCCCCCACTTCCAAATGCTTTACCGAAGGTCCCACTGACAATTGATATTGGTTCTTTGAGTCCAAAAGATTCTCCTTTTCCTTCTGGACCCATGACGCCAAAAGCATGAGCTTCGTCTATCAATAACTTTGAATCATACTTAATGCATAGATTTGAAATTTCTTTTATGGGTGCTGTTGTACCCTCCATACTAAAAAGGCTTTCAGTAATTACTAAAGGTTGATTTTGAGGATTACTTTGTCTGGATTTTTTTAAAAGTCTCTCTAGTTCAGATAAATTGTTGTGCTTGAATCTAATGAGCTTTGCTCCACTTGCTTTGATTCCAATGAGCAGAGAATGATGTATCAGACGATCACAAATAACAGGAGTGTGACGATCAGTAAGTGCTAAAACTGCAGCTAGATTAGCTTGGAATCCACTAGGGTAAATAAGGACAATCTCACGATCAAGCCATTGAGCAAGCTTCGTTTCAAGTCTTTGATGAATATTTCTACTGCCAGTAATAAATCTTGATCCTCCAGAACCAACTCCATCAGTTTCTAAGGTTTGTTTAGCTGCCTCAATTAATAATGGATGTCTTGCCAGGTCTAGATAGTCATTACTTGCTAGGTCAATTAACGTGATTTGATTTTGATTTTCATCTATACCAATTAATTCTGATGATCTTTTTCCTGGAATCCAAGTCCTCAGTTTACGAATTCTAGAGTTAGGTATTGCAGGCATATCGTTAGTTTGTTTTCTTGATTTTATTATGTATCCACGTCAAAAATCATGTGGTCATAGAATAATCCCCTAGGATTTAGCAATGACTTCATCCGAAAGAGAAACGTCTGAGAACGAAATCCTCCAAAACAATTTAAATCCAAAGGAAATCTTTCCTTTTACATTGGATGAGTTTCAACTTAAAGCAATTGACTCACTCAATCAAGGGCATTCTGTAGTTGTTAGTGCTCCTACAGGATCAGGAAAAACATTAATAGGAGAGTATGCAATTTATAGAGCTATTTCTCATGGAAATAAGGTGTTTTATACAACCCCCTTAAAAGCTTTATCTAACCAAAAGCTAAGAGACTTTAGGAATCAATTTGGTTCAAGCAATGTGGGTCTTTTAACAGGTGATTTAAGCCTGAATAGACAGGCTTCAATTCTTGTTATGACTACTGAAATTTTTAGAAATATGCTTTATGCAGCAGCAGATAGAAATGATGACCCTCTACTTGATATAGAGACTGTTGTTCTTGATGAATGTCATTACATGAATGATGCTCATAGAGGGACCGTGTGGGAGGAATCAATTATTCATTGTCCTAAATCCGTTCAGTTCGTTGCTCTATCGGCAACCGTTGCTAATGCAGGTCAATTAACTGATTGGATTGAGCAAGTTCATGGACCCACAGATTTGATATCTAGTGATTTAAGACCAGTTCCTCTGGAATTCAATTTTTGTAGTGCTAAAGGACTTCATCCATTACTCAATGAAAAAGGAAATGGATTACATCCAAACTGTAAGATTTGGCGCCCAACAAAATCACATAAGAAGAGAGGTCGCTTATCCAGGCCTAGTCAACCTGACTCTCCTTCACTGGGCTTTGTGATATCGAAGTTAGCAGAAAGAAATATGTTACCCGCTATTTATTTCATATTTAGTCGTCGTGGTTGTGACAAGGCTGTGAAAACAATAGCTAGCTCTTCTTTAGTGAACCAAGAAGAAAGAAAATTAATTCAAGATCGGTTTAAAAAATATACAATTTTAAATTCAGAAGGTTTGAGAGATGATTTACATATAAAAGCTTTATTTAATGGAATCGCATCTCATCATGCAGGAGTTCTTCCCGCCTGGAAGGAGTTAATTGAGGAATTATTTCAAGAAGGATTGATAAAGGTTGTTTTTGCAACTGAAACCTTAGCTGCCGGAATTAATATGCCGGCGAGAAGCACGATTATATCTACTTTGTCGAAGAGATCAGATAATGGGCATCGTCAATTAATGGGGAGTGAATTCTTGCAAATGGCTGGTAGGGCCGGAAGAAGAGGTCTTGATTCTAGAGGCTATGTGGTCACTGTACAAACTCGATTCGAAGGCGTTCGAGAAGCTGGTCAATTAGCTACCAGCCCAGCTGATCCACTGATTAGTCAATTCACACCCAGCTATGGCATGGTACTGAATCTATTACAGCGTTATGACTTAGACAAATCAAAAGAATTGATAGAAAGAAGCTTTAGTAGATACCTAGCGAGCTTGGATTTACTTGAAGAAGAAGAAGAGTTATCTAGATTAAAAGAGGAGTTTAAAGAGTATAAAACTTTTTCAGAAGACATACCATGGTCAGATTTTGAAAAATATGAGAAAATAAAAAGTCATCTAAAGGAAGAAAGAAGACTATTAAAAATTCTCCAAAAACAATCGGCAGAAACCTTATCTAATGAATTGATCTTAGCCTTAGAATTTGCAAATAATGGAACCCTCATAAGTCTGAAGACATCACAGTTAAGAGGAAAAGTTACACCTGCTGTAATTGTTCAAAAGATACAAAAAGGAGATAAGCAATCTCAATTGTTATGCTTATCAGATGAAAATATTTGGATACTTATTGCTTGTAAAGAAGTTGTTAGTCTTCATGCTGAATTGACTTGCTTAGACGTATCACATCTTATAACTCCTAAATTTAGTAGACTTGGTGAAATATATCATGGTGATTCACTAAGTAATGAAACAGCTTCAGTAATTTCAAAGTTGGCTCAGAAAAATGATATGAGAACGGCTCAATATGATCTTGCTAGTGAAGTTTTATCTCAAGCTAAATTAGTTAAATCTCTGGAGGATGAATTAATGATTCAGCCAGCACATCAATGGGGTGATAAAAAAAAATTAAAGAAGCATAGACGAAAAATGGACGAACTAGGTATTGAAATAAATGAACGTGAGCAGATGCTTTACGATAGGTCTAATCGTCACTGGGAAACTTTCTTGTCATTAATTAAAGTACTAAACCACTTCGGATGCTTGGACGATTTAAATCCAACTGAAATCGGTAGAGGTATTGGATCTTTAAGAGGTGAAAATGAGTTATGGTTAGGATTGGTTTTGATGAGTGGACATCTAGATGAACTAACACCAGTAGAATTAGCTGGTGTTAGTCAGTCAATTGTTACTGAAGTAAATCGTCCTGATTTATGGTCTGGATTTATTCCTAGTGCAGTTGCAGATGAAGCGTTTAATGATTTATCAAATATTCGAAGAGAATTGTTTAGAGTTCAAGAACGATTTGGCATAGAAGTCCCAATCCTATGGAGTTCAGAATTAATGGGTTTAGTAGAAGCCTGGGCTAGAGGAAGTACTTGGACGGATTTGATTTCCAATACTTCCTTGGATGAGGGGGATGTCGTAAGAATTTTAAGAAGAACAAATGATTTACTGTCGCAGATTCCCTATTGCGAGTCAGTGAGTAGGCAACTGAGAAATAATGCTAAGGCAGCAATGAAACTAATGGACAGATTTCCAGTTTGTGAAGCTGAAGATCTTAATCAAACAAAAGAAAAAAATTATGAACTTATTAATCCAGCTACTGAAAGACATAATCTAGATTGAAAAATCTATTTTTTAATCACCTCCAATCATAGATTTCGGATTAGTAAGATTATCAAATTCTTCCTGATTAATATAATTTAATTGATTTGATGCTTGTCTTAGACTTAAATTCTTTTCATGGGCTAATTGGGCAATTTTACTAGCTTTTTCGTATCCGATTGATGGTGCTAATGCAGTTACCAACATCAAAGAATTGTCTAGATATTCTTTGATCTTCTCTTTATTGGGTTGAATACCTTCAATCATATTTTCTCTGCAACTCTTACATGCAGTTTGAATAAGGTTGATACTTTTTAAAATGTTATAGCCAATAAGAGGTTTATAAACATTCATTTGTAGATGTCCTCCACTGCCTGCAATTGAGACCGAGGTATCCATACCAATTATTTGCGTACACACCATTGCCATCGCTTCGCATTGAGTAGGATTAATCTTCCCTGGCATTATTGAGCTTCCAGGTTCATTGGCTGGTAGCTGTAGCTCTGATAGTCCAGCTCGAGGCCCACAAGATAAAAGTCGAAGATCATTAACAATTTTGAGAAAAGTTACGGCTAATAACTTTAGTTGAGACATTATATTTACAAGCCCATCATGACTAGCCATAATGGCAAATTTATTAGTTGCAGTCTTAAAAGGTAAATTTGTTTTTCTAGCAATATCAAGAGCAATCAAATTATCGAAATTCATTGGAGTATTAAGGCCAGTTCCAATTGCGGTTCCTCCAAGAGGAAGAGAATAAAGTTCCTCGATATTGATTTCAATGCGTGCCAAAGCATTCTCTAATTGCGCAGCCCAAGCAGAGACTTCTTGTCCAAGAGTTAGAGGTACTGCATCTTGAAGATGAGTACGTCCTATTTTTATTATATCTTTCCATTCTTTTCTTTTTTGATGTAATTCATTTATGAGCTTTTTTAATTCAGGTATTAATGTGTCTTTTAAGGTGACTATTGTGGCTATTTGGATTGCAGCTGGAAAAACATCGTTTGTTGATTGAGAGCAATTGACATGATCATTTGGATGTATTGGATCATGACTGCCTAACGGATTATTTAAACGTTTTGAAGCTATATTGCAAATCACCTCATTGACGTTCATATTGGTTTGAGTACCACTGCCTGTTTGCCAAACTTTCACAGGGAATTGATCATTATGTTTTCCTTCAATAATCTCTAAACTTGCTTCGGTAATAAATTTAGTAGTTTCTGTATTTATTAGGCCCAGATGATTATTCACTTCAGCAGCAGAGGCTTTTATTTTGGCAATTGCATGAATAATCTCGAGTGGTATGACTTCATCTCCAATAGCGAAATTTAATATTGATCGTTGTGTCTGAGCTCCCCATAGCGCATCCTTTGGAACATCAATCGAACCTAGGCTATCTTTCTCAAGTCGTTTCATATTGGAAATTGATCTTGGGTTGAAAATTTTAAGTTTCCTAGTGAATAGAAACTTATAACTATGTATTTTAGTTGAATCTATTTATATTCCCTTTTGAGAGTCTATTTACTGATATTAATTCATCCAGCTTTTTAAGTTATATGCCCAGTCTTTCCCAAATAATTCTCAAATTGGATTGATGTAATTCGGTTGAGAAACAGTCAGAAAGCTTTTCTGTTGAGAGACTATGCATGACTTCAGGATCATTCTCAAGGTTTTTTCTGAAATTTCCTTCGTTTTGATTCCAGGCGGAATGAGCATTCTTTTGTACTAGTCGATATGAATCTTCCCGACTCATTCCATTCTCAACTAAAGCTAAAAGAACTCTTTGACTAAAAACTACTCCTCCATAAATGTTCAAATTTTTCAGCATATTATTTGGATAAACTCCAAGACCTTTAATTATTGCAGTCATTTCTGTGATCATAAAATGAAGAGTAATAGATGTGTCTGGAAGCATTAATCTTTCATTGGAGCTGTGGCTAATGTCTCTTTCATGCCATAGAGCTACATTCTCAAGAGCTGCAATTACATAACTTCTTAAAACTCTTGAAAGACCACTGACTCTCTCACTTCGAATGGGATTTCTTTTATGTGGCATTGCAGAGCTTCCTTTTTGGCCTTTAGCAAAGTTTTCCTCTACTTCAAGAACATCCGTTCTTTGAAGGTTTCTAATTTCTGTGGAAAAACGATCTAGTGAAGATCCAATCAAAGCCAGAATCTGCACATAATTAGCATGCCTATCTCTTGAGATAACTTGAGTGCTAGCAGCATCACACTCAAGCCCTAAAAGTGTGCAAGTTATTCGCTCTATTTCTGGATCAGTGTTGGCATAAGTACCCATGGCCCCGCTAATTTGACCAACCGAGATGTCTTTCTCGAGACTGTTTAGCCTATCTTTGTTTCTGAGAGTTTCAGCAAGCCATCCTGCTAACTTAAATCCAAATGTAATAGGTTCTCCATGAATTGCATGAGAGCGACCAATCATTACGGTTTTCTTATGCTGCCTTGCTAAATCTCTAATTGCTTTTTCAAGTAATAAAAGCTCTTTTCTTAAAAGCTTGACTGATGACTTTAATTGAAGTGCAAGACCAGTATCGAGGACATCGCTACTGGTCATACCAACGTGTATGTAACGGCCAGCATCCCCAACATATTCATTTACATTAGTCAAAAAAGCAATTACATCATGGCGAACTTCTTCTTCTATTTCGAGGATGCGTTCTGGGTTGAAATTTGCCTTTGATCGAATAGTTTCCATTGCTTTAGTGGGGATTTTCCCCAATTTGCAATTAGCCTCACATGCCGCAATTTCAACATCAAGCCATGTTTGGTATTTGGCTTGATCAGACCAAATATTTCCCATCTCTGGGTTTGTGTAACGCTCAATCAAACTGCTACAAAACTACAGGTTACTTTAATTTAGGTCGTCAAGGTCAAGCTGACTTGAGTCTATTGTGTTCTACTTCCCAATGGACATATCTTCCCCAAGCCTGCTGCCTTACTCTGCATCGTCCTCCTTTGCAATCAATTACTTGAAAGGGAGGCAAATCATTCGGTTGATTTGCAAATATTGCAAAACTTCCTGGAGGCAGAAGTTCAAGCACTTCTCCAGTTTGTTTTTTTGAGGTTAGATGAAAATAACCATGGCTAGATAGCTCATTTTCATTGCTTGGGTGACTGAGCTTTTTAGACAAAACCTTAGGTCAGTTGACTAGATTCTCTATTGAAAAAGAGAATAAACACTAGTTCTGCGGTTTTTGTTCCGTTTCCTGTTTGTTTTTGTAAACAAATGACAAAAAAATCGCGATTAGATCTTCACTTGCTGACTAAAGGTTTAGTGAAATCACGTAAAGAGGCTCAGATACTTATTAGAGCTGGCAAAGTTAAAGCAATTAATGGTCAAATCTTAGATAAGCCAGGACAAGAAGTTCTAAAAGATCTTGAGATAGAAGTTACTCAGCCATTGAGATATGTATCCAGAGGAGGTGATAAGTTGGCTGAAGCGTTTAATCAATTTCCTCTAGATATTAAGAATAGGGTGTGTTTAGATGCTGGGATTTCAACTGGTGGTTTTACAGATTGTCTTTTGCAGTTAGGAGCGGCAAAGGTGTATGGAGTTGATGTTGGGTATGGTCAAACTGCATGGAGTATCAGAAATGATCCAAGAGTGGTTCTTTGGGAACGCACTAATATTAGGCATTTAACTCCTGAAAAATTCTTTAATGATGGAGACCCAATACCAGACTTCGCAGTTGCAGACTTATCTTTTATCTCTCTTAAAATTGTTTTACCTAGTATTAGATCTCTCCTTCAAGCTAACCGATCTGAGTTGCTTGTATTAGTTAAACCTCAATTTGAGGTTGGCAAAGGAAAAGTAGGTAAGGGGGGAGTGGTTCGTGATCAGTCGCTGCACGCTGAGGCTATTGAGGGTGTAGCAAACGAATCTAAAAAATATGGATGGCACCCAAAAGGCCTAATTGCATCACCTTTAAAGGGTCCTGCTGGTAATCAAGAATATCTACTTTGGATGGGTGATGAAGCTGAAGGAAATATTGAAATCGAAAAATTATTAAATATTTTATGCGTTTAATTATTTGCTTTTAAAGAGCTGTTTCGTTTCTGTCCCCGGTTCTGATTCGGACAACTGAATCAATTGGACTAACAAAAATTTTTCCATCTCCAATTTCTCCTGTCTTGGCTGCATCAGCAATAGCTTTTAGAACAATTTCAGCTTTTTCATCAGGAACAACTACTTCAATTTTGAGTTTTTGAAGGAATTCAACGGTAAATTCTGAACCTCTATATCTCTCAACTTGTCCTTTTTGTCTACCAAAACCTCTGACTTCGCTAACTGTCATCCCAACTATACCTGCATTTACTAATGCAATTTTTACATCCTCCAACTTAAAAGGTCGGATTATTGCTTCTATCTTTTTCATATCACTTTAAGTAACTCAAAGAATCTTAGATACTTTTTATCAGATTTTGTCTATTTGAGTAAGAGAATTGATGAAATTTATATTTAGACCAGCCTTTTGTGCATCATTAGAAAGCATTTCTGAATCCTTTGTAGGAATTATCACTAGACCATTACTTATTGATTCCCAATGGTCGGATTCAAAATGAGTTTGTAGCCAAAGGATTCCATGAACACTTCTTGGTTCTATTTGAGTTCCATTTCTTTGATCAGAAAGTCTGATGTCCATATAAAACCATTAGTTATATCCATTAGGGGGGATAACGATGATTAGTTTTGTACCCAATTATACAAATTAAGCTTTTTGGTATTATTTCACTGTTTTTTCATTAGAAGATTTTATTGAAAGTATGAATTTTTAATCAAGCTTTTATATAGTGTGAGTTTTAAATGCTATTAAAATGTGATTAGACAAAAAAAAGACATCAACGAAGAAATTATGTATGGGGAAAGGGAAATAGAATCTGGGAGCTTAATTTGTTTCCCAAATCCAAACATTAACAGAGATTATGAAATTTCAATAGACTTCCCTGAATTCACATGTAAATGTCCTTTTTCGGGTTATCCTGATTTTGCAACTTTAAGAATAAAATATCAACCAAATACTAAAGTTATAGAATTAAAGGCAATTAAACTTTATTTAAATAGCTTTCGAGAAAAGAAAATATCTCATGAAGAAGTTACGAATAAAATAATTGATGATTTTGTTGAGGTTTCTGATCCTAAGTGGATTCAATTAGAAGCTGATTTTAATCCTAGAGGTAATGTTCATACAATTATTAGAGTCTGTCATGGAAAAAGAAAAAATTTAGAGCTAATTTTCTAAGAAACTAATAAATTTTGGCAATTCTTTTGAAAGACCAGAGAGATTTCTGTTACTTAATCCACCTATATAAATAATAGATTTTTCCTTTTCATATAAGACCCATATTTTCTTAGTGGAAATAATACTAAGTGAACCTCCAATAAGTATTATTGCAAAACTTGTATATACAAGAGGTACTCCAGGGTCATGCTTTAAAAGTAACCCACTACTTGGAATTATATTGATTATCTTTATTAAATGATCTTTAACTTTTGCTTCCTTATTATTACTTAACTTTGTAAGTAATGTACCATCACTGTCATAAATAATAATTGGTCCTAGCTCACTATCTACGGTTAATAAAATAGGGTCATTACCATCTTTATTTGTAGGAATAATTGTCCCCCAAACTTGTTCACCTAGATCAGGAATATGTTCTATCGGGATTTGCAATTTCGGACTATTGTCAATTTGAATAGTTATTGCTGCTAAAGACCAGTCGGCTTGATATAATGTTAGCCCTTTGTATCTTAATGGATGATTTACACTGATTTCCTTTGATTGATTATTTCCATTTGGCTCAATAACATCGACTATAGATCTATACTGCTCTGCTCTTCCTTGTGGGTCTCTTTCTATGTGAAACTTTTTTAATTCAATAGTTAACCCTTTCTCTTGATCATTATTTAATAAATCTATTGATCTGCCAGGGGCTAAAAATCTTTCTATTGTTTTCCCATTTAATGACCCGTAGGTTGCCCCTATCATTAATAAGATCATACCTAGATGGATTAATATAGGTCCTAATCTGCCAATTACTCCTTGGCGAGCAGCTATCCTTCCATCTGTTTCTTTAACATTCCATCCTGTTTTAGTTAAATTAATTTTTATTTTTTCTAAGCTTTCTGAGTAATTATTAGTCACAATTGTTTGAGCAATAGAAAGTTTTGCTATTTGACGAGGAGATTTATAATCTATCCAGTTTAATGCTGATTTTAGTATGGGTAATTGTCTTCTTAAACTACAAACTGCAAGAGCTAAACCAAGCCATATTAGTAAGAATAAAAACCAAAAACTTGTATAGACATGATTGAATTCAAAAAGTAGTAATATATTTCCATTAATTATTCCAAGAAAAGGATTATCATTAAAATTATCGTAATAGAATTGATCTGACTCTTGTTGTGGTATTAAAGTACCAGCTGCGCATGAAATAGCTATTAATAGTAATAGTAATATTGCAATCTTTAAGCTAGAAAGCCAGTTTAAAACTTGGCTAATTTTTTTCATCTGCTTCAGATCCAAAAAGAAAGAAGGCTCATAAGACCTATGGTTAATAAAATCACTCCACTGATTGGTGGAACCCATTTCCCAACAGGTCGTAACGACAATAATTTAGGAATACTTGCGGCAAAAGTACCTGCTACAAACAAAGGAACAATTTGTCCAATCGCAAAACTTCCAAGAAAAATTGTGCCACTTAGAGGGTTCCCTTGTTTGGCAACCCAGGCGAGAAGAACTGCAAGAACAGGAGTAGTACAAGGCGAAGAGGCTAATCCGAAAGCAAAACCTGCTGAAACTGGAGCGAATGCAGGAGGTACTTGATTTGTCCAGATTTCAGGGTCAGGACCAGATGGAAGTGAGAATTTAAGAATCCCAAGCAGGTTTAGACCCATAATTATTGCTAGAAAACTTATAAATATTGAAAAGAAACCTGGTAATTGACCATAAATTTTCCCTAAAAACCCGCTTAAACTTCCCAATACCACTAGTGAGATAACTATACCGCTACAGAAACTAATCGTCTTTTGTAAAGGGTTTTGGTTATTTTTAAATCCAGCTAAATATGCAACTGTTATTGGTAAAAGTGACAACGAACATGGCCCTAAACTAGTCAAAAGCCCTCCAGTAAAAACTATTAGAATTGTTAGGGGGGTTGGATTATTGAGCCCATTATTAATTAACTGCTCGCCATGACGAGTTAAATCAGAGAAAATTAAACTTATAGAAGAAATGTTCAAAAAGAGATTTCCCACTCTTAGTTATTACTCCAGATTATCTAGTTAAAAGTCTATTTGAGGGATTTTTAATTAAAAAATCTGAAGATTCAATAGAGGATCTTACCAATAATGCAGCTATTAGTAAGCTAGAAATTAATGAATTTCCCCCATAACTAATCAAAGGGAAGGGTAGACCAGTTGTAGGCATTGCTCCTGATGAAACAGCTATATGCATGATTGATTGGCCCACAAGAATAGTACCTGATCCAAGAGAGATTAGTTTAGAATAATTATTTCTACAATTAATAGATATTTTAAAGGTTAAATATGCAACTACAAGCAGAAATGATAAGAGTAAAATAGATCCAAAGAATCCAAATTCTTCAGCAAAAACAGCAAATATGAAATCAGTACTCCTATACGGCAAGTATTGTAATTTTTGCATTGAAAGACCATAACCTTCTCCAAATACACCACCCGAACCAATAGCATAAAGACTCTGAATCAATTGATATCCACTTCCTTCTGGGTCTTTCCATGGGTTGATAAATGACATAACGCGACTTTGTTGATAGGCATTAAAAAAAATGCTTATTGAACCAATAAAAAAGCCGGATATTGCAGTGTTAAAAAGATATCGGAAGTTTATACCGGATGCTAATGCAATCATCCAAAGTAAAATTCCTATTAATGCAGCGGTGCTTAAATTTGGCTGCTTTATAATTAATAAAATAATAGATGCAAAAATAGTTAACCAAAAAAGTTTTTTTTCTGAATTTATTCTTTCCCATTGACCAAAAAGCTTTGCACTTTGGAGAATTATGAAAGGTTTGATTAACTCGGATGGTTGAATTTGGATTTGTCCGATAATTAACCATCGAGTAGACCCGTTAACGGTGCTACCGAAAAAGCTTGTTGATGCAATTAGGACCATTCCTATAAAAAGGCATGGGCCTGATAGCCTGAGCCAATTTTTTAGATGGACATTTATAGCTAAGTAAAAAATGCTCCAACTAGCTACCAGCCAAAGTAGTTGCCTTTTTATATAATAAGCACCTTCACCCATTTCTCTAGTGGCTACCCACCAACTAGCTGATCCAAGAATAAAGATTCCTGATATGCTCCAAATGGCAATTAATCCCATGATCAAGCGCCCCTCCTTTGGCCAAAAAGACCAAGGCAATGGAAGTAGCTTTTTGTTTATTAAATTAAACAGATAATCTTTTGATTCCTGAGAATGTTTTTTTTTGGGTTCTGAATAAATTTTTTTATTAGAAATATTGCTCAAAGGATCTTTTGCTTATAAACCATTGAGCCGCTTAATTGGCATATTGCCAAGTCTTTAAATTTAATTATTTTACTTTTTTATGGAATTTCAGAAAATCCAAGAGGATTTTTATAAGTTCAAAGTTAATTGTTAGTTTTTAGAGATAAAAAAACTATAGATCAATTACTAATTATTTAATTTTATTTCATCAGGATTAAATTTTGTAAGAGACTATCAATTGATTTAAATTAAATAACTAAAATTTGCTTTGACTTTTTGATCAAGTTATTAAATTAATCAACTTTTCAATTTATTGATTAAAAATTTTTTTGTTTTGATGCAAGTCTCGTGATAGATTCCCCGGGCCTTTGCAGAGAGCTTAGGTGTCTTGTTTGCAAAACAACTTCTCACTATCACTAAGGAACTCCAATAGGAGGAATTCTTGTGGCATCTGAGACTGTTGAAAATTGCTCAAGTCATAATCCTCTTCTGGATATTGATTCGTCGGACCCATCGTCCACAGTCAATTCAGACGAATATCTTGAACTTCAATTTCGAGTGTTTCGCCTGGCATTTTTATTGACTTTTTTTTCTGTTGGCATAGCCGGTTTCTTTTGGGGACTCAAAGCTAGTGCAAGCCTTCTAGTAGGTGCTTTATCAGGAATTTTTTATTTTCGCTTGCTTGCTCGCGGAGTTGGAAGATTAGGTACTTCATCGAAAATCGTCGGTAAAGTCCAGTTGTTAGTCCCGGTTCTTTTGGTTTTGGTATCTTCTAGGTTTCCTCAACTTGATTTGATTCCGGCTTTATTAGGGTTTTTGCTTTATAAACCAGCGTTAATTATTCAGTTTCTATCAATGCCATAGTTGCTTCATAGAAATTCAATTTTTAAGTTTTGTTTGTTTGGCGTTTATTTTCTACGCAACCTAACTTCCAGATAAATGGGTTTTTTACCATTTGTTTTTCCTTTAGCTGAATTAGAGGTGGGTCAACATCTCTATTGGCAAATTGGAAATTTTAGAATTCACGGCCAAGTTTTTATGACTTCATGGCTTCTTATAGGCGCTTTGCTTGCCTTAGTGGTTATTGGAACAAAAAAAATGGAACGTGATCCAAAAGGTGTGCAAAATCTTTTGGAATTTCTATGGGATTACATACGTGATCTTGCAAGAACACAAATTGGTGAAAAGGTTTATAGGGATTGGATGCCTTTCATCGGAACCCTCTTTCTGTTCATTTTTGTGAGCAACTGGGGCGGAGCATTAGTTCCATGGAAGCTGATTGAATTACCAAGTGGTGAACTTGGGGCCCCTACAGCTGACATAAATACGACTGTTGCTTTGGCACTACTGGTATCTCTCTCATATTTCTATGCGGGGTTGAGCAATAAAGGTTTGCGTTACTTCGAGTATTACGTGCACCCAACGCCAATAATGCTCCCATTCAAAATTGTTGAAGATTTTACAAAGCCTCTCTCTTTATCATTTCGTTTATTTGGAAACATTCTGGCTGATGAACTTGTTGTAGCGGTACTTGTTTTTCTTGTGCCTCTTGTTCTACCAGTCCCTGTTATGTTTCTAGGCTTGTTTACTAGTGCTATTCAAGCTCTGATTTTTGCAACTCTTGCTGCCTATTACATCGGGGAAGCAGTTGAAGAGCATCATTAATCATGATTTTTTGCTACTGAATTAACTTTTCAATAGCAAATTTCCTGCTTTGAGGCCTGAAATTCTTTCAGAATCATCTCAAGAACTATGAGATGCACCCCTCGCAGGTATAAACTCCCGGTCAAACTCTATAAGCGTTTAAAGCGCTACACATCTTTAGCAGAATTATGGATTCCATTACCACCGCCGCATCAGTTGTTGCAGCTGGTTTAGCTGTAGGCCTTGGCGCAATAGGCCCTGGTATCGGTCAGGGTAGTGCTGCGCAAGGAGCAGTAGAAGGTATAGCCCGCCAACCAGAAGCTGAGGGAAAAATCAGAGGTACATTGCTTCTTTCTTTTGCTTTCATGGAATCACTTACCATTTATGGCCTTGTGGTTGCTTTGGTGCTTCTCTTCGCTAACCCTTTTGCTGGTTGAATATTTCAAAAAGGGGGGCTGGTTGATTAAATTAATTAATTTGATTAATTTTCAGCCCCAATATTTGAAACTTCTTTAGCAAATTACAATTGCCGTTATCCGGCTCGCTTAAATTCTTGCACCCCTAGCTAATGCCAACTTTGTTTTTGTTTGGTGCCTCTGAGGGAGGTCTGTTTGATTTCGATGCAACTCTTCCGCTGATGGCGGTCCAGGTTGTATTGCTTACTTTCATATTAAACGCTCTTTTCTTCAAGCCTGTTGGACGGGTAGTTGAAGAAAGAGAGGACTATGTAAATACCAGTCGGGCAGAAGCAAAGAAAAAAATCGCTGAGGTTGAAAGACTAGAGACTGAACTCAAAGATCAGCTCAAAGAAGCTCGCCTTGAAGCTCAGAAGGTGATTCTTGAGGCAGAGCAGGATTCTGAGAATCTTTATAAAGAAGCTCTTGCTCTTGCGACCTCAGAGGCAAATGCATCGAGAGAGAAAGCTAGGAGTGAGATTGATTCACAAAGAGATGATGCTCTTAATCAACTCAAAACTGAGGCTGACAATCTTGGTGATTTGATTATTGAAAGACTCTTGGCAAAAAAATGACTTCTTTAATTTTCGCTTCCGAAGGCTTTGGCCTCAATTTAAATATTTTTGAGACCAACATTATCAACTTAACTGTTGTTGTTTTTGGCCTCTATAAGTTCTTGCCAGGCTTTTTAGGAAAAATCCTTGAAAGACGAAGAACTACAATACTTTCTGATTTGAAAGAAGCAGAAGAGCGTTTAGCTCAAGCACAAGATTCTCTTTCACGAGCTAAAGACGAACTTGCATCAGCCAAGCAAAAAGCAGACAAAATCAGGAATGATTGCAAATCGAGAGCAGAAGCAATTCGTTTAGAGAGTGAAAAAAGAACTGTTGAGGAAATGGCAAGAATTAAACAAGGCGCTGCGTCTGACTTAAATGCTGAAGCAGCAAGAGTTACTTCTCAATTAAGAAAAGAGGCTGCAGAACTTGCTATTGAAAAAGCATTAGCGATGCTTCCTAAAAAGTTAGATTCTAATACTCAAGACAATTTTCTTAAACAGTCAATTAAAAATATTGGAGACAACTAATGCCACTACTTAATACTATTACTACTCCATATGCTGAAGCGTTCCTCCAAGTCGCTGAGAGTCGCAACGAGGTGGATGAAATTGTAACTCAAGCTAAAGCTATTTTAGAACTCTGGAACAATTGTCCTGAATTTAGTGATGCGATGTCATCGCCAGTTTTAGAGATTAATCAGAAGAAAGCAGCTTTAGAAAAGCTTTTCTCTAGTCAGGTCACTCCCTCTTTCTTAAACCTTCTAAAACTTTTGGCAGATCGTCAGAGAATTGGATTATTGAATTCTGTTCTTGAAAGATTATTGGAAATCTATCGAGAACAAAGAAATATTGCTTTAGCAACAATTACTTCAGCTTCAGCGTTAAATGAAGATCAACAATCTGAGCTACTCAAGAAAGTACAATCTATTGCTGGTACAGATAATTTGGAAATCGATCTCAAAGTCGACTCTGAATTGTTAGGTGGCTTTGTGGTCAATGTTGGATCAAAGGTCATTGATGCCAGCATCGCAGGGCAAGTCAGGCGACTTGGTCTTGCTTTGGCCAAGGTCAGCTAATTATTTCCTGACTTTCTCAACCTTCTTTCTCCCTTTTATCTTCCCCAACTTAAGTTAATCCCATGGTTTCCATACGTCCCGACGAGATCAGTTCAATCCTTAAACAACAGATTGCTGATTATGACAAATCAGTATCTGTGAGCAATGTAGGTACTGTTTTACAAATTGGTGATGGTATCGCAAGAGTTTATGGCCTTGAAAAGGTTATGGCTGGTGAATTAGTTGAATTCGAAGATGGCACAGAAGGAATTGCTTTAAACCTTGAGGATGACAATGTTGGTGTCGTATTGATGGGTGAAGCTTTAGGAGTACAAGAGGGAAGCACAGTTAAAGCAACTGGAAAGATTGCTTCAGTTCCAGTAGGTGAGGCAATGCTTGGAAGAGTTGTTAATCCTCTTGGACAGCAAATTGATGGAAAAGGAGAGATGGCTACAACTGATTCAAGATTAATTGAGTCAATAGCTCCTGGAATTATTAAAAGGAAGTCAGTACATGAGCCTATGCAAACTGGTATCACATCTATTGATGCGATGATTCCTATTGGAAGAGGTCAGAGAGAGTTGATTATTGGAGATCGTCAAACAGGAAAAACTGCAATAGCAATAGATACAATCATCAATCAAAAAGGACAAGATGTTGTTTGTGTATATGTAGCGGTTGGTCAAAAACAAGCATCAGTGGCAAATGTAGTTGAAGTTCTTAAAGAAAAAGGAGCTTTGGATTACACGATTATTGTTAATGCAGGTGCCTCTGAAGCTGCAGCTTTGCAATATTTAGCTCCTTATACAGGTGCAGCAATTGCTGAGCACTTTATGTATCAAGGTAAGGCGACGCTAGTTATTTATGATGACTTAACCAAGCAAGCTCAAGCTTACAGGCAAATGTCATTGCTTTTACGTCGTCCACCCGGTCGTGAAGCATATCCAGGAGATGTTTTTTATTGCCATAGTCGTTTGCTTGAGAGGGCGGCAAAACTTTCTGATGCGATGGGTGCTGGATCAATGACCTCCTTGCCTATTATTGAAACGCAAGCTGGTGACGTTTCTGCTTATATACCCACCAACGTTATTTCGATTACTGATGGTCAGATTTTCTTGAGCTCAGATTTATTCAACTCTGGATTAAGACCTGCAATTAACGTTGGTATATCTGTTAGTCGAGTAGGTGGAGCTGCTCAAACTAAAGCCATTAAGAAAATTGCCGGTACTTTAAAACTTGAACTAGCTCAGTTTGACGAACTTGCGGCATTCTCCCAATTCGCTTCAGACCTAGATGAGGCTACTCAAAAGCAATTAGGTAGAGGGAAAAGACTAAGAGAGCTTCTTAAGCAACCTCAATTTGATCCTTTGAATTTAGCTGAACAAGTAGCCATTGTTTATGCAGGTGTTAAAGGATTGATTGATGAGGTGCCTGAGGAAGAAGTGACAAAGTTCGCTCGTGAATTGCGTGATTATCTAAAAACAAATAAGGCAGATTTCATAAAGAATGTTCTCTCCGAAAAAGTTTTAAGTGATGCATCTGAATCAATGCTTAAAGACGCTATTAGCGAGGTTAAATCCTCAATGCTTGCGGCTTAAACACAAAGGCTATCTAAGAGAGACAATTACCTATGGCTAATCTTAAGGACATAAGAGACAGAATTGTATCTGTCAAAAACACCAGGAAAATCACAGAAGCGATGAGACTCGTTGCTGCTGCTAAAGTTCGGAGGGCTCAGGATCAGGTCCTACGGAGCAGACCTTTTGCTGATCGATTGGCAAGGGTTTTAGAAAATATACAATCAAGAATGCAGTTTGAAGCTGCTGACTCTCCTCTGCTAAATAGGCGTGAAGTTAAGACAATTACTCTCTTGGCTGTTACTGGGGATAGAGGATTATGTGGAGGTTATAACGCAAATATTATTAAACGAACAGAGAAACGGTACGCCGAATTAAAAGGTCAAGGATATAATCCTGACCTGGTGTTAATTGGTAAGAAAGCAATAGGTTATTTTGAGAATAGATCTAGTCTTTACAACATAAGAGCTACTTTTAAAGAATTAGAACAAGTCCCAACTTCTGAAGATGCTGGATCTATTACGAGTGAAGTATTAGCAGAATTTCTTTCTGAAAGTACTGATAGAGTAGAGGTCATTTTTACTAAGTTTGTAAGTTTGGTTAGCTGTAATCCAACAATACAAACTCTTTTACCTTTAGATCCTCAAGGGATAGCAGATTCAGAAGATGAAATTTTTAGATTAACTACAAAAGATAGTCAATTAATTATTGAGAAAGATGCTGCTCCTTCGAATGAAGAGCCAAAATTACCATCCGATATTGTTTTTGAACAAAGTCCTGATCAACTTTTGAATGCTCTTTTACCTCTTTATTTGCAGAATCAATTACTACGTGCTTTACAGGAGTCTGCTGCTTCAGAGTTGGCAAGTAGAATGACTGCAATGAATAACGCTAGTGATAATGCTAAGGAATTAGCTAAAAACCTTACTATTGATTATAATAAGGCTAGACAAGCAGCTATTACGCAAGAAATTCTAGAAGTTGTGGGTGGCGCTGCAGCTTAAGTTTCTTGTCAGTCTTTAAATTTACGAATTCTCAAAATATAAGTAATTAGTAAAGTGAATCTTGAATTTATAGAATTCCACCTTGATTGGCCTTCTGAGTTAAGCGTATTTGACTTGAGAAATTATATTTTATCTAAGCTATTGGAATATGGTGAACCACTTAGGTGGGCCATTACTTCGGTGACTACTCATTCTGAAAAAAAAATCCAGGTAGTATCTGTCGAAAGTGTATTGATTATTCATCAATATAAGGAGAAAGGGATTAATCCTGAATTAAATTCTGTTGACTAACGCTGATCCTTTCCCAACATTATTGATTATTCCTACTGGTATAGGGTGCAGTGTAGGTGGATATGCAGGGGATGCAATTCCTGCTGCAAGATTACTGGCTTCTGCTAGTGACTGTTTAATAACTCACCCCAATGTTATGAATGGTGGATCTTTATATTGGTCAGATACTTGTATCCAATATGTAGAGGGATATAGTTTAAATCTTTTTGCCGCTGGAGAAGTGTTTCTTAAACCGGTAAGACAACAAAAAGTAGGTTTGCTATTAGATGCTGGATTGGAGTCTGATTTAAAGAAAAGACATTTACAAGTTGCTGATGGCTGTGTTGCAAGTTTGGGGCTAGATATCGGCCCTGTAATTACTACTGAAAGAGCAATAAGAATTAATCTAAAAAAAGGTTTAAGTGGCTCAAGTTGGGGGGATATCGAAGAACCAGATGTCCTTTTAAGAGCTGCTGAAAAACTTAAGAAAGCTGGCGCAACTGCAATTGCTGTAGTAACTCGTTTCCCTGATGATAGCGAGGAGTTAGACACTAAACTGTATCGACAAGGTAATGGTGTAGATGTCATAGCGGGAGTCGAAGCTGTAATCAGTCATTTTCTTGTAAAACATTTATTGATTCCATGTGCACATGCTCCGGGGTTACTCCCCTTACCAATTGATTATGATCTTGATCCTCGTACCTCTGGAGAAGAGATAGGATATACATTTTTGCAAAGTGTTTTAGTTGGTCTTAGTCGTGCTCCGGATCTGATCTGTAAGTCAGCCATGAAAATCAAAGAAAATTCTTTTTTACAGATGAAAACTTTATTAAGGAATATAGATTTAGGAGCCGTTGTTGTTCCACAGGGAGCATTAGGTGGGGAAGCAGTTTTATCTTGTATTGAAAGATTTATTCCTTTGATAATAGTTGCCAATCAAGGAGTATTAAATGTTAGCTCCTCAAAGATGAGGCTAGATTGCTTAGGCGGAGAAAAAAATAATAATATTTTGTATGCTGAAAATTATGTAGAGGCTGCAGGATTAATAACAGCTTTACGTCACGGGATTAATATTTACTCTCTGCGCAGACCAATTGATTGCTTAAAGGAATTGAATGATTAATAGAAGTAAATTAATGGATTTATCCAGATGCTATAGGCTTTTTCCATCCACTTCCAAAAGCTTGATTGCTAATTTTCAATAAAGGAGGTGCTTGATAGCGTTTGAATTCAGCGTTCTTTACTAAGTTGGCTACTTTATGAACAATTTTTCTATCAAATCCTTTATCTATTAACACATCAGTTGGTAAATGTTGTTCAATCAATCCTTTTAGTATTGGATCAAGAACGAAATAATCAGGTAAAGAGTCACTATCTAATTGTTCTGGACGTAATTCAGCACTTGGAGGTTTGTTTCTTATTTCAGAGCTTATAATTTCTCCTGTTTCAGGGAGAAAGAAATCATTTCTGCAACTGGATGACGAATCACTATCTATCCAATCACATAGAGCGAATACACTTGTCTTATAAAGATCTCCAATTACGGATAAGCCTCCGTTCATGTCTCCATAAAGGGTGCAATATCCTACCGCTAATTCTGACTTGTTTCCTGTAGATAGAAGTAAATGCTTTTTTTGATTTGCTATGGCCATCAATATTGTTCCTCTAATACGAGATTGTAGATTTTCAGCTGCAGTGCCGGTTGGCATGCCCCACTTTGAATTGGATAAAACATCGTTAAAACTATTCATTACATCTGAGATCGGAATCGTTTGATGAAGTATTCCTAGTCGATTAGCTAAAGTCGTTGCATCTTTTACAGATCCTGCTGAACTCCATGGAGAAGGCATTAAAATCGCATGAACTTTTGAGATGCCTAAAGCTGCTACTGCAATAGTTGTTACTAGGGCGGAGTCGATACCTCCACTTAATCCAATAATGGCACTGTTGAAATTACATTTTCTTGCATAATCTTTAACTCCAAGAACTAAAGCTCTAAAAAGAACTTCTTGTGATGTTCGATAATTACTTGATATGAAAGGTTGTTGTTTGAGTGAGGATATGTCACAAAGATCAACTGACTCTTTAAAAGCAGGAAGTTCTTTTTGTAACTTGCCTTCTTTATTAAGAGTAAAGCTAGAACCGTCAAAGATTAATTCATCATTCCCTCCTACTTGATTGACATAGATAACCGGGCATGAAAGACGAATAGCTGCCTTTGCTGCTATTTTTTGGCGTAATAAGCTTTTCGATTCAATAAATGGAGAAGCTGATAGATTGATCAGAAAATCTAATTTTTCTTTTTCCAGAGATTTTATAGGATCTTTGCCTAGGATCTTTTCATTTTGTAGGTTTTGCTCAACCCATATATCTTCACAAATAGTTATTCCGATTTTCCATAGTTTTTCTTGGCAATTAAAATTTAAAACACTACTATTTTCTGCAGAACGAAAATAACGTTTTTCATCAAAAACATCGTAAGTGGGTAGGAGTTGCTTCCGCGCTATGGTTCTCCAACCACCTTTTTCTAAAATAACAACTGAATTATAGAGTTTAGGAATTTCTATACCAGAAGTTGGTTCTGCAATACCAATTAATACCGATAAGTTTTTATTAAGATTACTTAATCTTTTACTTAATTTGTTTAGGACATCTTTTTCCTCTTCAAATAGTCGTGGATTAAATAATAAGTCTTTTGGAGGGTAGCCGATCAAAGAAAGTTCTGGTGTTATTACGAGATTCACATCCATGTTTTTGATTTCATTGCATGCCTCAAATATTTTCTCGGCATTACCCTCGAGGTCTCCAATGACTGGATTGAGTTGGGCTAATGCTAATTTCATTATCTGCTATCTGCCAGACCGTATAGATTTTCTTCAAGTAGCAATGGGACAAGTTCTTGAGGGACAAGTATTTTTTGCGGTTTCTCTCTAAATTTTGAACTTGATGATTCAGGTATGGTAAAAGGTAATAGATCAATTTCACCGCCAAGCTTTTCAATCTTTTCTAATTGGTTCTCGCTAATTGGCCAACCATCTCTCATTGCGATAGCTATTCTGGCATTGTCGAGAATAGACTTAGCGTTAAGCCACTTTGGAATTTGAACAGCTAAATCACTACCAATTACAAAGCTGAAATTTGCGTCAGGCCATAGTTGTAAAGCTTTTTTGATAGTAATAATAGTTCTTGGACTACTCAATTCTTGAACTAGCTCTAATTTAGGATGTGAGATTTTTTTTACAAGAATTCTTAAAAGCTGAGTTCTTTTTTGAAGTGGAATTTGATGCTTTTTATCAGGGTTATCACTTGCCCAAGTTATGACTTTTGGGAAGATTTTTGTTAATTCACTCAACAAAGCCTCGTGACCCAAAGTTGGAGGATCAGCACTTGTCCCAAATAAGGCTATTGAATTTATTTTTGCTTTCATGGTAATAAATAATTTTTATTTTTTTCCGTACTTGGTGTAAGAAATTGAAAGTCACCAAGCATTATTCTTAAGTCTGAATTCTTTTTAAGAAGATAGTTCAACATCAATCGAGGTCTTCCATCATTCCTATTTGTCCCCATTAGAAATTTATAAGCTGCGAGACGACCGATAAGCTTTGTTGTATGAATAGCAATAGCAGCTTGAACAATAGCTATTGGAGCAGTAGGCGCAAGGCTTAATCCACCAGTAAGAGGTGCAGCAAGTATAAGTATTTGCTTGAAAGTATTTAAAGTAATTTGTATTCCTATTTGTGCCCCCCCTAGCAATGAATTTTGAAAACCAAGCTTTTTAACTAATTGTCTGGCGGAGGGGCCACCTATTTCTAAACCATATAATTTGCTTAGTTGGATGATAAGAGCACTATCAAAAGCTAGACCAGTAATAAGGTCAATCATTAAAAAAGGATTAATTGCTACTCCCGAGGCTTTTAAGGTTGCATACTTGCCAATTAAACTTTGTGCTTCTTCTTTCTTTTTAAGTAGTCGATTCTCCTTAAGTAATTTGTAGAATTTATCTGCAATTCTTAGACTATTTATACAAAGAAATAGTTCACCTCTTTTATCAATAATATCTTGAAGCTCGTTATTGAAAATATTAACTTTAGGCATTTTTTGTTCACTTCTAACAGTTCCATCTGGTTTTATTTTTGCATCCCTTGGTGATGATGATACTAGAGAAATTTTTATCTTTTGTTTGCAAAATGATAATTTTCTGTGAATACTAGATATTATTAGTTTTGTCTCTTTCATATTCCATTGATCACAACGGTTTAAGACTATTAATATGGGCTTTTTATTTCTTAATAGATCTTCAATTGAATTCAGTTCGATTCGAGATATGTCACTATCAATTACAAAAAGAATTAAATCTGAATTTAGTAAATAATCAAAATTTTGTTTTTCTTTGTTATTATTTACATCATCTGAACCAGGGAAATCAATTAATTCAACCTTTTTTATGCTTTTAAATCTTTTTTCCCATGTATAGGATTTAATTGTCTTTGTATTACCGTTTAGTATATCAGTTGGAAATATTTGCTTTTTAATTAATGCATTTAATAAGCTTGATTTCCCAACTCCTACACGTCCATATACTGATATTTGTAGTTCTTTTTCTTCTAATTTTTCTATTTGAAAATCTAGCTGGTTTAAAACGTTTTTAAATTTAGCTCTTTCATAATTAGTAAGATTTAAATTTTCCTTCCATTGACTAAGTAAAAGCTTGCATTTTGTAGGTATATCTATTTTGTTAATCATGTTTTGACTTCCCCCACCAACCAGCTAATACTGCTAATACAGCTTCTGCTCCAACTAATCCAACAAATCCTCCGAATTCATCTACCACGACTCTTACACCTCTTTTGTCGTTATTGAATCCAAGAAGTAATCTGTCTACTCGAATCATTTCTGGTACAAACTCTACATTTTCGCTCAGCTCGTAGGGTGTTAGATGGGAGTCTCCTCGAAGTAAAGAGGTTAATAGCTTTTCACGGTTAGCAACACCAACGACCTTGTCTACTTCTTCACCTAGTACTACCCACCAGGTTGAATTATTCTCTAATAAGTTTAATTTGACAGATTGTAGAGAAACTCTTCCTGGGAGTGTAGGGGCAGCAACCCTAGGAGTCATAAGATCTTTCGCTGTGAGATCATTTAGCTGGAAAACTTTGGATATCATTGCAGCTTCGTCAGCTTCAATTTGACCAATTTGAGAGCCAAGTTTAGCCATCTGTCTTATTTCTTCTTCGTCTGTTGTTAGCTCACTCTTGGCAGTGATAATTGGCAATAGACGTTCTAAAAATATTAGCAATGGTCTCATTATTACACTTAAGAAATCAAGAATAGGAGCGCTGGTTAAACTGATTTGCAATGCAAGTCTTGTGCCAAGAGCTTTGGGTACAATTTCTCCAAGAAGTAAAACAAGAATGGTCAGGCCAATAGAAAATATTGGCATTAGATATCCAATTCGATTTTGGAATATAAAACTTGCGTAGCTACCAACCATCAGACTTCCAAATATATTGAAACTGTTATTAGCAATTGTTACGACAGTTAAAGTCCTTCCAAGTCTGTGACGTAATTTTTCCAATCTCCTAGCGCCTAATACTTTTGGACTTCTTGTTGCTAGCTCATGTACGTGTAATGGATTAACAGCCAATAGCGCTGCCTCTATTCCTGAGCACATTGCGGAACCAATTAAAACAACCGCAACAAGAGCAGTTAAGAGCAGAATGTCTTGGGTCATCCCCTAGAGATTTTTTAAAGAGTAAGGATCTTTTGCTTTTATTTTTCCACTAAGTTAGTTCTCTTGCCATCCTTAAGAGTAAATAGGAGTATTTTTGTGTCTGATTCAAGTGTTTTTCGTCGCCGTAGAGACATATTTTTGTCACATTTAGGTTCTCATGCGGCTGTCATCCCAGCGGCAGAATTAGTCACTCATCATGCAGATTGTGAGTATCCATTCCGTCAAAATAGTGATTTTTGGTACTTAACTGGTTTTGACGAGCCAAATGCAGTGGCTTTGTTTTTACCTCATAAACCTAAGGGAGAACAATATGTACTATTCGTCTTGCCCAAAGAGTCTGGTGCAGAAGTTTGGACAGGCTTTAGATGGGGAACAAAAGGAGTTTTAGATAATTTTGATGTTGATATATCTCATCCTTTGAATGAATTACCTAACCTATTGCCTCATTATTTAAAAGGAGCCGAGGGGATTGCTTTCCGAGTTGGGAAACATCCACATTTGGAGCCTTTGGTTTTGAAAACTTGGTCTGAGCATTTACAAAAACTTCCTAGAAGTGGCCTTGCTCCATTATCGATGATTGCGCCTTGCCCAATACTTCATGATCTACGACTTCGTAAGGATGATTTTGAGATAGAACGGATGCGTATTGCATCAAAAATTTCTGCAGAGGGCCATGAGATAGTTAGAGAATTTGCTCGTCCAGGGATGAATGAGAGAGATTTACAAGCTCAAATAGAAAAATATTTTCTTGAAAAAGGGACAAGGGGACCTGCTTATGGTTCAATCATTGCTTCCGGAGACAATGCATGTGTACTTCATTACACGGCAAATAATGCACTCATAAGAGATGGCGATCTTGTTTTGATAGATGCAGGTTGCTCGTTGGATGATTATTACAATGGCGACATTACAAGAACCTTTCCTGCTAATGGAAAATTTTCTGGAGAACAAAAAGCTTTATATGAAATTACTCTCATAGCTCAAGAAGCCGCAATTCAATGTGTTCGCCCAGGTGATAACGCGGAGAATGTTCATATGACTGCCTTGAAGCATCTTGTTGAGGGCTTAGTTGATATTGGCCTGCTAGTTGGTGGTGTGGATTCGATAATTGAACAAGAAGCTTACTCTCATTTGTATATGCATCGAACCGGGCATTGGTTAGGTCTAGATGTTCATGATGTAGGGGCATATCGACTTGGTGATTATCATCTCAAGCTTGAACCAGGAATGGTTTTAACAGTTGAACCTGGCATATACATCAGTGACCGTTTACCAGTACCAGAGGGTCAGCCTGAGATAGATGAAAAGTGGAAGGGTATTGGGATTCGCATTGAAGATGATGTTTTAGTAACAAAAGACTCTGTAGAAGTTTTGAGTCGTAGTGCGACTAAGAATGTGATTGATTTGGAAAATTGATGGAATTAATTTAGAAAATTTCTAAGAAAATCTGTTTAATTAAATTGTCCATGATGAATGGAATTTCCCTAGATATTTTTCTGCTTTCATAAACCCATCATTATCAAATAGTAGAAAACCTTTTGAATTCCTACCTTAGTAATTCAAATAGGTCCTAGTTCCTGTTAGGTTAGTAATTTGTTAGCTAGTTGAAAACTTAGAAATGATGGTTTCTGAAGAGGCTGGTACTGTTCAAGAAGATGTAACAAGTACTGAGGCAATCACACAATCTGAAAATCAAGGGAAAGTTAATTCTGAAGAGACAAAATCAGGCCGACCAAGCGCACTTGGAGGAGCTGCAGCATTAGCAACCGCAACGATTGATGCAGATGGAGTGCCTTCTGGACATACACCAAAGGCAGATGAGGGGAGATTTTTACTTAAAATTCTTTGGTTGCCAGACAACGTTGCTTTGGCCGTTGATCAAATTGTTGGAGGAGGACCTAGTCCTCTTACAGCATATTTCTTTTGGCCAAGAGAGGATGCATGGGAAACATTAAAGTCTCAATTAGAAGAAAAAAGTTGGATTACTGATAATGAAAGAGTGGAAGTATTAAACAAAGCAACAGAGGTGATTAATTATTGGCAAGAGGAAGGCAAAGGAAAGACCTTAGAACAAGCTAAAGTTAAATTCCCTGATGTAACTTTCTGCGGTACGGCATGAAAAATTATTGAAAAAAATTTTGTTCAAAGAGAAAAAATATTTTTTTAGTCAGATTTTGAAGCATTAAACCAAGCTTTAGCTTTATTTAATGCTTCTTGAGCTTTGATCTTTTCAGGGGAAGTTTCTTTATCCTGAGTTTGACTTAGTTGATTTTTAGCTTGTTCTAATTCAGCCTCAGCTTTAGCAGAGTCAATATTTTTTCCCATTTCAGCTTTATTTACTAAAACTGTAACCTCATTGGATTCCACTTCTGCGAAACCCCCACTAAGTGCGATTGAATCCCAATTACCGTTTTTTAAAACCCTTAATACACCAAAATCAATAGCAGTAACCATCGAAATGTGACCAGGTAATACTCCCAATAGCCCAGTAGTGCTAGGAAGTATTATTTCATCAGCAGTATCGTCAAATACGCTCTGATCAGGAGCAAGAACTCGTAGAGTTAAAGACATTTCTTTTGGATTTTAGAAAAACGTTGACTGAAGGTGATTGAGTAAGAAAAAAAGATTTTAAGCTTTTGCTTCAGATTCTATTTTTTCTGCCTTAGCCTTTACTTCCTCAATGCTTCCAACTAGATAAAAAGCTTGCTCAGGCAAATGGTCTAGTTCTCCAGCAAGAATCATGTTGAAGCCTTTTATAGTATCTTCTAATTTCACATATTTACCTGACATACCTGTAAAAATCTCAGCAACAAAGAATGGTTGAGATAGGAATTTCTCGATTTTGCGAGCACGATCAACTGTCTTTCTATCTTCTTCTGATAGTTCGTCCAATCCCAAAATAGCAATGATATCCTGCAATTCTTTATATCTTTGAAGTGTCGACTGAACTGCTCTGGCGGTGCGGTAATGCTCATCACCAACAACAGATGGCTGCAACATGGTGCTAGTTGAGTCAAGTGGATCAACAGCAGGGTAAATACCTTTGGCAGCAAGAGCTCTTGCTAGAACAGTGGTTGCATCTAAATGAGCAAAAGTAGTAGCAGGTGCAGGATCTGTTAAGTCGTCAGCAGGTACATATACAGCTTGAATTGAGGTAATGGATCCCTCAAGGGTTGAGGTAATTCGTTCTTGAAGCTCTCCAACGTCAGTTCCTAATGTCGGCTGATATCCAACAGCTGATGGCATACGTCCTAATAGTGCAGATACTTCTGATCCAGCCTGAACAAATCTGAAGATATTATCAATGAATAAAAGAACATCTTGCTTATTTACATCACGAAAATGCTCAGCCATTGTCAATGCTGATAGGCCAACTCTCATCCTTGCCCCTGGTGGCTCATTCATTTGACCAAAGCATAAGGCTACTTTTGACTTGGTTAGATCTTCTGAATTGATAACTCCAGATTCTTTAAATTCTTCATATAAATCATTGCCCTCTCTTGTTCTTTCTCCAACTCCACCAAAAACTGATACTCCGCCATGTTCTTTAGCAATATTGTTTATGAGTTCTTGAATTAGAACAGTTTTTCCTACACCTGCACCACCAAACAACCCGACTTTTCCACCCTGGCGATATGGAGCAAGCAAGTCAATAACTTTAATACCTGTCTCAAATACTTTTGGTTTAGTTTCTAAGTCAGTAAGGCTTGGAGCTGAACGGTGAATTGGCGATGTTGTTACATTTTTAAGATCGCCTTGCTCATCTACAGGTTCTCCTAGGACATTGAAAATTCTTCCAAGAGTTGCTTCACCAACAGGTACGGAAATGGGAGCTCCAGTGTCTACAGCTTCCATACCTCTAACTAACCCATCAGTTCCACTCATTGCAACGGCTCTAACCCGATGATCTCCTAGTAATTGTTGAACTTCTGCAGTCAGTGCAACATCTTGACCGGCAGGATTCTTACCTTCAATTCTTAATGCATTGAGGATTTTTGGGAGCTTTCCAGCGGGGAATTCAACATCTAAAACAGGACCAATTACTTGGCGAACAATACCCTTAGTTCCAACAGTAGCGGTAGCAGAAGCGGCCATAAGATAACTAGAAACTTTGTGAGCATGCTCTGATGCGCATACTCTTATCAGCGGCTTAGACTACCACTTCACAGGCATTTTTTTTCAGTGTTCGGTCAACCGCACAGAATATATGTGGTCTTGAGACTACTTAGATGCATAAATTAATACCGTTGGTAATGAGTAATACTCTTTATCGAGTCAGCGCTAAGCGCTTTTGTTTTTTTTGCTACTGCATTAATTTATGGCAGCTGTATCTCTCAGCGTCTCCACTGTTAAGCCACTTGGAGATCGTGTATTTGTAAAAGTTTCTGAATCAGAAGAGAAGACGGCGGGAGGCATATTGCTTCCCGACACTGCTAAAGAGAAACCTCAAGTCGGTGAAGTTGCTCAGGTTGGTCCTGGAAAACGTAACGAGGATGGTTCCCGTCAATCTCCTGAAGTAAGTGTTGGAGACAAGGTTCTCTACAGTAAGTACGCAGGTACTGATATCAAACTTGGCAGTGATGAGTACGTACTTCTCTCAGAGAAAGACATTCTGGCTGTCGTCAATTAAAACTCAGCTTTTTAGCTGAAGTTCAAACCAAAAAACTTTTCGAAATTAAAGGAAATCGCCTCTTATGGCCAAGCGCATCATTTACAACGAGCAAGCCCGCCGAGCACTCGAGCGAGGTATTGACATTTTGGCTGAATCAGTCGCAGTCACTTTAGGACCGAAAGGTCGTAATGTTGTTCTAGAGAAAAAGTTTGGTGCACCTCAAATAATCAATGATGGTGTAACAATCGCTAAAGAAATAGAACTCGAAGATCACATTGAAAACACAGGAGTTGCTCTAATTCGTCAAGCTGCTTCAAAAACCAATGATGCTGCAGGAGATGGCACAACCACTGCAACTGTTCTTGCTCATGCAATGGTCAAAGCTGGTTTAAAAAACGTAGCAGCTGGAGCTAATGCAATTACTTTGAAAAAAGGAATTGATAAGGCGACTGAATTTTTGGTTGAAAAAATAAAAGACCATTCAAAACCCATTAGCGACAGTAGTGCAATTGCACAATGTGGCACGATTGCTGCTGGAAATGATGAAGAAGTTGGCAAAATGATTGCTGACGCAATGGATAAAGTTGGAAAAGAGGGTGTAATTTCTCTAGAAGAAGGCAAGTCAATGACCACTGAGTTAGAGGTCACTGAAGGAATGCGTTTTGATAAAGGATATATCTCACCTTATTTTGCAACTGACACTGAGAGAATGGAAGCAGTGTTGGATGAGCCATACATATTGCTTACGGACAAGAAAATTGGTCTAGTTCAAGATCTTGTTCCTGTACTAGAACAGGTAGCTAAAACTGGTAAGCCTCTTCTGATAATTGCTGAAGACATAGAAAAAGAAGCTTTGGCTACACTAGTTGTAAACAGGCTCAGAGGAGTTTTAAACGTTGCTGCTGTTAAAGCGCCTGGTTTTGGAGATCGTAGAAAGGCAATGCTTGAAGATATGGCTGTTTTAACAAATGGTCAACTCATTACTGAGGATGCAGGATTAAAACTTGAAAACGCCACTCTTGATATGCTTGGTACTTCAAGAAGAGTCACAATTAATAAGGACACATCTACAATTGTTGCTGAAGGTAATGAAGTAGCTGTTAATGCTAGATGTGAACAAATTAAGAAGCAGATGGATGAGACCGATTCAACCTACGATAAAGAAAAGCTTCAAGAAAGATTAGCCAAGCTTTCTGGTGGCGTGGCCGTAGTGAAGGTTGGTGCTGCAACTGAGACTGAGATGAAAGATAAAAAGCTTCGTCTAGAGGATGCAATTAACGCAACTAAAGCTGCAGTCGAAGAAGGAATTGTTCCTGGTGGTGGAACTACACTCGCTCATTTAGCTCCTGCATTAAGTGATTGGTCTTCATCCAATCTCTCTGGCGAGGAATTAATTGGAGCAAATATTGTTGAAGCCGCTCTTACTTCTCCACTAATGCGCATAGCTGAGAATGCTGGTGCTAATGGAGCAGTTGTGGCCGAGAACGTTAAATCCAAACCACTCAATGATGGGTACAACGCTGCAACTGGTGAATATGTAGATATGCTTTCTGCTGGAATTGTTGACCCAGCAAAGGTCACTCGATCAGGTTTGCAAAATGCTGCTTCCATAGCTGGAATGGTGCTTACTACTGAATGCATAGTCGCTGATTTACCTGAGAAGAAAGATGCTTCTCCAGCAGCAGGTGGAATGGGTGGTGATTTTGATTACTAAATAATCACTTGATTTTCCTCGATTAAATAAAAGAGAGAGATTGTTATTAGCAGTCTCTCTTTTTTATTTAAGAAATAAATATATCAGGCTAGGTTTTAAATAAATCATTCAATTTTTATGAAATTAGATCAAGAATTAAATTGATTAAGTTAAAAAAAATTCGCAAAATTTAATTTAACCATCCTGCGCTAAGAATAACAGCCAGGGATAAAAACAATATAAGGCATGCCCATGTCGCTCTATTTAAGGTTGACTCTGCACTACTTGCACTAGTGAACATGGAGCTTCCACTAGATGCTAGGCCGCCCATTCCATCACCTTTAGGGCTATGAAGAAGAACTAATAGTATTAAAAAAATTCCTGAAATTGCCCATGCCCAAGATAAAAGTGGAATGATCATTTTTTTTATTTATTATGCAGGTTGAGGAATAAGATTTGACTTTTTAGGCATGTTAATTGGTTCAATAAGTGTTGAGCCAGTCATTGCTTTTGGCTTTGGTAAATTTAATAGGTGTAGGAGAGTTGGAGCTAAATCAGATAATCCACCTCCGCACTCTCTAAGTTTTATGTCATTGCCATGTCCTTTTAATTTACGTTTTTCGCCTTCTACAAGTATAACTGGCACAGGATTTGTTGTATGTGCGGTCCATGGTTGGCCATCTGGTCCTAACATCATCTCGGAATTACCATGATCAGCTGTTATTAGTAGTGATCCGCCTAATTTGCCTATTGAATTTAATAATTTACCAACGCAGCTATCAACCTTTTCATTAGCTTTAATAGCTGCTTTCATTATTCCAGAATGTCCAACCATATCCGGATTGGCAAAATTAATTACCACTAATGAGTAAATTCCAGTTTCAATTGCTTTGATGCAACTTTCAGTTAGTTCGTCTGCTGACATTTCGGGTTGAAGATCATAAGTTGCAACTCTTGGAGATGGAACAAGGTGTCTTACCTCTCCTTTTAATGGCTTTTCAATACCGCCATTCAAAAAGTATGTTACGTGGGGATATTTTTCGGTTTCAGCAGTCCGATATTGATTTAGTCCGTGACTGGAGACTACTTGACCTAATAAATCATTCAGTGGCTCAGGCGGAAAAGCAACTGATACAGGAAGTCCTGATTCATATTGTGTAAAAGTTAATAAGTCAATATCTCTTTTATTTTTTCTCTCAAAGCCATCAAAATCTTTTAATTTAAGAGCTTTTACTAATTGCCTTGCTCTATCGGGGCGAAAATTAAAAAAAACCACTCCATCTCCATCCTTTAACGAGGAGGAGGAAAGCCTGATGGGTTCAATAAACTCATCAGTTATGCCTTCTTCATAGCTTTTATTTAAACTTTCTTCTGCTGAAAGATTACTAATCCTAAAGTTTGGATCAGTAAGCAATTCATAAGCTTTTAAAGTTCTTTCCCATCGATTATCTCTATCCATAGCCCAATATCTTCCGCAAATTGAAGAAATCTCTCCTATACCAGTTGATTTGATTGTAGTTTCTATTCTCTTTATATATTTTGAAGCACTCTTTGCTGAGGTGTCTCTTCCATCAGTAAAAAGGTGTAATGAGAGATTTGTTAAGTCTTTTTCAGCAGCCCATTGAATTAATCCGCACAAATGATTTATATGGCTATGAACCCCTCCATCTGAGCAAAGTCCCATGATATGAAGAGTTCCTCCTCTTTTTTTTAAAGATTTAGAAAATTCATTAAGAGCAGTATTTTTAATTAATTTATTTTCTTTAACTGTATTAGATATTCGGACCAATTCTTGTTGAATTATCCTCCCCGCTCCAATAGTTAGATGTCCAACCTCAGAGTTACCCATTTGATTATCTGGTAGCCCAACATCTGCACCGCTCGCTTCGATAAGTGTGTGTGGATAGGCATGCCATAAAGCATCCATTACAGGAGTAGATGCTTGTTTAATAGAATTGTGATTAGTTTCTTCAGAGTGCCCCCAACCATCAAGTATCGCCAATACTACTGGCGCTACTTTCCCTTTGCTTATTGAAACAGCGGTGTTACTGCTTGACATTCAAAGAAATTGGTTACTAATAATGTTTTTCTTTCGTATTAAATTACTTCCTAATAGGTAAAGAGGCTAATACTTTGATGTTTGGTTAGCTTTTCCCTATTAGATTAAAAAAGTATTTCAGCTATTCCTAAGAAAAAATAAAATTTTTAGGACTTTAAAATATGCCAGATGAAGCAGTAAAAAAAGAGATAGAAATCCTCTCAAAAAAAGAACTTGATAGAACCATAAAAAGATTGGCTTCTCAAATTTTGGAAAAGATTCCAGACATTACTTCATTATTGCTTGTTGGAATACCAACTAGGGGAGTTTATTTATCTAAGTTATTAGCTAAATATTTAGAGCAATTATCTGGCCAGTCAGTCCAGAGTGGTTGCTTGGATCCTACTTTTCATAGAGATGACCTTTCAAGTGTTGGTACTCGCATAGCCCAAGCAACAGATTTACCCTCCTCCGTTGATGATAGAGAGGTAGTTTTAATAGATGATGTGATATACACAGGAAGAACTATCAAAGCAGCACTAGAAGCCCTAAATTCATGGGGCAGAGCAAAAAGAGTTACGCTTCTTGCGATGGTAGATAGGGGGCATAGAGAAGTTCCAATTCAACCTGATTTTTGTGGGCGTTTAGTTCCAACTAGTAAAGATGAGACTATTGATCTGAGATTGAGAGAGGTTGATGGAGAAGAAGGTATCTTTTTATGTAAAAAAAATCAAAATAATTAATATAAAAAATATAAGATAGTTATCTTATTACTCCAAGATTTTTACTGGTTATTTCAATATTATTTCGTAAATCGATACCTTCGACTTCAAGTTCACAATTATCATTAATATTAAAAATTAACTTAATACAATCTTCACCAATTTTACCAGGAGGATCCAGAGGAATAGAAATAATATTATTATTTATCTTCTTTACCTTGTCTTTAGAATCTATCGTTTTCAAAGTGGGTAATCCATTAATATAAATAATCTCATTTGACCCTTCTTCTTGAGGCTCTCCAATAATTAAATCTATGCTTAATTGATTATTTATACTAGCAGCTAAAATTATTTCTAAAGGTTTATTTGTTGGCCATGTTTGACCTGCTAGAAAAAGAGAATGCCATATGTGCTTTTCATTTTTTTTATTCCAGCATCTCAAGCTTACCCCTTTGTTAAGAATATCTTTTACTTGAACACCTGGCGTTAAATTTAATGCTCCCAATGCAATTGCTTCAATAGGAGGAGGAGTCAAAAAAGGGATGGAATTGCA
>QCID01000007.1 GCA_003216895.1 Prochlorococcus sp. AG-402-K04 | reverse complement strand
TGGAGGAATGGATGATTTAAAATGTAAGAAAATTGTTGCAATAAGTGAAAAGAACTTACTTGATGACCCTTTGAGAATTCTTAGAGGTTTTCGATTAATGTGTGAATTAGACTTTAAGTTAGAGAAAAAAACTAAAACGTTTCTAAAAAATAATGTAGATAAATTAAGTAATGTTGCGCCTGAAAGGATAAAAATGGAGATCTTGAAAATAGTTCATTCACAATGGAATGCTTCGATTTGGCAGACTTATTCAGAACTTCAATTATTGAACAATTGGAATGACAATAATTTTACTTTTATTGAGGCAAAAAGAAAAGATATTTCTTCAGATAAGCTTTTACAGGGAAGCGTTTTGGCCAAGTTAATATGTTTACTTAGTGATGAGGGATTGTCAAAGTTGTCGTTTAGTAAAAATGAAATTAAAAGATGCAAAAACCTTAGGTTTTGGGTTCGTAAAATTAACAATTTAGGTTTGGATAATCTTTCCGAGGATGACAGGTTTCAACTTCACATTGATTTGGAGGAAGATTTGCCATCTTTAATTCTCTTCTTGAAAAATAAATATACTTGTGATTGGCGAAAACGCTGGAAAGACCCCTCTGACCCCCTCTTTCACCCTTCGTCTCCTTTGAATGGCCATTTACTTCAAAAGGCTTTCAGGATCCCTCCAGGCCCTTTCTTGGGAGAACTTATTAGGCATCTTTCAAAGGAAAAAGCTTATGGAAGATTTTGTACATACGAAGAGGCTTTGGAGGTTGCTCGTAAATGGACCCTAGAGAATTCACCCTTTTTGTGATTAACTACACACAAATCAAATTAATCTCGGCCGAATGCCGTCGTCTTTTTATCCCCTTTTTTCTAAATGAGTGTTCGTCTTTACATCGGTAATTTGCCGCAGAATGTCAATGTTAAAGAACTTGAAGCCCTCCTAGCATCTATTGGAGATGGCATCAAATTTAAAGCTGTTTTCGATAGAGACACCAAGGCTTGTAGGGGATTTGGTTTCGCTAATATTAAAGATGAGAATGTTGCAAATGATCTTATCGAAAAATTAAATGGCCATGAATTTAGTGGCAATAAACTGAGGGTTGAGCGTTCTGAGCGTAAAGATTCTAATTCCAGTAACTCAAGACGAGGAGCAAGTTCTAATCACGGAAATAAAGGTTCTAATCGTAAAGATGTTAAGAAAGTTGTACATAGCGACGCGCCAATAAAAGAAGCTCCAGATCCCCGATGGGCTGGAGAACTATCAAAATTAAAGGATCTTTTAGCTAATCAAAAAACTCCTGTATAAATTTTTTAGTTAATTAGTGTTTTAAGTTTATATCTTTCATCGTTGATAGTTATCAGATAGGAGATGGGTAGGTTTATAGCTTTTACCCATCCCCTTACGTATGCACGATTATTGAAAACGTCATAATCTAGTTTTTCAATTGAATTTAATATTCCGCTATAAAGTCTTAATGAGGTCCATATAGGCCACCTGGCATCTATCGAGAGCCATTTGATGCCTTCTTCAGATTTAAGGAACCAATCTCTTGCTCTGGCTAATTGAAAAGACATTAAAGCTTTCCAGTTGTCATTGATTTTTCCGTTCATTAGATCTTCTTCGGTGTAATTAAATTTTTCCAAATCCTCCAATGGCAAATAAATTCTTCCTCTCTCTCTATCTTCTCCCACATCTCTCAGAATATTGGTTAATTGATTCGCAATTCCTAGTGCAATAGCTGCTTTTGAAGTATCAGGGGAAGGCAAATTTGGATTAGACGTGTAGGCAGCATCAATTCCTATTACACCTTGCGTCATTAACCCAACCGTTCCAGCGACTCGATAACAGTAGAGTTCAAGTTCTTCAAAGGTTTTATATCTGGTTGTATCTAAATCCATTCTCTGGCCTTCAATCATGTCGATATAAGGCTGAATAGATTGAGGGAATTTTTGAAGAGTATCGGCCAAGACTGCATCAAAATCATCTTCAGTATTTCCAGCAAAAATATTTTTTGTTTTGTCTTCCCATTTATTCAGACGATCTGATAGCTCATTTCTAGATTTTTTTTGAGCTTCCGTGCTGTCCATTAACTCATCTGTTCTACGGCACCAAACATAAATAGCCCAGATTGCTCTGCGTTTAGCAGGGGGAAGCAACATGGTGCCAAGGTAGAAGGTCTTGGCCCATTGTGCAGTCTCTTTTCTGCAAGCCTCGTAGGCATCCTCTAAATTCAAAGAAGGCTTGGCCAAAATTAGAAATTTGTAAGTTTTTTAGTTTGCATTGAGCTGTTGAATCGCAATTTTAATTAAATTGCTGTTGATACATTAAGACTAAGAAGAACCTATGTCAGTCGATATTTGGATTTTTTCAGCACATAGTTTTCCACTTAAGACCGCACCTTCCATGGACGCGAGATATTTTTGCATTGTGTAATCACCAGTTAAGAAAAAGTTGCTTATTGGAGTCTTTTGATCTGGCCTTAAATCTTGGCATCCAGGAACAGCTTTATAGACTGATCTTGGGGTTTTTATTACTTTATATTTTCTCAATTTAGCTTGATTTTCCCCTGAGAAATGCATGGGAAAAAGTTTCGTCAATTCTTGCATTGTTGCATCAATTATTTCCTCATCTTTACGACCGATCCAATCTTTTGCAGGAGCAAAAACTAATTCAAGCATTGATCGATTTGGATCTTGATACTCTTTACAAGTTATGCTCATGTCGGCATAAACACTCAAAAGTGGAGATCTGCTGAATAACAGATGATCAATATTTGTAAGTTTTCGATCGAACCAAAGATGAATATTGATAACTGGAACCCCTTTCAGACCTTCAAGTTTTCTGAAAATATCTTGAGAGGCCCATTCACTAGGCAAAATTGTTTTAAAGATATCCACAGGCATTGCGCTGACATATGCATCGGCTTCAATTTCTTTCCCATGAGACTCTTTGGCACTACCTATTAAGAAATTTTCAACAGAGCCATCTTCTTTCAAATTTATTTTTTTTAGTGGGCTGTTTAAAAATACGTCACCTCCTAAAGCTCTTATGTGATCAACAATTGGTTGACAAAGTCTTTCTGGTGGCGCTCCGTCAAGGAATGCCATTTTAGACCCGTTTTTTTCTTGTAAGAAGCGGTTTAATGCAGTTAACAATACTGTTGAGGATATTTCATCAGGACCTATGAAATTGAGTGCCTTACTCATCGCGATAAAAACTTCATCATTTACTCTTTCGGGTATATTTTGGTTCTTTAGCCATTCGGTCCAAGAGTATTTATCACAATCCTCTACATAATTTTGACCACGCAACATAGCTGGTATTAGTCCAATTCCAAACGAAATTTTTTCTGGCCAGCTAAGCATGTCATTGTTGCTTAAAATTGCTGCCACTCCGTTTATTGGAGCAGGAAGATCAGGGAAGTCGAAACGGCTATATGTGCCAGGTTCTTCTGGTTGATTGAAAATCATGGAATGACTTTTCCATTGAAGGCGATCTTCAATATCTAGCTCCTTAAAAAGCTGCAGCATATTTGGATATGCACCAAAAAATATATGTAATCCAGTCTCATACCAGTCTCCGTCCTCATCTTTCCAAGCAGCAACTTTTCCACCCAGTACGTTTCTTGACTCATAAATAAATGGCGTATGACCTGCATCGGCTAAGTATTTTGCACATGAGAGTCCTGCCAATCCGGCTCCAGCGATTGCTACGCGCATACTTAAATAAAAGAGTATTTAACAACTTTAGTGATTAAGACCACCCAACAAGGGGTAAGGTCGTTAAATTTGCAGTATATATTTCGGTTTGTTGTTTTAAATTCATGAGCGATACTATTCTTAAATGCACGACCAGACACGTAAGAATATTTACTGCAGTGGTCGAAAATAATGATTTAATTTTAGATAACGAGCATTTAACTTTAGATATTGATCCCGATAATGAATTTTTTTGGGGCGATCAATCTATAAAAAAGGTGCAAGATTATTTTTGTGAATTAGTTGAATCACAAGCCGATAATGAATTGAGTGATTACAGCTTGAGAAAAATAGGATCTTTGCTTGAGGATTTTATTCGAAAGTTGCTCAAAGACGGAGAACTTAGTTATAACCCAAATAGCAGGGTAATGAACTATTCCATGGGATTACCTAGGACTCAAGAATTATTATGAATCAAGGTCCTTATAATCGGCGACCATCATCTCGTAGAAGATCAGATCTGGCGAGAAGACAAGAAGGAAGCAGATTTAATTCTAGAAAAGATTCAAATGTCAGAGACCAATATGAATCAAGAGGAAGTCGATTTAAATCTTCAGGCCCCTTTGATGGTGGTGGTGGTGGTGGTATAAAAATTAACTCTAACTCAATTGCTATTTTGGCTGGAGTATTGGTAATTGGTGTGGGTATAGGCAGTCTTATTACAAGCACAACTTCAGGTGGTCAGGGAAATATTGCAAGTCAGCAACAGTTGGATATGGCAGTTCCGGATCCTGACTTTTGCAGGCAATACGGTGCAAGTGCCTTTGTTATCGATATTGAAATGTATACAACTTTAAATCCCTCTACAAGCTTTGTGACACAACCTGCCCTTCAACCAGGTTGTGTCATAAGAAGAGAGAATTGGACTGTGTTGCAAAAGCAAGGAGCTATAAATAATGAAGATGTAAGAGAGTGCAAGCAGAGAATGAATACATTTGCTTATATAGGTTCAATTAGGGATCAACCAATTGTGCGTTGCGTCTATCAAGCAGATGTCAATGAAAATAAATTTATAATTAAAGGTGCTGAAGAAGATGCTGTTGGTATAAATAAAGAAGCTATACAATTCTAATGGGGATTAAATAGTGGTGAGAATGAACTTGCAAATAAAGGTAAGATATCTTTTGTGAATGCTTCGGAAGCTCTAGATGAATATCTGCCAGGATTTGTAATTACTTTTAGTTCTCTTTTGACTTCTAAATCTGCAACTAATGGTCTGTGAATAGTCCCTCCTGAAAGTTCTCTTTCAATTGAGACTACTGGTAGAAAAGCAGCTCCTAGATCAGATTGAACAGCATTTTTTATAGCTTCAAGAGAATTTAATTCCATCTCTATATGCAATCTCTGTACGTCTAATCCAGAAGAAGACAATAATTGATCTACGACTTTTCTTGTGGTTGATTGATTATCCAGGGTTATAAATCTTAGACTATATAAATCTTCTTTTGTTAGTTCTTTTGACCTTGCTAATGAATGATTAATAGGTAAAACAAGAGCTAACTCATCAGTCGCAAAAGGAATTACTTGTAATGATTCGTTTAACTCTAATGGAAGTTGACCTCCAATAATTGCAATATCTATCTGGCCATTTGCAACACTCCATCCTGTTCTCCTGGTGCTATGAATTTGAAGTTGAACTGAAACTTCTGGATACTTTTGTCTGAAAAGCCCAATCATCCTTGGCATCAAGTAAGTACCTGTAGTTTGACTGGCTCCAATGATGATGGATCCCCCTTTGAGATTATTTAAATCTTCAATTGCTTTGCAAGTCTCTTGGCATTCTCCTAAAATTTTTTCGCAATAATTGAGTAGAAGCTTTCCTGCTTCAGTAAGTTGAGCTTTTCTGCCCCCTCTGTCGAATATGGCAATTTCTAGTTGCTTTTCTAGATTTTGCACTTGTAGGCTCACAGCTGGTTGTGTAACAAAGAGACTGTCAGCAGCTTTTTTAAAGCTTCCCTCATCAACAATTGCTTTGAGGATTCTTAGTTGATCAAGAGTAAATGGGATCTCGGCCATGGTGGCAGGCCTTCATGGCAGTTATTAAATTAAAATGTAGAGAAAAACAACTCCAACTGTTGATCCGGTATGGATCTAATAATTTTTTAAGAGGCTTTTTTCTAGGCTAATGGCATTTTCAGATACTCATGGTTCCAGCTTTGTGATGATATTACTTTTATTGTGTTTTGCTGTTATTCATAGTGGTGGAGCGGCTTTACGGGTGAAGGCTGAAAGAATAATTGGTGCTAGAGCATGGAGATTGATTTTTGCTTTTGCAAGTATTCCCTCAGCTGTTGTTTTGATTGGTTACTTTATTGCTCATCGTTATGATGGAGTTAGATTTTGGAATTTCCAAGGGACTAGCGAATTAATTCCGGTGATTTGGATTTTGAGTGCAATTAGTTTTCTTTTTTTGTATCCAGCTACTTATAACCTTTTAGAAATCCCTGCTGTCTTGAAGCCTAAAGTTAGAATTTATGCTTCGGGAATTATTAGAGTCACGCGCCATCCCCAGGCCATTGGTCAGATTATTTGGTGTTTTGCGCATTTACTTTGGATAGGAACAAGTTTTACGCTTGTTACTTGCTTGGGATTGATTGCACATCATTTGTTTGCTATTTGGCATGGTGACAGAAGACTTGCTCTTAAATTTGGAAAAGAATTTGAGGAAGTGAAGAAAAGAACTTCGGTAGTTCCATTCTTAGCTGTGTTGGATGGACGACAAAAATTAGAAATAAAAGAATTTCTTAGGCCCTCTCAATTGGGGATTCTCATTGCAGTGTTTTTTTTCTGGTGGTCCCACAAATTTATTTCTGTTGGAGCTCAGAGATTTCTCTCTTTTGATTTAACTGAATTACTAGCAAGAATTGCCTAAACTTATTGCAATATGATTTAGCTGGATGCATTCGGCTGCAGATTTTGCTTGGTTAATTCCACTTCTTCCTCTTTGTGGGGCAGTTTTAATTGGTTTGGGATTAGTTAGTTTTAACGATCTTTTTAATCGATCAAGGAAACCCGTTGCAATAACCCTTTTGACTTCCGTAGGTGCTTCGGCATTTATTAGCTATGCAGTTTTGGCTGAGCAACTCTCGGGCAAGCCTCCAGTTGAACACTTGTTTGTATGGGCAAGTGCAGGATCTTTTGAGCTGCCAATGGGATATGTGATTGATCCTTTAGCGGCAGTCATGCTTGCTCTAGTAACTACAATTGCCTTACTGGTAATGATTTATTCCCATGGTTATATGGCACATGATCCTGGGTATGTTCGTTTTTTTACTTATTTAGCCTTATTCAGCAGTTCAATGCTGGGACTGATTGTTAGTCCAAATTTGCTAGAAATATATGTTTTTTGGGAACTGGTTGGGATGTGTTCATATTTACTCGTTGGCTTTTGGTATGACAGAGACGGTGCCGCACATGCAGCTCAAAAGGCTTTTATAGTAAACAGAGTGGGAGATTTTGGGTTACTGCTTGGCATTTTGGGTCTTTTTTGGGCAACAGGTAGTTTTGATTTTAATGGAATTGCTGAAGGTTTATCAGAGGCAGTTAGTACTGGGACAGTCCCAATTTGGGCAGCTTTGACTCTTTGCATCCTTGTATTTATGGGACCAATGGCGAAGTCAGCACAATTTCCTTTACATGTTTGGTTGCCTGATGCAATGGAAGGTCCAACTCCCATATCTGCTCTTATTCATGCAGCAACAATGGTTGCAGCAGGAGTTTTTTTAGTAGCAAGGCTCGATCCTTTGTTTAGCCAGTTCCCTTTTGTTGGATTATTTATTGCAATTATTGGAACAGTAACTTGTTTCCTAGGTGCATCGATCGCTTTGACACAAATGGATTTGAAAAAAGGATTGGCTTACAGCACAGTTTCTCAACTTGGATACATGATGCTTGCAATGGGATGTGGTGCACCAGTTGCAGGAATGTTCCACCTTGTTACTCATGCTTGTTTTAAGGCCATGTTATTCCTTGGCTCAGGTTCAGTTATTCATGCCATGGAAGAGGTGGTTGGTCATGAACCAATTCTTGCGCAAGACATGCGATTGATGGGAGGACTACGTAAAAAAATGCCAATTACTGCCATAACTTTTTTAATTGGTTGTATTGCTATCAGCGGGATACCCCCTCTGGCAGGTTTTTGGAGTAAAGATGAAATTCTTGGTCAAGCATTTAATAGTTTTCCAATACTTTGGTTGATAGGTTTTTTAACAGCAGGAATGACAGCTTTTTATATGTTTAGGCTTTATTTTCTTACTTTTGAGGGAGACTTCCGAGGCGAAAATCAAGAGATGCAGCTTTCTTTACTTGCTTTGGCGGGTAAAGAAACAGATGAAAATCATGAAGAACATGAAAGTGGCAAGATACATGAGTCTGCATGGCCCATGACATTTCCTTTGGCAATTTTGGCAATTCCTTCGGTTTTAATTGGATTTTTGGGCGTTCCTTGGAACAGCACTTTTGCAAACTTGTTAGACCCCGCTGAGGCTATTGAAGCTGCAGAGCGGTTTAGTTGGGGAGAATTTCTTCCACTTGCAATTGTCTCTGTCGCTATCTCATCTGCAGGGATATTATTGGCAGTCTTAACTTATTATTTAAAAAGAATTGATATTGGTGTTTCTTTATCTAAGAAGTACCCTCAAATCAATTCATTTCTTCAGAACAAATGGTATTTAGATGACATAAATGAGAAAATTTTTGTAAAAGGTAGTAGAAAGCTTGCCAAAGAAGTATTGGAAGTAGATGCAAAAGTAGTTGATGGAGTTGTAAATCTGACTGGATTATTGACTCTTGGTAGTGGAGAAGGACTCAAATACTTTGAAACTGGAAGAGCTCAGTTCTACGCATTGATTGTTTTTGGAGGAGTGATAGCTCTAGTTGCACTTTTTGGAGTTGTAGGAGCGTAATTTTTACATAATTTTTTTAGGTGTGTGTTTCATCCCCTATCTAGAGGGTGCCAATAATCTCATAATTTCTAAACTCAAAAAGTGGTGATTCATTTCGAGTCTTGGAATTCGCTCTCAATACAAGTTTGAACGTAGGAACAACGCTAATTTCGGGCACGATTCCAGCCGATTTCCCTTGGCTAAGTCTATCTATATTGTTTCCCATCGTTGGTGCATTAATTGTTCCTTTTATTCCAGATAAAGGAGAAGGAAAAGAAGTTCGATGGTACGCACTCATAATTGCTTTAATTACTTTTCTAATTACTGTCGCTGCTTATTTCAAAGGTTTTGATCCAAGTGAAGAAGGCTTGCAATTATATGAAAAAGTTAGTTGGCTCCCTGATCTTGGATTGACTTGGTCTGTTGGTGCAGATGGCTTATCAATGCCATTGATATTGCTTACCAGTTTCATAACTTCTCTGGCGGTTTTGGCAGCATGGCCAGTTAGCTATAAACCAAAATTATTTTTCTTTTTAATTCTGGCTATGGATGGAGGTCAGATAGCTGTATTTGCTGTTCAAGATATGTTGCTTTTTTTTCTTGCTTGGGAATTGGAGTTGTTTCCAGTGTATTTATTTCTTGCAATCTGGGGCGGAAAGAAGAGGCAATATGCAGCGACGAAATTCATTATATATACAGCTGGCAGCTCATTATTTATTCTCCTTGCTGGTCTCGCAATGGGCTTTTTTCAAGGAGGAGGGATCCCAGATTTCGGTTATACCCATTTAGCCCAGCAAGATTTTGGTAGGGGTTTTCAACTGCTTTGTTATTCAGGATTACTTATAGCTTTTGGGGTTAAACTGCCCATTGTTCCTCTTCATACTTGGTTACCCGATGCGCATGGAGAGGCTACTGCTCCAGTGCATATGCTTTTGGCAGGAATATTGTTAAAAATGGGTGGATACGCTCTACTTAGATTTAACGCGCAATTATTGCCTGATGCTCATGCCCAATTTGCTCCATTGTTAATTGTTCTGGGAGTCGTAAATATAATTTATGCAGCTTTAACTTCTTTTGCTCAAAGAAATTTAAAAAGGAAAATTGCTTATAGCTCAATCAGTCATATGGGTTTTGTTTTGATAGGTATTGGAAGCTTCAGTTCTTTAGGAACTAGCGGTGCAATGTTGCAAATGGTTAGTCACGGTTTAATAGGAGCAAGTTTGTTTTTCCTTGTTGGTGCAACTTACGACAGAACTCACACGCTTCAATTAGATGAGATGGGTGGTATTGGTCAAAATATGAGGATTATGTTTGCTTTATGGACGGCATGCGCTTTCGCTTCTCTTGCTTTGCCTGGGATGAGTGGATTTATCTCAGAATTAATGGTATTTGTTGGCTTTGTTACTGATGAAGTTTATACTCTCCCATTTAGGATTGTTGTTGCTTCATTAGCAGCAATTGGAGTTATTTTGACACCCATATATTTATTATCTATGCTTAGAGAAATTTTCTTTGGCAAAGAGAATGCGAAGTTAATATCTAAAGCAAAGTTGGTTGATGCAGAACCTAGAGAAATTTATATTATTGCTTGTTTATTAGTTCCCATTATTGGAATTGGTTTGTATCCAAAAATCATGACTGATACATATATCTCATCAATTGATGGTTTGGTTAAAAGAGATTTGTTAGCCGTTGAGAGAAGTAGACATGATCAATCAACAATTATTAGTAATGCAAATTTATCAATTGCGACTCTTAAGGCTCCTCGTTTAGATTAAAGATTATTTCAATTGGCATTAAATCTAATAAAGAGATAACTTGATTTAGATTCATAGTTCTCATTGCCAGTTGATCTTTTAACGCAAACTGCAGATTCTGGCGCTAGACTTGCTATACGATTACTGCAAGATGCTGCTCAAAGAGGAGATATTGATCCATGGGATGTTGATGTTATTCCAGTTGTAGATGGTTTTTTGGATCAACTTAAACAGCGTATTGAAATTCCTAAAAAGATTTCAGATCATTTTAGCCAGAATGGAGGAAGTTTTGAGGTTGATCTCGCTCATAGCAGCGAGGCCTTTTTAGCGGCTTCTGTCTTGGTTGGTTTAAAGGCAGAGGTGCTTGAGGCTGAAATGTTCTCTGTTGAAGTAGCAGATGAAGATGACTCAGGTTTTGATTTTGGTGAACAGGGTTGGCTAGATGACAGCTTTCAATTGCCTCTTAGACCAGAGAGACATTTGCTACGAAGGCCAGTTGCTCCTCCACCATTTAGAAGGCCAGTTACTCTTGGAGAATTAATAAATCAGCTTGAGACAATTGCAGAATCTTTAAACAATGATGAGTTGCAAAACCGCAGAAAATTACGACAAAAAAAATTAAGCAATAGGGAGGTTATTGCTCAAGTTTCATCTCTTGCTCATAGAGAAAAATTACCTGAAACTACAGCTGCTCTTGCAATTTTCATAAATCAGTGGGAGCAAGCTTTGCACTGGGTTGATTTTGAGTTATTAGTTGATAAGTGGAAAGAAAGTTCTGCCTCAGACGATTTGGATACGGATAGAGTTGGAGTCTTTTGGGCTTTATTGTTTTTATGCTCTCAGGGCAAGGTGGAAATTGATCAAAAAGGTTCTTTATTCTCTCCAATAAGTCTAAAGAGGCTTTTGGAACCAGGAATGGTAGCTCAACTTCCCCTCGCTTCTCTAGACGTGACAGATGGCTCGCCGGCTGCTGCTTAGCTCTTTGTGGAGGCAGCATTCTATGTTGGCCTTGTGTAGCTTAGGTTAAACCGCCTATGAAGGCGATGATCCTGGCGGCTGGGAAAGGAACCCGAGTTCAGCCGATCACGCATGTGATTCCAAAACCAATGATTCCTATCCTTCAGAAACCCGTAATGGAGTTTCTGTTGGAACTTCTTAAGGAGCATGGTTTTACTGAGGTTATGGTTAATGTTTCCCATTTAGCAGAAGAAATAGAAAATTATTTTCGAGATGGACAAAGATTTGGAGTTGAAATTGCATACAGCTTTGAAGGCCGTATTGAAGACGGGGAATTAATTGGTGATGCACTTGGTTCTGCGGGTGGGCTTAAGAAAATTCAAGATTTTCAAAAGTTTTTTGATGATACTTTTGTCGTGTTGTGTGGAGATGCGTTAATTGATTTGGATTTATCTGAAGCTGTCAAACGACATAAAGAAAAAGGTGCACTAGCAAGTTTGATTACTAAACGTGTTTCAAAAGATCAAGTAAGTAGTTATGGCGTTGTTGTAACTGACCAGGAAGATCGTGTTAAAGCTTTTCAAGAAAAACCTTCTATAGATAATGCATTAGGCGATACGATTAATACGGGAATTTATTTGTTTGAGCCTGAAATTTTTAATTATATCCCCTCTGGAAAACCCTTTGATATTGGCTCAGATTTGTTTCCAAAATTAGTAGAAGAAGGAGCAGCTTTCTATGCTTTACCTATGGATTTTGAGTGGGTTGATATTGGCAAAGTACCAGATTACTGGAGAGCAATAAGAAATGTTCTTAAAGGAGATGTTAGACAGGTTGAAATACCAGGAAAGGAAGTTAGACCAGGGATCTATGCTGGTTTAAATGTTGCAGCCAATTGGGATAAAATAAATGTTAAAGGGCCTATCTATGTTGGGGGAATGACAAGGATTGAAGATGGTGTAACTATCATTGGTCCTTCTATGATTGGTCCTAGTTGTTGTATTTGTGAAGGAGCAACAATTGATAATTCAATAATATTTGATTATTCATTAATTGGGCCAGGAGTACAACTTGTAGAGAAGTTGGTTTTTGGTAGATATTGTGTTGGTAAAGAAGGTGATCATTTTGATTTGCAGGAAGCCGCTTTAGATTGGCTAATCACTGATGCTAGAAGACAGGATTTAGGCGAACCGTCACCCCAACAAAAAGCAATGGCTGAATTATTAGGTACTGATTTGATTGGTTCCTCTAATTAATATTTGCTCTATCTAAAATGATCGGTATTTGGTGTTCTGCTTTAACGGCCATAATATGAACTCCTTGAGCAATTCCTAGAAAGCTGCGAACCTGCTCAGCAGCAATTGATATGCCTTCATCAATAGAATTTGATGAATTTTCAAGCCTAGAAATAATTGATTCGGGGATGCATGCTCCAGGGACTACACGATTGATGAATTGAGCATTTTTGGCAGATTTGAGTAGAAAAACCCCAGCTAAAACAGGAATTTTCATAGGCTCTGTTATTTCCTTGCAAAATCTTTCAAGTATTTTGGGCTCCATAACCATTTGAGTTTGAAGGAAATTTGCACCAGCATTTTTTTTGAGTTCTATTCTTCTTCTTAGACCATCAAATCCTCTGCAATTTGGATCAGCTGCGGCTCCAGCAAACAAATTAGTTGGGCCATCAACTAACAAATCAGATACTGGATCTATCCCTTTGTTAAGTGATGTAACTTGATTAATAAGTTCTATTGAGTTTAAATCTTGAACTGATTTGGCTTGAGATTGGTCTCCTACTCGTACAGGATCGCCAGTTAAACAGAGGATATTATTTATTCCTAAAGCATGGGCTCCGAGTAATTCAGCTTGCAATGCGATTCGATTCCTATCTCTACATGATAATTGCAGGACTGGTTCAAGATTTTCCTCTAAAAGCAGCTTGCATAAGGCTAGGCTGCTCATTCTCATGATTGCCCTGCTGCCATCAGTAACATTAAAACCATGCACAAGGTCTTTTAATTTGATGGCTTTTGAGAGAGCTAAAGCTGTATTACCACCCCTAGGAGGCATGATCTCAGCCGTAATAGCTGATAAGCCAGATTCAAGACGATTTTGAAGTGTAGATTTCACATGTATTTTTTACTAGATAATTACTATCGGTGATTAAAGGCCCTAATCTAAGTAGTATTAATTAATGAGTTGTGAGTGAGGTGAATGTTTACAGGAGAGATCGCTAATTCGTCCCATATGGGACTCTCAGCACGGGAAATGGAGATTATTGGATTGGTTGCAGATGGCCTAACTAATCAAGAGATTGCCCAGAAACTGACAATTAGCAAAAGAACTGTAGATAATCATGTGAGCAATATGTTCACAAAAACAGGTTCAAAAAATAGAGTAGCTTTATTGAACTGGGCAATGGATCATGGAAAGATATGCCGTGATGGATTCAATTGTTGTTCTTTGCCAGATGAAACAGCCTCTTAGAAGATTTAATTATTTTCGTCTTCACTGATATCTGATAAGGGCATTAGAGAAAATTCAATTGATGAAAGCTCAAATAACTTTGCATATGCAATGCAAGCTTCCTTGTCATTACAAGTGAAGCGAAGTATTCCTTCAGTGTCGTAAAGACCATACAAGTTACACCTCCTGCAAAGGATGCATAGTTAGGGAGTGTCGGTAGGATTCTAAAGACAATCTAAAGGACGAGTTGTCTTTTTGTTTAGGATTGTTTGACTTGCACTCGATCTTTAACTGAAAATTCAGAAATAGGTCTTTTGGCAAGAGAAGCATTACTTAATGATTTGATTCCAGTTATCTCTTGACCACACCATGATGGGACTTGAATTTCTTCGGATTCAGAATTTAATTCAATTTCAGCAATTTTTAAAGAAGAATTTGATCCATCAAACAGATCAACTACCCAAATTTTTTTATTTATTTTGAGTTGATAGCGAGTTTTAGTAATTTTATATTTTGATAATTTAGTTAATTCAATAGCATCTTTAATAGGAATTGAATATTCAAACTCATAGTTTGCTAATACATTTAAAGAGGATTTTAATGTTAAGTAAGCTGCATTGTTGTCTATTATCCTAACTCTAGTAGTCCATTCATCTACGCTTGAATTTAAATAGGCTTGACTAAAATCTTCACTGAGTATTACATCAGATTTCCAATCTTCATTTTCAACTAAGAATCTTCTTTCGATTTCTATTCCCATAGTTTATTATTTGCTATTTTCAATAAGGCTGCTTGCCCAATGTAGTTTTTGAGTGATTGTTTTATAATAAGAAAGATTTTCATCTAAAATTATGATTGAAGTTGAATGATTAGATTTCTTTATTAAGCATGTATTATTGGCTTCAATTAGACACCCACTAGATCCATCTAACCATAGCTTTATTTTTTGCTTCTTTTCTCTTATTGGCTTTACTACTAATTGAGATTCAGGAGGGACCACAATTGGTCTACTGGCCAGACTCATTGGACATATGGCACTAATAATAAGTGCGTCTAATGAAGGGTGTATTATTGGCCCTCCTGCGGCCATAGAGTAAGCAGTGGAACCTGTTGGTGTTGAAAAGATAAGTCCATCTCCTTTGTATTTGTCAACAGCTTCACCATCTATTTCTAGCTCAAGGCTGCAAGTAGGTGCAATTTCATTTGTACAAGATCGTAAATAAAAATCATTGAGTGCAAAAAATGTTCTTTTAATTTTTTTTTCATGATTATTCTCTTCGCTAAATACAGTTGCTTCAAGCATCATTCTTTTTTGAATATTAAATCTATTATTTGAAACTCTTTCCCAAAAATTCGCTTGCTTTAAGATATGACGATCGTGAGTTAAAAATCCTAGATTCCCTCCAACATTGAAACTTAAAATAGGTATGTTTTTTGGGGATAAAAATCTGGCTGCCCTTAAAACTGTTCCATCACCTCCCAAAATAAGAGCGATTTCCGGTAAATCCTCAGATACTGAAAATAATTGATTAATATTATTAGTTTCATTACTTATTTCTGAGAAGAAAACTTTTTTTCCATAACCTTCAATTATTTTCTTACAATTTAAGGTTTCGTTATAAGCAGTATCGCTATCTGATCTATATAAGATCCAGATCAGATTTGTTGTCATTGATAATACCTACCATTTAAGTAGATTGAAACTTTCCATATCAATAGTAACTCTATTCCTATACAATGAAAGTAGTATTGCTAGTCCAACTGCCGCCTCGGCCGCCGCTACTGTGATGACAAAAATTGAAAAAACTTGTCCTCTAATTATTGATCCATCTATATAGGATGAAAAACTCATCAGATTTATATTCACTGCATTTAACATTAATTCAATACTCATTAAAACTCGTACAGCATTTCGACTATTTATTAATCCCCAGACACCTGTGCAGAAAAGAAAAGCAGCAACTATAAGATAAGCCTGAAGAGGTACTGGTCCAATAGGATTTTCTAACATATTCAGTTGGTAAATTTTACATACATATTTGAATTCATTTTAAACTATTTTCGGAAAGGAGACGAATTTTCTTATCACTTAAGGACTTTTGATTCGTTAAATCATTTATATTATCGTTTGTAATTGAGACATCTCTTCTCGCTAATACAATTGCTCCAATCATAGCCATTAATAAAAGAATTGAAGCAAGTTCAAAAGGTAATAAATAATCTGTGAATAGATGTTCACCAATTCTCTCAGTTGCTTCTTCACCAATAGAGGTTGGTCCAGGTATGTTCCAATCAGTAGTAATGCTAACACGCAATAATAAAATTAATAATCCACCACAAACTCCACCGGATATCAATTTTCTAGTTTTAAGACCATCAATTGGTTTTAACTTTTCTTTCTTATTAACCAACATAATTGCAAATAATATCAAAACATTTACAGCTCCTACATATACAAGAATTTGAGCTGCAGCGACGAAACTAGCATTTAGTAAAAGATATAAACCTGCTACAGCCATAAATACTCCGCCTAATAAAAAAGCTGAGTAAACAATATTTTCTAATAAAACAACTGCTAAACTTCCAGATACTATGACAGAACTAAGAATTAAAAAGCAAATTAATTCTGTTGAATAAGCGATATTCATTAATTAGTAGAATTTGATTGATTTGGAACCATATCGGACGAATTATTATTATTTTCTTTTTTTGATTTCTCTGTTTGGAGTTCTTTTATTATCTCACTTGGAAGCTTGCCTGTTCTTTTCAGATTCGTAGGTAATTCATGAGGGTCCATAATTCCCTCGGGCAAATAAGCTAATTCTCTGAGAGGCCGAACTGAGGGATCTGAAGTTACACTTGTTGGTAATCTTCCAAGAGCAACATTGTCATAGTTCAGGCTATGTCTATCAAATGCAGCCAGTTCATATTCTTCTGTCATTGATAAGCAATTGGTAGGGCAATACTCAACGCAATTTCCACAAAAAATACATGCACCAAAGTCAATCGAATAATTTCTCAATTCTTTTTTCTTTGTTTCTTTATTCATGACCCAATCAACAACTGGAAGATTGATTGGGCATACCCTTACACAAACCTCGCAAGCAATACACTTGTCAAATTCATAATGAATCCTTCCTCTATAGCGCTCAGATGGAATTAGTTTTTCGTAAGGATATTGAACCGTTACAGGCCTGCGACGCATGTGGTCGAAAGTAACGCCTAGTCCATCAACTAAATATTTCGCTGCACTAACGGCTTCTTTAGTGTAGTCAGCAACTTTTTCAAGGAAACCAAGCATATTAAATTTGCTGCCGGCGGCCTTTAATTACATTAGTCATTATACAGTTTTTTTCAAGTAAATGTAGGTACTTTTACCCAAAAATAAGTTGCGATTGTGTTGCTTTTCTTTTATCCGCCAAATGTCATAGGAAATGCCAATTTAAGTGAAGCAGTCACAAGTAAATTGACCAATGAAATAGGTAAAAGAAACTTCCACCCTAAATCAAGGAGTTGATCAATCCGAACTCTTGGAGTAGTCCATCTCAATAAGATTGCTAAAAAAACCAGTAAATAAGCCTTGAGAATTGTCATAACAATTCCAAGAGATGCAGCAATAATTTGAACTAATGGATTATCAATTGAGAGACCTATCAAAGATGAAAACCAATCAATTGATATTGGAAAACCCCATCCTCCTAAGTAAAGAACGGAAACAAGTAAGGCAGATAAAACAAGATTGATGTATCCAGCCAAGTAAAACAGAGCAAATTTCATACCTGCGTACTCAGTTTGATAACCAGCTACAAGTTCTTCTTCTGCCTCCGGTAAATCAAAAGGTAGTCTTTCGCATTCAGCTAATGCACAGATCCAAAAAATAATAAAACCTACAGGTTGTCGCCATATGTTCCAACTAAGAAAACCAGCAGTATTTTGTTGCTCAACTATATCAACAGTACTCAATGAATTGCTCATCATAACTATTGCCAAAACCGCTAGCGCGAGTGGAATTTCATAACTAATTGATTGAGCGGCAGCTCTAAGTCCACCTAACAAAGAATATTTATTATTGGAAGAGTAGCCGCTCATCAGAAGACCAATGGGTTGAATACTACTTAGGGCAATCCATAAAAAGATTCCTATGCCTACATTGCTAATTAAAAGATTTTGACCAAAAGGAACAATTAACCAAGAGAGAATTACAGGAACTAAAACTAATATTGGACCAACTGTAAAAAGAACACTGTCTGCCTTTGCTGGAATAATGTCTTCTTTTACTAAAAGCTTTAAACCATCCGCCATGGGCTGAAGAATACCAAGAGCACCTGCATACTCAGGTCCAATCCTCTGTTGGGCAGCTGCAGAAATTTTTCGTTCCAGCCAAACTGTTACAAGTACACCAATAACAGCAGATACCAATACTAAAAGCATTGGAAGAGGGATCCATAAAAGATGAGCTAATTCATGCGATAGACCAAGGTTTTGAACACCTTGGGTAAAACTCATCTCAAGGTCTATTCCTGAATTCACTTCTAATACTCAATCTACTAATAAGGTTAGTGTAATTTTTCAAGTAAATTTAAATTCAAAGAAATAAATACCAAATCATCTGCTCTCAAGGGTCTTCCAATTTCTGACTTTTGATCCTTCATAAATTTGTGATGGTCTAAAAATTCTATTTGCTCCAAGTTGTTCTCTCCAGTGAGCCAACCAACCAGCAACTCTTGAAATTGCAAAAACTGGGGTAAAAAGATCTCGAGGAATGCCAAGCTTTCGGTAAACAAGTCCGGAGTAAAAGTCAACATTTGGGAATATACCTTTGGGTCCTAGTTTGGAAATAGCCTCTTCTTCAAGTGCTTTGGCTACTTCATACATTTCATCTTTACCAAATTCAGAGAAAAGCGCCTCTGCAAAATCTTGTAAAATCGTAGCTCTAGGGTCTTTGACACGATATTCTCTATGTCCAAAACCCATTATTTTTCTTTTTTTTGCAATTGCTTCATTTAGAAATGAAGAGGCTTTGTCAGGTATTCCAATTTCTTCTAGCATTGCTATCACATCTTCATTGGCCCCTCCATGAAGAGGTCCAGCCAATGTCCCAACGGCAGAGGCTACAACAGCATATGGATCAGTTAGTGTGCTTGCAGTTACTCTTGCGCTAAACGTACTCGCATTGAGACTGTGCTCTGCATGAAGAATTAAGCATCTGTCGAAAACTCTTGCTGCAAGAGGATTTGGTTCTCTCTCGGTGAGCATATAGAGGAAGTTAGAAGAATACGGTAAATCATCCTGGGGTTGAATTGGATCGTCTCCTTTTCTTATTTGCTCAAAAGCAGCAACCATAGTTGGAATTTTTGCAATTAATCTCACGACTGCGTCGTAGATGTATTTTGGATCATCAATTGCTCTTCGAGAATAAAAGAGGCCCAGCGATGCAGCACTTGCTTGCAGAGCATCCATAGGATGCCCAGATTCTGGAAAACACTTCAGCATATCTCTAATTCGAAAGCTCACTCGTCTGTGCATTTGAACGTCTTCTTCAAATTTTTGGAGTTCATATGCAGTAGGAAGTTCACCCCATATCAATAGAAAAGCAGTTTCTAGGAAACTACTTTTTTGGGCTAGTTCAGATATTGGATAACCCCTATAGTTGAGATTTCCTTTTGATCCGTTAATTTCACATATTCCTGATTTGGTTACTGGAACCCCCTCTAAGCCTGGCTTGAGAACCAAATTAGTTGCCTTTTGTTTGTTATCTATGGCTTTAGCTCCTGCAAAATAATTTTTCTGTTCAAGTTCAATAGGAAAAAATAATTTTCATTTTGAACTTCATTTTATGGCATTAAGCTAGCTAGTAAATATAATACTTTCAACTTTTTATTAACTTGGTCATGAGTTGATTTTGAATTTCACGAAGTCTGGATAATTAATTGTAGGTGTTGAAATAGATATATCAATATTCTGAGGGAAATTCAATTTATTCCCTAGCATCGTTCTAAGTAAGATATAAGGATAAAAACTATCTAAAAATACCTCGGTTTTTCCTTTCCCTAAGTGTATTTTTATGATATCATCAAAAGAATTAGTTTTATCTTTATTAATATCACTATTTATATTAGTTTTTAAGAACTCTTTCTCCCAAAAACTAGAAATAGATGACAGATCTTGACTCCAAATATATACATCTTGATTTTCTTGAATAATTGCTTCAATACTCTCTTTAAGCTCGACTTTCTCGTTATTCATTGTAGTGAATTTTGACCAAACCTCTAGGTTTTTATTTTCAAAATCAAGGTGCGAATTTAAGAATTTATTTTTATTTAAAATATTATTTATCTCTTTCTTATTTGTATACAATTTTTCAGTTAAAGCTAACCACTCTTTATCTTTTAGCCATATTAAATTTCCTGTAGTATTTTCAAGAATAATTTTGAATAAATTAGAATAATCTGTTGTCATTGATTTTTGAATAATCGATGCGATTGATTTTTGTAGAGGATGACTAGAATTTGTTCCGAAATATTGTTTAGGGTTGTCAATTAATATATAATCATCAAATGCTTTGATTTGTTTTTCTTGATCAATTAAATCATAGCCAATACCATTTCCTATATTCTCTTTTCTAATATCAAAAGAGACTACACCTTCTATATATAATTTCTTATTGTCAAAATTGATTGATGAAATTAATTTGTTTGCTTTATTCAATTCAAATAGATCTTTTTCTTGACCTATGAGATTGAAAATTTTATTTGGTGACATTTCTAGTAATAGAATACCATCATTAATATTATCTTTTAATTGAATACTCTTATACTTTTCCTTTGTGCTTAATGTACTAGTTTCTACTTGATTAATTGATAATTCTATTATTTTTGGACTAGACGCAATTAAAATATAATCTTTATCCTTCAAAAAATAAATTGATTGATCTAAATTAATTTTTCTTGAAATTATTTTTGATTTTGATATTTGTAATTTATCAATTGAAATTGTTATTAGATCATCATTATTTTCACTTGTAATTGCTTCTAATGCTTCTTCTGTATTATAATTTTTATTTATTTCTAAAACCAAAAGCCAATCGTTTAAATCGTGATTTTTTGTATCTAATAATGCAAAGCTTCCATATTCTCCTGCCCACTTTGAGATATCTCTTTCGAAATCAAGACTTAATAAATTTAAAGAAGAGTCTCTGAGTAATCTTGTCGTTTTATTAGTAATATTTTTTTTCAGCTTACCTGGAAAACTCTCTACATAATTTGCTAAAATTGAAGGATTTATTTTCCAGTGAAAAACTAGATCAGCATTTTCTGGTATATATTTTGAAGAAATGGGAGTAGTGTATGATTTTTCATTTGGCTTAGGAATTATATTAAGATTATTATTAGGCCAGATGAATATTCCTGTGAATACTAATGTAATTATGATGCCAGATATTAAAAAATATGATAGACGTGATTTCATTTCTTAATTATTTGAGCTTTTGTATACTTTCTTAGCTTTGATATGAGAAAGTTTAATCTTTATTTTAAATTTTAATTATGAAGAAGAATATCCCTTTAAATATATCTCCAAAAGAGTTAAATAAATTGTTAGATGATGATTGCTCTGAAAAACCATTCATTATAGATGTAAGGGAGGACGATGAAATTGCTATTGCTTCATTTCCTTTTACAGTATTGCATCTACCTTTAAGTAAGGCCGCACACTGGTCAGGTGAAATAGAAGAACTTTTACCTAATGATGCCCCTATTGTTGTGGTATGTCATGCAGGTGTAAGAAGTCTCAATTTTGGTATTTGGTTACTAGAACAAGGAATCAGAAAAACCGTTTTGAACCTTGTAGGTGGAATAGATGCTTGGAGTAGAGATGTCGATCAATCTGTTCCAAGGTATTAATGGCTTTTAAATTTATATTTTGGATCCTAATTTTTCCGCAACCGTATTGACATCTTTATCTCCTCTTCCAGAGCAGTTAATTACTATTTCAGAATGATTATTGAGCGTTGGGCAAAGTTTCTCGAGATATGCGAATGCATGAGAAGTTTCGAGCGCAGGAATAATACCTTCTAATTGACTAACTAATTGCAGAGCTTCTATTGCTTCACTATCAGTAACAGCAGCATATTCAGCACGTCCAATTTCTTTTAAGTAACTGTGCTCCGGTCCAACACCTGGATAATCAAGACCTGCGCTAATGGAATGAGCCTCTTCAACCTGACCATTTTTGTCCTGTAGTAAGAGACTCATGGCACCATGAAGAACTCCTATCCTGCCTTCCGTAATTGTTGCTGCATGTCGACCAGTTTCGACTCCATCTCCAGCAGCTTCAACGCCAATCATTCGCACATTTTTGTCTTCAACAAAAGGATGGAAAAGGCCCATCGCATTTGATCCGCCACCAACACAAGCTAAAAGAATATCTGGAGACCTACCAAAAGCTTGGTTACATTGTTGCTTTGTTTCTTCTCCAATAACTGCGTGAAAATCTCTTACCAACATTGGATATGGATGTGGACCAGCAACTGACCCTAGAATATAGTGTGTGGTTTCAACATTAGTAACCCAATCTCTAATAGCTTCGCTGGTTGCATCTTTTAGTGTCGCAGTTCCACTTGTCACTGGCTTAACTGAGGCTCCAAGTAATTGCATTCGAAATACGTTTAACGCCTGTCTTCGCATATCTTCTTTTCCCATATAGATAATGCATTCCAATCCAAAACGAGCGCAGACTGTCGCAGTCGCAACTCCATGCTGACCAGCTCCAGTTTCAGCAATAATTCTTTTTTTCCCCATCCGTATCGCAAGAAGAGCTTGCCCAAGTGCATTATTTATTTTGTGAGCACCTGTGTGATTCAAGTCTTCCCGTTTAAGCCAAATCCGTGGTCCTTTTAATGTATTTTTTCTATAATGTTCAGTTAATCTTTTGGCTTCATAGAGAGGTGTGGATCTTCCTACGTAAGTTTTTAGTAAATGATTCAGGTCTGAATTGAAGGAAGAATCTTTCCATGCTTCTTTCGCAGCTTGCTCTAATTCAATAAGAGCAGGTATTAAAGTTTCAGGAACATATTGCCCCCCATACTTACCAAATCGACCAAGAGCATTTGGCCTTGTGAATGGAGATAAATCCGAATCTTTAAATTGTGTTGGGAGTGTACCTGTCACCTTAGATTAAGAAAATAGTTGCCAGCCAAAACACAAAAAAATGTCCAAAGGTGGCTGGAGTGAATTCAATGACCCTCTTAAGACAATAGGGAATGACACTCAAAATAGTGTTACTCCTAAAGGAAAGCGACAAGTTCGTTTGGAAAGAACTAGATCTGGGAAAAAAGGAAAACTTGTTACTGTTATTAAAGGACTTGAATTAAAGCAAGAAGAGGCAAAACAAATTCTTAAGAATTTAAAAATAGCTTGCGGGACAGGGGGAGCTCTAAAAGGCGATTTTTTAGAGTTACAAGGAGATCAAATATCAAAAGCTCAAGAATTTCTTGTTAATGAGGGTTTTAGGCCAAAACAGAGTGGAGGTTAAGAATAAACTTTGTCGATCAACATGGAGAATAGTAAACAATTAGTCTGAATTCATGGAACAAAAATCTCAAAGTCCCCTATCAAAAGCCACCAATATAGTTTGGCATCAATCTTCAGTGAATAGAGAAGATAGATCTCAGCTAAGAGGACATAGCAGTGCAATACTTTGGTTTACAGGGCTATCTGGTTCAGGGAAAAGCACGCTTGCCAATGCAGTAAATGTAGCTCTCCACAAAAATGGTTATTCAACTTATGTTTTAGATGGTGACAACATCAGACATGGTTTATGCAAAGACTTAGGTTTTTCTGATCTTGACAGAGAAGAAAATATTAGAAGAATTGGCGAAGTCTCTAAATTGTTTCTTGACGCTGGAATAATTGTTTTAACTGCATTCGTATCTCCATTTAGAGCCGATCGCGATAATGCAAGATCATTAGTTGGAGAAAATGATTTTATAGAAATATATTGTGCAGCTGATTTAGGGGTTTGTGAAACAAGAGATACAAAAGGACTTTATGCCAAGGCAAGAACTGGAGACATCAAAGATTTCACTGGAATCTCAAGTCCTTATGAAGATCCTCAGTCTCCAGAATTGAAAATTGATACTGGAAATTTAGAGATTGATAAATGTGTAGATCTAGTTACTAACTTGCTTATGAAGAAAAAGATTATTTCCAAAATTGCTTAGTAAAAAATGTAATGATGAATTTCAAGTTCATTACATTTTTTCTAGGTACGTTTTGGCTCCAATCTCTTTAAGTATTTGATCTTTTTTTACGACAAGTTCGTGCAGCTCAGATCTGTAGGTTTTTAATTTATTTGTTAATTCAGTATTGTTAACTGCCAAAATTTGAGCAGCTAAAAGGCCAGCATTTAGGCCTCCTTCAATAGCAACCGTTGCTACTGGGATTCCTGAGGGCATTTGCAAGATTGAATACATAGAATCTATTCCTGAAAGCGCCTTGCTTTTGACAGGAACTCCTATCACTGGAAGGGTCGTAAGCGATGCGATCATTCCAGGTAAATGAGCAGCCCCTCCAGCCCCCGCAATTATCACTCCAAAACCATTTGATTCTGCCATCTGAGCAAAATCCATCATTTCTTTTGGAGTTCTATGTGCAGATAAGATCCTTACCTCATTAGATATGCCAAATTGATCTAGAATTGCAACAGCAGGCTGAAGAGTTTTAAGATCTGAATCACTTCCCATTAATACTGCCACTTCCTTAAATGTATTAGCTTCGTTTAAAGACAATTCTCGATTTTATAAATCTCATTATTAATAATGCCAATTATTTGTGAATCCTGCATTAATTATTTTTAGTTTTTAAGAAATGAGAAAAATTACAAACATAAAATTACCTCAACCAGATAAAAGGGAAGATGAAAATAGTTTATTCTCACTAGTTTTAGACGAACATGGAATTATTCTCTCGATTGATAAAAGTTCCAATAGAAAAGGAATCTATGACGAAGATTGGTGTGGTGATTGGCTAAGTCCAAGAGCGATTGATCTTCAAATAAATGGAGGTTTGGGGATCTCATTTACAGATTTAACTTTTAATAAAATACCTAAGTTATTAACATTTCTTGATCGACTTTGGCTTGATGGAGTTGAAGGAATTTGTCCGACTTTTGTTAGTTGTTCTCTAGATCAATTCCAATTAGGAATGAAGGTCTTAAAGGAAACTAAAAAACATACTTCGATTAATCGATGTCGAATTCTTGGAGCTCATATGGAAGGACCTTTTTTGTGTGAATCATATTCTGGAGCACATGAGATAGAAAGTATTTGTAAGCCAAGTATTTCTGCTTTAAATGAGAGAATAAAGGGATTTGAAGATGATGTAGCGTTAATGACATTAGCTCCAGAATTAAAAGGTTCTTTGGATGTCATTTCTCGTCTAAGAGAGTTAAATATCGTGGTTTCACTAGGACATTCTTCAGCTGATTTTGATTCGGCGATGGAAGCTTTTAATAATGGAGTGACTATGGTTACGCATACTTTTAATGCAATGAAAGGTTTGCATCATCGAGCTATTGGTCCTATAGGAGCGGCAGCAAGAAGAGATGATGTCTTCCTAGGACTGATCGCTGATGGTGTTCATGTTCATTCAGATATGATTAGGCTTTTAAAAATACTTGTACCAAAGCAAATTGTCTTAGTTAGCGATGCAATATCAGCTTATGGTTTAGGAGATGGATCGTTTAATTGGGACAAACGCTTGATAACAGTGGAAAATGGTTTATGCAGACTTCCAAATAAAACAATAGCAGGATCCACTTTGCCTTTACTAGATGCATGCAAAAATATAGCTAATTGGATAAATGATCCTTCTGCGGCGATTTGGATGGCAACACTTGCTCCACGTATGGTATTAAGTCAGAAAAAAATGACTGCAAAATCTTTTTTTATTGGAAAAAATCTGCAATCTTTGCTTCGATGGAAAATAAATTCTTGTAATCATCAGTTGTCTTGGCAGTTGGCTGCGTAAGATTGTGAAGAGGTAATGATCTGATTAAATGACAACGCAAATTGAGAACAATGAAAAGGCGGAAGTCACTGAATATTTCAATGGGACTGGGTTTGATAGATGGAATCGAATATATAGCGAAAGTGATGATGTAAATAAAGTCCAAAAAAATATAAGGATAGGACACCAAAAGACAGTTGATGATGTTATTACTTGGTTGAAAGAGTATGAAAATATCAAGGATAAAAGTTTTTGTGATGCTGGCTGCGGTGTTGGTAGTTTAAGTATTCCATTAGCAAAATTGGGTGCTAAATCAATTCATTTAAGTGATATTTCTGAAGCCATGATAAATGAGACAAAAAGTAGGGCAAAGCAAGCTGGTTTGGATTTAAATAAGATGAATTTTCGAACATCTGATTTAGAGAATTTACAAGGTTCATTTAATACAGTTATTTGCCTAGATGTATTCATTCATTACCCTCAAAAGGAGGCTGAAGAAATGGTAAAGCATCTCTGTAAATTATCTGATGAGAGATTAATTGTTAGCTTTGCACCCTATACTCCTTTCCTAGCCCTTTTGAAAGGTATTGGTCAACTATTCCCTGGACCAAGTAAAACTACTCGGGCCTATACATTACGGGAGACCGGAATTATTGAAGCTGCAAAGCAATCTGGATTTAAAGTGGTCAAAAGTAAGTTGAATCAAGCTCCTTTCTATTTTTCGAAATTAATAGAATTTGTGAAATCCTAGAGAGATAAAATTTTTAGGTTTCAAAAATAGATTTAGGTAACTAAATGATTTTCAAGTGCATATCTAACTAATTCTGTTCTACTAGAAGTACCGGTTTTAATAAATAATCGACTCACATATTTCTCTACATTGCGGATAGAAGTTTCAAGTTGTCTTGCAATTTCTTTGTTCATTAAACCTTCTGCTACTAGTTGCAAAACGCTCGCCTCTCTTGGGGTGAAATTAGGAATCGAATCATCTTTACGTGAGTTATTTTTATCCCCATGGCTAAGCATCGATTTGATTTCTGTAATCTGTTTTGCCATTTGGCCAACATCAGCATTCGCGAATCTGGCTGCTTCAGTTAATAATCGCTCTTGCCGCTGAACTACATTCTTAACTCTTGCAACTAGCTCATCGGGATCAAATGGTTTTGGCATGTAATCGTCTACACCAGCTTGATACCCTTGAGTTCTATCAGCAGTCATACCCTTAGCAGTAAGGAAAATGACAGGCGTACCTCCAAGTCTTTCATCTTCTCTGATTTTCTTTAAAAGCCCATAACCATCACATCTAGGCATCATAACGTCACTAATAATTACATCAGGGATCATTTTTTGAGCTTTTCCCCATCCATCTTCTCCATCTACAGCAGTTGTAACTTGAAATCCTTCATCTTCAAGATAAGCCTGAACAGCAGTTCTTAAACCAGGCTCGTCATCGACAAGTAATATCCTTGGAGTTTGAGAAACTTCTTGTGTTGATGGATTTGAATTACTCATAAAATTGGATCTTATAGAGTTTTTACAGAGGATATTAACCTTTATTCCTGACTATTATTTAGCTTGACGAATGAATCAATGGATAATAATCATCTGATTTTTGATTTTCAATCCTCAACACCATGTTGTACGAAGGTAGTTGAGGAGATGGCTCCTTATTGGAATGAGTTGTGGGGTAATCCCTCTAATACCAATAATAGATCCGGTGTTTTTGCGTCAGCGGCAGTAGAAGTATCTCGTGAAAAAATAGCTTCATATTTGAACATCAATCCAAAAAGATTAATTTTCACGAGTGGGGCAACAGAAGCAAATAATTTGGGTTTAGTTGGACATGCAAGAGCTAAAGCACAACTCATTGGAAAACCTGGACATATAATTACCGTGTCCACTGAACATCATGCAGTCCTTGATCCCCTTAGGCAGCTTCAAAAAGAAGGCTTCCGGTTGTCAGAATTAAAACCGAATAAAGATGGTTTAATCAATATTGAACAACTTTCTGAAGCTGTTGAAAAAGATACTTTTTTGGTGAGTGTAATGGCTGCAAATAATGAGATAGGGGTTTTGCAACCTATTGCCGAAATTGGGTCTTTTTGTAAGAACAAGGGAATCGCTTTTCATACTGATGCCGCTCAAGCTTTGGGATACATAGATTTAGACCCCGACAAATTTCACATTGATTTGATGAGCTTAAGTGCTCACAAAATCTATGGCCCCAAAGGTATTGGGGCTTTGGTGATTAGGGAAGGATTCCCTCTGGAAGCATCTCAATATGGAGGAGGTCAGGAGCTTGGATTAAGATCTGGCACACTCCCTGTCCCTTTAATTGTTGGCTTTGGAAAGGCAGTCGAAATAACAAAAAGTGATCAGGATGAGAGGAATCAGAGACTTTTATTTTTTAGGAACTCATTGTTAAGTGGATTAACAAAGAATATTTCTGGATTGAAAGTTAATGGATCTATCGATCAAAGATTGCCTCATAATCTCAATATCACTTTCCCTGGTATGAAGGGAAGTCAATTGCATGGTCAATTACGAAGGTTTATTTTTTGTACTAGTGGTTCAGCATGCAGTAATGGTGAAGCTTCTCATGTTTTGAAGGAGATAGGACTAAGCAGAAAAGATGCTGAAGCATCAATAAGGATGAGTATTGGTAGAAATACTACTCAGAAAGATATCAAAGAGGCTGTTGAGATTATTACAAATACAGTGCTTAATCTTAGACAATAAGTTTAAGTCTATTTTAAAATTTCTTTGCAGACATTCTTAACTTTGCACTTTTACTTCTTGGATTTAATTCTATCTCTTCAGGGCTTGCTCTAATAGGTTTTTTAGAAAGTACTTTTAATCTATCGTCAGTTTTAAAACTCGATTTTACTCTTCTATCTTCTAGCGAATGAAAACTCATTACCATAAATAGACCATTCTCTAGCAAGCAGTTTGGAGCTTTTAAAAGTAAACTGTCGAGCGAGCCTAATTCATTATTCACAGCTATTCTTAAAGCCTGAAAAGTTCTTGTTGAGGGATGAATCCGACCATATCTTTGCTTGGGTGGGAAGCATCCGGCAATTGCATAAGAAAGTTCTTTAGTTCCAGAGTATGGTCCATTTGCTGCTAGATCATTTTTTATTTTTCTTGCAATCCGCCTAGAGCGTTTTTCTTCTCCTAATTCATATATTAAATCAGCTAGATCCTCCTCAGAGAGAGTTTCAATAAGTTCGGCTGCACTTGAACCCTCTTTGGGATTCATGCGCATATCTATTGGACCATTTAAACGAAAGCTAAAACCTCGTGAAGGCTCATCAAGTTGATGACTACTAACTCCAAGATCCGCTAAGACGCAAATGGCTTGTTCGTTAAATGAAAAATCTGCGAAGTTTGTAGAGATTATTTCTATTCTTTTTCCAAATGGTTTTAATTTTTTTGATGCTGCTTCTCTAGCAAATGGGTCTTGATCAAGCCCAATAATTTTGATTCCTGGGAAATTTTCTAGTATTTGAGCTGAATGCCCCCCTCCTCCAATGGTGGCATCAATAATTAATCCTTGTTTTGTTAATTCACTTGGTAATTCCTTTAGTAATTGAATTATTTTTTTCCCCATTATAGGGACATGATTAAAGTTAGAACTTGAACTAATTGGCCCTGCTTTCATAAGTTTTCACTAGTATTTAAACATTGCTTTTGTTGGGCCCAATGACGCAGCTTGAAACGCGTACGGAGCCAATGGTGGTCAACTTTGGGCCACATCATCCATCAATGCATGGGGTATTGCGATTGGTAGTAACCCTTGATGGAGAGGATGTTGTTGATTGTGAACCAGTTATTGGTTACTTGCATCGAGGGATGGAGAAAATTGCTGAGAATAGAACAAATGTCATGTTTGTTCCTTACGTGAGTCGCATGGATTACGCAGCTGGTATGTTCTATGAAGCCATTGTTGTTAATGCCCCTGAGCGTTTAGCAAATATCAAGGTACCTAAAAGAGCAAGTTATATCAGAGTGATAATGCTTGAGTTGAATAGGATCGCTAATCATTTGCTATGGCTAGGCCCATTTTTGGCTGATGTTGGGGCTCAAACTCCTTTCTTCTATATTTTTAGAGAAAGAGAGATGATTTACGATTTATGGGAGGCTGCAACAGGTCAAAGATTGATTAATAATAATTATTTTCGTATTGGTGGCGTTGCTTGTGATTTACCTTGGGGTTGGTTAGAGAAATGCAAAGATTTTTGTGACTGGTTTGGTCCAAAAATTGATGAGTATGAAAAATTGATAACTAATAACCCTATCTTTCGTAGACGTATAGAAGGTTTAGGAGTCATAGGAAAAGAGCAAGCGATAAACTGGAGTCTCTCTGGACCAATGCTTCGGGCAGCAGGTGTCCCATGGGATTTGAGAAAGGTAGATCATTATGAATGTTACGATGATTTTGAATGGGACATTGCATGGGAGAAAGAGGGGGATTGTTATGCAAGATATAGAGTTCGTATTGAAGAAATGAGACAGTCTTTAAAAATATTACGACAAGCTTGTGAGATGATTCCGGGGGGGGCAACAGAAAATCTTGAGGCGCAAAGGTCAATTGAGGGAAAAAAAGGTGATTTATCAGGGTTTGATTATCAATATGTAGCTAAGAAAGTCGCACCTACTTTTAAGATTCCTAATGGTGAATTGTATACTCGCCTTGAGTCTGGGAAAGGAGAGATAGGAGTATTTATTCAAGGTAATAATGATGTAACTCCTTGGCGGTTTAAAATTAGAGCAGCTGATTCTAATAATTTGCAGATACTTCCTCACATACTGAAGGGAGCTAAGGTCGCTGATATAATGGCGATCTTAGGTTCTATTGATGTGATTATGGGTTCTGTAGATAGATAGATTTTTTGGAAAAGCGTAATCCTAGAGAATGGTTATGTTTTAAACGAACGGTTCGTTTTGGTGAGACAGATGCTGCTGGTGTGGTGCATTTCCTTGAATTATTCAGATGGTGTCATGAAACTTGGGAAGAGAGTTTAGAAAAATACGGAATAGTTTTACAAGAAATTTTTCCTACAACCCAAATCAATAGAAGCCAACTGGATGTAGCTTTACCAGTTGTTCATTGTGAAGCAAATTATTTTCAACCACTGTATGTTGGAGATACTATCAATATCGAACTGAATCCAGAGAAGATAAATGAGTCTTCATTTGTACTTCGATTTAAATTTAAAAAGAATGGTGAGAAAATCTGCATGACAAGTATTAAACATTTATCGATAAATCCGATTACAAGAGAAAAATGTTCATTATCTAAGCAAATAAATTTGTGGCTTCATGAATCTAGTTTGAATTTTTAGTTAATAGGTCTGTTAAAGGCTATCCAATCTCGCCACTTATTTATTTCCCATTTTTTATTGATATTTCTTGAAAGTTTTGGACAATCGTACCAGCTCAGTGGCTTTTTGGATGGTTGCCAGTCATCAATGAGATCAGTCAGAAGTGAGATGATTGGATATCTGTTGATTCCTTTCTCTTTGAATTTAGTTAATACAACTAAACGTTGTCCCCATTTCTTATCGCTAACTCCTAGTACAAAAATGTCTTTAATTGGGAGTTGATTTTTTGAGATGATTTGCATTAATTCCATTTCGATGTCATCTGGGAAAATCGTTTCACCACCTGAATTTATAGCTGAATCTCTTCTGCCAAGGATTTGTATTGCTTTTCTATTCTCGAGAGTGATGTATTGCGCTAAATCGCCTGCTTCCCACCATCCATTTCTGTCTGTAATTGATTCGAATTTATCATTCTTCCATTTTGAAGTTGCAATCCTACTAGTTTTAATCTTAAGTGAATTTCTTTTGTTGATGTCTATCTCAACATCTTCGAGAGGGAATCCAACACTATTACTTCCTTTTAAAAAATCTTTGGGACTCAGGCAAGTCACCATTGCTACAGTTTCGGTGGTTCCATAACAAGGAGCTAAATTAATGGACTTGCTTCGAGCTTTGTCAGCAAGGTCTCTAGGGATCGAAGCTCCTCCAACCCAGATGATAGCTAGAGATTGAAGCCATTTTAAACCATCAGGATTATTAATCAAAGACAATAACTGAGTTGGGACTAGTGATGTAATCAATGGACGTCTATGTTTATTAGTTAATGCTTCACTAAATTGCTTAAGTTGAAGTGGTTTATGCATTAAAGAAGGTGAAATCCAGTGATACTCTGATCGCCATGTGTGATGTCTCCACCATGGCATGAAGCCACTTATATGGTGTAAAGGTAGTGAATTCAGAATGATGCACTCATTTGGATTAAAGCCATGATTCTTTAACCACTTTCCTGTTGCTAAAGCCGAATCAGTTAAATTTTTAATTGGTTGTAAACATAGACTTGGTCCTCCAATACTGCCTCCGCTAGAAATGATTATTCCTTCTCCTTCAGGTAAAGTTGACGATGTGGAAATTTTTGTTTGATCTTTTGGAGGCGCCAAATATATCCAGTTATGCTTTTCAAAATTCTTTAGAATGTCTTGTGAACATTCCAGGTTTTTTTCAGGAATACATTTTACAACTACAATTTTTGTCATGCGGCTTCCCAGACTAATTTAGGATTGTTGTTAAAGAGTGGACCTTTGGGGCACCATCCAGGTGCAAGGCCAGGTGCACAAGGATTTTTCCCTTTGATTTGCCTGGCAGCTAGGTGATTAATCCACCTTCTACCAATACCAGTTTCAAAAGCAGTGCTTATTACTGTGCGACTATATTCTTGTTCTATTTCTTTTAAGAGTAATCTGGGATCACCATCTAATGCAGGGCGACGTATTTGCCAACTTTTCCATGCTTTTCGTAAATATGGAAATTGAACCAAAGATTCATCTAGTGCAATTGGGATTTGATTGGCTAATGAAAATAAACCTTCAATATCTTTTGATGGGAGTGGCTGTTCAATCCATTCCAAACGAGTTTCGTTTTTGAGTTCGTTACTCCATTCTTGTGCTTTTTGACGACTCCACCCTCCATTTGGATCAATTCTAAGTTTGAAATTGTTTGGGAGAATATCTAAGATTTTTTGTAATATTTTCTCTTCCTTACAGTTATCTTCTTGGTTAGATACTTTCCATTTTATTGTACATGAACTTTTCTTTTCATTGGATCTATCTATATAGTTAAATATTGACTCTAAAGGATCTATATCTGTAGGCAAAAGGTAAGCTGATTTTGTGATGTCAAATCCTTCAAAATCTAGCTTTTTTATAGTTAAATTTTCTAAATCGGCTAAGGAGGCTCCCAATCCGAAAGTGAGTGCTCCTAGTCCTTCTAATTCAGATAAATAATTTTCTATTGAATCTTTTGTAGTTTGTTTCCCAATGAAATCAAGACTTTCTATACTTTTTTTTAATTCATTTGTCTCAAAAGGTGATACTTCACCCCATCCGCAATTCCCATCTGAGTCTTTTATTTGCAACAATAAACCTACCTTTCTATGAATAATTCCTTGTGAGGTGATTAACTTTTTTGTTAGTTGAAATGAAAATGGTTTGAAATTAATTATTAATTTCATGATTCAACAAAATCAAAAATTAATTATAAAAAAATGAGGATATAGCAAAACCTACACTCAAGCATAAACCATTAATTGTCTGAAAGCGTAAAGCTAAAAACTTACTGTTTTTAATAAGCTCTGGTTGATTGTGATGTCTTTTAATTAATTTGATCAGATCTATACCTGAAGGAAGGCTAATTAAACATATAAGAGTCGTTATTGGCCATATGCCACTCATTACGGGTAATAATTCTAATAAAAATATAAGACCAACTACCCACGGTAAAAATTCTGCCGCTCGATGAGTGCCTAAAACAACTAAGGGTGATTTTTTACCGACTGCAGCATCTTGGTTGATTTGATGAAAATGCGAACAGAACAGAACCAAAGTGGTCGCCATCGCTGGACCTGCTCCAACCATCAGTGCTGTTCCCCAAGGGATGAAATGAATATTAGATTTTGGAGAAATAACAATGAGTGCTGCAGCTGTCGCAAAGGGGCCAAAGGCAATCCAGCAAAGGGGTTCACCCAACCCCTTATACCCCAGTCTGAATGGTGGTCCTTGATATAAATATCCTAGGAAACAACAAATTAAGACCAAAAAAAGTACTGTTATTTTACTGTTTAGAGCAAGGATAAATATGATAAATAAACCTAATAAAAGAGAAAAATATGCAACTCGACTTACAGTGGTTTTATTACCTGTTAAAGCGACTACCGAGTGGAATTTGTATTTGTCAACACCAGTTTCATCGTCAAAAAGATCATTGGTAAGGTTTTCCCAAATCAAAATCAAGATAGAGGCAATTAGAAAACCGATGAATTGTCCTACACGAATATTGCCATTATTTCCTAGCTCCCATCCTGCAGATAAAATTACAGGCATTATTGCGACTGAATACAATGGCCACTTAATTGCCGCTTGCCAAAGATGTTTTCTTTCAGATGTAGAAGACTTCACTGATAAAATAACCTGTTCTGTTTGTTTCTTGGTTCCTTTCTTAAGACTAGGCAACAGTTCCTGTATTGGTTTATTTATGTTTAAAGGCTCTAATTAGAGATGAATTTAGAACCTGTTTTTAGTGAGCTTTTAGTTGGTTCTCTTCTTAAATGGAGTCAACGAAAAGTTGATGAATGTATTTTGAGCGTTTCTGTCCCTGTAAGTCAAACAGATCCTCTAATGACATTACCTTTAATTGCTGAAAAACATCATTTTAGATTTCTTTGGGATCTCTCTCCTGGATTGTGCATTTCTGCCGGAGGACATTGTCAATCTTTGGATTTATCTGGACCAAAGAGGTTTGAAAATGCACAAAGGTTTAGTGATGAGATTTTTACTCGATTGATAGATACTTCTCCAAATCCATCATTCTCAGCATCAAGGATTTTATTTTCATTTTCTTTCTTTGATCAAATTAAAAATAATGAAAAATCAATAGATGATAAATTTTCCCTGCAGGCTGTTTTGCCTAAGTGGCAATTAACTGCAAAAGATGGATTGACATGGTTACGTTTAAATTCAGTTACCCAAAACCCTTCAGATGTTCGTGAGGCCATTGAAAGATTATGGTCAATTCGAGAAAAGATAAATAGATCACCAGTCCGAATTGTCCATGAAGTGAAAGAAAATTTCTTAGTCGATAATTTTTCTGATGATTGGAAATCTCAATATCGAGATGCGTTAGCTAAAGGGATCGAATTAATAAATGCAGGTGATTTGGATAAACTTGTATTGGCTACGAGACAACGTCTTTCTCTAAGGAAACCATTAGATCCACTGAACTTACTTGCTCGCTTAAGAGTTCAGCAAACTAATAGTTGTCGATTCCTATGGCAAAAAAATCATGACGAGTCATTTTTTGGTGCATCACCTGAGAGATTGATAAGTCTCAATCAAAATAAGCTATTAATCGATGCTTTGGCTGGTACTGCAAAAAAAGGCGATGATGGAAAAGAATTACTTGCATCCTCTAAAGATTTAAGAGAACACCATTTTGTAGTTAACTCCATTGTCGAACAACTTTTAAAAAAAGGTATTAAAGCAAGTCATCCATCTCAACCAAAATTAATTACTCAAGGCCATTTAATTCATTTGCATACTCTTATTCAAGCTTATGTCAGAGATAAATCTCCTCTTTGCTTGGTTGAAGCGCTTCATCCAACTCCTGCTGTTGCTGGATTGCCTTTGAGTAAATCTTTGAGTTGGTTGAGAGCTTTAGAACCATTTGAGCGTCAAACATATGCTTCTCCAATTGGATGGATAGACAAAAATCATAATTCTGAATTTAGGGTGGCCATTCGTTACGGACAGGTGAGAGGTGATGAACTTAAATTATTTGCTGGCGCTGGACTAGTAAAAGGATCAACGGTTGAGGGGGAATTGCAAGAAGTAGCTTTGAAATTTGAAGTTTTAAGAAATCAATTAAACTTAGATAGAGTTAATTCTTCAAATGATCTATAAGGTAATCAATTATTTGATCTGCTAATGGAATATTCATTAGGTTCTCTACTTCTCTGATACCTGTTGGACTCGTAACATTAATCTCACTGAGCATCCCTCCAATAACATCTATTCCAACAAAAAAGAGACCTTCATCTTGTAAAGCAGGCTTTATTTGATCGCATATTTCTATTTCTCTATGAGTTAATTTAGTTATCTCAGCTTTTCCACCTAAAGCAAGGTTGCTTCTGAAGTCTCCTTTTTTTGGACGTCTATTAATTGCACCTAATGGTTCTCCATTAACTAAAAGGATTCTTTTATCGCCATTTGTTACTTCTGGTAGGAATTGTTGCATCATCACTGGCAAATGTTCTTGTGAAGTAACCAGTTCGAGTAATGCTTCTAAGCCCGGAGCATCCTTTGCAACTCGTATAACTCCTTGCCCACCTTTTCCTCCAAGTGGCTTCAAAACAACTTCTCCGTACTCTTTCGCAAATGTAATTAATTGTTCCACCCTGCTAGCGACAAGAGTGGGAGCCATCAATTTACTAAATCTTAGAGCTCCTAACTTTTCATTCCAAGCTCTTAGTGATGCAGGCCTGTTAATTACATTGACTCCATCTCTTTCTGCAACTTCTAATAAATGAGTTGCGTATAAAAAAGCCTCGTCAACAGGTGGATCTTTGCGCATCCAAATGCATGAGAAATCTTTTAAAGGAATGCTTTGAGATGCCTGGACATTGATCCATGGTTCACAATTGACTTTGTGGGAAACGACCCATGCATCGTCTCCTCGGGCTTGCAAGTCCGAGGGAGTACAGATCCAAACATCTATTTTGGCTCTTGATGCGGCTTGCATAAGTGCTGCTGATGAATCCTTATTGGGATTAATATTTTCAATTGGGTCTAAAACAAATAGTTGCTTCATGAATCAATTTCTAATTCCAATTAGTTCATTTAATTCATTATTTCTCTCAAGTTCGTAGAGTTCGTCGCAACCTCCAATACTTTTTCCATTAATAAAAATTTGTGGAACAGTTCTGCGACCTCCTGCTCTTTCAGACATTTTTGTTCTTGCACCATCGTCTCCATCAATAGAATATTCTGTGAATTGGACTCCTTTTTCATTTAGTAGTGCTTTTGCACGTATGCAAAATGGGCAAAATCTCCAGGTGTATATTTCCACCGTAGTAATGCCTGAATCGGGAATTGATCTGTTCATTTATAGTTTTTGGGTGGATATGCTGATAGCTTTTAATGTATTGATTCTATTACTTCGTTTGCAAGACCTGACTGATTTTAAAAGAGACCTTTCTTTATTGACTGCTCGCCTGGGTAAAGCCCAGGATTGTCTTTGACGAACCTGCATTACTCGCTAGAAAAAAGGATTTAGAGCAAGTTGCATCGCAACCTGAGTTTTGGAACGATCCTAAAAATGCGCAAAAACAGATGCGTCAACTTGATGATATTAAAGCAGAGTTGGAAAAATTAATTACATGGAGGGGCGCTATTGAGGATGCAAATCTTTCGTTAGAGCTTTTTGAATTAGATCCGGATGAAGAAATCCTTTCTGAGGCTCACAATGGGCTTGAGAAATTAAAACAAGAACTGGAACGTTGGGAGACGGAGCGGCTCTTAAGTGGTACCTATGATAAGGAGGGTGCAGTTCTCTCCATTAATGCCGGTGCTGGAGGAACTGATGCCCAAGATTGGGCCCAAATGCTTCTAAGGATGTATACGCGTTGGGCTGAAAATAATGGTATGAAAGTAATTATTAATGAACTTTCAGAGGGAGAGGAAGCTGGAATAAAAAGTGTCACTATCGAAATACAAGGAGTTTACGCATATGGTTTTTTACAAAATGAAAAAGGAACTCATCGTTTAGTCAGAATTTCCCCTTTTAATGCTAACGGAAAGCGACAGACGAGTTTCGCTGGAGTTGAAGTTATGCCAAAACTTAATGAAGAGGTTGAACTTGAGATTCCTGAAAAGGATTTAGAAATTACGACAAGTCGCTCAGGTGGAGCAGGTGGGCAAAATGTAAATAAAGTTGAGACTGCGGTTCGAATTCTTCATGTGCCTACGGGTATTGCAGTTAGATGTACACAAGAAAGATCTCAGCTTCAAAATAAAGACAAGGCAATGGCACTATTAAAATCAAAATTAATGGTCATAGCAGTAGAGCAAAGGGCTGCAGAGATTGCAGATATTCGGGGGGATATTGTTGAAGCTGCGTGGGGAAATCAAATTAGAAATTATGTTTTTCACCCTTATCAAATGGTAAAAGATTTACGTACTGAACAAGAGACAGCAGATGTAGATTCAGTCATGAATGGGGAAATAGATATTTTTATTCAGTCTCTTTTAAGGCAAAATATTGAAGAATCATAAATCAACTAGATATGAATAATAAAATTATTTCTGATGACGTTGCCAAGAAAGGAACGCCACCCCCAAGCTTTGTCAAACTTGCGATGAAAAATATGGTTCGGAAAGGTAGTCAAAGCCTTTCACATTTTGGTTTAACAGCTTTGGGCTTTCTTGGATTTATTCTTTTAGTTGCTGTGCTTGGGAAACCCCATATCCCTCAATAACTTGATGGAGAATTATTCGACTAGTTCTTATAAATTAGATGTAGATCTTTCTTTTACACCCTTCCCCGTTGAAGATTTAGATGTCTCTGTCAAGAGTGAGACTTTAGAGTTGATTAAAAATCCAAGTACATGGATTAAGGAGATAGGCAGTTGGCTTAGATTTATTCAAGTAAATGAATCATTGAAGTGTCCTGAAATAGTAAGGAATGCATCTCAACTTAGTTTGGGGTTGGAATTAACAAATGATCAAAAAATTCTTGATTTGAATCATGTCTGGCTCGGGCAATCAAAAAGTACAGATGTGCTTTCATTTCCCATTATTGATGAGACGTTTTTTGGTGTGAATAATGAATTTATTGAATTGGGTGACATTGTTATCTCAATCCCGACAGCAATCAGACAAGCCAAAGATAATAATGTTGATTTATGTAGAGAACTTAGATGGCTTGTAACTCATGGCCTTTTACACCTTTTGGGTTGGGACCATAGTGACGAAGAGAGTCTTAACAAAATGCTTTTAATTCAAGAGCAACTTCTTGATATTAGAGGTATTCTTTAAAATAAGATTGAAGACTCACAAATATGGTTCCTGAGATATCCAGTGACTCTAAAAGAGAAGTTAGGGACATGTCTAAAACTTTTCAAAGATCCAATAAAAGGTCATCGTGGAAGATAGCTAAAGATTTACCAACTAGTTTTTTGTATGCAGCTAAAGGCTTAAAATATGCTTTTTCAACCCAGAGAAATTTCCGGATTCATGTTGGTTTTGCATTGGGTGCATTTGGCTTGAGCTTTTTTTTAGGCCTTAATAAAAGTGATTTAGCGATAATGGCCCTTACAGCCACTAGTGTGTTAGTAGTTGAATTGCTTAATACAGCGATTGAATCTGTTGTTGATTTGTCTATTGGGAAACGATTTCATCCTCTCGCTCAAATCGCTAAAGATTGTTCAGCTGGGGCAGTTTTAGTAGCTTCAATTAGTTCGGTGCTGATTGCTGTTTTATTATTATTTCCTCCATTACTTCAAAAGTTAGGAATTTAATGGCTTAAAAATTATGTTTTTAGTGATCGACAATTATGACAGTTTCACTTACAATCTCGTTCAATATTTGGGCGAACTAGCTTCTAAGCATCCTATTGCATCTGAAATCAGAGTCGAACGTAATGATGCTCTGACGATCAGTGAGATTAAAGATTTAAATCCAGATGCGATTTTGTTATCTCCTGGTCCAGGAGATCCTAATCAATCTGGAGTTTGTCTGGATATTTTATCTGAGTTGTCAATTGAAGTACCAACGCTTGGTGTCTGTCTTGGTCATCAAGCTATTACTCAAGCGTTCGGTGGAAAAATAATCAGAGCTAAAGAATTAATGCATGGTAAAACATCTAATGTTTTACATAGAGGTACAGGAATATTTAAAGATTTGCCTAATCCCTTAGTAGCAACTAGATACCATAGCTTAATTGCGGAGAGAGAAGGTTTCCCTGAATGCTTAGAGGTTATAGCCTGGCTAGAGGATGAGACAATTATGGGGATAACTCATAAAGATTATCCGCACATATACGGGGTACAGTTCCATCCGGAGAGTGTATTGACCGAAGCTGGTCATAAGTTACTCTCTAATTTTTTGGATATAGCAGATGCTTCCTAGACTATCTCAATTTATTTAGATGTTTTGAATTAGTATAAACTACACTTCATCGACAATCTTGAAAACTGACCAGAACCTTTTCATCTGCTCAATTGTTCCAATGCTAACTCTGATAGAGCCTTTTAAATTTGTTTTCTTATCCATATTTCTAATTAGAATTCCAGATGACTTTAACTTTTGCTCAACTTGTTTTGGGTTTGACCTTGGCCAAAGTAGAAAATAGTTTCCTCCATCAATATGATGCTTAACGTTGTTCTTCTCGAATTGATCTTTGATCCAATTACGAGCCTCAAGTACTTCGTTCACGTACGAATCAATATAGGATTGATCTTTAAGTGCTGCAAAAGCAGCAATCACAGCAAAGTTATTGACGTCATAAGGACCAGTGACTCTATTAACTATATTAATTATTTTGGAATGACCCATAGCAAACCCAATTCTTAAACTTGCTAAACCAGCAGTTTTAGAAAGAGATCTTAATACAACAAGATTAGGTGTCTTTTGGAAATTTATAAATGGTAGAACACTATCACCTGTAAACGCCTCGTAAAGTTCATCTACAACAACTAGTGTTTTAGATGAAAGTTTGGTGATCTCTATAATTTTTTTTGGGCTTAACCTTGTTCCCGTGGGATTATTGGGGTTGCAGATGAGTAAAATTTTCGGATTATTTTGAGTGATGAATTCGCAAATACTATCAAATGGATATTGAAAATCTTGCCCCTCATAAGGAATTGAGTTGATTTTCATTCCTCGCATTTGTGCGCAAGGAGTATAATATCCAAAAGTAGGTGTTGTTGTTAGCATTAGATCATCAAAGTCGCCATAGGCATGAAAAATAGCATTTATTGCTGCATCTACCCCATTAAAAATACCAACTTCAGATGAGTTGATATTTATGCTTGGATTTTGTTTAATGAGAGTTTCTACTACTTTTTCTTTTAGACCTGAGTATTCAGGATAAATAGAGATTTCATCTCTGCTTATTTCGCGTAGAGATTTTATTACTAGTGGGCTTGGTCCAATAGTGTTTTCATTAAAGTCTAGTCTTAGTAAATTTCGTCTTCCTTCCAGTGGTGCTGAATATGGCTTTAAATTCTCGATATCTTTCCTGGGCTTGGGTAGATCAACAAATGAATTTTCTGTTTTTTCCATTACATTCTTTCCAGAGTGGGGATACCTAACAAACTCATCCCAAGTTTAAGTGTATCTGCAGTGATAGAGCATAAAGCAAGTCTGCTGGTTCTAGCAGGTTCGCTTGTCTTTAAAATAGGAACTTGATCATAGAATCTGTTGAAAACCTGACTTAATTCAAATAAATACCCGCAGAGACGATTAGGAAGCAGTTCTTTTTCGACTTCAGCGATAATACAATCAAGTTGCAATAATTTGCGAATTAAGGTCCATTCTTGTGGTTCATTGAACTGAATATTTTGGCTTGAGACATTTAAATCACCACCTTTGCGAGATATTCCGGCTATTCGTACCAATGCATAAAGTAAATATGGTGCTGTATTTCCCTGCAACGAGAGCATCTTATCAAAACTAAATTGATAGTTAGAAACTCTATTTTGACTTAGATCCGCATACTTGATAGCTGCAATCCCGACTGTTGTAGAAACTTTATCTATAAAACTTTCATTTTCGGATCTACTTTCAGTGTTGAGACGATCTTTAAGATCTTCTCTTGCTCGTTGAATTGCCTCATCCAGAAGGTCTACTAATTTAATTGTTTCTCCAGAACGGGTTTTTAATTTCTTACCATCTTCTCCTTGAACAAGACCAAAGGGGACATGCTCAATTTGACAATCTGTAGGAATCCAATTCGCAAGCTTTGCAATTTGAAAAACTCCAGAAAAATGTGATGCTTGCCCCGCATCTGTGACATAAATCAACCGGTACGCTCCATCTCCATACGGGGGAGTAGTTAATCTGTATTTAATTGCAGCTAAATCAGTGGTTGCATAATTAAAACCTCCGTCACTTTTTTGAACAATTATTGGTTGAGGTTTGCCGTCTTTTCCTACTACGCCATCCAGGAAGATACATTCAGCTCCTTGATTATTTGTTAGTAGATTTTGATTTTTTAAATCATTAATAACATCTACTAAAAATTTGTTATAAAAGGACTCACCTCTTTCAATAAGCTTGATATCAAGTCGATCGTAGATCTTTTGAAACTCTTTTCTGGATTGTTTGCAGAGTAATTGCCACGCAATTAAACTCTCTTGATCACCTGCTTGTAAATTGACAACCTCATTTCTAGCTTTATTTTGAAAGATATGATCTTCATCAAATCTTTTTTTTGCTTGACGATAGAAATTTACGAGATCGCTTATTTCTACTACATCTTTTGTATGGAGTGCCTCTGGTACAACCTCTTTTAGATGAGTGATGAGCATGCCAAATTGTGTACCCCAATCCCCCACATGATTGAGTCGTAAGACTTCATAACCGCAGAATTCAAGAACCCGTGCTAAAGAGTCTCCAATAATTGTTGATCGTAAGTGCCCAACATGCATTTCTTTAGCAATATTTGGACTGGAAAAATCAATAATCACGCGGTTATTTTTTTTTCGCTCTTCTATTTGGTTACTACTAAATTTTTTTAGAGGCACTCCCAATCTTTTATCATTTAAACGAAAATGGATTTCCGATATCAGTGTTTTTGATTTTATGGATAGATTTATAAAACCAGGACCTGCAATGAGTGGTGGATTACATATTTTAACGAAATCATCATCTTCTTGTAGTTGATCAGCTATTTGTTGTGCAATATCACGAGGAGGTTGTTTTATTTCTTTTGCCAGTGATAAAGCACAATTTATTTGAAAATCTCCAAATTCCGGCTTGGATGCGGGGACTAAGTTAGAACCTGTAAGTATTGAAGAAGTTTTTGAACTTCGACCCTCTTTTGGGAATATCTTGATGAAAGCTCTGTTAAGGGCTTCTTCTAATTTGGTGGATATTTCAAGCATGATGTTTATGGTTAGGTAGATACTCTTAAGATTTTTTTGGTTTTAGGCTGTTGTCAGAAAACCGTTGGTTCGTTTTTCAGTCAAAGCGCATACTGAAATCTATCCATTTACTTTTAGTGATTGATGCACTAGTTGAGATAAGATCAATACCTGTAAAAATATAGTCCGATAAATTATTTGGGTTGATTCCAGAAACTTCAATAACTATGTTTTTTGAGACGTATGTGGAATTACTAGTTTTTGAAAGTTGACGTAATTCTGGAACTAATTTCTCTATCGCTGTGATAGACATTTCATCAAGTAAAACTCCATCTGCACCTGCCTCTACAGCTTCTTTCGCTTGAGTGGGAGTTTCTGCTTCGACTATTATTTTTTTTGTCCATGGGATAGTATTTTTTAAGATTTTTATACTCTCACTAATGCTCTTCGACCATTCAATATGATTTTCTTTCAACATGGCAGCATCATCTAATCCAAGTCTATGATTAATTCCGCCACCACAATGAAATGCATATTTTTCGAATATTCTCAGACCTGGAGTCGTTTTACGGGTATCTGCCAACTTCACATTCGATCCTGATAGTTTAGCTACCAGTAAAGCTGTCGATGTAGCTATACCAGAAAGATGCATGGCTACATTTAGAGTTACTCTCTCTCCTGCTACTAAAGAAGCGGATGACCCTTTTAATTCTAGAAGTCTCTGATTCTTTTTAAATTTCTGACCATCCTTTATTAGAAGTTGAATATCAACTTGGGGATCAATTTTTCTAAATATTAGTTTGACTAGATCTCCACCACAAAAAGTTCCATCCTCTTTTGCTAACCAATGTGCTGATGCACTTCTATCGTTGAGGACAAATCTCGTGAGATCTCCATCACCGAGATCTTCCTCAATCCAGGTGTCTAATATTTTATGTAGCTTTGGTGAGCGAAGATCCACAATTTAACAAATACATTGCTTACTATACCAATGCTAAAACCATTTATAAAAAATATCTTTTTCTATTTTTTAATTTCATCTACTTATTTTTGTCTTAAATGTTTTAAGAAAATAGAAATCTTTTCATATTTTTTCTTTGTGATATGTGAACTATATGCTTTAATTAAACTACTTCCGTCTGTTAGAACCAAGTGGACGTTGTTCATAGCGTGAATATTATGGTTGCACTACTGATTGGAGGAGTTTGCTATTATTTATATTATATTTTTACAATCGATAATCAGTAGCAGATTAACATTGCATTACTTCCCAATACAGAATTTAGAAAATATATTATCAAGTAAGCTTTCTGTTAAATCTTCTCCTGTTAGTTCTCCTAAATAATTAATAGCTTGTCTTAAATCGATCGTCCAGAAATCCCATGGCAGCTTTTCATCACAAACTTTATTAATATTTTCCAGGGATTCCATCGTTGACTTCGCTAGGTCAAGTTGTCTTTCATTTAGAGCGATATGCAATCCATGCGTTTGAGAAGAACCACATATATTTAGTATGTAATTAATTAGATCGCTTTCTCCATTTCCAGTTTTTGCACTCATAATAACTTGATTTTCTTTTTTTAATAAATTTTTTGGAACTTTTTTAAAAGATTGGTTATTCTTTAAATCAGATTTATTTCCAACAATCAAGAATGGAATATTTATGGGTAATTGTTTTAGTATTGATTCATCCTCGCTAGTCCATCCTTTTGAATAATCAAAGATTAATATGATGAGATCCGCTTGAATTAAAGTTTTTTTAGTTCTAGAAATACCAATTTTTTCAATTATATTTTTAGTCTCTCTTAGACCTGCTGTATCAATAAAAGTTACTGGTATCCCCTCTAATACAATCTCACTTTCTAAAAGATCTCTTGTGGTTCCAGGTAGGTCAGTCACAATAGCTTTTTCTTGTTTGCAAAGCCTATTTAGTAAGGAGCTTTTTCCAACATTAGGCTTCCCGGTTAATGCAACTTTTAAGCCAGAACGAACCCAAGATCCTCTTTTAGCATTATCAATTAGTTCACTAAGATCTTTTTTGATTGCGATAATTTCATTCTTTACATGCTTTTCATCTAAAACTGGAAGATCTTCTTCAAAATCTATTCTTGCTTCAATTTCCGTTAGTTGCTCAATTAATCGTTTCCTGATTGATTGAATCGTAGTTTGAATATTTCCTTCAATTCCATTAATCGCGAGTTCTGCTGCTTTTCGACTTCTTGCTGATACCAGCTCACTAATTGATTCTGCTTGAGTCAGGCTAAGACGACCATTCAGCACTGCTCGTTGACTAAACTCACCTGGTTCTGCTCTTCGAACACTTGAGATACTTAGAATTCTTTCAAGGATCTTTTGGACTGCAATGATTCCACCATGGCAATGAATTTCTACTACATCTTCTCCTGTAAAACTCCGCGGCCCTTTCATTATTAGTATTAATACTTCATCGATATATATTTTTTGATTTGCTTCGGTTACATGTCCGTAAAGCACTTTATGAGTGCTCCAATCGTGCTTTCCAGGAATATGAACAATGGTTTTTGTTATCTCAATGGCTGAGGAGCCTGAGATCCTAATAACAGCGATACTTCCTTGGCCGGGAGAAACGGCTGTGGCAATTGCGGCAATAGTATCTTCAGTAGGGGAAAACGAATTCATTAATCAATAATCACGCAATCTTCACTAAGATCAGATCTAGGTTTCTTTTTTGAACCAAGATTTTTTAAAATATGAAAAAAATCTTCCTAAATCTAATACAAAGAATTCGTAAATTTATCTCTTGGCTCTGGAATCAGGAAGGTTCAGCCTCTCAGAGAGCGTTAGGATTGGGCGTGGGGATATTTAGTGGTTGCTTTCCATTTTTTGGTTTGCAAACCGTTATGGGTGTGTTCTTAGCAAAAATCTTCAAGGGGAATAGCATTTTGGCGGCTGTTGGGACTTGGATTAGCAACCCATTTACTTATGTTCCTCTTTATTATTTTAATTACAGACTAGGCTCTTTAATACTCAATACAGATAAAAATATAGTAGATTATAGCCATATATCTACTATAGAGTTGTGGTCTCAAGGTTGGTACTTGAGTTCTCGACTGGTAATGGGCTCGATATGTATGGGGCTTTTGACTGGCATCGTGGGCGGATTTGGTCTATATTTTTTACTCAAAAAACTTTCTAATAAAATTTAAATTTATATATTAATTATTTTCAACAATCTTTAGGATTATTTGAAAAGTTAATTAATTCCTGTTCTAGCGATATCTATCACATCAATCATTGAACGTATTTGATTGATAGTAATTTCTAATTGATTAACGCTTTCCAGTTCAACTCTTAGGTCTATGCATGCAGGTTTACCATGAGATGTCTTAACTCTTGCATCGATCACATTAATACCTCTATCAGAAAGTCTCATTAATATGTCTTTAAGAACTCCGACTCTATCAATAACTTCAATTCTTAATTGAATAGGAAATTTTTCTTCACTGGTATGTGCATTACTATTCCACTTGACTGATAGTTTTCTATTGTTGGGAACTGATTGTATATTGACACAATTAGTTCGATGTATCGTGATTCCATGATTCCCAAGTGCAACTGTTCCAAGTATTGATTCTCCTGGTAAAGGGCTGCAACACCCCCCTAGTCGATAGTCAAGACCTTCTAAGCCAACTATTGGCGAATATTTTGTTTGAGATATTTTTGATTTGTTGGAAGCTAGATTTACTTGTGACCCAATTTGGTTCGCTAGCTCGATATCGCTTAATTCAGTCTCAGGCAGCTGGTTTTGTATCTTTATCTCTTCTCTAAATCTATTGATTACTTGATGTAAGGTTAATGCTCCAAATCCAAGTGCAGCTAATAAATCTTCCTTAGACTTTAGATTACACCTCTCTGCAACTTTTGTTATTGCTTCACCTTTTAGGAGATGATCAATTCCTTTACGCCCAAATTCTTGTTCTAGTAGTTCCTTACCTCTTAAAATTGTTTCTTGACGATGACTTTTCTTATACCATTGACGAATGCGATTTCTAGCTGTGGGTGTGGCTACATAGTTTAACCAATCTAAGCTTGGATGAGAGCTCTTATGTGTAAGGATCTCAACGAAATCTCCATTCTCAAGAGGCGTTGATAACACGCAAAGACGATCATTAATTCTTGCACCATTACAATGATTTCCTACTTCAGAATGAATACGATAAGCAAAATCGATTGCTGTTGAACCATTCCTTAAGCCCAAAACATCTCCTTTTGGAGTGAAAACGAATACCTCTTCATCAAATAAATCCTCTTTAATTGAGGCAAGGTAGTCATTATGATCATTAACCCCATCTTCTTGTTGCCATTCAACTAATTGGCGCAACCAATTAAATTTTTCTGAATCAGGATTAGCAGGAGATCCTCCCTCTTTATATTTCCAGTGAGCTGCAATTCCAAATTCTGAAACCCGATGCATTTCTGGAGTTCTGATTTGCACCTCAATAGGTCTGTGCCTGCCTATTACAGCCGTATGTAGCGACTGGTAGCCATTTGGTTTCGGAAGGCCTATATAGTCTTTAAATCGACCAGGTATTGGTCTGAATGTGTCATGGACAACAGCAAGAGCTCGATAACATGTCTCGACATCTGAGACAAGAATTCTTAGAGCAGCAACATCAAAAATTTCATGAAATTCTTTTTGCTGTCTTTGCATTTTGCTCCATATCCCATATAAATGCTTTGGCCTTCCACTGACTTCACATTGGCAAAGTCCTGCTGAGTTCAAGCGATCTTTTAATAATTGAACAGTTGTATTTAATCTCTCTTCTCTTTCACTACGTTTACTAGCTATTTGTTGTTGAATTTCTCGGAAAGGATCTGGCTCTAAAAGTTTAAATGCTAAGTCCTCTAGTTCCCATTTGAAGCGTCCTATTCCTAAACGGTTTGCGAGAGGAGCATAAATTTCTCTCGTTTCATTAGCTATACGAGTTTGCTTCTCTTTATCTAAAAAACTAATAGTTCTCATGTTGTGAAGCCTATCTGCAAGCTTTACAAGTACAACTCGAATATCGCTAGCCATAGCAAGAAACATTTTACGTAGGTTTTCTGCTTGTGCTTCTGTTCTATTATTGAAATGGATACCGCCTAATTTAGTCACTCCTTCAACTAAATATCTAACTTCACTGCCAAAATATCCCTCAAGTTGTTCTGGCGTTATGTCTGTATCTTCGACGACGTCATGTAAAAAACCTGCTGCAATTACACTAGCGCTTGCACCTATCTCTCTTAGTAAGTCAGCTACTGCAACGGGATGGATTATATAAGGTTCACCACTTTTTCTGTATTGCCCTTTATGCAATTGAAATGCAAGATCAAAAGCGGCAACTAAAAGTGCTTCAGAATCTCTTGGGCAACTTGCTCCTATCCCCGGCGGAATATTTTCAATGCAATTTTTTAACCACTCTGGCAAAATAATTCCATAATCATCAACATTTTTGATCTGATGAGGTCTAAGTTTCGGCTGGCCATCAAAAAATTCATCACAGACTATATGAGTCTGGTTTGAATTGTGTGCAGAGGTGACTTTAGGCATCAGCACCGGAGCTTAATTTATTTTATTCAAACTCAACATTTCTTGCTACCTTTTTATGAATAATTCATCAAAAGAAGTTTTAAAGATAAATAAACTAAATACTATTTATCCAAATAGTACTACTTACGTATTAAGAGGATTAAATCTGAATATGAATCGTGGCGATAGGCTTGCATTAGTTGGTAGTTCAGGATGTGGTAAAAGTACCGTTGCTAAGGCTGTAATGCAGCTTCTTCCAAATGGATGTGTTTGTGATGGTGAGATTGTTTTAAATGGCAAAAATGTATTGGACCTGAACAAGTTCTCTTTGCAAACTATTCGAGGGAAAGAGGTTGGATTGATATTTCAGGATCCAATGTCACGATTAAATCCTTTAATGACTGTTGGCGAACATTTGGTTGATACATTTAGAGCTCATGATGATTCTGAACCAATTTTTCAGTTAGTAAAAAAAACCAAAAGCTTATTAGAAAGAGTTGGAATAGATCCTTTAAGATTTAATTCTTTTCCACATGAATTTAGTGGAGGAATGCGACAAAGAGTAGCAATAGCTTTAGCAATTTGTTTAAGACCTCCTTTGATAATTGCTGATGAACCTACCACTAGTTTAGATACAATAGTTGCAGATCAAATCATGAGTGAATTGAGTTTACTTTGTGAAGAAACTGGGACTGCTTTACTATTAATTACTCATGATTTATCAATGGCATATAAATGGTGTAATAAAATTGCAATACTTGATTCTGGGCATATAGTCGAGTCTGGAAATATTAAAGAGATAGTTGGCAACCCAAAAACTGATATTGCTCAAAGATTAGTTAATTCAGCCAAAATTTTAGAGTGCTCTGAGAGAGAAATAATTAATCAAAATACTGCATTACTCCGAGTAAATAGATTACGTTGCTGGCATAATTCAGGCTTTTGGCCTTTCAATTCTTTTTGGTTGAAAGCGGTTAATGAAGTTACCTTCTCTCTGCATGAAGGTGAAACTCTTGGCATCGTAGGCCCGTCAGGATGTGGTAAGAGCACTCTATGTAGAGCGTTGACTGGTTTATTGCCCACAAGAGGTGGAAGTGTTTTTTTTCTTGGAAAGAATATTTTAACTATCAATAGGAAATCTTTAAAACAATTACGTAAATATATTCAAATTATTTTTCAAGATCCTTCTGCATCTTTGAACCCTAAGATGTCAGTAGTGGATGCAATTATAGATCCAATTCTTATCCATAAATTGTTAAGTCGATCTCAAGCTAGAGAAAAAGCTCGTAGTCTTTTAGAACTAGTTGGTTTAACGCCCACAGCAATGTATGAACAACGCTTACCTTCTCAACTTTCAGGAGGACAACAGCAAAGAGTAGTTATTGCAAGAGCATTAGCACTTCGTCCCAAAATACTTATCTGTGATGAAAGTGTAAGTATGTTAGATGCTGAGATTCAAGCAGAAGTTTTGGAGTTACTACGCTCTTTGCAAGAAAAATTAAAACTGTCTATGTTGTTCATCACTCATGATTTATCTGTTGCGGCAGGATTTTGTCACAGAGTATTAGTATTTGATAAAGGAAAAATTATCGAAGAGAACTCGGGAAGAAATTTGTTAAATCATCCTCGAAAATACCTAACAAAAAAGATGGTTAAGGCTTGCCCTAGACTTCCTTAATAATCTTATTTTTAGCTTGCAATACTTTTAAAAGTCGTTCAAAATCTTTAGGTAAAGGAGCTGTGAACTTCATTTTTTCTAATGTTATTGGGTGTATTAAACCCAGTTCAACTGCATGTAAGGCTTGGCCACCAAGTTTAATAGGCAATTTTTTACACCTACTGTAAGTTTGGTCTCCAATAATAGGATGACCGATGTATGCACTATGAACACGAATTTGATGCGTTCTACCTGTATCAAGTTTGAATTTGAGAAGAGAAAAATTTCCTAAATTTTCAATTAATTTCCAATGTGTACAAGCATATCTACCAGATTCCTCATCAACCACAGCATATTTTTTTCTATCTTTTGGATGTCGACCAATACATCCGACAATCATCCCTACATTGTCTTTGACAGCTCCATGGACAACAGCAAGATAATTTCTTGAGGCTACTCTTTTTTGTATTTGAATTTGTAATTTGACTAAGGCTTCTTGAGTCTTTGCTACGACAATGCATCCAGTTGTGTCTTTATCTAAGCGATGAACTATTCCAGGCCTTAATTTACCTCCGATGCCTGGTAAGTCTGGGCAATGATTGATTAATCCATTGACTAAAGTTCCTGATTTATTCCCCGGTGCAGGATGAACTGCTATCCCAGCTGTTTTATTAATGACTATTAAATGACTATCTTCATATAAAATATCTAAATTAATTTCTTCTGGTTTTAAGTAAGGAAGAGGTTCAGGTGGTGGAACCCAAAGTTGAATTGTGTCACCTGGCCTAACGGGAGTTTTTGCTTTTCCAGTTTTACCATTCACTCTTGCGAACCCTGCTTCAATGAATTTCTGAATATGAGCCCTACTTTGTTCGGCTCGTTGACTTACTAGCCATCTATCAAGCCGCATAGGCAAAGGTTTCTTATATTCACCCTCAAATAATTCACCTGGTCCCTGCCCAAATTCATGTTTGATCTCTTTATTCATTAGGGGAGTTCAAGAGAGATATTGCCCAACAAATTTTTGCGAAAATCATCAAGTAATCTTTGAGACATTCTGCGAGTATCTCCGGAAGTGTGACGTTCTGCTGCTGAAAGTAGCCATAAAGATTTGTCTTTAATAGGTTCATCGAGCAATATTCCATACCTATTTTGAAGACATTTTGACTTGATTCCTGCTTCTTGGGTGTTTTCTAATGTCTCAAGAAGTTTCATAAAGTTAATGGCTACTTGTTCAGTATCGTATGCGGCTTGACCAATGTCATCACAAATAGCTAATTTTATGGCGGCATTTTGATCTTCAAATCTGGGCGGCAGAACTCCAGGAGCATCCAATAGATCCAGATCTTGTCCCAATCTTACCCATCTCAAACTTCTTGTGACCCCAGGTTTTCTTGAGCTAGATACAACCTTCTTTTTAACTAGTCTGTTAATGAGAGCAGATTTTCCAACATTTGGGAAGCCAAGAGTTAAAACTCTAATTGCACGATTTTTCATCCCTCGGTCAAGACGTCTTTGATTTAACTCTTTCCCGGCACGAATAGCGGCTTGTTTTATTTGGAGAACGCCTGTTCCAGCTTTTGCATCACACCACCATGGGACTTTCCCTTCTGACCTTAATTTTTTGTCCCAAGCTTTATGGGCATTGACATTTATCATGTCTTTTCTATTGATAACTAATATTTGCTTCTTTCCTTTTAACCATTTTTGAAGATATGGATGAGAAGTAGCGAGGGGTATCCTTGCGTCTCTCACTTCAAAAACTAGATCAACTTTATTCAGATGCTCTTTTAATTGTTTTTCTGCTTTAGCAATATGCCCTGGATACCATTGTATAAGCTGCTTGTTCACGGAATTTTATAAGAATTTGGTTTGGAATTGATTAATTTAAAAATTGTAAAAAATGATTTTTGATCTATTTTGTAAGTGTATTTTTGAAAATTCTGAGTTCAACTTATCATCTGAATCGATTAAATAATTTGATCATAATACTTGGATTACTCAGAATATCCCGATGGGGGTTAAATTTTATTGATAAATATAGATTGATAGGATTACAATAATTAATAACTTGCTAGTGAAAAATATTCCTCATATCGTATGTTCAAAAAAAAATCGATTTTTATCCTTATGTTATAAGTTTATATTTTCTAGTGATTGCAAGCATTTGAGAGATAATTAATTATTTTAACTAGTTCTTTTTAATATCTAAAAAGCCTTTTTAAGTTTCTCTAAGGTTTAGGTAGATTTTTTCTGTGTCTTAGTAATTACCCAATTGGTGCCTTTCAAGAGCTATGGTCACTCAGTTTCCTTTCTGAATCCCATACATTATGTCTAAGCGTTCCCTGTCAAGTCTCGGCGCTGATGACTTATGCGGCAAACGTGTTTTAGTGAGAGTTGATTTTAATGTCCCATTAGGAGATGCGGGGCAAATAACTGATGACACAAGAATTCGTGCTGCTTTACCGACTATTAATGACCTTCTCGAGAAGAGTGCAAGAGTTATCCTTTCTGCTCATTTTGGTAGGCCAAAGGGAAAGGTGAATGAAGAAATGCGTTTGACTGCTGTTGCACAAAGACTTAGTGAGTTGCTTGGTAAAACAGTTGTAAAAACTGAAAGTTGTGTAGGAGCTGAAGCAAAGTCAAAAGTAGATGCTATGTCCAATGGCGATGTTGTCCTTTTGGAAAATGTTCGTTTTATTGCTGGAGAAGAAAAAAACGATACAGAATTTGCAAAGGAATTAGCTTCTTTGGCTGAAGTCTATGTTAATGATGCTTTTGGTGCTGCTCACCGCGCTCATGCCTCAACTGAGGGCGTTACAAAGTTCTTAAGTCCTTGCGTGGCTGGCTATTTAATGGAAAAAGAGCTTAAGTATCTTCAAGGAGCTATAGACCAACCTAAAAGACCTTTGGCAGCAATAGTTGGCGGTTCAAAAGTAAGTAGTAAGATCGGTGTTTTGGAGTCTTTAATTGATAAATGCGACAAGATAATTGTTGGTGGAGGGATGATATTTACTTTTTACAAAGCTAGAGGATTGTCTGTTGGTAATAGTCTTGTAGAGGAAGATAAGCTTGAATTAGCAATTGCTTTGGAGAAGAAAGCGAAAGATAAAGGAGTTGAGTTTCTTTTACCAAGTGATGTTGTGTTAGCTGATAATTTTTCTTCTAATGCAAATAGTAAATCTTCAAAAGTAGATGCTATTAGCGAAGGTTGGATGGGATTGGATATTGGTTCAGAATCAGTTGAACTGTTTCAGGATGCTCTGAAAGATTGCAAAACTGTTATTTGGAATGGACCGATGGGTGTCTTTGAATTTGAGAAATTTGCAAATGGAACAAATGCCATCGCAAACACTTTAGCTGATTTAAGTGCTCAAGGATGCTGCACAATTATTGGAGGTGGAGATTCAGTAGCAGCAGTTGAGAAAGCAGGTTTAGCAAAAAATATGTCTCATATTTCTACTGGTGGTGGTGCTAGCCTTGAACTTTTAGAAGGGAAAGTTCTTCCTGGAGTTTCTGCTCTTGACGATGATTAATATCTCAATATTTAAATCTAATTTGATGATGAATAAAAGTAGGTTTTTATAAACCTACTTTTATTTTTTTTGTAATTGAATAAATCCCTTCTGGATGAGTAATGATTGCTGAAATAGTTTGAGAACCTGGTTTTAACGGCGCTTGAATATATTTAAATAAACCACCTGATTGATTCGGCTTAATCCCAAAAAAATCATTCGATATATTCATTTTATCTTCATCTTTAAGTACAATCATTCCACTAGCAGTTAATGAATTATCTAATGGGTTTTCAATAATTAAATTCATTTCATATTTTTCACCAGTAAGTACTTTTTCTGGAGATACAATTTTTATAATTAGAGGTGATTTTTGGCTTTTCAGAATTGATTCTTCATTGATAACTTTATATCCTTTGATTTTATTTTTATAAGTCTCTATCTTAACAGTCTGTTTAGTATATAAATTATAAATTTGATCATTAATTTTTGTTGTGGATATGATTTTTATATCTAGTAATGATTTATTTTGATGATTACTTATGGGTTTAATTGACCATTTGGCGTCTTTATATTTTTCCTTGAAAGCTTTATAGCGTATATTAAATTGATTGAATGATTTTTTTAGAAAGAGATCTTTCAGTAAATCATCGTTCCTCAGGTTGAGAATTTCTTCCAATTGATTGCTTAACAACTGCTCATCTATATTCTTACTTAATACAGATTTGATCATTAGGGGATATAGCAATAAAAAAACTATTGATTTCGCTATCAGTGAATGTCGCACGCCTACCTTTTTTACTCAATATAACTTAGCCTCCAAGGATAAGGTTATTTAATTTATGCCTCGCCTTTTAATTGCTGCAAGCGGAACGGGTGGGCATATTTATCCTGCATTGTCTTTTGCTGATTCACTTTCAGATTCTTGGGAAATTGAGTGGCTAGGCGTGTCAAATAGGCTAGAGATTGAGCTGGTTCCCAAAAAATACAATTTAATAAAGCTAAAAGTTGGAGGATTACAAGGAAATATTTTTAGGAAAATATTTGATTTATGTAAATTACTCTTTGCTTCTATTCAAGTATCTATTCTATTACGTCAAAAAAAAATCAACGTTATTTTTACTACTGGTGGCTACATATCGGCTCCGAGTATTCTCGGCGCAAAACTGACTGGCATCCCTATTCTTTTGCACGAATCTAATGCTATTCCTGGAAAAGTAACTAGGTTATTGGGTAGATTTTGTGACCATGTAGCGTTAGGAATCCCATCAGCATCTGAGTATTTGTCAAGCTGTAGAACAAGTTTTACAGGAACACCTGTAAGGTCAGAATTTTTTTTAGATCAGTCTCTTCCTCCCTGGGCGCCAATCGGAGAGGGTTTATTAATTGTGATTATGGGAGGCAGCCAAGGAGCAAAAAAAATGAATGAGATGGTGCGGAATATTTTGCCTTGGTTGCTTGAGAAAGGTTGTAGAGTTATTCATCTGACCGGTAAAAACGATTGTTTCTATGAAAAGTTAGATAAAGTTAATACTCACGCTAATTTGGTTGTAAGACAATTCAGTAATGAAATCTCAGCTTTGCTACGCAATGCTGATCTTGCAATAAGTAGAGCAGGATCTGGTGCAATTTGTGAATTAATGGTAACTAAGACTCCTTCAATCTTAATACCTTTTCCAGCTTCTGCCGATCAGCATCAAGAGCTAAATGCTGCTTATATGGCCAGATATGGAGGTGCTGTAATAGTTAATCAACATGATCCAGAAAAAGATATTTTGAAAAACACTATATCTAATTTGCTATCTTCTGATTCTCTTTGTAAAATGAAATCAAATATGAATAATTACGATTACATAAATTCTGAAAATAAGATTTTTGAGATTATAAATTTGATTAGTTAATGTAATCTTTTAATGTAGTAATAATTTTAATATTTTGTTTTCTTTTTTGGAGACTAATTCTGAACCAATTTTCACCTAAATTTCTAAAAGATCTACAGTCTCTTAATAAGATCCCCCTTTGTTTTAAATTCTCAATAAGTTTTAATATAGAACTATCGCTTTTAATTAATTGAAAGTTTGTAGTTGACGGTAGAGGCTTGATAGTAGAAAAATCTGACAGACTTTTATGTAACCAGTTTCCTTCCTCTTCTATCCATCTATGGATTTTATTTAATCTTTTTTTGTGCATTTTAGACTCTTTCATGATTAAATTAGTTGCATTTATTGCTAGGGTATTTACTGGCCATGGATCTCTAATCTCTTTCCATTTTAATAATCTATCTGGGTTCGCAACAGCGTATCCAATCCTTAATCCCGCGACACCTAAAAACTTAGTTAAACTTCTTATAACTATTAGGTTTTTATAGCTTTTAGTTAAATCTATTATTGATTGATTTTCACCTCCTGGTGTAAGAGAAATGAAGGCTTCATCGCAAATTACAAGTTTATAATTATCTAATAGATTTTTGATTGAAGAACGACTCCATAATTGTCCCGTTGGATTGTGAGGATTTGTAATCCATAAGACATTAGTTTTTGGTTTGATTGGAAATTCTTGAGGCTTTCTATTAGTCCAAGATAAGGGTAAAGGGCTATAAATATAATCTGCATTCCAGCATTTCAAAGCTCTTTGATAGTCTCCAAAACCTGGAGAGGGTAAAGAACTTATTCCATTTAAACTTGCATCTCTTGCTGCCCAAGTAAATAATTCAGACGCTCCATTGCCAGGTAAAATCATTGAAGAGTCAATATTATGCCAATTTGAAATAGCATTTTTGACTTCGAAATAACTTCTATCTGGATAAAATCTAATTGACCTATTGTTAATACTATCAATAAGACAATGATTTAATTTTTTAGGTAATTTAAAAGGGACTATTGATGCACTTGCATCGATTATATTTTCTTTTGATAGACCTAATTTTCTAGCTTCTTTATCAATATTACCTCCATGATTATCGAAGTCTTTTTTCATTATATTCAAGAAAATATTATGCTAAGTTTAAAGTTAATTGTAGTAATTTATTGCATTGATTTTTATTTCCATGGCTCTTCGGAACCGATCACCTCTTTAATATTTCGAAATCCATGTTTTTCCATTTGCCAAGATAATCCATCTAAAATATGAGGAACTAAATTGGGTCCCTCAAATATCCAACCAGTATAAACTTGAACCAATGAAGCCCCAGCTGCAATTCTCTCCCATGCTGTTCTTGCTGAATTAATTCCTCCTACGCCGATCAGAGGTAGATCATTATAAGTACTACTTCTGAGCCTTCTGATAACTTCTAGTCCTCTTTTTTGCAAGGGTAGTCCACTTAATCCTCCATTCTCTTGTTCAAGAGTATTGCCTGTTTTGATTTTAAGGTTTTTTAAATTAAACCGATTTATGCTTGTATTGATTGCAATGATTCCATCTATACCATTTTCCATTGCAACTCTTGATATCTCATCAATTGCTTCATTTGAAAGATCAGGGGCTATTTTTATAAGTAAAGGAGGACAATTGGATAAATCTTTAAGCGTTCTTATTAATTTTTTGATTTGTTTTGTTTCTTGTAATGAACGCAGGCCAGGGGTATTGGGTGAACTAACATTGATTACTGCATAGTCTGATAAAGGCGCTAATAGTTTTAGAGATAAAGAATAATCTTTATGGGCTTCATCAAGAGGGGTGATTTTAGACTTTCCTAGATTTATTCCTAGGACACAAGGTCTATTGCCTGGAGAAGGGATTTGTTGTTTTTCTATGGTTTTTAAAAATTTTTCTGCTCCTTCATTATTGAATCCCATTCTATTCAACGCAGCTTTCTCTTTTGCAATTCTGAAAAGTCTGGGTTTTGGATTACCTTTTTGGGCATGCCAAGTAATAGTGCCTAATTCTGCGAAACCAAATCCAAAATAGTTCCAAAGACCTGCTCCTACTCCATTTTTGTCAAACCCAGCTGCAAGTCCCAAAGGGTTTTTAAAGTGAGAGCCAAAAACAATTTGATTTAAGCTTGAGTTGTTTCTTTGAAAATCATTTGATGCTCTTAAAAGGATATTAGAGATTATTGGAAAATTTCTATTTAGTGATGCGAATTTAATTGCATTAAGTGCTGAATTAGTAAGAATTTCTGCATCTATACCCTCATCTTGAGATAGAAGCTGGCCAAGGAGAATATTGTATAAGTCTTTTTTTTTATTTTTTGACAAAATCTTTTAGTTGTATTTTTCTACCTTTTGAAAAAGCTACCGCAATTGAGTCGACTCTATCATTATCTTTCTCTCCGCTATGACCTTTGACATATTGAAGTTTGATTTTTGGTAGTTCAGGGTGGTCAAGAGCTTTCCATAGATCTTGATTGAGAACTGGCTTGCCAGATGCAGTTTTCCAGCCTTTCTTTTTCCAATTTGCCATCCATTTTTCCATTCCATCAATTAAATATTTGCTATCAGTTTTAATGGTTAGGGAAGGGGCAAATTTTATTTTCTTCAATTTTTCCAAAACAAATAATGCAGCCTGTAATTCCATGCGATTATTTGTTGTTTCTGGGCTAAAACCTCCGAATTCAACTTCGCTTCCATCTTGGAATCTAATTAAGGCCCCCCAGCCACCTGGGCCAGGATTGCCACTACATGCACCATCAGTTGCTGCAGCAATCGCAAGTTTTTCTTCTTTAGACATAATAAAACCGGTCTATTTAGACCGGTTTTATATAAGCAGAAAATTGGCTTTTTTCCAGTAACAATATTTATTTTAAAGTTACTTTTCCGCCAACTGCCTCAATTGCTTTCTTTAAAGCCTCAGCATCTTCTTTTGATGCTCCTTCTTTTATTGTTTTTGGAGCAGCTTCAACTAAGGCTTTTGCTTCGCCAAGGCCTAGACCTGTAGCATTCCTAACCTCTTTAAGGACTTTGATTTTAGATGAAGCGTCAAAGCTTTCTAAAACTACCTCAAATTCAGTTTTTTCTTCGGCAGCATCAGCACCATCGCCACCAGCAGCAGCTCCGGGAGCTGCCATGACAACGCCAGCAGAGGCGGCAGCAGATACACCAAAAGCTTCTTCTATTTGCTTAACAAGCTCTGAAGCTTCAAGCAAAGAGAGGCTTTTTAATGAATCTAAGATTTCATCAGTTTTTGCAGACATGGTTTAAATCAGCAACTAAGTAAGTAGAAAACAAATTGTTAACAAGGAGTATCAGCTCTCGCCGCTCTCAGAATGTTGTTTAAGAGACCTTGCAAGTCCAGAGGGAACCTCATTTATACCAATAGCGATTTTGCTTGTTATGGAATTCATTGCACCGGCAATTTGTGCCATAAGCGCTTCCTTGCTAGGAAGTTTTGCAATCGCTTTGATTTCATCTTGAGATAAAAGTTTGCCTTCGAAAAGACCTCCTTTAGTCTCAGACTTTTGAGTTTCCTTTTGAAATGCTTGTACAGCTTTAACAGCACTCCCAACATCTCCTTTGATTAAAACAAAGGCGTTAGTTCCAGTAAGCAATGACTCCAAACCAATCCAGGAATCTTTTCCTTTTATGGCTTGACGCATCAAGGTGTTTTTAGTGACCTTGCAGATGCCATCGCTTTTTTGCAATCTTGAGCGCAAGTCAGACATCTCTTTTGTGGATAAGCCCTTGTAATCAAGAACTAAAGCCATTTCGGAGTTATCCAGTAGATCCTCTATTGTTTCGACGATCTGTTTTTTGCTTTCCAGCGTGCGGCCCATAATAATTGGATCGAATCGGGGGAAGAACTGGACATGCGGCCATATTCCCCATGGGGAATCGAGGCCGCTAACGATTCAATCAAATTGATAAAACCCTGCGTATGCCTCTGCGGGGTTTATAGATTCCATTAAACGAAAAGTTTAATAGCATCAGACCTGCTGTCTTTGGCTGGGCGCATGCCCATGTGGCTATGCCACTTTACTAATTTACAACAATAAGGGTCACTTTTCTTTCTGCAATTCTTGTAATTCGTTGATATCTACTTCTACTGATGGTCCCATGGTGGATGTAATAAAAAAGCTTCTCCAGAATTTTCCTTTTGCTCCGCTTGGTTTATTTTTTTCTATTGTTAAGTGCAATGTCTTTAAATTTTCAAGAAGAGCCTCTTCAGAAAAACTAGCTTTACCAAATCGAACATGTACAATTCCTGCTTTATCAGCTCTAAATTCAAGTTTTCCTGCTTTAAATTCTTTAATAGCTGCTGCTAAATCGGTTGTAACTGTTCCTGCTTTTGGATTAGGCATAAGTCCTCTAGGCCCAAGCACTCTTCCAAGTTTTGCAACCTTAGGCATCATATCCGGAGTTGAAATTAGCAAATCGAAGTTCATTTCTCCTTTGTTGATTGAATCAACTAAATCCTCTTCTCCTGCTAGATCAGCACCTGCTTTTGTCGCCTCAGAAACTTTTTCACCTCGTGTAACTACTGCTATTCTTACTTTCTGACCGGTACCATTTGGCAAGGCAACTGTCGTTCTTAATTGCTGATCAGTATATTTTGGATCAATACCAAGTCTGATATGAGCTTCTATAGTCTCATCGAATTTTGCATTGGCATTCTCCTTGACTAGCTTGATCGCTTCAATTGGAGAATATGTACGCTCTTCCACTTTGGAAAGTAACGTTGTCATTCTTTTAGAAAAATTTTTCATAATAAATTGGGGTCCATTCGACTGTTAGTCTCCCCCTCTTAGAGAAAGCTTGATGATTTTACGATTTAATTAGTCCTTTATGGAAACCCCCATATTTTTGGCTGTCCCCTCAATAACTTTCATGGCTGATTCGATGCTGCTGCAATTGAGATCAGGAAGTTTGGTTTTAGCAATTTCTTCAAGTTGACTTTTACTAATCGAACCAGCAGTTCCTTTTGCTGACTCGCCTGACCCTTTCGCAATACCTGCTGCCTTAGTTATCAAAACAGAAGCAGGAGGAGTTTTTGTTATGAAAGTAAAACTTCTATCTTCGAAAACAGATATTTCTACAGGTATAACAAAGCCAGCTTTGTCTTGGGTGCGCGAATTGTATTCCTTACAAAACGCCATTATGTTTACCCCATGTTGACCTAGCGCAGGCCCAACGGGAGGAGCTGGATTGGCTTTGCCAGCCTGTAAGGCCAACTTGATCAGGGCTACAACTTTCTTTGCCATCGGCTGAAAATTAAACTAATACGGAAAATCTGAAACTAATCAGACAAATTATCTAATAAACTTAACTCCTAGACTGACCAGACAGCAAAAGGAAATCAAAAATCAATTTTGTTTGGTTATTTGAGAAAATTCAAGCTCAACGGGAGTTTCTCTACCAAATATGGATAAAAGAGCCTTAAGTTTGTTTCTTTCTCCTGAAACTTCAATAACTTCACCTTGGAAATCTTTAAAAGGTCCTGAAGTAACAACAATCTGATCACCTTCTTCTACGTCCAACTTGACAACAGTTTTCTTTTCAGCTGCTCGTTTGAAAATTCTATTAACTTCTTGTCTGCTGAGAGGGCGAGGTTTTATGTGTCCGCGAGCTTTACCAGTAGCTCTGCGGTCTTCTGCACCAACAAAATTAATTACATTTGGAGTACTTCTAACAGCCATCATTGTGTCTTCATCTAGCACCATACGAACGAGCACATATCCAGGAAACACTTTTTCTTCTGTTGTTTGCCTGCTACCATCTTTTTTCAGCTTAACTGCAGGTGTTTGAGGGATTTCTATCTCTATAATTCTGTCACTAACACCGAGAGTGATAGCTCTTTGTTCAAGAGTCGCTTTTACCTTCTTTTCACAACTTGAGGCAACTTGGATAGCGTACCAACGTGCAATATTTGTTTTTGTTGTTTGTTGTGCAAAATATGATTGATCATCTTCAGTTGTTCCTGATCTATCAATTATGTTTGAATCTTTAGTAGGAGTGGTTTCAATATCTGACACTGGAAAAAAATGTGAGTGGTTAAAAAATTTAGGTTAGTCAACTCAGCGGAATATCTGAGTAGAGGCCCATCCATAAAAACGGCTTACGGCGGCGATTGATACTGCTGATAAAGTGACCATTAAAATCACAGCAACAGATTCGCTGAACAGTTGCTGGCGTGAGGGCCATACAACAAGTTTCATTTCATCAATTGTAGAGGATAAAAAACTTTTTTTTAAGGCAGACTTTTCCTTTTTTGTAGGAATTACCTTTTCTTGATCCTCTTGAGAGGTTGGACTTGTCACTTTGGGAAGATTAAAAGGAAGGTACTTTTAAAACAATGGCTACAAACCTAGACTAACTTATGTTTGAAAGATTAGTTATCTATTAAAAAAAGAAGTTTTTTAGATTCATCATCTTTGACCACAACTCTAATTGAGTGCGCATCTTCTAAATCCTCTTCTAAAATTTGTGTTGCCAGTGGATTTTCTAATCTTCTTCGAATCACTCTTCTTAGCGGTCTAGCCCCGTATTCAGGCTCATATCCTTCATCAGCAAGAGTTTTAATGGTATTTTCGTCAACGTAAAGATCTAAACCTTGGAGTTTGAGAAGCTTCTTTAATTCATTAAGTTGAAGTCGGACTATTTGTTCTAGACTTTCGGCGTTTAGTGGACTAAATCTTATTACTTCATCAATGCGGTTCAGAAACTCTGGTCGAAAATGTTTTGTTAAAGCTTCGTTAATTTTTTGATCTAATTCTTCTGCAAGAATATTTTTATTTGAATTTTCAATTTGAACTTTGAGTGAATTATTTAAGATTGCTTTGCTAGCTAGATTGCTGGTCATAACAATGACTGTATTTCTAAAATCTACTGTGCGCCCTTGAGAATCGGTGAGTCTTCCATCATCTAACACCTGTAAAAGGATGTTGAAAACTTCTGGATGAGCTTTTTCTATCTCATCAAGCAGTAAAACTGCGTAAGGTCTTTTTCTAATTGCCTCTGTTAATTGCCCACCTTCTTCATAACCCACGTATCCAGGCGGTGCACCTAAGAGCCTTGAAACAGCATTTCTCTCCATATATTCGCTCATATCAAGTCTCAATAAAGCGTCCTCTTCGTCAAATAAAGAATTTGCTAGTGATTTGGCAAGTTCAGTTTTTCCAACACCTGTAGGGCCTAGAAAAAGAAAGGATCCTATAGGCCTTCTTATGTCCTGCATCCCAGCTCTTGCTCTACGAATTGCGGCTGAAACTGCTTGAACAGCATTTAATTGACCAATAACTTTTTTTTCTAAATCTTTTTCTAAATTTAATAGCTTTTGTCTTTCACCAGATAAAACTTTGCTAACAGGTATTCCTGTCCATCTTGAGACAACATCAGCTATATCTTCTGGCTCAACTTGCTCTGTTAGTAATGAATTTCCATGTTCATTATCGTTTTGAATAGAAGCTTCTATTTCTATTATTCTTTCTTTGAATTGAAAAAGTTGTTCATATTTAAGTCTTTCTGCTTCCTCAATATCACCAGAGATTTCAGCTTCTCTTATTAAATTTTTTAATTCTTCAATTCTTATTTTTAGTTCTTGTAACTCAGCTGATTTCTCAATCTGATCTTGCCATTTTTGTTTGATCTGATCCAGCTCATAGAGTAGCAATTCTTTTTGTTCTTCAAGATTGTTTATCGTCTCTAATGTTGTATCTTTGTTTGCATTTTTGATTGAAGATTCTAAATAATTAATCTGAGATTCTTTTTCTTCTATGATTTTTGGTTTTGATGCGGATTCGATTTTTACTTGAGCTGAAGCCTCGTCAATTAAGTCAATAGCTTTATCAGGTAGGCATCTATCACTTATATATCGATGAGATAAACGATTCGCTGTAATTAGTGCTTCATCAGTAATAGTCACTCCGTGATGAATTTCATAGTTTTCTTTAAGTCCTTTTAGAATTTCCAAGCTTAAATCTAAGCTAGGTTCTTTTATTGATACCTGCTGAAATCGTCTATCAAGTGCTAGGTCTTTTTCGATTGTACGTCTATAATTGTTAGGAGTTGTGGCACCAATGCAGCGCAACTCTCCACTTGCCAGTAATGGTTTTAAAAGACTACCAGCATCAGTATTTGATCTGTCTTTGCTTACAATTGAGTGTAATTCGTCAATAAATAGGATTACTCCTTTTTTACTATTGCTGATTTCACTTAATAATGATCTAAATCGTTCTTCAAATTGCCCTCGGAATTTAGCTCCAGCTATTAATGCACCGATATCTAGTGAAATTAGTCTGAAACCTTGAAGAGAATCAGGAAGTTCGTTAGCAACTATTTTTTGAGCTAATAATTCTGCCACTGCTGTTTTCCCCACACCAGGAGCACCAATCAGTACAGGATTGTTTTTGCCTCTTCGAGATAAAACTTTTGTAATTGCTTTGATTTCCGACTCTCTGCCGATCACAGGGTCTAGTTTCCCATCTTCAGCTTCGGCTGTAAGGTCTTTGCAGTATAAATCCAATGCACTTGGCGTTTCATTAAGTTTTAAAGGCTCTTGTCTTGATGTGAGTTCTTCCTTTTTGATAGGAGTAAGTGGTTCGTAGTCGGAATTTTTTAAAGTGTTTTTGGTAGGTATAGAAGACCTTGAATTTTTTTGTGGTTTATCTTCTTTTTGTTGAGTTGTAATTCTTTTTGATTGTTTGAATGATTTAGGTGCTGGTAGTTGTCTCAATTCCGCTTCAAGAATTTCACTAGGGAGACCTGCTTGATAAAAAAGGTCTTCTCCTAATCGATTGTCTCTGCCAATTGCGATAAGGATATGAGATATCTCGATTTGGTTAGATCCCCATCTTGAGCGAAAATCATCAGCTGTTTCAAGAAGAATTTCTAAATCCTCTCCAACAAATAAGTCTGATTGGTTGTTCAGTGGAAGTTCAGCGATAAAGTTTTCTAAAATTTCATTTATTTCTTCATGGTTTACAGGTAGGGAATTTGTATATTTGTGAAATTTTTTATTTGTAAAAAGAACTTGAATAAGATGTTCAACATCTAAATTCTGATGACGCCATCTTCTGGCTGATTGTTCAGCTATTAGTAAAAGACCCCAAGCTTCATCGCTAAAAGAATCTGGTTCTGTAGTTAAACTTCCATTCATTTTCGATCAATTTTGATTCAAAGTGGTCATTTGCCTTCTGAATTTTGAATAAGACCTTTTATCTATACGTTTATTTTTTGTTAAGACAAATTTGATTGATTAGGTCTTGGAAAGCAAGCTAGATTAGCAATTCAGGAACATATAGGAATAATGTAGTTCATAAGATCTAAAAATCATCTTAAATTCGTGGCTGACTCTCTAGAACTTGTAATTGATACCATTATGGCTCGAGAAGTTTTGGATTCTCGTGGCAATCCAACAGTAGAGGCCGAAGTGCTTTTAGAAGGAGGAGCTATTGGACGTTCGATTGTTCCAAGTGGGGCAAGCACTGGAGCCCATGAGGCGCATGAATTAAGAGATGGTGGAAAACGTTATCTGGGTAAAGGAGTTATCAAGGCCGTTAGTCATATAGAAGAAACGATTGCTCCGGCTCTCTGTGGTCTTTCTGCTTTAGATCAAGCCACAGTTGATTCGGTAATGAAACAACTCGATGATACAGACAACAAATCAAATCTTGGTGCAAATTCAATTCTTGCCGTCAGCATGGCTACAGCAAGAGCAGCGGCTAATGGATTGGGCTTGCCTTTGTACAGGTATTTAGGTGGACCAATGTCATCTTTATTGCCAGTGCCATTGATGAACGTCATTAATGGAGGGGAGCATGCTGCAAATAATTTAGATTTTCAGGAATTTATGTTGGTTCCGCATGGTGCTGAAAGCTTTAGAGAGGCATTAAGAATGGGAGCTGAGGTCTTTCATACGCTTAAAGATTTATTGAGTCAGAAAGGTTTGTCAACTTCTGTTGGTGATGAAGGAGGATTCGCTCCAAATCTTGAGAGTAATAAAGCAGCCGGTGAACTTTTAGTACAAGCAATTGAACAGGCTGGATTTAGACCAGGGGAGCAAATCTCTTTAGCTTTGGATGTTGCAAGTACGGAGTTTTATAAGGAGGGAAAATACTTTTATGGTGGAAATTCCTATTCCAGCGAGCAAATGGTTGAGGAATTGGCTGGGTTAGTTAATTTATTTCCTATCATTTCTATTGAAGATGGATTAGCTGAAGATGATTGGGATGGTTGGAGCTTGCTTACGAAAAAGCTTGGCAAAAGTGTTCAATTGGTAGGAGATGATTTATTTGTTACCAACACACTTCGTTTGCAAAGAGGTATTGATGAGAATATTGCAAATTCAATATTAATTAAGGTCAATCAAATAGGTTCCCTAACTGAAACACTTGAAGCTATAGAGCTTGCCTCAAGATCAAGTTATACAACTGTCATAAGTCATAGAAGTGGAGAAACGGAAGATACAACTATTGCTGATTTATCAGTAGCAACTAAATCTGGTCAAATTAAAACAGGTTCATTGAGTAGGAGTGAAAGAGTCGCGAAATATAATCAATTACTTCGTATTGAGGATGAGTTGGGTAGTCAAGCAACGTATGCTGGACTTGTCGGATTGGGACCGAGAGGAAGATTATAGAGTTGATTCTCGCTGTTTAAAGCCTTTCCTTCTTTGGAAATTATCTAAACGACTTTCGCTTCTCATCTTAAATTTTAATTTAATCCAGCTTAGAGCAATTGGAAATCCAATAGTTAATGGTATGAGAAATAAAAAAGGTTTATTAGTTGAAGCTAGTAAAGCTGAGGATATTGCAAGTGAGCCTAGAAGAACAGAATTACCTAATGATTGTTGAGCATTAATCATTCTTCTGAATTGTCTGTCTGATTCACCCATGCGCACTTGCAGTTGTAAGTCGCCTTGTTCTAGTCTTTCTAGATTTTCATCCAAGCGTTTTGGCAAACCAACAGCTTTACTACCTATTTCAGTAACTTGTCTTCCTAATTCATTAAATAAGTCATTAGAGTCTGGATTTTTTGAGGTCATTAGAGGGAGAAGGAATGGTTTTGCTATGGCTATTAAGTTAAATTCTGGATCTAAATATCTTCCAACTCCTTCAAAAGTTGATAATGCTCTAAAAACAAAAATCAACTCAATTGGTATTCTAAAGGGTTTCCCATAAGCCAGTTCAGATATATCCCCAGAGAGCTTTTCAATGATTTGAGAATCAAATGGAGGAGTGAGAGCTTCATTTAACATTATTCTTATTAATCTTCTAACAGGACCTATTTCGACATCTTTTTCTATTAACCCAGCGATTTGAAGTTCTTTGACTAGTCCATTAACATCTCTAAGCGCTGCGGCTTTAATCATTGTATTGAGCCTGCCTCTAATACGCTCAGAGACAAAACCCATCATGCCAAAATCATAGTAAATGAGAGAACCATCCTTGGAAACAGCTAAGTTGCCGGGATGAGGATCAGCATGGAAAAAACCGTAATTAACCAATTGTTTTAAATAACTTGTAGCTCCAATCTTTGCGATTAAAGAAGTATCAATATCATTGCTTTTCAGAGATTTGATGTCATTTATCTTGATTCCTGGTAAATACTCCAAACATAAAACTTTACTGGTGCTTAAATCCCAAAATACACTTGGTATTAAAATATCTGAGTCATCTATAAACTGTTGTTTGAATCTTGCAGCATATTGAGCTTCGATGCGGAAATCTAGCTCTCTGAGTAATACTCTCTTTGACTCTTTGGCAATTCCTATCCAGTCATTACCTCGATTTAAAGACTTGATTTTTTGTACTACTTTTGCAACTTGATTCATTACATCCAAATCAAGTCTGAAAAATTTTTCAATGTTTGGTCTTTGGACTTTGAAAATAACATTCATGTTGTCAATTAATCTAGCTTTATGAACTTGAGCTAGCGAAGCTGAGCCAATTGGAATTTCATCAATACTTTTTATTTTTTTATATGAATTTCCAAGTTGCTTTGTTAATATTCCTTGAACTTCTTCAAATGCAAAAGGTGGAACTCTATCTTGTAGAGAGGTAAGTTCATTTACCCATGCAGATGGAATAACATCAGCCCTTGCAGATAAAAGTTGACCTAATTTTATAAATGCTGATCCTAAATTAACTAATTCTGTTGTAAGCCATTTTGCTCTTAAAGTATTTCTTTTTTCTCTTTTTTTAGCTGTATATCCTTTTAAATAAGTCCATTTTTTAGAATCAAACCATAAATAGAAAAGTAAACCTAGTAAAACCAACCAAATCCTAAGCGCTCTTCCAAATTTTTGAAGTTGACTAGCTATAAAATTCAATTTATCCTCTCAATATCTTTATTAATATCAATAACCTTTGATCTGAGATTATCTATTTGAACTTGAATTAAATCGTCTTTACTTAATTTTTCCTTAGAATTTTTCTCTTTCGATTCATTAGTCTTTTTTTCTAGACGTTCAGATTCTTCAATAACCTCGTCTTTGAAGCTAGACCATTCATTTTGGAGCTTTTGAGGTAATTCTTCGGCAATTTCAGTGAATTCTTGGGCAGAATTGATCACTTTTTCAGTTATTCGAGCTGCTATTCGGTTCATAACTGCTTTAAGCAGTATTTCTGAGTCGCTCAATGATCTAATTAATCAGCTTTCACTCTAGAAGATTCAGGGTTTTTTGTGTCTTTAGACTGAAACTGCATATATGCAGAATGCCCTTAATCAATTAAATCTATTTAGATGATTGTTTGTTATCACTCAACTTAGAATATTTTCATTAGAGTTGAGGAATACAAACATTTGATTTGATTTGGGGTAAAAGTTTAATCTATTAACCTAAGTGATCTCAAAACATCCTTTTCTCTTCTTAAAAGAGAACAAAACCTAACTAAGAGAATTTCCATTGGAAACCATTGAAACTGATGTTGTCATAGTTGGTGGTGGGCCTGCTGGTTGCAGTTGTGCGCTTTACACTTCCAGAGCAGACTTGAAAACGGTAATTCTCGATAAGAATCCTGATGTAGGTGCGCTAGCAATAACACATCAAATTGCCAATTATCCTGGTGTTTCTAGCGAAATGAGTGGAGAGGCGTTGTTGAAACTGATGAGAGATCAAGCTACTCAGTATGGGGCTGATTATCGCAGAGCTCAAGTCTTTGGGATTGATGCTAGTGGTGATTGGAAAACTATTTACACCCCAGAGGGGACTTTTAAAGCAAAGGCTCTTGTCGTTGCAAGTGGCGCAATGGGAAGACCAGCATCATTTAAAGGTGAGGCGGAATTCCTGGGTAGAGGAGTCAGTTATTGCGCGACTTGTGATGGAGCTTTTTATAGAGATCGAGAAGTTGCCGTTGTTGGTATTAATAAAGAGGCAATTGAAGAAGCAAATGTTCTTACAAAATTTGCTTCCAAAGTGCATTGGATAACATCCAATGATCCAAAATCAGATGATCATCATGCGCAAGATCTTTTATCAAAACCAAATGTGAACCATTGGAGTAAGACTAGGTTAATGCTGATTGAAGGTAATGATTCAGGGGTAACAGGAATTAAGGTTAAGAACCGTTCAGTTGATACACATCAAGATATAGCTCTTGAAGGTGTGTTTGTTTATATGAGCGGTTCTAAGCCTATTACCGATTTTCTGGGAGAGCAGGTTGCTTTTAAGGAAGATGGTGGTGTTTTGGTGGATGACTTTATGTCGACAACAGTAGAAGGTGTTTGGGCGATTGGTGACATTAGAAATACACCATTTAAGCAAGCTGTTGTGGCAGCATCGGATGGATGTATAGCAGCTATGGCAATAGATAGATATTTAAATAGTCGGAAATCAATTCGTGTCGATTGGGTTCATGCTTAATTCGTGCAGTTGATAAGTATTTTTAAAGCGGAATTGCTTCAGAAACATATGCCACACCACCGTAGTAACTAAGAACAGTTTTGATATTGTCACGTATTTTGTCTATTGTATCTTGCTCACAAAAAATAATTACGTGCGCGTTTGATCCAAATCCAGTGAATTCCATGTCTTCTGTAACAATTCTTTCTGGACCTCTTCCTGTGGCATGTTTCATAACCGTATAGCCTGGAACTTCAGCTTTTTCTAATGCTGATAGAACATCATTTAGTTCTCTTTCACTAAAAATTAAGTCAAGTCTTTTCATGAAATAGAACTAACCAATTGATGGAATCATTGTGTTTACTAAGCCCATATAAACTGGTATTCCTATGATTATGTTAAAAGGAAATGTTAATCCAAGAGTGGTCGAAATGTAATAACTTGGTCGTGCTTCAGGAACAGTCATTCTCATTGCTGTTGGTACAGCTAAGTATGAAGCACTAGCACATAGAACTACAAATAAAAGGGCATTACCTGGATCTAAGTTCAAAAATCTAGCTACTACTGATCCCAGTACAGCATTAACTATTGGCATAAATATTGAAAATAAAATGAGAAAGGTACCAGTCTTATTTAAACGAGCGAGGCGTTGAGCTGCCACAATTCCCATGTCAAGAAGGAAAAAACATTCTGCGCCATAGAACAATTCAGCTGTAAATGGTTCCATTTTTTTTATGTCAGATGGATCAATTGCGGATGTTAAAAAACCTATTAGAAGGCTTCCGAGTAATAAATAGACGGAACCATTTAACATCGACTCATGAAGAATTGATCCCCATTTCATTTTTCTTTTGATGGGTCTATTTTTGGGCGCTCCAAATTTGACTAAGAGAAGTCCAATTATTATTGCTGGAGACTCCATTAGTGCTAAAGCTGCAACCATAAAGCCATCAAAAGGTATATTTTGACTTTCAAGAAAGCTTTCAGCAGTTATAAATGTCACTGCACTGATTGAGCCATATGCTGCTGATATAGCCGCTGCATTAAAAACATCGAATTTAAATCTCAGTACTAAAAAACAAATAAGTGGGATTAATAGTGACATTAATATTGCTGCTATCACAGTTGGAAGAACTGGATAACCCAAACCACTTTTTTGAAGCTCGATACCTCCTCTGAAGCCTATTGCAAGTAAAAGATATAAAGAAAATAATTTTGGTAATGGAGCTGGTATCTCAAAATCAGATTTTAATGCGTATGCAATCGCACCCAAAAAGAAAAAAAGTATTGGAGGACTTAAAGCATTTTGGATGAAAAGGTTTTGGCCCATTTCTTATTAGTTCTTAAAGCAAGAAATCAAATAAAAATATTGATTATCAAACACTTAGGCTGTCAATTGCAGCAGTGAGCGCTTCTTTTCTTGTACCAATCACATCAACTCCAAATTTAGCAAGTCTTTCTTTTACTCTTCCAGTTGCACCAGCAACATATGCTGTCCTTGAGTTATTTAGTGCTTCTTGCACCATATCTTCTATGGCAAGAGTTGCGGTAACACCAAGTCTAGGAACATCAGTAATATCAAGGATTAAAACTTTATAGTTTCTTACTAGCATCATTCTTTCGGTTATTCCTTTTGCCGCTCCAAAACTAAGTGGTCCTTTTAATCGGAATAGCATCACTTCGCCTGCACAGCGATCTAAAAGTGCTTTTTCATCTGAGGGAAGTTGAGCATTTGCTGCATTGTTATTTGCTTCTGAATCTATTGGGTTGTCTGCTTCCATTCCCTCCAATTGAGTTTCAGTAATGGAATCGATTGTAAGCATATTTGCTATGAATACTCCAACTAGTACAGCCCAAATTAAGTTCCAGAAAACTGTCATTAAAAGGACCCCATACATTACAGAGGCAGTTTTCAACGAAAGCCTCTGGGCTCTAAATATGAATCCCCAGTCGATTATGTCCAAGCCAACCTTTATCAAAATACCTGCTAGCAGTGCTTTTGGAATAACTGCTGCAAATGGACCAGCGCCTACTAGAACTATTAAAAGTACTACTGAATGAACAACTCCAGATAGTGGCGTTGATCCTCCTGATTTGACATTTATGACGGTTCGCATTGTTGCTCCAGCTCCAGGAAGACCAGTGAAAAAGCCTGCAACTGCATTACCTATTCCTTGTCCAATTAATTCACGATCTGACTTGTGCCTAGTTTCAGATATGTTGTCTGCAACCAAAGATGTTAATAAAGAATCAATTGCACCTAGAACTGCCAAAGTTAGTCCAGCTTTGAGGATTATTTGTAAGAATTTTTGATCGCTAAGGACTCTTTGAAAGTTAGGTAAACTAGGATTTAAACCATCAGTAGGGACATCTCCTATTCGAGCTAATTCTGTATTACCAAAAAATATCAAAGATAATGGAGTGACTATTAATAAAGCGAGAAGAGGCGATGGGACCCATTGGCTAATTCGTCTGGGAGTTAAGAAAACTATGCCAAGGGTCATAATTGAAACTGAAATTGCAGGCCCATATGGTTGGAAATTTGAGAAAACTGTTGTAAGTCTTTCAATTACTTTTCCATCAGTTGAAATGCCAAGCAAATTTCCGAGTTCTACGCAAATAATTATTACTCCAATACCTGACATGAATCCAGATACAACTGAGTATGGAACAAGGGTTATGTATTTACCTAAACGGAGTATTCCAAAGAGGATTTGAAAAAGACCTCCAACAACTACCGCTGCCATAACTAGTGGCAGAATTTCTCCTGCTGAGAGATCTTTTGGAACATCTGCTGAAACAAGAGTGGCAACAACTGCAGCAACAGTCACACTCATTGGTCCAGTTGGACCGCTTACTTGGGCTGGGGTCCCTCCGAATAGTGCAGCTAAAAAACCAACAACTACAGCTCCATATAAGCCATAGATTGCTCCTCCTGCGCCTAAAGCAGTCTCTCCAAAAGCCAGAGCAAGAGGTAGTGCTACCACTGCTGCGGTCAATCCGCCTAATACATCACCTCTGATATTTTTCAGGTGAAAACCGTTAATTAACTCCAATCGATTCTCCTTACTTAATTTTGCTTTAACTAAGCCTATATCTTCAAGGTTCCATTAAGTTCTGCAATTTCTACTTTTAGATACTTATATTGAATAAAAATCATTGAAAAGATTGATTTTCACTATGAAACAAGCTTGATTTCTATGGCATTAGATGGTTTTAAGGATTATTTCAAAGTCCTTGGCGTTAGTAGAAATGCTACCGATGAAGAAATCAAAAGTGCCTTCAGGAAACTTGCTAAAAAATCTCATCCTGATTTGCATCCAAATGATGAGACTGCCGAGTCGGAGTTCAAAGAAATAAATGAAGCTTATGAGATTCTTTCAGATGAGAATAAAAAAAAGTCTTATGATCAATTTCTAAATTATTGGTTCAAAAATAGAGATGGAAAGTTTAAAGATTATGATAGAGTAAATAATGATGAGCACTTTGATCAATATCTAAATTTTGATGATTTTTTGAGTGATTTAATTGGGAGGTTTAGTGAGGTTGGGCAAGAAATTTACTCAAATATATCTTCAGATAAGAACGCTAAATCATTAAATCTTGATGCTGAATTTAATTTGCAGATTAGTTTTTTTGAAGCTTTGAATGGAGCCAAAAAGAATCTTTTAGTAAATAATGAACGTATCGAAGTGAAAATACCAAAAGGAATTGCAACAGGATCAATAATACGTATTAAAAATATGGGTAATATACAGTCTGGAAAAGGTAAAAGAGGAGATTTATTGATTGAAATAAGTATTAAATCTCATCCGATTTGGAAAGTGAAAGGTTTAGATGTTTATGCAGATTTACCTATCTCTTTAGATGAATTAGCTTTAGGATCAAATATTTCTGTTGCCTCTCCTCGAGGAGATACATTTATATCAATACCTTCTGGAAGTTTATCTGAGCAAACAATCAGATTAGAAGGCCAAGGATTACATAACTTAGATACCCAAGGAGATTTGTTTTTTAATCTAAAATTAAAATTACCTGAAAGCTGGTCAGATGATGAGTTACGACTTCTTGAAAAGCTTAGATCTGTTCGAATAGATGAACCTCGATCAAGTTGGTTAGAACAGGCTAGGTCTTAAAGGAAGTAAAATGTAGTTATCTCTATTGTAGTTATCTCTATTGGTCAATATGGATCTTACTTATCGGCCCCGTCGTCTTCGTAGAACAAACTCTTTAAGAGATATGGTTAGAGAGAATAGTGTCTCTGCATCTGACTTTATTTATCCTCTTTTTGTTCATGAAGGTTCAGATATTCAAGAAATACCAGCGATGCCAGGTGCATTTCGCTGGTCAATGGATGGATTGGTCGATGAAGTTAAACGTGCTTGGAATCTAGGTATTAGATGTGTCGTTCTATTTCCAAAAGTTCCAGACGAGTTAAAAACAGAAGATGGAGCTGAATGTTTTAATGAAAAAGGTTTAATACCAAGGGTTATTGAAAGATTGAAAATAGAGATACCTGAAATGTGTGTTATGACTGATGTAGCTTTAGATCCTTACTCTTGTGATGGTCATGATGGAATAGTTAGTAATCAAGGAATAATTTTGAATGATGAAACCGTTGATTATTTATGTAAACAAGCAGTAGTTCAAGCACAATCTGGAGCAGATTTAATTGGCCCTAGTGACATGATGGATGGAAGAGTAGGAGCCATAAGAGAAGCATTAGATGATGAAGGCTTTGAACATGTAGGAATAATTAGTTATACCGCAAAATATTCATCTGCTTATTATGGGCCTTTTAGAGAAGCTTTAGATTCTGCTCCAAGATCATTATCAAATAAGCCTATCCCGAAAAATAAAAACACCTATCAGATGGATCCAGCTAATGCTAGAGAAGCTATAACAGAAGCTCAACTTGACGAACAAGAGGGATCGGACATTCTAATGGTGAAACCTGGTTTGGCTTACTTAGATATTATTTATCGTTTAAGGGAAGAATCAGAATTACCAATCGCTGCGTATAACGTTAGTGGAGAGTATTCAATGGTCAAAGCCGCTGCTCAAAGAGGTTGGATAGATGAAAAGGCGATCGTTTTGGAAACTTTATTGAGTTTTAAAAGAGCTGGAGCAAATCTGATTCTTACATATCATGCTTGTGATGCCGCAGGATGGTTAAAAGAACAATAGAGTTAGTTGAGAAAATTATTAAAACTTCAATTTTTAATCAAAAGTAATGATAGAAAAACAGTCTGAATTAAATATTGAAAGTGTTCATCGCCTCGGACATATAGCTATAAGAGTGGATGATGTTGATAGGGCTAAAAGTTTTTACTTGAGCTTGGGAATGAAGCTTGTTTGGGATGATCCTGATTGGTGTTACTTAGAGACAGGAGAGAATAAAGATGGCCTTGCTTTGCTTGGTCCGAGCTATAAAGCTGCTGGTCCACATTTTGCATTTCATTTCACAAATAAGGATGAAATAGAGAGAATTCATTATTCTCTAAAAAATCAAGGTGTTAAGGTTGGCGCTTTGCATGATCATCGAGATGGAACTTCTTCATTTTACTTGAAAGATACAGAAGGTAATTGGTTGGAAATGCTTTATCACCCATCAACAGGAATTCCAACAAATCAATAGACTTTAGGTAGACGAATGGGATTCACAATCACTCATGATGACTCCGAAAAAGCACAAATAATTTTAGAGTCTTTGGAGTTACTTGAATGGCCAACTGTTTGTAGCCATTTGTCTACATTTGCTGTTACCAAACAAGGTCGTAATAAATGTAAAAGCTTTGATTTGCCATTAGATATATCTCTTAGCCAGGAGCTATTATGCCAAACATTGGAAATTGGATCATTAGACATTTCCCTTGATGGAGGAATATCTTTTGAAGGTGTTCATGATTTGTCAAATATTCTTTTGGTATGCTCCAAAGGTGGTGTCGCCATAGGTGAGGATTTATTAAAAGTAGCTGATACTCTAAGAGCTGCTAGAAAATTACGAAAACTAATATTTGAGCAATTAATACGTCCACGACTTTCTGAATTACTCAAAGACATTGCAACTTTGCCTGAGTTGCAAAAATTACTCGAATTTGGACTGGATGAAGGTGGGAGAATTGCAGATCGTGCTAGTTCAAAACTTTCTGAATTACGACGTCATAGGAATTCTTTACGTCTTCAAAGAAAAGATATTCTTCAAGATATTATACGGAAATATGGTGGATTACTTCAAGATAATATTATCTCAGAGAGGTATGGAAGACCTGTTTTAGCATTTAAAGCCGGGACTTCTGATCAGATTAAAGGAATGGTTCATGATAGTTCTGCTTCTGGTAACACTATTTATATCGAGCCACAAGTTGTTATATCAATAGGAAATCGTTTGGCGAAGATAGAATCTGAAATCTCAGATGAAGAGAGGAGGCTTCTGGCTAATTGGAGTAAAGAGGTTGGTTTAAATGCCGATGTAATAGCTCATTTAGGAGAGATTCTTTTACAGATTGAGTTTGCATTGTCTCGAGCACGTTACTCTAAATGGCTGAACGGGGTACCAGCAATTCTTGATGAACAAGAAAATACATTATTTGATATTAAAGATTTTCGTCATCCTTTATTAGTATGGAATGATTTCCATGAGGATAAAAATACAGTAGTTCCTAATAGTTTTGATGTTCCATCTGATTTAAAAGTTGTTGCAATTACAGGTCCTAATACTGGAGGCAAAACAGTTGCGTTGAAAAGTATTGGTCTAGCAGTTTTAATGGCAAAAGCAGGTTTGCTTTTGCCATGTACTGGCTCTCCGAGATTACCCTGGTGTAAAAATATTTTAGCTGATATTGGTGATGAGCAGTCATTACAGCAAAATTTATCTACATTTAGTGGGCATGTTCTGCGTATAAGTCGAATACTCGATGCCATATCTTTTTCCCCTGGTACTACTCTCGTTCTTTTAGATGAAGTTGGGGCAGGAACAGACCCCTCTGAAGGTACAGCTTTAGCCATGGCTCTGTTAAAGATAATGGCGGATAGAGCACGATTAACTATTGCTACTACTCATTTTGGAGAATTAAAAGCACTGAAATATAGTGATTCAAGATTTGAAAATGCTTCAGTTTCGTTTGATAGTGAAACAATAAAACCAACCTTTCATTTGCAATGGGGAATTCCTGGTAGGAGTAATGCAATTGAGATTTCAAAAAGACTTGGTCTTGATTCGGAAGTAATAAAACGTGCTCAAGATTTTATCAATCCTAAAAACGTTGATAATGTTAATCAAGTGATTAAGGGCTTAGAAAAACAACGAGAGCGGCAGCAATCAGCAGCTGAAGATGCCGCGGCTTTATTGGCGAAGACTGAATTATTACATGAAGAATTACTTGATAGTTGGCAGAGACAACGTCAACAAACGGAGAAGTTTAATGAACAAGGAAGGTTCAAACTGGAGTCATCAATTCGAGAAGGTCAAAAAGAAGTTAGACATTTGATTAAACGCTTGCGCGATCAAAATGCTAGCGGTGAAACGGCAAGAATTGCTGGTAAACGATTACGGCAAATGGAGAAGGGATATCGAAGCAACAAGCGGATTCCTCATATACCGGGCTGGGTTCCCAAGATTGGGGACAAAGTTAGATTGTCTTCAATAGGAAAAGCAGGTGAAATAATTTCTTTCTCAGATGATGGTATGCAATTAACAGTATTATGCGGTGTATTTCGAAGCACAGTTAGCTTATCTGCAGTAGAAAGTCTCGATGGTCAAAAAGCGGAAATAAATACAACTGTGAAAGTAAAAACTTCGCAAGTAAGAAAGAATTTTTCCTTGGTTCGCACTAAGAAAAATACTCTAGATGTAAGAGGTTTACGAGTGCATGAAGCGGAGGGGGTAATTGAAGAAAAACTGAGGAATTGTTCTGGTGCTTTGTGGGTTATACATGGAATTGGTTCTGGGAAACTTAAAAAAGGTTTGAGGAAATGGTTAGATTCACTTTCTTATATTGGGAAAGTAGCCGATGCAGAACCTCATGACGGCGGTCCAGGATGTAGTGTTATATGGATGCTTGAATAATTTTGGTTGAAAAATTATAAAAAGTAACTTCAAATTCTTTAATTTAACAAGTATGAATTTAAGAATTATTATTTTGTTTATTGATCATATATATTTCTAAATGCAATTTATTGATCAGGCCATTATTGATGTTAGGGCAGGTTCAGGTGGTGATGGCATCTCTGCGTTTAGAAGAGAAAAGTATGTTCCAGCCGGTGGTCCTGCGGGTGGAGATGGAGGACAAGGAGGAAATGTTGTTTTGGAGGCTGATGATAATTTGCAAACTCTTTTGGATTTCAAATTTCAGAAATTAATTTCAGCTGAGAATGGTCATCGAGGCGGTCCTAATAAATGTACTGGAGCATCAGGAAAAGATACTGTGCTTAAAGTTCCATGCGGAACAGAGGTTAGACATCTTTCTACAAATATCATTCTTGGTGACTTAACTCACAAAGGTCAGCAACTGATTGTGGCGTTTGGTGGTAAAGGAGGTTTCGGTAATGCTCGTTATCTATCAAATAGTAATAGAGCTCCAGAAAAATTTACTGAAGGGAAAGTTGGGGAAGAATGGTCATTGCAATTGGAATTAAAACTTCTAGCAGAAGTTGGAATTATTGGTTTACCTAATGCAGGTAAAAGCACTTTGATTTCTGTACTCTCCTCTGCAAGACCAAAAATTGCTGATTATCCTTTTACAACTTTAATTCCTAATCTCGGAGTAGTCAGAAGACCCTCAGGAGACGGAACAGTTTTCGCAGATATTCCTGGTTTAATTTCTGGAGCCTCAAAAGGTATTGGACTAGGGCATGATTTCCTCCGACATATTGAAAGAACAAAGGTTTTGCTTCATCTAATTGACTCAGCTTCAACCGATCCGATAAATGATTTCAAAACTATTAATGAGGAATTAATGTCTTATGGTCATGGTTTAATTTCTAGGCCTAGAATTTTTGTTCTTAATAAAAAAGAACTACTAAATGAGAATGAAATTAAAAAACTTCTAAATAAAATTGAGAAATTAACTAGGAAAAAGGTACATATAATTTCCGCAGTAACGAAATTTGGTCTGGATGATTTGTTAAGTTCTATTTGGAACGAACTTGGATATTAATTAATTGTTATGAGTGAATCATACCTACTTGTCTTACAGTTAATTTTTGGTCATAACTAAAGAGAGTTATTAAAATTATGGATTTTTACAGTTGTTTTGATGGACAAGGAGAAATTATTGCTCGTTGTCAGACTGATCAAGATATTAATGTTCTAAAGAAAATGGGTAGACCTATCGCCGAGGTGCGTCAAATGAAAAATGAAGAGGCAGTTGTATGCTCTTTAACTGGCAGCCCTTCAGATTTTAATATGGATTATTAATTAGATTCAAATTAAAACAAATAAGGGGGCAATTTAATTGCCCCCTTATTTGTTTTTTTAATATTAAGTTAATCGTCGTAAACCAAGCACTCTGGTTCATCAGGGTTGGCGTCGCAGAAAAGTTCAAGCGCATTTGGATCATGCTTGTCTTCAGGATGATGTTCCTTGTATTCCTTAAGAGAATTAAGTTCATCTTCTAAGTGATGAAGCTTAGATTCATTCCCCTGAGCTTTAGCTTGTTGGATTTCAGATTCATCCTTTTTAATATGCTCATCAATTGTTTTCATGGGTTCTTGTAAAGAGCAGAATAATTGATTTATACAATAATTATGATGGAGGAAGAATGCACGTGGTTTGTAAATTTGGTTGGATTTCCTCACCATTTCCTGACTTAAGACCTTCTAAATGGATCTTTTTTAAGTCGCTTCACAAAATTGAGAATGGATAATTTGTCAATTTTTTCAACTATCAGATGCTTTTAGCTTCCTCTGGCGTTCTAAAAAATCAAAAACGCTCTTGTCTCCTACATCTGCTTCTGCTGGCAGGTTGAATTTCCTTATTCCCAGTATTAGCAATAGTAAGGACGATACCACTAGCATTGCAAAAGTAAAACTTTCATTTGCTAATTCAGTTAAATATCCAATTAAAGCAATTGGAATAAAAATTGTTATCCCTATTGCTTCAATTCTTCTAAAACAAAAAAACTCTTTGAAACCAATCCCCGTTAAAGAAGCAAAAAGTGGACCGATAAGTAATATTGATTTTGGATTTTCTCTAAGGCCATAGATGAGATTTGTAACTCCAAAATGATATGAAAGTATTAAAAATCCCATACATCCGAGTACCCATAAAATGGCTAGTGTTTGATGTAAAGGTCTTAGATATATATGTATCCACTTAAGACTTAAACCCATGCTTATTGACATACCAAGTAGCCAAATCCAAGTTTGATTAGATCCATTGGTAAACCAATGAGCTATTCCTATTGAAAAGAATAAGCCGCATAACAAAATCGATAAGCGGTATAATAGAACTTCTTTTTTATCATTAGAAGTTACTATAAAATCTCCATAAACTCCTTTTATTGAATTAGAAGATTGAAAGTAGGAATTTTCTTGTTTCATTTTTGATCATGAGCGATTTACGATTGTGCTTATACTTTCACCTTGTGGAATAATACTACTTGGATTTAATGGAAATAAAGCTCCAAAATAATCTTTTCTCCAAGTATCTGCATTACATGTTTTTTTAATATTATATAAATTAAAAATAGTTTTTCTCCATTTTATTATATTTGGAAATGATTCAATTGGTTTATTGCTGCATTTGAAAAGTGGTTCATAAACACACTCCCATCTGATTAGAGTAGGGAATAGCCTTATATCAGCAATTGTTAAATCTTCCCCACATAGCAAAGGCCCATTTGATTTAAGACTTTCTTCGATAATATTTAGAGTTGAAAACAAATTTTTAGATGCTTTTTCATATGCTTTTTGGTTCCTAGCAAAACCACATTTATAAACTCCATTATTAATATTTTCTTGAATTAGATTCTGCCAGTTGAATATTTTTTCATGATGGTTTTTGGGACTAAGGTTTATATTATTAGTATTTACTGGCCATTTGTTTAGAATTTCTAATAGGTCAGCACTTTCATTGTTTATTAATCTAAATTTTGACTTAGCCTCTTTCCCTGGATCAAATAGCATAGGTACAGTAGCTTTTTTGACTTGGTAATGATTACATTTTTTATATAGATCTTGAAGTGTTTTACATCCTTTTAGATTAGGTTGAAATATCCATCTACCGCTCGAGGTATTTACTTGAGCGACATTTAGATTAATTGTAGGTTTTAAACCTTTTATTTCGTGCATTATCCATACTCTGTGAGCCCATGGACAACTTTTGCCAATAATCAAATATGGCATTTGATCCATTTCTCTATCTTCTAAATCACTTTTTGTGGGGATTTGAATTGCCGGTTGGAGGTTCTGAGGTCTGTTGTAGTTGCCTTGTGAATCTGAAGGTGCAAGCCCATTCATTAAAATCTTCCATTCACAATTCCAAATTTCTTTAGCCGATTTAACAAGTATTGGTGGTATGGCCATTAATTTCTTTTATGCTTATACGTATAAATTAAGTTATTTGATGATGATGCCGCTACAGGTGCTTCTAGTGGCTGGTACTCATGGTAATGAGATAAACGGTATTTTTCTTTTCGATCAATGGAAAAAATCATCCCTTTCAATAAATACCTACGGGATTAAAACTTATAAGGTAATTGGAAATCCAGAAGCGCAAAAGGCTGGGAAAAGATACATTCATCAAGATTTGAATAGGAGTTTCCAAGAAGAATCAGTTTTATCTATTAACTCTTCAATTCTTGAGGTAAGTAGAGCAAGTCAGCTCGTGAATCTTTATGGAGAGGCAGGAGAAAACCCCTGTCAAATTGCATTAGATTTTCATACAACGACAGCCTCCATGGGGAGCTGCTTAGTTGTTTATGGGAGAAGGCATGCAGATTTGGCTTTGGCTTCATTAATTCAAAATCAATTAGGTTTGCCTATATATCTTCACGAATCTGATCAAAAACAAACTGGTTTTTTAGTTGAATCTTGGCCTTGTGGAATTGTTGTAGAGATTGGACCCATTGCTCAGGGTCTCTTGAATTCCAGAGTTATATCGCAAACAAAGTTGATTCTTGAGGCTTCGATGGAGAAAATTCATCAAATTAAGAACTTAAATCTCTTTTTCCCAGATAAGTTGATAATTCACAGGCATATTAAAAGTATTGATTTCCCGAGAGATGAAGAAGGCAATATTGATGGATATGTGCATCCTCTAAGGCAATCAAAGGATTGGCAAAAATTAAAGAAAAACGATGAATTGTTTTCTAAGTTGAATGGAGAAATAATTAGGTTCAAAGAAGATGAACCTTATATTCCAGTGTTTATAAATGAAGCAGCGTATGTGGAAAAAAATATCGCTATGAGCTTTACCAAAAGAGAATTATGGGATTTAAAAAAAGAATGGAAACAATCACTTATTGATCTTGTAAATCAGAGATAAGTTCTTTCGCTCCAATAAACAACTGCCCCTTGAGCCTCTAATTCGTATTTTCTGTGCCGAGCGTCACTCAGAGGTACTCTCTCTTCAAGCCTATGCCCATTTATCAGCCACTTGATTAGAACCAATTTTCGACCTCAAAGGCTAAATCTTAAAAGAATCTTAAGGCTCTTTAGGCGCTCTTTGAGGGGGATTTACTAATTCTCTTCATAAATTGTCCTACATATAGTCCACAGAAAGGATCATTCTCCTTTAATATCACGACTGGCAGTCTAATTAGC
>QCID01000006.1 GCA_003216895.1 Prochlorococcus sp. AG-402-K04 | reverse complement strand
TTAACTTCAATAGCTTTGCGAGTAAATAATTCAGCTTCTTGTAAATTTCCAATATCCCTCAATATGATTCCATAATTAAAAAAAACTCTGTAATCACAAAATTCTTTATTAATAAAATATTGATAATATTTTGACGCTTCTGAAATATTTCCTTGTTGATGAAGCTTCATTGCTTCATCAATTAATTTCTCCGTAGAGAATTTATGAAGGGGCTTGGTTGAAACGGAAATAATGTCCTTATTTTCGCTTTTATAAAATGGAACAGGAAACGTTTTTATTTCAAAAAATTTCTCTTTGCCTTTCACCTCTTTATTAGAATTTTCCATTTTTCCTTGATTGATTTTAATTTTATTTCTTTCTTATGAATTTTCACTGCGTAAAAAATCAGTGTCTTTTTTAGTGTGGTTAATATGTCTACATAAATTTGTCAAAAAATTATTGCTCATTTGAAGTTTATGTTCGCAGGACTATTGTAATAGCTTTGTCTGAATTGAGTTTGAGTACGCTCCCTGCTGGATTCGAACCAGCGGCCCACTGCTTAGAAGGCAGTTGCTCTATCCAGCTGAGCTAAGGGAGCTAGCGAAGATCTTTAAGATAAAGACGACAATGGTCGCAGTGATTTAAAAACCAACTATTTAAGACTACATACTGATGTAGCTCGCTACAAGCAGAATTAAGCAGATCAACAATAGTCTGGTTTAGGGCTTGTATCTTTTCAATTTATTCAAAAGATAAGAAAATTGCATTTATTCCTAAGAAGTAAGTCAGGGTTTAGAGCTTCAGCGAAGAGTTTTTAGCTTTCTGAATTTTTGTAGGGGTTTTTATAGGTTAGGAATTTTTTTTACTACTTCTTATGCTTATGATTAGGCCTTATCTTGGATATATAGAAATAATAGAGATGATTTCAAGAAGATTGACCAAGACACAAAAGACTGAAATCCTAGAGGCTTATAGAGCTGGAGATAATACCAATGTCTTAGCAGAAAAATATAGTTGTACTCCAAATACTATAAATAGAACTGTCAAAACTCTATTGAGTGAGAATGAATATGCACTTTTAAAGAAAAAAAGATCAAAGATCAGCAATAAAAAAGAAAAATTAATTGAGAATGAAAAGGTAAAACAAAAAGAGGAAGATTTTAATATAAAAGTAAGTAAAGTATCTCATGGCTCAAATTTTGATGAAATTGCTTCTTTAGATTCTTTCAATACTGATGATTTAGATGGAGATTCGCACTCTGACGATCTAACAAATAAAAATTATGACATGGATAAAAATAATCAAAACTTTGATAATAACTTTGAGGAAATAGCACCGCTGATTTCTAGTTTTGATTTTGATCAAAAGAAGGAAAAATTAGATTTTGTGATACTTAATTATGAAAGCCTCCCTGAAAGTGTTTATATGATTGTTGATAAGAAAGTTGAGCTAGATTTACAACCTATTTCTGATTTGCCAGAATGGAGTTTTTTACCAGAGAACGAATTACAAAGAAATGCAATATTACTATTTGCAAACCAACGTTCAGCAAAAAGAATATGTTCAAAAAATCAAAGAGTTATCAAGATTCCAAATACCAGTGTTTTCAATCTTTCAAAGTCATATTTAATTTCAAAGGGTATTACTAGATTGATTCTTGAAGATTCTATTATAGGTTTAGATTGTTAGGTTTTAAAAAGTTTATTTTTTATCATTATTTTCTATCATTAATACTGAAGTTAAGCCTCCAGACATTAATCCGAAAGTAAATGATGTGCCAACTAAAAAACCAATTGGAAGATCTACCGTTTCATTAATTAGAAAATTTAAGCTATATTTCTTTCCTAGATTTTGAGATCCAAGGCAAAGGAAAAAAATTAATAATATTGCTGTGGCAATATTGAAAGTTAAAAGTTGTATTCTAAAAAACATTTTGGAAATTTCTCTAATTTAAAATCTATATTTTAAATTAGCTTTGAGTGGAAAAGTTTATTTGTCAAGTCTCTTATGTAATTTGGAATAAAGCCATTTTTTTTCATAACCTGTTTCTTCAGCGATTTTTCGAGCTGCAATATTAGATTTTTCTCCTTGAAGTATTAATTTATTCAGTTTATTTAACGCTTCTGATTCGCTTATTTTGATTTTTTGCTTAGTATTATTTCCTCCTAGAACTATAGTGAATTCTCCTTTTGGCTTGTTTGTAATAAAATATTCCTTAACCTCCTCAATTGTCTTACCTATTGACTCTTCATATTTTTTTGTAAGTTCTCTGGCAATTTGAATAGGGCGTTCTTTCCCGCATGAAATAGATAAATCTTCTAACAGTTTTATCAATTGATGTGGTGATTCATATATTACTGTCGTTCTCTGTTCTTGAGAAATATCCTCCAAACGCTTCTTCCTTAGGCATTGTTTTTTTGGGAGAAATCCTTCAAAGCAAAATCTTTCTGAGGGTAATCCACTTATTACTAATGCTGTAGTTGCTGCGCAAGGTCCAGGTATGCAAATCACTTCAAAATTATTGCACCTAGCAGCATGAACAAGTTCTTGTCCTGGATCATTTATCCCTGGTAAGCCAGCATCACTTATTAAAGCAAGACTTCCATTGCTTTTAAGAGTTTCTAATAATTGAGATTGACGACTTTTGAAATTATGTTTGTGATAGCTAAGGAGTGGTACTTCAGATTTTATTATTTTCAATAATTGTCCGCTTCTGCGAGTATCCTCACATGCTATGAGTGAAACGTTTTTGAGAATTGACTTTGCCCTTGGAGATAAATCTCCTAAGTTACCTATTGGCGTGCCGACTATGTAAAGTGTTCCTGGACAAGGTTCTGATCTTTCTTGTTGACGCTGGCGATCATCGGTTAAATCCATTATGTCAATTGATCTTGTTGTGCCAGAAGAGGTCGAATTAACGACTTTGTTGGATGAACTTAGAAAGCTTAGCTGGGCTTCCGCTGATGTCTTGATGGCATATGCGAGAGGAGAAGAACCTCCCTATGGCTTCCCAAGATCTTTAACCGTAGAAGAAGGTGGTGATGGTCCAGTATCAGCAGCTGATATGGCCGTAAATGAATTATTGATTTCTGGACTTAGGGAAAACTTCACTTTTAAAGAATGGGATATTTTAAGCGAAGAAACTTCTAAGGAAAAAACTTCTCAGCAATACAATTATAAAAAAGATTGGTGCTGGATTCTTGACCCCTTAGACGGTACAAAAGATTTTCTTCAAGGGTCTGAAAACTATGCAGTTCATATTGCTTTAGCATATAAACAAAAGCCGAAAATAGGGATAGTTTTGATTCCTGAAAAGAATGAATTATGGTTTGGAATTGTTGGAATTGGGGCATGGTTTGAAAATCGTGATGGTTGCAAAAATCACTTTTCTTTTAGTGAAAGGTTGAACGTCTCAAAATTGGTTCTAGTTTCAAGCAAAAATCATCAACAACCAATACTTAAAGACCTTTTGTCAACTTTGTGTTTTGCTGAGATAAAAAAAATAGGAAGTGTCGGATGCAAAGTAGCCTCGATTTTGAGAGGAGAAGCAGATGTTTATATCTCTTTGTCTGGGGACACCTCACCAAAGGATTGGGATATGGCTGCTCCACATGCACTTATTGAGGCGGCTGGTGGAATGATCTCTCATGCTGATGGTACAAATTTGAGTTATGAAAAATCAAACTTTTCCCAGTCAGGTTGTTTAATTGCAAGCCATGGGAAATCTCATCAAAAGATTTGCCAAAAAGCTATGGAGTTTTTCTCTCTACAAGAACCTAAATATGTAGTCTAATTTAAGTTAGAGGGGCGACAGGAGTTGGAGTTGGCTCAGGATAGTTATTCATTCCACCATTTTGAGCTACTCCTCTCAAAGTTAAATTAATGCGCCCCCGATTATCGATTTCTCTGACTCTTACGGTTACTTGATCTCCAACTTTTACAACATCTTCAACTTTTTCAACTCTTGCTTCAGATAATTGAGAGATATGTATCATACCTTCTTTGCCAGGAAGGATTTCAACAAAGGCACCAATTGGAATGATTCTTGTGATCGAACCAGGGAAAATTTCTCCCTCATGTACTTTTCTAGTTAAACCTTCAATAATTCTCTGAGCCTCTTCTGCAGCCGCCCCGTCATGTGAAGCAATAGTGACAATCCCTCCATCTTCTATATCTATTTTTGTGTTAGTTCTTTCTGTAATTCCTTTAATTGTTCTGCCCCCAGGGCCAATGACAGTTCCTATGAGCTCTGGGTCTATTCTAAAGCTTAAAAGTCTTGGGGCATGAGGAGACAGATTGTCTTTTGGTGTTTCAATTGCTTCTAGCATTTTTCCTAAGATATGAGTCCTCGCTGGAAGCGCTTGATTGATTGCTTCCCCAATTGTCTCAATAGGAAGTCCAGTTATCTTCATATCCATTTGCAAGGCTGTAATCCCTTTTTCTGTTCCTGCAACTTTGAAATCCATGTCTCCAAGAAAGTCTTCAATTCCTTGAATGTCAGTTAAAATCCTTACTTCTTTTCCTTCTTTGATTAGACCCATAGCTGCTCCACCTACAGGTGCTTTTAAAGGGACTCCTGCATCCATCAACGCAAGGGTGCTTCCACATACTGAAGCCATAGAAGTAGAGCCGTTTGAGCTTAAAACTTCGCTTACAACTCTTAAGACATAGGGGAAGGTGTCTTTCGCTGGTAATACAGGTATTAGCGCCCTTTCTGCTAAAGCTCCATGACCAACTTCTCTTCTTCCAGGCGTTCTCATTGGTCTAGTCTCTCCAACAGAGTAAGGCGGGAAGTTGTAATGATGTATGTAGGTCTTATCAGTATTGGGATTTAAATCGTCCATTTCCTGTGCATCACTTGGAGTACCCAATGTTGCAGTAGAAAGAACTTGAGTTAAACCCCTTTGAAATAACGCTGATCCATGAACTCTGTTGGGTAAAACAGCAGCATCAGCATCGATGGCTCGTACTTCATTTAACTCTCTTCCATCTACTCTTTTACCTTCCTTAAGAATTTGATCTCTCATTAACTTTTTGGTTAAAGCTTTATAACTATTTTCTAGTAGTTTGTTATTTAAAGAAAGAGATTTTCTTACAGCATTATCTTCTTTTAGTCCATCTATTTTTGAAGAAATATTTATCTTTATTTCTTCGATCTTATTATCTCTTTCTTCTTTTGTTTGATCAAAGTTTTTGAGAACTTCACTAATTGATTTTGTACAGTTTTTATCTAAATAGTTAGATATTGTTTCATCTGTCTGAGGAGCTTCAGGCATCACTTGCTTGATTCCTGATTCTTTTAAAACTTCTTTCTGAGCATTGATTAATTCAGTTATAGCTTCATAGCCAAAATCAATAGCTTCAATAACATCTTGTTCTGAAAGTTGATTGGCTCCTGCTTCAACCATAACTACACCATCGGGAGTTCCAGCAACCACAAGGTCAAGATCACCCCTTTCGATTTCTCTATAACTTGGATTAAGCACAAAGTCATCTCCTAAAAGCCCAACGCGAACAGCAGCCATAGGACCTTGAAAAGGAATACCAGCCATTAATGTTGCCATTGAAGCTCCAGTCACAGCTAAAACATCCGCTGGAACTCTTTCATCTAATGAAAGACAGGTTGCAACTATTTGAATATCGTCTCTCATCCAACCAGGGAAAAGAGGTCTCATTGGACGATCAATTAATCTTGAAATCAAAGTTGCTCTCTCAGGAGGCCGACCTTCGCGACGCATGAAACTACCTGGAATTCTTCCTGCTGCATATAACCTTTCTTCGTACTCACACATTAAAGGTAGGAAATCAACCCCCTCTCGTCCTGTCGATTTTGTAGCTGTTACGAGAACGGAGGTGTCCCCACACTCAATCATTACTGAACCACCAGCCTGTGGAGCAAATCTCCCTGTAGTGAGCTTTATCTCTCTACCATCGAAGGAAACGGATTTTGTCTGACCTTGCACGTGACTTTATAGCTTTTTGTCTTTATACATTCTTACACTTGATGGGACTAATTGAGTAAAAATCTCGATAGATTTGTTTCCTAGAGGAAACATTTACCAACATTACTGAAACTATAAAACTAAAAAAAAAGTGGGAGATATAATATTTCCCACTTCTTGGTATGAATTAATTTACTTTTAGTTTTTACCAACTTGATTTTACTACTCCAGGCAATTCTCCATTGTGAGCTCTTGATCTGAGTTGATTTCTGCATAGGCCAAAATCTCTATAAACACCTCTTGGTTTACCCGTGGCCCAACAACGATTTCTAATTCTATTAGGTGCACTATTTCTAGGCAAAGCTTGAATCTTTCTATGGATCTCTAGCCTTTCCATGGGATCTTTGGCAGATTTGAACGCATCAATAAGAGTTTTACGCTTGGCTGCGTATCTTTCTACAAGTTTTTTGCGCTTTACATCTCGCGCTATCATTGACTTTTTTGCCATTAAGGGGCTTATTTAACTCATTTGTCTACATTTTAACTCCTTGTCTGATTGTTTTAAGAAATTATAGGAAGTTTATTTTCAAAATATTTTTTTCAACTTAAAATCATCTGTTATTTTAGGTTATTGTCTGTGAACAAACTGCTGAACTAAAGATAGCTGAGTTGTATCACGAATTATCAAAACAACACTTAGTCCTACAAGTAAAACAAATCCAGACTGCATAAAAGCTAATTGAATTTTTTCAGGAACAGGCTTTCCACGGATACTCTCTAGAATTAGAAGAACAAGTTGGCCTCCATCAAGCAGCGGCAATGGTAACGAGTTAAGAACTGCAAGATTAATTGAAACCAAAGCAGAAAATAATACAAGACCTGAGCCCCCTTGCTCTGAAAGTTGAGCACCTATCTCAACAATTTTGACTGGTCCACTTAACTGCTGAGCAGTTGAAGAGAAATTAGTAATCAAACTTTTATAACCAATAACTGTTCGACTTAGTAATTCATAAAATTGTGTATTGGTACTGTTAAATATTTCACCTACATTATTTGCTTTCGATACTTCATTTGGAAGATTTGGTTGCAATTGAGCTCCTATCCTTCCATTCCCTTCGTTTTCGGCTGGGATAATTGAAACCGTATCACTTTCTCCTTTATTAACTCTCTCAAAAAGTAATTCTTCTCCAGATGATTTCTGAATGATATTTACTAAATTCATAATCCCCTCTTTGCCGCTTCCTAACTCTTGACCGTTGACGCTCATTATTCGATCTCCAGCAACTAATCCTGAATTAAATGCAGGCTCGTCTGGCTGTATTCCCATTATTATTACTCCTGGTTCAGGTTGATTAGGAATTCCTACAAAGCTTGCTTGACCAATAAGTACGATCCAAGCAAGTAATAAATTTGCTATCACACCCGCTGAAATAACTATCGCCCTTTGGTGGATAGGTCTATTCTTTAAAAGATCTGGGTCATTGGGTTGAACAAGTGAATCAGCTTCTTCATCTGGAAAGGAAACGAATCCCCCTAAAGGAAGAGCTCTAAGTGAATAAGTTATTCCGTTTATTTCCTTTTTCAAAAGAGCTGGTCCAAAACCAATTGAAAAACCACTGACTTTAATTTTTTGAAGTACTGCTGCTAAAAAATGACCAGACTCATGAAAAAAAATCAGAAGGCCCAGAACAGCTATAGATAAGAGAACGTTCATTAATTAGATTTTGATTGCGCTATTCTGGCTGTAATTTGTTCGAACCGAAGTAAGGTATTAAGGCTTTTGGCAAATTGATACTTCCATCAGATTGTTGACCATTTTCCAAAATCGCAGCCATAGTTCGACCTATCGCCAATCCACTTCCATTTAAGGTGTGCAAAAGTATATTTTTTTTATTGTTATCTTTTGTTCGTATTGAGGAACGTCTAGCTTGAAAGTCTCCACAATTACTGCAACTAGATATTTCTCTAAAAGAATTTGCACCTGGCAGCCAAACTTCCAAATCATAAGTTTTTTTTGCTGAGAAACCTAAGTCTCCTGTGCATAGTTGAATTACTCGGTAAGGTAACTCGAGTTCTTGTAAGACAGATTCTGCATCAGATGTAATTTGCTCTAAAGCTTCTTCAGATTTTTCTGGATTAGAAAACCAATATAGTTCAACTTTATTGAATTGATGAAGTCTTATTAAACCTCTGGTATCCCTACCATAACTACCAGCTTCTCTTCTAAAACATGGGCTATAAGCGACGTATCTTAAAGGCAGTAAATCTTTAGAGATTATCTCTCCACGATGGAGAGATGTTATTGGAACTTCAGCAGTAGGAGTAAGCCACAAATCATCATCAGCACATCGAAAACTTTCTTCTGCGAATTTAGGTAACTGTCCAGAGCCAGTAAGACTAGCTGTGTTTACAAGAGCTGGAGGAAGAACTTCTAAATATCCTTTTTTAACGTGTAAATCAAGCATGAAATTTATAAGTGATCTCTCAAGTTTTGCAGCTTGTTTGAAAAGGGTTACGAATCGACTTTTTGCAATTACTGAAGATCTCTCACTATCCCAGAGGTTTAATTGATTAGCAATTTCCCAATGATCTTTCAAATCATTCCCTGAAATAGGTTCTCCCCATCTTCTTATTTCCTTATTATCTTTTTCGTCTTTTCCCACAGGAGCATCCTTTGCTGGAAGGTTCGGCAAGCAAAGGATTTGTGCATTTAATTTATTTGAAATCGATTTTTCTTCCTCTTCAATAATCCCAACTTGTTTTTTGATTTGATTGCCCTTGATTCGAAGATTTGAAATCTCCTCAGAATCTTGAGAAAGACCCTGTTTTATCTTTAGTCCAACCTCTTTACCAATTGAATTTCCCTGTGCTTGTAAAGAATTTCTTTTTTCTTCAAGCTCTTTAAGATTTTTGCAGAATTTTTGTAGAGGACCTAAATCAATATCCATTCCTCTTAATTTAAGCCCCTCTGAAACTAAATTAGGATTTTCTCTTAGCAGTCTCTGGTCTATCACTATCTAAATTTTTGAAGTCCTTTTAGCCTAATCCTTAATTGTTCCTAAAAATAATCACACTAGTTAATTTCTACTAAATCAAGGGCTTTCTTGATTAATAAAAATAAAAATAACAAGAAAATTCTAAAAAAGTTTTGGAGAGGAAGCTCTTGCTCTTCCGCTAGAAGCCCATTCTCTTAGAGATTCAAGTTGTTCTCTTGCCGTCCTAGAAAGGGGGACTAGTTGACTTATAGCGAGAATCAAATCACCTTCAAGAACTTCTCTTTTCTCTGCAAATGCAAAGTACATTGCCTCAATAACAGATTGTTCTAATTCTGCACCAGAGAATCCCTCTGTTCTATCGACAGCAGCATTTAAATCAATTTTTAAATTAGGTCTTCGTTTTTGAATATGAAGTTCAAGAATGCTATGTCTTTCGTTTCTAGAGGGTAATTCCAGCATGAAAATCTCATCAAATCTTCCTTTTCTCAGTAGCTCGGCAGGAAGTTTATCTATTCCATTTGCAGTGGCTACAAGAAAAACAGAAGAAGTTTTCTCTGACATCCATGTGAGAATATTTGCAAGCACTCTTTGACTCGTTCCTCCGTCACTTCTACCATCTCCGCCGAAAGCCTTGTCAATTTCGTCAATCCATAAAATGCAAGGGGCCATGGCTTCAGCTCGCTGAATGGTCTCTCTTGTTCGAGCTTCACTGGCTCCTACTAAGCCAGCAAATAATCTACCTACATCAAGTCTTAATAAAGGCATAGACCAGCTATTTGCTATTGCTTTGGCTACTAGAGTTTTTCCTGTCCCTTGGGGGCCAACTAGTAAAACCCCTTTAGGTAAAGGCAATCCAAAATCTTTTGCTTCTTTGGAGAAGGCTTGTTTCCTTTGCTTCAACCAATCTTTCAGTATTTGTAAACCACCAACATCATTTGGAGATTTATTTGTCTTGCAATATTCCAGTACTTCGCTACGTGCAATAGATTGGCGTTTCTCTTCAAGTACTTCTATTAAATCTTCTTTACCAATTTGACCTCTTTGCGCAAGAGCTCTAGCGGCTACTTTACGGATCCTTGATTCACTTAGACCCCCACATGCATCTGTAAGTTCTTTTAGAACTAGTTCGTCTAATTGAGAATTACTAGCTTCAGCAATATTTGATAAAAGTGTCTTGATTTCATTTTCCTTGGGTAGAGGAAGATCAAGAATCGTTAGGTCTTCTTCTAAATCATTTGAAGGACTCCATAATCCAGAACTAATAATTATTGAATGAGGCTTTGAGCGTAGATTTATGGTTAAATTTTTTAGCATTCTTAGGATGCCTGGATCCTCACAGAAATGGTGAAAATCTTTTAATAAAAGGATGGTTGGAGAACTTTCATCAAGTTTTTTAAGCCATTCAAGAGCGGCCATTGGCTGTCTTGAACCAAGATTATTAGAATTAAGAATATTACTAATTCCATCTATGTAATCCCAAATCGCAAGTCTTCTTGGAGAAAGCCTTTTAGTAGAATTTTTTAAAAGATTTTCAACTCTCTCTTCTTCATTACTCCTTATCCAAATAATAGGAGTTCTCGCTCTAATTAGTAGATCAAGTTGTTCGTCCCAAGAAGACATCAGTTATGGGTTTGATTCTAGATAAGGATGAATTAATATAATAAGTTGATCTTAAAATTATTTATTGCTTTTTGGTTCAAAAGGCAATCTATCTGAATCAGATACCACTTCTGATGAAACTGAGACAGAAGGTTTATCTTGTTGCTTAAGTTGATCGTCAAGTATTTTTTGTAAATTATCTGGTAAGGATTCTTTGCTAAGCAAAAATGTTTGTAATCCTTGAAAAATATTTGCAATGACCATATAAAGCAAAACACCAGCAGGCAAAGGGAAGAATAAAAACATTCCAGTAATCATTACAGGTGTAATTTTATTTGCGGTTGATTGTTGTTTGTTCACAGGCATTCCTCTTCCAGAGAGCACCTGAGAGATTACGAGTGTTAATCCGAAACTTGCTACTAAAATTGCTATGTCCCAATGAATAGCGCCATCTACATAAAAGCCAACATTTCCTAAAGCTTTTATAAATAGGAAACCACTTTTAGCTGCTAAACCAGGGATCTTTGCTTCAACAGTCGCATCACCAGGGTTAAGTGCATTTACGGTCCCATCAGAAGATACTTTTACAATGTCTTCTCCTTTGGTGACTTTCCAAGAAGGAGAAAATTTTGAACCATTTTCATATTTGCTCAATTCGTTGACATATGGATCTCCACTCATCGTTTGCAAATTAATTTTAACTGAATCACCTGAACCAATTTTTGTTCCTCCTGGAAGAGTTGCAATAACAGGGAAATGGTTCTTTTCAGTTATAAATATGGAGTGCTTAGCTGTCTTGAAAGGTTTAGGCTCTACAGCAGCTATTTGGTCTGATGGTAGAACTTTAATATTGACAAGATAAGGTACATCAGCAAAAGGTGAACCTCTTAAAGTCGCAAATAACGCAAATAATATGGGCATTTGAACAAGTAGTGGTAGACAACCAGCCAAGGGGCTACCGAATTCGCCCATTAATTTACCTAATTCTTCCTGTTGCTTTTGAGGATTGCTTGCGTAGCGGCTTTTGATCTCAGCCTGCCTTTTTTGCATGACAGGTTGAGCTATCTTCATCCTTCTTGCACTTCTAATGGATCCTGCACTAAGAGGGAAAAGTGCTAAGCGGATAACTATGGTTAATGCGACAATCGCTAGTCCATAACTTGGAACTAATCCGTAGAAAAAATCTAGGATCGGGATAAGCAGATTGTCAGAGATGTACCCGATCACGGTTTTTAAGGTAGAAAGTTTGAGGTTGTTAGGACAGTTTGCCTTAGAGGATGTGTTCTTGTCTCACATATTTGTTAGGACTCATTAGTTTGAAAAGCCTTGAACATTACTATCAAGTTTATTGGTAGGTGATTTTTCTATTTTTTCAAGGATGTAAGATTCTGTTTCTCTAAAGTTTGGAAGCGATCTCATCTCAAGGCGAGCTCCGTCTTTTAAAACTAAAACCATATCACCGTAAGCTCCTAAACCTCTTGGTATGGATCTGATCTCAGCAATTTGGCTATATACAATTTGAGTTTTATCCCTGCCTAGCCAGCCACCAGTAACGGATATTCTACGAGTTGTTATTTTGTATCTCACCCACAATGCTCTAACCACAGCTCCAAAAGTAAAAGGTAACCCTATCAGTGTTATACCAGCCATTAAATTTATAACTAGGTCACCACTTGCAGGACCTCCTTCGTAAAATATTTCTTCATTGGGACTTAGTGTCATTTTGTTATTCCTGCCTTAATCAGTAGTTTGTCACATTCTTTAAGCAGAATGCTATTAGAGTTTTTGATGCAGCTGGGTTTTAAGGAAATGAAAGCCCAGATTTCGTTTTTCGTTACAATATTAGAAAGTCTGTATGACAAATGATGGTGGAATAACCGCCGAAGTTTATTTCTGGTAACTGATTTTTTGCTTACTTTATTACTTATGGATATTGCACATTTTATACATGGCCTAACTTTTGAGTTGATTCCTTTGACTTGAAGTTTTGTATTTGCCTTCGTAACTCTAAGCACCATTGACGGGCTGTAAAACCTTGCTCCCTCCCTATAGATGAAGTCAAAACATCTATGACCTTTTAGTCTCATATGTTTTGGCAAAACCATTTGAAGAAGCTTCTTGTTGTAAGAATCTTTATTTGAGAGCTTTTTTAGACAGTTAAACGAGCTCTTCCTCGTTTCCTACGAGTTCTTACAACTCTCCTTCCTGTATGAGACCTCATTCTCACTCTAAAACCAGAAACTCTTTTCCTTTTTCTACTAGTTCCTCCAAAGGTTCTTTTTGTCATTTCTATTTATGCTCGTATTGGTTTAGATATAAAGGTTAATTTATCAGTTCACTGTACGTCTATGTTCCAAGTCCCTAAATATGTTGAGATAGGAATGTCGCCAGCTTTTTCTGATAAAGCACGGAATTGAAACATACCTCTATTTCTAGGATTAAAAACTTTCATTACTACAGCATAATTATCTTTGCTGTTAGGAATTGGTTTTTCAGGGAAGACTTCGATAGCAGTTTGTTTTTCATTAACTTTAAAGATAGAAGGGATATTTTCTAAACAACGCGTCCTTTCTGTATATCCACCAATTCTTACTTTGCAAAGGCTTAATTTTTTTGGCTTAATTTTTGCTTCAAAATAATGAGGGACAGTAATAGTTAATTTGGCAATATCTTCTGTCCTTTCCTTCCCTTTGAGGAAGAAGTAATAAGTTGATCTATCTCCTCTTTCAGAGGAGGATTGATAATATTTAAGTCTTTTATATCCAGGCTCCGGATCCCATTGGTATTCAAAGAACCCTGGTGATGCTGAAGAGTGTGGAGCTAAAACAGAAGCCCCTGTTTCAAATAAAAAAACTGAAAATCCAATAAAAAAACATTTCTTGAAGGTTGATACTAATTTCTTCTTGAACATAACTTGAAGTTTTCAGAAATATTAATCACTTGAATATTTTCAAGTGCATTGCATGATCTTGAATGAATATAAGCGTTTGTTGGGAAAAAATCTGGATTTATCTGTCTGGACGCAAATTTTTTGCTTTACCAAGATAAGGATTTTGGGGTATTTGCTCGTTTGGTAAAGAAACGTAAGCAAGAAGGCGAATACATTTTGATAAGTCGTCTTGAACAAACATTTGCTGGCAGTCTAAAAGTGCGATTTTTTGCCAACCAGTTTTTTTTCTAGCAATGGAAGCAGGGAAACAAGCATCTAAGTCTGAGGTTACGGAAAAAGTAACAGAAATAATTTGATCTGGGATCAAATTATTTCTAGAAACTAATTCAGCTAGCAATTCCTCTACTGCCGAGGTGATTGACTCAACAGAATTGTTTTCACAAGTCGTTGCACCCCTTAATGCACAAAGACAAGTGAATTCATTTTTAGAATTCATGGCTTGTAAAGCCAAAGGATCTGTCCATTCCCCTCCAACTCTAGGTTTAATGCATTTAAAAGATTGTGGATTAATTTACCTCCTGGTAAAAAACCTAATAATTTCTTTTTGGTTTTACCAAAGGTTATAGGTTTTGTTTTTTCATCTAGGTTTGCAATTTTTATAGCAAGTAATTTTGCATCATTTTCATCACCAATTTCATCCACAAGTCCAAATTCTTTGGCTTGCTCTCCAGTAAAAACTCTTCCATCGGCAAAACTCTTAACAACTTCAGGGGTTAAATTTCTCCCTTTTGAAACTGCTAAAACAAATTGTTCGTAACTGCTATCAATTAAAGATTGTAGAAGAGCTCTCTCTTCTGTTGATAAAGGGCGATCAGGGGAGAGAATGTCTTTATAAATTCCACTTTTTACAGTCTCGAATTTAATACCAACCTTTTCTAATAATTTAGATAGGTTGTTTCCTCTTAAAATCACACCAATGGATCCTGTTATTGTTCCTGGATTGGCAACAATTCTTTCGGCACCAACTCCTATATAGACTCCGCCTGAAGCTGAGATATTGCCAAAACTAGCTACAACATGACAACCTCTTTCTCTTAGCCTCAAGAGCGCGCTATGGATTTCTTGGCTATCACCAACTGTTCCCCCAGGGCTATCAATGCGAAGTAATAGGGCTGGAAACTCTCTTTCCTCAATTTGTTTTAATGCTTTTAGAACATTTTTTCGAGTTTCTGAATTGATAGGACCTTCAATACAGATTCGTGCCATCCGTTTTTTGGATTTTCGTCTCAAGGGCCAAATCATTCAAATTATGCATAACTTAATTGATCTTAAAAAGGAGATTGCGTTCTGACCTTATGTTTGTCATTTGGAATTGGTTTTTGATGATTTTGCCCTTCGCTCTTTGGGGAACCTCAATGGCGGCGATGGCACCTTTGGTTAATGCGGCAGGTCCTGAGATTGTTGCCTCACTCAGGCTTTTGCCTGCAGGTCTAGTGGTTTTAGCTTCGGTACCTTTGTTGAAGAGGAATTGGAATATTTCAAAAGATGATTTGGTGTGGTTTTTAGTATTTACTTTGATTGACGCAACCCTTTTTCAAATTTTTCTAGCCAAAGGGTTAATGGAAACAGGCGCAGGATTGGGTTCTGTTCTTATCGATTCGCAACCATTAATGGTTGCTTTATTAGCAAGAATTTTGTTTGGAGATGCAATAAATCCAATTGGATGGATTGGCTTAGTACTTGGTTTGGTTGGAATAATTTGTCTTGGAGTCCCTACTGAGTTGCTAGGGAATTGGTTTTTGCTTGGCAAATTTGAATCAGGAAGTAATTTTTTAAGCCATGGAGAAGTATGGATGATATGCGCAGCAACTTCGATGGCTTTAGGAACAGTGCTTATTCGATTTGCTTGCAGAAACAGCGATCCTGTCGCTGTAACAGGATGGCACATGGTTTTAGGAAGTGTTCCTCTGCTCGTGTGGCATGTGTTCGATAAAAATTGGCCATTAGTTCCAAATTGGTCTGCTTTTGAATGGTCTTTGATGTCTTATTCAAGTTTGTTTGGTAGTGCACTGGCCTATGGATTATTTTTTTGGTTTGCAAGTCGCAAAGAATTAACAAGTTTTAGTACCCTTGCATTTTTAACACCTGTATTTGCCTTGATTACTGGCGGTATCTGGTTGGGAGAGAGACTTTTTCTCCTTCAGTGGATTGGAGTGGCTTTGGTTTTAATTTCAGTATTATTTGTAAGTCAGAGGAGAAGATTCTGGGGGGAGAAAAGCAAGAATGAATTAATAAAAGAGGCTTAATTTAAGTGATAAATAAGCAATTAAAACTAATTCTTGTAAGCACTCCTATTGGTTACCTGGGCAGTGGCAAAGGTGGTGGAGTGGAACTTACTATAGTTTCTCTAATAAAAGGATTAATTTCATTAGGTCATAAAATTATTTTAATTGCACCAAAAGGATCAAAATTATCTTTTGAAAGTGAATTACTTGAAATAAGATTAATAGATGGAATTGATCAGCCTAGTTGGCAGCATCAGAAAAAAACAGATCCAGTTTTAATTCCTTCTAATAGTGTTTTACCAAAGCTATGGGAAGATGTAATTGATATAGCAAATGAATCAGACGCTGTTATTAATTTTGCATATGATTGGCTTCCATTATGGTTAACAAAAACTCAAGCGATTAAGATATTTCACTTAATTAGTATGGGCGCTGAATCAATAATAATGAAAGAAATTATTAGTGAGATAAGTGAATTATTTCCTTTCCAGTTGGCTTTCCATACTAAAAGACAATCTAAAGATTATTCATTAAAAACTGATCCAATTATTGTTGGTAATGGTTTTGATATCCAAAATTATTTATTCAATGAAAATGAGAATGGACCATTAGGTTGGGCTGGAAGAATAGCGCCAGAGAAAGGTTTAGAAGATGCAGTACAAGTTGCAAATTATTTAGGTGAAAAATTATTAGTTTGGGGACTTATAGAAGATAAAGAATATGCATTAAAAATTGAAAATACTTTCAAAAAAGAAATTGTTGAGTGGAGAGGATTTCTCCCAACGAATCAATTTCAGGAACAATTAGGACGATGCAGAGCGTTGATAAACACCCCTAAATGGAATGAAGCCTACGGTAACGTTATTGTTGAAGCGATGGCTTGTGGCGTTCCTGTGATTGCATATGATCTTGGCGGACCTGGGGAATTGATTGAAGATGGATTCAATGGTTTTTTGGTTAAGCCAAATGATATTGGAGGATTGATAAAAGCAACAAAATCAATCTCAGAAATCAAAAGAAAAAATTGTAGGGATTGGTTTGAAAAAAAAGCCACTAACAAAGTCTTTGCAGAACGAGTAGAGAATTGGCTTGATAAAGGCTTAAATAAAAAAATCTCTACAGACTTTCAAGATTAATTGAAAAGTTTAACGAACTCTTTTTCCCCAACTTTAAAACAAAAGAGGCGTGGCCTTTTTTGTATTTTGTTTATTGGATTAATAATCTTTGTTTGGCAATTAGGGTCAACAGGTTTAGTTGATGAAACACCACCTTTGTTTGCGGCAGCTAGTAGAGCAATGGCAGAAACAGGTAATTGGTTTACTCCTCAAGTAAATGGATTGCCTCGTTTTGATAAGCCTCCTTTGGTCTATTGGTTGATGGGGATTGGATTCTCAATCCCAGGGAATATTTCTTGGGATCCTTTAGGAACCTGGTCTGCCAGACTTCCTTCTGCATTATCAACAATTCTTTTAATGCTTGTTTTAGGGGACACAATGATGAGATATCCCCAGGAAGAAAATAATTTCAATAGGAGAACAGCAGTTATTACTGCGCTTGTATTTGCATTATCGCCTTTGGTAATAATTTGGGGAAGAATTGCTGTAAGTGATGCACTCCTTTGCAGCACTTTGGGAATTTGCTTACTTCTTAAATGGAGAAGATTTGCTAATCCAGAAGGAGAAGTTTGGTGGTTGTCTTGGATCTTTTTATCTTTAGCTGTTTTAACTAAAGGGCCTGTTGCCTTACTTTTATCTGGGTTAACAATTTTATTTTTTTCCTTATTTCAAAAAAATATTTTTGAGGTTTTAAAAATATTGAGGGTAATTCCAGGACTTTTTATTGTTTTTATTATTAGTTTTCCTTGGTATTTAATTGAATTATTAATAGAGGGGAAACCATTCTTAGATAGTTTTTTTGGGTATCATAATCTTCAAAGATTTACCTCAGTAGTAAATTCTCATGGAGAGCCTTGGTGGTTTTTTTTAGTAGTATTATGTATAGCTTCTCTACCTTTTACACCATTTTTATTAATAAGTATTTGGAAGAATTTTCGCAATATATCTAACTGGTCTAGAAGGCTTATTAAAAAACCAGAAAAGTCACTATTTGAGTTTTCATTTTTTTGGTTAGTCGCTGTATTTGTTTTCTTTACTATTTCAGCTACAAAGCTTCCGAGCTATTGGCTTCCTGCTACTCCTGCAGCATCAGTTTTAATATCACTTTCCTTAACCAATAATGTTAAAGAGGATTTTTTAAAATCTTTGGCTTGGAAATCTACAATATTTTTATCAATCCTCTTTTCCATATTTCTCTTCTCTTCAAAACTATGGATTCAGCTTCTTAATGATCCTGAGATTCCCAATTTCTCAGAAGAATTAAACAAAAGCTTTTTAATTGAAAAAGCAGGATTTATTTTTCTTTTAATTGCTTTTCTAGGAATCATATTTTCCTCTAGAAAAATATATGGAAAATTATTAATCTTGCAAATCCCCATAGTTATTTCCCATTCTCTGATTGTTTTACCAACTTTTGATTTGGCAGATAGGTTAAGACAACTCCCGTTAAGACAAGCCTCAGAATTACTTTTGAATTCTCAAAATAGAAATGAGCCTTTAGTAATGGTTGGAGCTATGAAACCCTCAATTCATTTTTATACTAATCAGGTTATCGTTTTTGAAGGTCGATCTAAAAATGCTTTTGTGAATATTGCAGATCGACTTAAAAATGAGGAGCGAAGAGGCTGGAAAGGAAGGCCAATATATGGATCTAATGGCTCAGAAACTACTCTTTTGCTAATTGATAAAAGATCAGTGGAAAAATCTTATTGGCAAGGACTTAATCCAAAAGTCTTAGGTAATTTTGGCGTATATAGCGTTTGGAGACTTGATAGAGAAATTCTTGAAAGACGAGCTCAATCTTTAAAAAGAGAGGGTGTTATTACTACTTGGAACAATCCTAGACCAGAAAGATTTTAAAAAAAAACGCCCAGTATCCTGAAATACTTATTGAATCGAATTGATTAAGTCTTGTTTGCTGCATTTTTCTGGGATGATAACAATGCCTAGATCATCCTGAAGCCTCTCTAAATCAATCACTGAGTCTTCAGTTATTGAGCTAATTACATCCTCAAGAGTTGCACCCATATCATTTGCCATCTCTATCAACATTCGCAAAGTCTCATCTTTCAAAGAGAGATTTACGTTAATAGAAACGTCTTGCCCTGAGCAATTATTTGAGTTCATAAAGAAAACATTAAGATATTGTCGGGCTGTTTGGGGGTATTTCTTAAATAGCTTCAGAAAATGAATTTTTTTAGAGATATTTTCATTTATCTTTTCGGAATTTTTAATCTCAAAAAAAAGAAGAAAAAAAATCTTCCTAAGTAAGTACTTAGGAAGATCTAGAAAATTTTGTTTAAGGCTTAAAACATCTCACCTTTTAGTTTCTCAGCCCATCCTGAAAGTCTTTCATCAGTCATGTCTGATTCACTGTCTTCGTCAAGAGGTAAGCCGCAGAATTCTTCTCCAACTACACTTTTTGATTCATCAAAGGTGTAATCACCTTTAGAGGTGTAACCAACCATCGAAGCACCTGCTTGCTTGAAGTACCTATGAAGTTCTTCCATTGCATCGCAATAGTTTTCGGTATAAGTAGAAGAATCACCTAAACCAAAAATCGCAACTTTCTTACCACTGAGACTTAGCTCTCCAATATCTTCAAGGATTGAGTCCCAAGCAGTTCCTGATCTCTCAGAGTCAGCACCGGTGTTCCATGTAGGGATTCCACAAATGACCCCATCATGTCCGGCTAATTCACTAAGGTCATCGACGTCTGAAATATCCTTTGGAGCTTCAGCAGAGTCAAGTAAGCCGTGCAGCCTTTCCGCTATATCTTCGGTTTTACCTGTTGTTGTAGCGAAGTAGATTCCTACAGTCATGGAGCAATTTAAAATCAAAGATATTTTAAAGCAGCTTTGCACATTTAGAGTGAATTTGGTTTTTTTTAAATCTTCTTGTCCATTGAATATTGATTTTTGATACATGAAAAAGTCAAGAATCGTTAACCCATTTACTAGGGAACTCATTTTTTATTTTGCTTTTTAAGATCATATTCATTCTTAAACCAAGTGATAGAAAGGTTTTGAAGGAAAAATGATTGAAAATTTTTCAGGGAAAAATAATTAATGCTAGGTATTCTTAATCAAATAGATTCAAAATATTCAAAAATCACCCAAAGTCTTATTTACAAAAGATCTTTATCTGAAAACATTTGAGGTTAAGAAATTTAAGCGCTTTAAAAAAGTCAAACTCCAAAATTGTAGAGCTTGACTTTAATATGGTTTGAATTGGTTTAAATTTAATTATTTTTGCTAGTTGTTGATGTTGATTTCTTAATTTCAAGTTGAATCAATTTATAAGTTTGGTCCCATCATCCCAAATCCACTTTGAAGACCAAAGGAAATTATTACAAAAGTACTTATAGCTAAACCAATCAAAATAGAGGTGTAAAGCCTGTTTACTCCATAATCAGCTTCAATAGGATTGAAATCAGCAACTACAAAAGATTTTTTGCTGTATTTCCCCCTATCGCTAAGACCTATAGCACCCAGTGCTGAATTAGGAGTGAGTGTCCCACCTTCATCATCAATGAACCATGGTTTGGTCGATCCGTTCGCATCAGTTCCTGAGTGTGCAGAACCTACTGGAGAAGAACTATTAATTCGCCTGGAATCTTCTTTGAAAAATGTTGGAAACATATAGGTATGCCATAGACCAATAACTCCGGCCCAGGCAATCATGCTGACTCCAGCAAGTCCAAAAAGAATTTCTTTGAAACCAAATTCCATAAATAAAAAACCAATAATTTATAGGCCTGCCATAAGGCAATAAAGCTACTTTATCAGAAGTAAAGCTAGAGGCACAAAGGAGTCTTTAAAGCTTCTGAAATTGGATTAATTTGTTACAGAATCCTTAGGGTCTTGTTCTTGATCAGCCTTTTTGGCTCTCATATGCCAGGATTTGTCACATAAATATCCTAGATGGATGAACACACTTAAATTATTGCTGGTCCTTTCCCCAGTTATTTTTACTCTTGCCTTTGCTGATTATTGGTTGCGTAGGTGGGGAGTATTTGTCTGGGATAATGGCCCAACTATTAAAAACGAACAAGTTTGGGAAGATACTGCAATTGTTGCTGATAAAGGAAGACCATCCGGTGGCTATCCAGTTTTCACCGTTAGAACTTTGGCGGTTAATGCATTGGGTATCCCAACAGTGTTTTTCCTTGGTGCGATTTTTGCAATGCAATTTATTCGCCGCGGTGTAATAAACGCATAACTAAAAAAATAAAAATAATAAAAAAAAGGTTTGTCATCAGGTAAGCCTTTTTTTATTGAGAAAAAATATATAATTAAAATTTCTATTGAATATTTTTAAATTATATATTTCTTTAATCAAAAATAACCAAGAAGGCTTATAATCTTGCTAGAAAAAAGTTTGTTATGGAAAGTCAAGAATCAAATCTCATTGAAAATAATAGCTCTACGGCTGTTTTAGAAAATACTGAAACAGAAATTGTTTCTTCCGTTAATCGAGCAAACGTTATTAATACAAAAGAGGTATTCCTTACAGATCAAAATCAGATTTCAGAGATTATCGAGGCTGCTTTCCCGAAAGATAAAGCAAATCAGCAATTAGGAATTCCTCAATCAGATACTTTTGCATTTGCTAGTCGTATATTTTTCTTATGGGTTTGGCCAATAGTTCTCCATAACAAAGTCAGAAATTTAATTAATAATTTGAATTTTGCCCAGCCTTACACTAGTCCTGGAGAGAATTCATACACAGTTAGTGATACTGAAACCGTCTACACAATGACTAAAGACGCATTTTCAGGTAAAGGTGGAATGAAATTTATGGGTATTAGATTTATGTCTATCTGGGTTTTCCCAGTCGCCATAACAGGAGCTGTTATGGAATTTCTATTTGTAGGTCCACTTAAAGGAACTAATCCTTTTGGTTGATTGCTAAATAAATAATTTTCTCCGTGAAAGTTTGAATAATTAAAATAATTAATTATATTTTAAACGTTTCTAAAAGGAAAAAATGGTGTAACTTTTTTAGTTGGGTTACTTGTTGCAATCGCTTTACCTCTAATGTACATAAATAAACCAAGTGTGATTATCATTACGGGAGGATGCAGAGCTAAAGATCTGCCAATTAGTTGTAGCTCTTCTCCTGACATTTAATTAAAATAATTCTCCCTTGACTATAGCTTCTAAATGAGCTGAAGAAAAATAATTTAATATATATAAAAGAATTTTTCTATTGAGTATTATTTCTATAAGTAAGCTTTAAAATTAAAATCGAAAAATTAAAAATAAAGGTAACGATATTAGCAAATAGAATAGGAATTGAATGGATTTTTAAACCGTAAACAATCCAACAAATAAGACCTGTTATGAATAGAATCAACATAACCAATGAAACATCATCAGCTGATTTTGTTTTCCATGTCTTATATAACTGGGGTAAAAAGGCTATGGTAGTTAGTAAAGCAGCTAAAAAACCAAATAAATCTATATAATTAAAGTGACTCATTCTTCTTTTATCAAAATAGATATAGATCAGAACTATATAATAAATTATTATATAGTTCCATCTTGCATTAGTAATATCAAAATCTTATGAGTGATCAGTCTGATTTTAATGATGAAGTTTTAAAGGATAAATTGGAAACTTTATTAGATGAAGAGAATGTGATTAAAAAATGGAATGAAGGCCTATTAATAAAATCACTAATTCTTTTGCCAATAATAATTTTTACAGTAGGTTTATTTATTGTGAATAGACCAGAAAAATTAACAGATATATTATTTGTATTTCTTTATCCTGTAGCGCTAATATTGATAGGGTTGATACTTCTATTTTTTATGAGAAGCAAATTACAGTAGAAGATATTAATAGAATCTTTTTACTTTAAATCTCGGTTTTTATGTAGCCAACAAGTTACTCCCAATGTAAGCTATACGTAACTAAGCATTAATATCCAATGGCAGGCGGACCATTATTACAACTTTGGGAAAACCTATTACCATTTGCTAAGGATCTTAGAATTCGCTTCGCAATAGCAATGCTAGGTAATGTTCTAGCAATATTATTTATTTTCACCCTATGTAAAATGTTTATTCCAGGATTGGAAGAACAACTATTTAATTGATTTCCTAACCCAGAATTGATACATTTCTCTAAAAGAATTAGGATTTGATTTTTCAAATTTATCCCATAATTCTAAATCTTTTAATGAGTATATATCTTTATTATCTATTTGATATTTGTCTTTTATCTCTTTTGAAAGAGTAAAACCTAGGAATTCAAGATTAGATACTTTTAGCATATTTTTAATTTCAATTAACGAGTAACAGTTTTCGTGACTATGAAAGCAAAGATCTCTACACATTGAGGTTGAGTAGAAATCTGACCAATTAGTTATTTGATTTAACTGTTTTATCTCTCCATTAAGAACGTCATTTCGGAAGCTTCTTATTCCATCGACATCTGGTTTAATACCTTTTTCTTTGATTAGATATCTCGCTTTTAGTATTTCTTTTCGTGCATACTTGCTGTAAAAACCTAACTTTAAAAAACCTTTTGTTTCTAATACATTAAATAGATTTGATAACCCTTTAGTAGGATCATTCATATGGTGAAGAACACCTGAACATTCTATTAAATCAAATCTTTGATTTAGTGATGTCAATTCAAGTAAATCCATTTCTATAAAATTGACATTTTTCAATCCATATTCATCAACTTTTCTCTTTGCATATGAGATACTTGAATTACTTAAATCGATTGCTGTTATTTTAGAATTACTATATCGAGATGCTTCAAGTATTTGAATCCCCGTTCCACAACCAGCTATCAGTATATTTATTTTTTTATTATCTAATTGAGCTGAATTAGACTTTATTGTATTCGGATAAATTTCAGAATTAATAACTGATAAAAAGTTTAATTTGTTATCTTTTGCATATGAATTATATCTCCATCTAGGATATGGGTTTAATTCATACTGATTTTTCACTTCCTTAGATATAGAATCTTTTATATTTCCTATCTTTTTAATTCCTATGGAAATTTTTGTTTCATCATTTAGCTCTTTAAATTGTAAATTAAGTAGATCATTAAATTCTTTATTATTTGATGAATAAGTATTCAAATCAACTATTTTATTATTTATTGAGGATAGTGATTGGTAGCAGGAGATAATTGCTAATTTATAGTCTTGATTTTTATTATTTTTGATTGTTTTCTTGAGTTCTTTTAGTTTATTCTTTTCTTCTGTAGATATGTAATAGACATACTCATTTAAGAAACATTGTGACCCAAGACCTATCACAAAGTTAAAAATACTATTACTTATCTTCTCTTGTTCTGAATAGTTTATAAGGATATTTTTGCGTATATTTCTTAAAACCTTTTCCCATAATGGAGAGCTAAATATCATTAGTGAAAGTGCTTTTACTAATTCCTTATCTTTAATAATAATATTAAATTCATTATTTTCATACAATTCGGATTCTATAATAGATAATTTTTCTAATATTTCTTTGGAGATCAAGCTATTTATATTCCCAAATAGTTCTCTATGAGAAATATCTTTTCTATTTAATATATGTTTAAGTAATTCTCTATTGTCTTTCTGTGATCCATCTAATAATTCTCCCTTTTTAATTAATTCACATATGAGTTGATAACTTAATCCACTATTATTATTAAACAAAAGTTCTTTTTTTATAATAATGAGTGATTTTTTATAATCACCTATTTGGTTATATAATGTAGCTAGATTTAAATAACAGTTTTCTAATTTATTATCTAGATCTATTGCCATCTCTGTATGTAATATTGCCTTTTCTATCTCTTGTTTTTCCTTATAGCATGCACCTAGATTCAAATGAGCGATAGCAGATTTATTATTTATTTCTAAAGCTTTTAAATAATATTCTTCTGCTTCATTATATTTAGTAAAATCTTTATATAATAATCCTAGATTGATATACGCATCAAAATAATTCTTATCTATTTCGATTGCTTTTTGAAGTGATAATTTTGACTCATTATATTTATTTAAATTTTTTAAAATTAACCCTTTAATACAATATCCATTAGGTAGACTTGGTTTTAATCTAATGGCTTCATTAACAATTTTTTCCGCTTTTTCTAGGTTATGTAATTTATAATATAAAAAAGATAAATTTAATTTCGAATAAATATGCTCTGGAAAAATTTTTGAACATTTTTCATATAGTTTTATCGCTTTATTATGTTCTTCTTTTTCTTCACATATTAGTGCATAATTTGAAATTACATCAGCATCAGAATAACCATTTTTTAAAAAGGCTATATAACCTTTTTCTGCTTCATCTAAATTACCTTGAATATGATTATTGATTGATTTTGCTTTCAGATCCTTTTCTGAAAGCTTTTGAAGTTTTTTGGAAGAGCTTTTATTCTCTTTTTTCTTTATACCGAAACCACTCAATGTATTTTATTAAATTATTAACATTATACTAAAATTTGAAAAACTTATTATTTTAGCTTAATAAATCTATAATTTATAAATCACAGTTGCTAGCAGCTGATTTATAAATTAAATAGTCAATACTATGTTATTAACTCTTTTTACCTCCAACATGCCTTAATTTTTTATATAATAAATTAGTGTAATTATAGGATAAAAATGCCTCTAAAGTTAGGTGATCAAATACCTGATTTCTCTCTCTCTGATCAACTAGGAGTTTCTAGGACTAATAAGCAAGCTAAAGGTAGGCCCTTAGTTTTATTTTTTTATCCAAAAGATGATACCCCAGGTTGTACAGCAGAAAATTGCGGATTTAGAGATAAATACGATCTTTTTAAACTATTTGGTGCAGAAGTTTGGGGGGTAAGTGGTGACGATGAAGCAAGCCATAGATCTTTTGCAGACAAAAATAAACTACCGTTTCCTCTATTGTGTGATACGGATAATTCTTTGAGAAAAGCTTTTGGTGTCCCTAAAGTTCTTGGATTGCTTGATGGCCGTGTAACTTATATTGTTGATTCAAAAGGTATTATTAGGCATATTTTTAATGACCTTTTAAATGGGCCTGCTCACGTAAATGAAGCGCTTAGAGTATTAGGTGAAATTAGAAATTAATTATTTGTGATTGAAAATTAATTTCGTTTTTTTAAGTAGTTGCCTTGTAAATACTCAAGATATTAATTTTCTATCAATTTCTTTTTCTTGCAGTTTTTCTACAACTGTTTCAGATGAAATTTTTGCAACATCATTCAAACCGTTTGCATTAAACCAAGGCGCTGTAGCCCAATCGAATCCTTTACCGAAAGTATTGTCGGGAGAAACTATGTACCAATGACAAGCAGTGTCGGGTACATCCACAGCACATTTTGACCAATTATCACTCCACTGAGGCACTTGAACCCAGAGTAAAGTTGAGAAAAGCAGAGAAAATAAAGAAGTGAACATTTCTTTAGATTTACTTTATCTTAGCGTTTTTCGTATATTAATGAGGTTTTCAAAATTCTTTTTTTTCAAGAAAATCAGATAATAATTATAAGTTAATCTAATTAATCGTCTTATCATTTTTTAAGTACCTCAAGCATAAAATTTCTTGTTGCTCTTCATTTTTTCCAGAATTTTCAATCCATTCTTTAAATTCTTGATAAAGAACGGATCTATCTCTTCTGTTTATTTCAGTCATTCTAATTAATGTACAGCTCAGTGTGACTGAAATTATTTCTTCAATAGAAGGGTTTTTCTTCAATTTTTTTTGGAAATTATTTAAATAATTTAATTAAAAATCTTACCTGACGAGTCTTTTTGACCATAATTTTATATTCAATTTATCTATCGAATATAAATGTCGATAAATCTAAGGTGTTTTTATAAATATCATTTCAAACTTGTTATTATTCGTTTATAGTACTTTTTATAAATCTATATTTCCATGGAAAGAAAAGGTGAAAATAAATCTTTGCTTATTTGGATTGAAGAGATTTGGGAAGAACTAGAGGTTCAGATTTATGGAATAATAGGTTCAATATTATTCTTTGGTGTAATTTATTTTATTTTTCAACCTCGTTGGATAAGTTCAGTATTTGATCTTTTTTTTTAATCAAATCATCTTTAGGATAAAGACTGAAGTACTAAAGAATTTATTCCCAATTAATTTTCATATTGAATTATTAGTTTTCCAAACTTTTCTCTTTGGCGACTAATTCTATGAATTTCCATACAAGAGCATGTTTATAGTCATCCTTATTTGGACAAGCCGATACTACTTCTTTCCATGAGCTATCTTGATCTTTATTGTCTTTTAGTGGTGATCCTAAATCTCTTGCAAGATTAGAAAGAAAAGAGAATCCAAGTCTCTCTGAAGTGTATTGGATGATCTCATCTGAGTAACTCATGTAGAGCAAGAGAGTGTCAGCTTGATAGTTATGTCTTGTACATGCACCATCGGAACAACCACTACTCGCAATCTCTAAGCATGCTTCATGGTCATAGGTTTCCTTGATTAATTCAACTAATGTTCCCATTTGATTCCTCCAGCACCTCTTATGTTATAGCTAATAAATATTTTAATTACGTATTAAACCAAATAAATAACTAGAAATTGGAAAAAAATCAAATATTATTTTATTGTGTTGCGATTAGGTGAATTTACTAGTTCTTTTTTGGTCTTAAAAATTCTTAAATGAAATTAAAAAAATCTAAATTCTTAACTTATTTTTAGCGAATAAATAAACCTCTTTTTATAGATAATCAAAGGTAGTTAAATGATTTGAAATTTCTCTATAAAATTTTAAAAATTATAAAATATATTAGTCAACAAATCTTGAGTATAACCATCTGAAAAATGCTCCTATAACTGGAATATTACCAAAAGTTCCTGAACAAAAATCAAAATAGTCTCTATGTTCTTTCACCTTTCCTTCTTCATCAAATATTAATCGGGTTGTCCCATCATATATAAATTCGATACCTTTTATTTTTAAACCCATTCTCCATTCAACAAAAGCAATATTCTTATTAATAGCAATTGAATTTGATTCTAAATAAATATCATCACATCTTTTGATTAATCCATCTTGAGCTTTGATATATGAATCAATTCCAATTTTTTCTTGAGTAGGGTCTATGAATTTAACGTTTTGATTGTACAAAGATTCCCATTCTTCCCTTGATGGAGCTTTCTCTCCATAAGATAAATTAAAGAATTTTTTTAATTCTTTCTCTTTGATGAGCATTGACTTTAACGTTAATAATTACAATTTAGATTATTTAATTAGACATCGTGTTGAAGCTATGCCATCTAAATAACTTTGAAATAGCTTAGATTTAGAATCTATTCATTTTGCTCATATGAACAGGAAGAACATTCTTATTTCTATTGCTGTCCTTGGAATAGGAATAATTCTCTACAAATTGCTTTTAGGACTTGTCCTCCCAATAGCTTTGTTTGTCTCTCTTGGATATGTTTTGAAGTTTTTACTTAAGAATTCTGATTCTGATTCAGTTGAGGAAGTTTCTCAAATTTTTACTAATAGTGAGACCTCTGAGTCAAGTGACAACATAGTTGAAATTAAACCTATCGAAGAAGAAAAGCCTGTCGAAGAAGAAAAGCCTGTTGAAGAAGAAAAGCCTATCGAAGAAGAAAAGCCTGTCGAAGAAGAAAAGCCTGTTGAAGAGGATCAACCTATTGAAGAAGATAAGCCTGAGTGAGAGGTTAGGATTTGATAGCTTTAATCATTTCTCAAGTTTCTTTAATGGATACAAATTCAAAAAAAAGTTTTTGGGATTCAAAGCCTTACTGGTGTCAACCTTGGTCAATTATTAGCTTTGGAGTTTTAGTTCTTATTTTTAGCTGGAAACTATTTAATAACATAATTTTCTCTTCAGTTATAGGCGTTTTTGTTTTTGTTTGGTGGATATTATTTTTAATACTTGCTCCGAATTCATATCAAGTAATTAATGATAAAGAATAACCATAATTTATTATTTTATTTTTATTTAAATAGGCTGAAAAATTTATTCTCTAGTTAAGAGGAAAAATACAAAAAGAAATTTCAAGTTAAGTCTTTATTTTTCCTGGTCCCTACTTGTTTTGGATGGGAATCCTATGTAAGCACCTGAAAACCGCTTTCGATTTGTCCAATACAATTCAACTAACTCTCTTGTGGAGCTTGTTATGAGAGCTTCTCTGCCTATTCCTGGTTCGCTTGAAAGCTTTAGACTCGTTGTTGATTTCCAGCTTGAAGTACTTGAGGATTCCATTAGATACGCCATTGATTTGTTGATTAAGTATGCGAAAGAACCCCCTGCCTCTGTTTGCCGCTTCATTTACCATACTTTGTAAATTAAATGATTTTGTTAGGGTGGGCATAAGAAAATTGAGATTCTTCGATAAGCTCGTAGCACCTCTCTATAGTACATCAGTATTACAAATAAGTCAATTTCATATTTCTTTGGCAAGTAGTATAAATTACTTTTAATATGTAAAATTAATTAAATAATATAAACTAATAATAAACAAATTAGAATATTATTTATCATTTTTAATATAAGATATCAATAAATAATAATCTTAAATGGAAAAAATTTATTAAATATTTTATAATTTACTATTAAGTTATTTTTTGCCTATCCAAAATATTGAATATTGATTAAATTCTAAGAAAAATTTTTGTTTTAAGAAATTTTTTGAGTATGGACTATATGCATATTATGATTTTACTATTTAGTTTATAATCCGAATTAATTCTTTTTATATTATGTATTATTCAATATATATAATGATTTATTCGAAATTACTTATTATCTATGGTTTAAAAAAATTATATATCAGATTAGGTAAACGTAAATTTATCTATAACTAATATCTCTTGTTCTGAAAAATCGCTTGAAGATATACAATTTATCCACTCTTTATACTCTTGAGCAATAGCTAATTGATCACCTGGACTTACCACTACTGTTCTTTTTAAGATATGAGATAAACCTTTTACTAATATATCTTCTATCACTTTTTGATCTTCTTGCATTTACTGATTGCATGTATACCAGGCTAACCTTTATTATTTAATTTGTAAAGAGATAATAGGCTCTATAATAATTGAAATTTAATAACAATATCTATGGCTACAGATTAAATTATGCAGCACTGCTTTCTTTATCTTCATCTATAGAAGGAATAAATCCTAATTCTTCTACGCTTTCAACTAATGTTAGCTTTTTATCAACTTTTTTTGATTCTATATTAATAGAATTAGATTTTTTTATCTTATTATTTTTATAAAACTCAAGTGCAGAGTTTTTAAGAACTAAATTCTTATTTGTAGCTCTAATAATGCTATTAATAAAATTAATATTAATTAAGTAAATTGAAAATGTAATTCCAATCAGAACAAGGAAAATACTATGAACAAAAAAATATGAGAGAATCATGGTCGCAGATAAATATTCTAAGCCTTGATTTATATCAGTTTTCTTCATGATTAGGCAACATCCTGTTGATTGCTTTTGCTTTGTCTTTCTAATAAGGTTAGCTCATAGGATGTTTGGATTTGATTATTATAGTCTAATTCATCAATAAATCTTGATATATATTTTTTGTTTTGTATCCACCTACGCCTTATTGTTTTAGGTATATCAGGTAGATTGATTTCTTTTTTCTCTATAGATCTTGCATATCTTTTACTTTGACCACTATCCATTATCGAAATGTAGCTCTCATAGTTATGAGTGTGATTCTTTTCGCTCATTCTTGACTCTGTAATTGCCATTAACTCAGATATACTTCTAATGAATGGAATCATGCTGCGTACCTCTCTCTATCGTTTTTGACTAGGTTAGTTTTTGGGCCTATTTCTTTTTTGTAAGCATTTATATAGTGAACATCATAAGACCCTATCCCTTCTTTTTTAGGATTGTATAAATGTATGCATCTATTGCTAGACTTTGAATACTTATTCATGATCTTAACCCTCTCTATTTATTTGTTTTTTACTATCTAAAGGACTCTCTATATTGCAAATATGTTTGTATTTGTATTTTTCTAGCAGTCTACCCGTGATTCCCTGCTCTATCCTGTTGATATTCTCAGGTATAAATTTCTGTAGTTCCGATACTCTAGAGCTTAATTTTGAGGATTTCATTTTAAATAATAGTAGTGAGAAATTTCAAGGACTGTTTATTAGACAAGTGATTCAATTTTTTCTCTATTAGATAGTAATTTGCTAAGCTTCTTGTTTTCATCCCGAAGGTTGCTAATTATTTTTTTATAAGTCTCGACTTTCTCTTTTAGGGATTTGATCTTTTCGCTTTCAGTTCTTTGGGTGGATTTATTCGTCTTTTTTTTGTTCCCTTTGACTAAGCCTCTTACAGTCGCTTCTGTTATTCTTTCGCCGTTCCCAACAGCTTCGAATACCTTTTGCCGCTCCTTGTCGGTTACCCCTTTGCTTCCCATTAGGGCTAATGATCTAGGGGTCAATGATGCAATTAGATTGTCTTCTATATCGGAACCGCCAAGCCAGTTGGTGTATGCACTCACAAGGTCAATAGCAAATCTTTCTGAGCAATTAATTGATCCAGACTTCAAAAAGGCTCTCCAGTTCCCAGGCTTGATGTTGCTCTTTATGTCTGAGAGGTTGGCCGCAACAGCCCTGAGCGACTGCCCAACGCAGCTCAGTTCCTCGTTTATTTCAATGACCGATTCTTTGACATACTCCACCTGGGCTGGCACGAGCCCCTTCGTTACTTCGCTGCTGAGCGGAATACTTGCTAAGTCGACCACCTCGGTGGGTGAAGTTTCCATAGTTCTAGCTAACTACTTGCTTAATATAGGACTTGTGACGAATCGGAACAATGGATACAGGTGTACTATATATTATGGATTTTTATTATTAAGTATTATTGCGAATAAGAATTGCTTGATAGTGTATATGGACTAAATATTATACTAATTAAAATCAAAAGTATTCATTAAGAACGTATTTTATTTGTATAATTTTTTATTTGGTAAATAAATTAACTACAAACTACTTTATAGCTAATTTATCTTTGGAATTTAGCTAATTTTAATATTGTCTATTGTTTACTATTCCTATTAATATGTATTTTTTTTGCAGGCACGTGCTTCTTGTTAGCTAAGTATAAATACTCATATATTTTCCTCTTTGTCCTTATCTGGATACTCAGCTTTAAATGATCACTAGTTGATTTAGAATTTAATTAGTTTTCTCGGTAGGCTATTTAAAAGCGAGAGGTATTGGACCTACTTCTTGATCTTAAACCCCGCCAGGTTAAGTCAATCACCTCTAATTCAGTTATATCAACACTAATGTATTTCCAGGACATAATTTCTAATCTCAATAATTTCTGGAGCGAGAAAGGTTGTTTGCTGCTTCAGCCATATGATTTAGAGAAGGGCGCAGGGACAATGAGCCCTCATTCTTTTTTAAGAGCGATAGGTCCAGAACCTTGGGCTGTGGCCTACCCAGAGCCCTGTCGACGACCAACTGATGGGAGGTATGGAGACAATCCAAATAGAGCACAACATTATTTTCAATATCAAGTTCTTATCAAGCCCTCTTTAGATGGTATACAAGAAATTTATTTGTCTTCTCTTGAAGCCTTGGGGATTTCTGCTAAAGATCACGATATTAGGTTCGTTGAAGACAATTGGGAGTCTCCAACCCTTGGCGCCTGGGGAGTTGGGTGGGAAGTTTGGCTTGATGGTATGGAAGTTACTCAATTTACTTATTTTCAGCAATGTGGAGGTCTTGATTGCAAGCCTGTCTCGATTGAGATCACTTATGGCCTAGAGAGATTGGCAATGTATTTGCAAAATGTTGAAAGTATTTGGGATCTTTCTTGGAACAAAAATAATAAATATGGTGATATCTGGCTTCCTTTTGAAAAAGGTCAATGTAAATATAATTTTGAAGAATCTAACTCGGAAAATTTAAGGAAACTTTTTGAAATCTATGAGGAGGAAGCACAGCAATTAATCGCTAAGAAAATCCCTGCTCCATGCCTTGATTATGTTCTAAAATGTAGCCACACATTTAACTTGTTAGAGGCAAGAGGAGTTATATCTGTTACCGAAAGAACCAAAATTATTGCAAGAATTCGATCCTTGGCTCGTAAAGTAGCTGAAGTTTGGTTAGAGGAAAGAGAAGTCCTCGGCTTCCCTCTTTGTTCAAATTAGTTTTTAACGTCAAGTAATAATTCTTTGTTCTCTGGCAATAAATATATCTAATATTATCAAGCGAAGTATAAAAAGATACTTTCAGGAATGAATACTGTGAAATGTCTAAATGAATACACTATTATTCTATCGACATATTTGTGTGAGGACACAATGAAGCTTTTTCAGCGTTTGCTGGTTGCTCCTGCTGCTTTGGGCCTAATGGCACCATTAGCTGCGAATGCCGACATTTCTCCTGTATCTAACGAATCAGATTTAAGTTCTGAAGTCATTCAGGCTCGTGTTGATGGAGTAGAAGCTAAACTTGGCGAAGTGATGGCTGGTCAGTTCTCTTCATCTACAAAGATGAGCGGCAAGGCGGCTTTCATCACTGGTTATGTTGATGATGATAATGAAACAGATACTGATTCCATCACTATGGAATATATGTATCAGTTGAACATGTCTACTAGTTTCACTCAAGGAGACGATCTATACATAAGGCTTAAGGCTGGTAATGTCTCTGATCATTTTGTAGACAAAGGTCAAGGTACTTATCTTTCAGCTGGTAAGAACACATCAGATGCTTTAAAAGTTGACAAGATTTGGTATCGATTCCCAGTTGGCGATAGCCTAAATGTTTGGGTTGGACCGAAAATTGAGAACTACTACATGCTTGCAAGTTCTCCTTCCATCTATAAGCCAATAACTAAGCAATTTAGTCTTGGTGGAAATGGAACAGTTTATGGTTCAAGCACTAAAGCTGGTTTTGGTGCTGCATGGACACAGCAAACTGAGGACCCTTCTGATGGTAGATGGGCACTAAGTGCAGCATATACAAGTCAAGGTGGAGCTAAGTCTGAAGAAGGCCAAGGTCTATTTGGAGATGATGCTAAGTCGGCTTTCTTGACGAAGCTTGAATACGGCACACCACAATGGCAAGTATCTGGAGCTGTTGCTTTCAAAGATAATGGCTGGTCTGATAGCTATTTCACAACAGCAAAAGGTAAGTCAAGAGCTTCAGGAAGTTCTGAAACGGCTATTGGTTTGAGAGCATATTGGAGACCTGACAGTGCAGGAGCACTTCCTTCTGTTCAGCTTGGTTATGACACTTCTAGTATCGATGATGCTGGAACTGGTTATGCAGATGAGGCGTCAGGTTGGATGGTTGGCCTTAATTGGAAGGACCTATTCATTGATGGAAATAGAGCAGGACTTGCTCTTGGTTCAAGAGTTAGTGCTACAAATATCGTTGGCGGTGGTTCTGATCCATCAGAAGACAACTCTGTTTGGGAGGCTTATTACTCCTTCAAAGTTAATGATGGCGTAACAGTTACACCTGCCATATTTGGTAGTACAGATGTCGAGGCTGAGGGTAAAGACGTAACTGGAGCAGTTCTTCTAACTGAATTCAGATTCTAATTAGAATAATTAGTAATTTAAAAACGCTCCTCTAAAAAGGGAGCGTTTTTTTTTTGCATTATAAAAGCCCCTATTAAGGGGCTTTTTGCTTTTTTTAATAGAAAAATTTTTTACCAGCAGTTCTCACCCTCACCAATAGGAATACATACATCCGCTTTTTTTGCTTTGTCAGCAGCTTTTTGAGCAGCTTCGTCAAGCTTTCCATCCTCGTCTATTTCTTGATCTGTAGTCCATTCCTTTAAACCACCCATGTCTTCATGTTTTTCTCCAGCCATTGAATTGTCAGGAATAATTGCGTTAGTTGCTAAAGCAGCTGCTGCAGCAAGGAATATTCCAATAGGTGTTTTACTTTGCATGCCAATTTTTATTTATATCTATTTTGGTGGGTGAAACCTTCTAATGAAAGTTCTTTTTTTACCTCTTACTGTATAAAGTGATCGATTTAATCTCCTAGCCTTCTAAGAAGATTGCTGTATGCCTGGAAAATTAAATCCAGTTCATCAGACCTTCCATGTTTTGAAAGTAGTCCTTTTGCTCCAGCATCAAGTCCGAATAAGAAATTTCTATCTTCATTATTTTGTACATAGCTTTGAATCCAGCCTACACATACATGACGTTCACCATCTTTGACTTCAGCAACAGAATGTAGTTTTGTGCTGGGATAAATTATGATTTCTCCAGCAGATAGTTTAATTTTTTCAGTTTTATTGATCGTCTGAATACATAACTCACCACCTTCATAATCTTCTGGTGCGTTTAAAAATAATGTAAAAGATAGATCACTTCTTCCTGTAGTCATATAAGGATTATCAATATGTGAGCCATAGCCATCTCCAGTTAGGGATTGAGTAAACATGACTCCATGGATAAGACTAGGTAATGTAAAACTTTTTATAAGGGGATTTGAAATTATTTTATTAACAATAATATCTCTAAGCTCTATTGATAATTCTGAATTTTTATCTAATTGAAGATTAGATTTGATTTCTGCAGCATGCCTTCCTGCAGTTTTTTTGCCATCTTGCCATAATGATTTCTCTGCTTTGAGTTTATTAACTATTTGAAGAGCTTCTAATTGATTGATTAACGAATTGGTTAAATATTCCATTTTTACTATCTAAACTTAATTACTATCTTAAAGCATAAATAGGATATCAATTTATACTTAAATACGTATCAAAGTTGCGAAGCTATATTTAGCTGTGTCTTCTTGTCTAGTCTATTAAAGATATTAATCCCTTCCCTAGATAGATTAATGAAATTGATTAAGCGTCTTTTTACTTCTGTTATAGCAAGTTCCCTATTAGTTTCTTGTAGCTTGAACCGAGTAAAAGATTCCGATGGAGAAGTCTCAAAAGACACCGAAAGAGAAGTAAGGGTTTATTCAGGCAGGCATTACAATACCGATAAACAGATATATAAGGAATTTGCAGAGGAGACAGGAATAAAAATTCGATTAATTGAGGCTACAGGTATTTCTTTAGTTGAAAGATTGAAAAGGGAAGGAGCTAATTCTAAAGCCGATGTAATACTCCTTGTTGATGCGGCTCGAATTAGCAATGCTGCAAAAAGTGGACTTCTTCAGTCGTATAGATCTTCTGAATTAGATAAAAATGTTCCAATAGAATATCGTGATCCTCAAGCAAGATGGTATGCCCTAACAAGAAGGGTTAGAGTGATGGTCGCCAATCCTAAATTAGTAGATATAAATTCAATTAAAGATTATTCAGATCTTGCAAATCCTTCATTAGATGGCCTTGTTTGTGTAAGGAAAAGAAATAGTCCATACAACCAATCTTTAGTAGCTAATCAACTAGTCAATAAAGGAGAAGCCAAAACTAAAGAATGGCTTAAAGGTTTGATTTCAAACATTGATCAACCTTTTTTTCCTGGAGATATAGGTGTTATTAGAGCTGTTGCACAGGGTAAATGTGGAGTGGGTATTGTAAATCATTACTATGTCTCAAGAATGCTTGCTGGTGTAAATGGGAGTAAAGACAAAAGGTTGGCAGCAAAAGTAAAGGTTCTTACTCCTAATCCTGCCCATGTAAATGTAAGTGCAGGTGGAATAGCTAAATATGCTGAGAATAAAGAGGAAGCTATTCAGCTTTTAGAGTATTTAGCTTCTCCAACTGGGAGCATGGGTTTAGCTGCCCCAACATTTGAACATCCCTTGGTTGGTTTTAATACAACGAAAGAAGTTAAACAATTTGGAGAATTTACTCCAGATAATGTGACCATTGATCAATTAGGTTCAAATAATAAAAAAGCAATCGATCTTATGAGAAAGGCAGGATGGGATTAAATAATTAAGAATTAAATTTTTAATTATCTTTATTTCTAATAGAAAATAGGAGTTTGCTTTAAACTTTTTTTAGGGAGAGGTGGCTGAGTGGTCGAAAGCGAACGACTCGAAATCGTTTGATAGCTAAAACTATCCGTGGGTTCGAATCCCACCCTCTCCGTATTTTGTAATTCCTGCGGATCCATAGACTTACAGAAGTCTAGTTCTAGTAGTTGTTTTCAGGAATTATTGATCGCTAGAGATCTTGCAAATCTTTCTATGTCTGAAGATTGTGCTGGTGGATGTGCTGGGTGATATTAGTTGACGTGCTGGTGGATATTTCGGTGCTGGTGGATTTCTTCTAATGCTTTTCTAATACTGGAGATTAATGATTAAGATTATATTGAAAGAGTAATTGCTTATTAAATAGATTAAATGAGAAATAGATTTTTATTAGGGATAATTATTTTCTTTAGCGTATTTTTCGGTCAATCTTGTAGCAACCAAAAAAACACTAAATTAGAAAATTACTATTGGTCAGAATGTAAGGATAGTTTCGATTATGCAAGTTATTTTGAGAAAGAATGGTCAAAAGTTTATAGAGCATGTAATTTTCTTATTGAAGAAAACCCTAAACATCATCAAGGTTATTATGCACGAGGAGTAGCATTTCTAAGAATGAATAAAGGTAATCTTCTGGTTCCAGAAATTGGTAGTCAAATTCAATCTGACCTTGAGAATTCGTTGAGATATCTTCCTAAACCAAGATTAACCGATAAATCTAAAGAAAGATATTTTACAAGAATGGCAATACTTGCCGATGTCAAAATTCAAAGGGGAAAATTAAAAAATGATTTCTGTCCTGACCTTAATATTGCATTAAAAGGTACAAAATATCTTCACGTTACTGTTAAAAACCTTGTTGAGAGTAATTTGGAAAAATACTGTCTTTTTCAGTAAATAAGTCTAAGTATAGATTTTTCTAATAGAGTAATTATTTATCATGTAGTGACTAAAAATGTGCTGGTGGATGTGCTGGTGGATATTGCCATCCAATTTCAGAAACCTGTCCTCTCCTGTCCCCACAAGTCCCAAAAGTACCTAAAACGACTGACACCCTCTCCGTACCAAATTATCTCTAAAAAGTAGATATAGATTTAAATTATCTCTTTCTATTTTTTAATTCTCTAAAAAAACAATTTCTGATTTTTGGTGATGTGGGATGTGATGTGGGATGTATTGTCTGTGATGTGGGATTGAGTTCTATTAATCAGCGCTCATCATAAAGATATTCTGCCTTCACACATAAAAGATTTTTAAACTTCCCCTTTGAAAACTTATCCGTTCTATGAGAACTAAATGGATGCCTTACTGGAAAAATATATCTAACAGGTTGTAGTCCTGAAACCCCTTTTATATCCCAAGCAGCATATGGTTGATCTAGATCAAGTGAATCCCATCCGCTTTTACATAATTCATCCCAGTAATAAGTTTCTCCCTCACACTTGATAGGTGTTGCCCCTGTTTTAATTAAATATTGCCTGTAATTCTTATATGAAAGAGCACAAGGAATTGATCTATAAAAAGCAAAAGCATTATCACCACAAAAGAGAAGGGTGGTTGCGATTAAAAATATATTTCTCATAACTATGGATCAATTAGATCTAATAATCTTCCTGATTCATCAACCAACCTATGCCTTTTACCAGTAGAAGTTGCTCTTCTCTTTGCTGATCTAACAGCAGATGGTTGATGGTTCATCAGGGTGTATCTCTTCCAATGAGAGAACTGATCTTCCCATTCAAGAATTATTTTCATAACTTACCTCCCATACTTAAAAAGGTTTCTATCCAAAACAAATTGAAATTGCCCCAGCAATTGTTGTTTGCTTAGAAAGTGATGTTCAAAAATGGATGTCTGAACAAATAGAAAAAAACGCTTAGGACCATTTGCCTCTGAGACAGCGTTGAAAAACGCTTTGAATTCTCTAAAAAAGACGAATTTTCAAGGTTTTTGGTGATGTGGGATGTGATGTGGGATTTATTGGGTGATTCCAAAAGTATCGTCCCATTGGTTCCCATAACTAATCTTTCAACACCAGTTACAATCTCACCCTCTCCGCATTTTGTATTCCCAGGTAATCCCATGCATACCCAAGTCGTCTCAAAAATATAGTTTTTTAGATTTTATATCGATCTAGAAATATTTTTCCCACGAAGTTTATATGAATTTAAATGAAAATCACTTAAAGAAAATTAGTGTATTAAAAAAAATATTTAAATCCAATTTTATGAAGAACTGCTACCTATAGTGTAATTATAAATTTTTTTTAATTATGAATTTGTGGAATATCCAGAAACTTAAAAATGATCTTGCTAATAGCAAAATAAATCAAAGAGACTTATTGATTTATTATTTTTTGATTGGGATTATTTTTGCATTAATTTCTTCGCCTCAAGAAATTAAATTGTTTGATTACTATCAAGAGGAAAATTACAAATGGATTGCTTGGGGATTTGAAAACATACTTTATTTCTTGACTATATTTTTATGTTATATCGCAAATGAAGGCAAAAATGGAAAGAATTTTTTAGAAAGGATAGTAAGTCTTGAAGTTATTATTGCGATAAGATATCTTTTCTTTTTTGTAATTCCATATGAAATTGTTCATAGTTTATTTTTCGATGGTGGTATTTATTCTGATATGAGCAATTTAATAGGAAGTATTTCTTTAGACTTAATTCTTTTAATTAGGACTTTCAGTTGCATGAAGGATGTTGTGCATATTCAATCTGTTGAAAATTAGAATTATAAAATCTAGAATAGATCGACTATAAAACACAACTTTTTGAAGATTTTTAAAGGGGTTCATAAATCTATTAGAGAATTGTGTGGGTGGATGTGTGGGTGGATTTTGTAATCGATTTCAGAAACCTGTCCTCTCCTGTCCCCACAAGTCCTAAAAGCACCTAAGGCGACTGACACCCTCTCCGTATTTTGTAATTCCTGCGGATCCATAGACTTACAGAAGTCTAGTTCTAGTAGTTGTTCTCAGGAATATTTGATCGCTATAGATCCTGCAAATCTTTCTAAGTCTGAAGATTGTGTTGGTGGATTTCTCGACCGATTTCGACAACTATCTCCTATGGAGTCCTCACGATTCCTAAAATCACTTAAATCGACTACCACCCTCTCAGTTATGACATTCTAATAGATACCCTTATGGAAGATAAAACAAGAGAGATTTTGGTTCTATGGGTTAAAATTATTTAAATTGATCGTCAATATGGAAACTCCTGCTCTTTTATTTCTTTTCTTTTATGCATTAATACATTTAATCTCAAATATTATTAATCTATTTATTAACTTAAATTCAATTTCTTATTGGATTGGGATTTCAATTGTTATCACTCAAATATTAATTTTATTTCTGGCAAATATTTTCTCCTTAATAAATATTTTTTCTAACAAAACATCAAAAGTTTTTAATAAATTACTCCTCTTAGCAGTTCCCTTCGCATTCCTTTTAGTTAATATAAAATGGTTAATAGGATATATAAGAGCAGTTTTATAGTAGAAATTTAAGTAGTTTTTAATTAAAAAACAAAGAAAATATAATCGGGAAGGATACTTTTTCGGACATTTGAATTACTTCATTTTAAAAAATTTTTTATCATTAACTATAATTTTTTGTTTAGTTGTTATGACAAAGAAAAAAATCTCCAATGATCCCTGAAACTTTTTCTAATTATTTTTAAAGGAAAAAAAATGTGTGGGGGGTTGAGTACGAGAACTCAAAATGTTGTGCGATATTGAGAAAATGCCACTCTCTGGTAGTCATATTCGAGCGTTAGAACTAAATTAAAATCTTACTTCTCTTGGATGTTTTAATGACTATTGCTAAACCAACTGGTTTTAAACTTATGGTAATTCTAGGAATTGCTACTGAAGCTTTTTGCTTAGCTGTTATACCACCAATTTTCTTTCTTGCCCCTGAAGAATTAGGTCCTATAGAAACTGGTTTATTGTTTGTTTCTATACCGGTATTTTTAATCGCTATATTTGGATGTATTCAACTCTTATATAAAAAGATTCTTGGTTTATGGGTAGTTAGATGCACTCTTTGTTTTTCGCTTCTTGTAGAATTTATATGCATAATTGAAGACTTGTTTACCTCTAATTTCGAAGAAGTAGCCTTTGGGATTGTCGGGTTATTTATCAATACTGCTATTCTTACTTATTGGTCTTCCTCACGTCATGGTGTTTATTTACGATCTGAGTGAAAATTTAATAGCTATAAGTTTGGCATGAAGTATGTGCAATTAAATAAGACTAAACTCATTCTATTCAATTATTTGTAGAAATCAGATGTACAGAAATGGATGCAAGAACAAATAGATAAGGGTAGGAGTTAAACCCTACTTTTTTATGACTAATCAATTATCTATGCAGTCAAGTGCGTCTAAAAAACGTGGTAGGGATTGTGCTAGGGAAAGAAATAAAATGTGCTAGGGAATTTATAAGTGTGAAAAAAACAATAAGTAATTATTTTATTATTTTCCAAATAGAATTTAATTGCATTTATACAGCAAAAACATGGCAAGATTCAAACTTGCAGATGACGAGAAGTTGATAACAAAACAAGACAGAACTCAAATGATGGGTAAGAAGGGGTTTCAATATTTATAAATTCATCCCTCAATTTGCACTTAAGTAATCAACTATCTGCCAAATATCTTTATTGCGTTCAAGGACATACTTCACTTTTAAAGAAGGCATAACCGTTTCTGTTAAAATCTCACCAGAAGAACTAATCCTTTTACTTTGATAGTTCAAAATAACATTTAGAACAATTCTCTTATTTGTTCGAGACTGAACTTTAAGGGAACTTATAAGTACATTTACCAGTTGCACATTGCCTCTTGAAATATCTTTTTGGCGCTCTTTTGATAGACTATTTGTAAGACTTGAGGATAAAATATTTGAAAAGTCAGTATTTTCTTTTCCAGCAAGGAATGCTGACTTGCAACTTAAATAAGTATTTATTAGAGTCTCTAGTTGAGATTTAGTAGGATTCTCATTGCTGATAGGTTTAAGTCTACATGCTTTAGTTGAGTTATAGTTATCTATTAACTTGGTTGGCAAATCCATCAATAGGGAACAACTTGATATCAAAGGGGATGTTATTAAAGCGACGATGAATAGAATTTTATTCTTATTCATATAGGATTCCTTTTGTCTTTAATTTTACCCGAAATTTCTTATTGGAGAGCGATTTGTGCGGGGGGATTTTTGAGTGCGAGAACTCAAAATGTTGTGGGATATGCCGAGATCAATTGATATGAGATCTTTCTACTCTAATAGAAAAAGACCTTATTAACGGGAGAAGGAAAATGTTGTTGGATATGTTGTTGGATTTTTTACCTGATTTGGAATTATTGTTCCTCTTTGTTCCCTCACCGTCCCTCCTAAACGCAAATCGACTACCACTCTCTCAGTTTTTCTTACGGCGGATTTTATAATAGATTTAGTAAGTGCTTAAGGAATGAGTTTGACTTTCGAAAAAGGTAAATCTAATAATTGAAAGGGACAAAATCTTTACAATAGAATTTCTTATCGTTGGCAAATTTAAAAACCAATTTTTCCACTTTCTTATCTCTTTTTCTAAGACTAGAAAAAATTGATTGATAAGTTTCTCTTAAATCCTCTCCACTTAGGTTGCCAAATTGGTAAAGGATACAAGTTTCGGATAAACTTCCAATAAAAAAACCATAATAATAACTTTTATTGTCTAAGTTAAATTCAGCAAATACTTGACTTGGCATTGAGAAAATACAAAGTGCAAAAAAAGTTATTCCAATCTTCTTTTTCATAATTAAATCAATATTTTATTTATTTTACATAAATTTTAGTTACTATTTTACTTTGAATTATGTGGGTGGATGAGCGATTTTTTATCAAAAATGTGCTGGTGGATATTGCTACCTGATACCAGAAACCTGTCCTCTCATGTCCCCACAATTCCTAAAACCACCTAAAGCGACTTACTCTGTCTCCCTCTTTGCTCCTGATTTTTGACTGTAGGCGACTCAAGGCGTCTATATTCGTGCAGAATTTCGCCTGAATTCTGCATCTCTCGCTCGAGTTCCTATTTTTTATTCTAAGAAACCCCTTAAAATGATTGTACAAATATTATTAAAAATTCTGTATTTCTATACGATTGATTAAAAGTTAGTTTTTAATAAACTTTTAATTTGCAATTTTCACCATCTTGATCGTTTATAACATCTACTGCAGCATTAAAACCATCTTTCGTTTGTCCAAGAAGATTGTAATCTCCATTTGTGAGTCCTGGTTGGAAATAATTATATATAAATTCATTACCCATAGATTCAGTTAAAACACCATTAATCGTTAAATCACAAAGTGTAGAACTTACGCCATAACCCATACCGAAGTATAATCCCTCTGTAATATTCTTAGGTTTTGCTTGGGTTGAAATAGGAAATAAAAAAATTGATGAAATGATAAGATTTAAGTAAATAAGATAAGTTCTAGAGTTCATTTTCTGTGAGGAAATAATAATTAACAATTTTAAAATAATATATTAACTCTTCCTTTAAGAATTTCATATGGGATCTTCAAACTTAAGAAATTAAAATATTTTTTTAAAATTCGGTATAAGTAATGGCATAGGAGCGTTGTATGTTTTTTTTGTGTGGGGCAGAATGAGAAAGGATATTTAATGATCAAGTCTTATTTTTCTGCTTGGAGAATATCTTTTGATTTCTCTGGTAAAACGAGTCGAAGTGAATTTTTGGGGATTTGATTTTATTTATATCTCTTCTTGTTGGTGCCCTTTCACTAATCTATTTCTTTTGGGGGATTTCCCTACGTATTGCTATATGAATTAGGCGTTTAAGAGATATTGAAAAAACCTTAGTAAAATATATTTTTATGGTTGATTCCATTCGTCGGTTTAGTGTTGGAATTCTTTTGGTTTACACGCCCAAGAAAGAGAGAAAAGATAATATTCTCTGAATGATAAAAAATATCTAGATTCTTTTTCAAAAAATGTGCTGGTGGATGTGCTGGGTGATATTGCCATCCAATTTCAGAAACCTTTCCTCTCCTGTCCCCACAAGTCCTAAAAGGATCTAAAGCGACTGACACCTTCTCAGTACCAAAATGTCTCTAAACAGTAGATATTATCTGGAATTTTCTCCTCTATATTTTTAAATTCTTATTTGATAAGGCATTATTCATCTAAACAATACATATCAAAAATCAGTTCAATCGCGTATTCCAGCGTTGATTCCCAACCCTTAGCATCTGGAGATTGATTTATGACCTCTTTAATGTAATCATCAATATTTAGAAATTGATTAATGACTTCGGTATTTTTTATAGTTTGTTTAGTGCAATTGACTTGTGAACCATTCCCCATATAAGCATTCGGTCCAAGGTCTTTTATTACATCACCTGATTCAGGTTTGATTCCTTTTACTTCATCATTTGATGAACAACCTGTAAGTAGAATAGGCAAAAGAATACAACTTAATAATATTCTATTTATCATTTTATACTAGTAATTAATGCTTATGGAGCATAAGTTATTGAGGTTAAAGGGTTGCGAGGAATAAGTATTTTTTAACAATATATTATTTTATGCTCCACCTATGTAATTTATTAGAGCAGAAGTCAAAAAACAAAATGAATCTAAAAATAAACTTTTTAAGTCTTTTTGGATTTACCTTTATTGAGGATGAGTCGGAAATGAATAATTATGAATTATCTCTTTAAAGGTTTACATGAAAAAAATGAAATGACCTTTTAGTGCCACATAGTGCCATGAGGTGTCAGTTGGACTTACACCCTCTCTGCAAAGGTTTATCAAAAACTAAAAATCCACTGAGGTATTTACACCAACTTTTGCACAAGCTTCATCAACTTTGAGGTAGTCAGTAGGGTGTTCAAATCCTATTTGAAAGGAAATTTTCATAACTCCTCCCCAATCATTAATTCTTTGAAAATAATCAATAGCTTCGCACTTTTCCTTAAGTGTTGTCGTTCCACCATTTTGTGGCTGATTTAAATAATAGCCTGGTGTATTACGAAGCCCCTCTACTTTGTCAATAATAGGATTTGCATTACTCCATTGAAAATTGCAACTCATGAAAGTGGCAAAACATGCAATTTTTGTAAAAGTTTGGATTCTCATGTAAATCCAAATAAGAGGCTCTTTTAACTTGATTCTAATTTAACTTAACGACATGCCATAAGTTTTTGAATTCACTTTTCTTTAGAAGTATTATTTTCTATCATTTTTGCGAGTAGTTTTTTAATCGTTAGATCTTGAGATGTTGTTGGAGATGTTGTTGGATTTTGAACCGATTTCTAATTATCGTTCCTCTTTGTTCCCTCACCGTCCCTCCTGAGTGAAAAAACGACAACTCTCTTTACGTTTTTTACTTTTGTCTATACCCATCTCAGGATGTCTCTAGAGCAAAAATGATTAATCTCGAAAGAAAAATCTAAACTTTTGAAAGTAAAATATGATGCTGATTGGCCGATGAAGTTTTGAAAAGATTCAAATAGGCGTTCTTTACTTTAAAAATGACAATTTTCAAAGTAATAAAATTTAGATAGAAGGAGTAGCTATCCTAAATAGAACGAAAAATAAATCGGAGGAAAGATGACTGGGATTTTTAATATTTTTAAGTTGATAAGCTCTTGGTTGGGTATCCTTATTATTATTATTTTATTATGGCAAGTAGGATATATCGGTGTTGCAACTTTAGGATTTTTTATTTTTCTTATTTCTATCTGCCTGTATTATTATTTGGTTTTTATTAATTCAGAAGATAGGTTGAAAAAAGCATATACAAAATTATATGACACCCTTATGAAAGATGAGGCAATAATTGAAAAAGGAATTGATAAAAGACCTTTTGCATTATTCAGTAGAAGGCAGGTATTCGCCGTTACTAATTCAAGAATAATTCGATTAAATAGAGGATTATTAGGTGGGTTTCAAATGAGGGATTTTCAATGGAAAGATCTAAAAGATGCGCAGGTTTCTGAAAATGTCTTGCCTTCTATTTGTGGTTCTACATTAACTTTTAAAGGAAATTGGATGCGGATAGAAGTTTTCCCTGATCTTGAAATTGCTTCTAAATCATATAAGCATGCTCAGCAAGAAGAGCAGGCATGGGAAGAGAAGAGACGGATTAGAGAGATGGAAGAGAAACGAGCTCAAGCTGGAGGTATTATGATTGGGCAATCCCCTTTGTCATCAGGTTCTAGTCAAACATTAATTGAAAATAACGACATCTCAAAGTCAACAATTGATATTGCTGATGAATTGTTGAAATTAAAAGAACTTCTTGATCAAGGAGTCTTAAGTGATGTTGAATTCCAAGAAATGAAAGCTAAGATCCTTTCAAGAACAACTCAAAATTTCTAATAAATGGTAATTATCGGATGTAAAAGATATATTGTTTTTTTAATTTTAACTTGTATATTTATTTCTATAAATATAAGAGGTTTAGTTAGTTTCTCTAATTTTCTCTTTGGACCAATTGATGGTTTCGATTATATCGTTTGGTGTGTTTCTGCTTTGTTTCAATCTGCTTTTTATGGACTAGGAGCTATTTTGAGTTTGATTTCATATATTATCGCTCCCGTTAGTTTCTCCCTGGGAGAATCTAAGAAATTAAATCGATTTCTTTTGCTTTTCTTAGGGACCATATGTATCTCTGGATTCTTTGTTCAACTTCTAGAAGCAATTTCTTTTGCACCATGATTGAAATAAATACATTACTTTTTCTAAATTAATAATTGATCAAATTAATTCAAATAAAGTATCATTATTGATTGTTTATTTTATTATTATATTTTTAAAACCATTGATTCATAATCTAACTATCTATTGGGATTTTACTAATAACTAATAGCAGAGATTATACTAAATAAAATGGTGGAGATTATATGAAAAATAAAACTAAAAATTATTAGACATATTGTTGCTATCCAGCTTGAAGCTTTTTGCTCAATACTAAAAGCAATGATAGGACCAAAAAAGAAACCTCCTATCGCTCCAAGCATGCTTCCAACTATACATTCGGAAACTTCTAGTTTTATTCCAAGTAATTTGGAAATAGGCGGAGCAACAATAGCATCTGCAACTGCCCATATACCACTAAATATTAAAAAGAAAAGAATATTTTCCATGGTTTTATTTATTTCTTTAAGCCTACTTGATTTCTGTATTAAATTTTTAATCTAATAAAATTTATTAATTTAATTTCTTACATAGGACTAATTTTTGGATTGATATTTCTTACTAGGTTATCAATCCAAGAGATAGATGGTAAAAAATATTATGTAAAATATTGAATTTAAGCACTTTAAGTATCAGAAAATATTTCAAGGAAACTTTTATACCTTCCTAAGAAAAAACATTTGATTCGGGGACGGGTCCTTTGGAACCATGCATAAACGATTTAAATTTAGTGCTATGTCATGACATGTCGTTCTAAAAGAACAACTAGCTCTCTGTTTCAAATTTTTATTTATGCTGCTTAATTTGTTAGAATTAGGATTGATTTCTTGATTAAAATGGATATTGCTTCACTTTTTCTGATTCTCTTTTCCACTTTAATTAATTTTATTGATGGAATTGTTTACATAATTGGCAATTCTACAGGTTATTTTTTTCCAGATATTGTGTCTATATCAATTTCGGTAATACAAGTTTTGCTTTTGCTGGTAGCCACTATTTTAGCAATAATTAATTGTTTTACAAATAAAGTAGAAAAGAAATTAAAGAAATTTCTTTTATTAGCAATTTCGTCAGCATTGTTTTTTGCAAATTTGAATTGGTTGATAACCTGGATATAAAAAATTAAAGAGTTTCAAATAATTATTTAATAAGATGAGACTAAATAGAAATTTTCTTTTAGCAATAGCTTTTTTTTTATTCCATTCGCCAGTCTATTCTTTAACTTGGCAAGAGTTTTTAGAAGCAGTTTCACCTGATAAATATGATTTTCCTGCTAATGCTAAGAATAAACATGTGACTTGTTGGAAGAAAGTTTATTGGGAGGAATATATCGAAGGGGATTCATATAAAGAGGGTTATGTGAAGAAATACCGAAAAGAAATCAAGATAGAATGCCCATATTGATTCCTTTTGATTTAGAAGTATTTGGGAAATTAAAATTTCTTATTCTTTTTTTACGGTATTTAATTAAGGAGATCCTTATTTATCTTTTAAGAAATAATAGTAGGGTACCTTGATCGTTATTGAAACTATATAGTGATAGTTCTGAAAAACGTAATACATTCCAAATGGTGTAAATATTTATGTTCTTAACCAAAAAATAAGAAACTTTTTATTCTTCTTTATAAATCAATGGATTTTCTTGTACTATTTTTACAAATCTATCAGTATCTGATGAATTATTAGGCGAATTACTTTTTTTAACTTATGATAAGGATAATTAATATAAATTCTACCAAAAATGTTGTCAGCTATAAATCTAAATAGATCTTGGTCAGATTACAAAAAACAATGGGTGGTACCCTTTGCTTTTTGTCTTTTGGCATTCCCTTGGGGTGCTATAGCAAGTCCATTACTTGTAGTTATGGTTTACTACATACCATGTATTTATTACAGAGAAGGAAAGGCTCTAACTCTTAAAGATGCTCTTGGTTTCTTAGGTGAAAACTTCTCAAGAATTTTGATCGCTGGAGTATTGCAAGCTGTTGTTATGTCTATTGGATTTTTGCTTCTTCTGGTTCCTGGGATGTTACTTAGCTTTGCTACACCATTAATTATTTCAAGGATAGTAAATACTGATAAATCAGGTGTTGAATGTGTCAAGGGAGGAATTAAAGAGTTTTTCGGTGGTCTTAAAACAAAAAGAATGTGGGTATTCGTTTTGATTCAAATTATTATTGGGGCATTAGTTTCATTGGCTTCAGTAATTACTTGTGGCCTAGGATCATTTGTTGCTATACCTTTAGGTGCTTTTAGTATTTATGGATATATGAGTCAAAACAATCTTGGTAATAAGCCGAATAATATTCTTCCCTCTAGTTAATATAATTTTCGTATTATTTTCTAATTTCTTGATTTATTTATTTATCTACATCTATACAGAAAAAAACTAATCAGCTATTTAAAATGACTAATTCTGATCAAATGAACAATTCAGATCAAATTCCTGAGCCGGTTCCAATTACTGAATCTGGAGTAGACATTATTGGAGAATATGAATTAAAGCGTGCAGGTTCATTGATTCTCGCTAAAAAACTACCTAAGGATGAAAGAGCATCTTTTTTGATGGCATGTGAACAAGAGGCTAAAGATCCGACAACTATTTTACTTATCTCTATTTTTTTAGGAGGTATGGGTATAGATCGTTTTGTAATAGGAGATACGGTATTAGGTTTGTTAAAGTTGTTTTCTTTTGGGGGCTGTGGCTTATGGTGGTTTATAGATTTGTTTTTAATAATGGAAGCGACCAAGGGGAAAAATGCTTCTTCTGCATATAGGATATTTTGCCAATTAAGAGATTAAGAAAGTTTTTTATTAAGAATTTATTTTTAATTAACTTAATTACTATTGAAAAATCTAAGACCTCAGCTTGTTGTATTTAATATGCTTCATTGTATAAAATTTACAATGAATGCTAAAAGTGTGGTTGACCTTGAACAAATAATTTGCAATAAACCTCCTAGTACTTTTTTATCACTGATATCAAAGAACTAAGTCCAAGTTACATTCACTAGTTTTGGACCTTGTGAATAGCTAAAACTTTTGAAATGATAATTTTAAATTCATAGGTTTTAAATCTTGGTAGTTTAAGAATGATCATCTATTACAAGCAATTTTGATTTTCAAGATTTGGTTCTAGATCTCCAATAGCAAAATTTTCCTTGATATTGCTAGGTTTATCAATTATTTATGGAGTTGCTTAAATCCATTGCTTCCGTTATCCAAAATTTAATTATTAAAATAAGAGAAGATCTTCAAAAAATTGTAAGTATATACAAACTATATTGATTAGAATTAAGATCATTTATTTTTTTAATGGGGAACGAACTAGCTCTTGCCTACAAGGCTCCAACAGTTGGAGATTCATGGAGGTCTTTTAAATCTCACCTCGGCACATTTGCACTTTTATATTTAACATCGGTCGTTTTGTTTTTGATTGCCTATGTTATTAGTCTTGTTTGCAACTTAGTTATTCCTGCAATCGGAGATTACAGTGAGGGGTCTATTTATTTTGCTACCATTTTGGGATGGATTCTTTCTTCTCCTTTTTCCATCCTTAACAATTTATTTGGAGTCCTTCTTATAGCCATTGTTCCCATTTATTACTCAACAGGAGAAGTTGTTTCATTTAAGCAACTTCTTAATATACTTAAGAGTCGTTTTTGGAGATATATTCTTGCTGGGGCATTTTGGTCTATCGCTGTGCTTCTTGGATATTTATTTTGTATAGTCCCTGGAATTATCCTTGCTCTAATTACACCTGTTTATGTTCAAAAAATCTTTACTACTAATCTTACTGTTTTAGAATCTTTTAAGAATTCATGGAGTTCAGTCTTCAACTCAGGCAAAGCTGGTGGTTTCTTTGGGGTTAGTATTTTAGTTGGACTTGTTACTGGAATATGTACAATATTAACCTGCGGTATTGGTGGATTAATTTTTGTCCCAATGGCATACTTCTATGTTTTTAATTATGCTTCTCATGTAGGAGTAATTAAATACTCTAATAATTAGGACATTAATGATTCTTGAAACATATTAAAATTAAATGCATATGTCATAGTTATCCTGAAAAACCAATATGCCAAAAGAATTGTTGTTGTAAATGCTGTAAATTTTAAACTTATTTCAAATGGGAATATATTTTTATCTTTTATAGCTATTACTGACCAAACCATAAGACCAATTGCAACTAATGGACCAAATAAATGTAAATTTATAGAGTCTATTAGTTGCAATTGAAGTGCTGCACTCGTTGCCCTTGTAAGGAAACAAGTTGGGCCAGGAATACCTATTATAGATTTGAAAGGACATGGAGCTGGGAAACCAATTAGGAATTCATTCTTTCCTTTTGCCCATAGATAAATTGTAATTAAAGCAGGAAGGAAAAAACTAAATCTTTGAATCTTTTTAATTAAATTTAAGTACGGTTCAATCATTTTCATAACATATTTGGATTTTAAATAATCTGATCTCAACCATTAAGAATAATTTTTGGATAACTTAACCTCTATTATTATAATTAGTATTTTTATAAAATGATAAAGATTTGCCATAGGGGGCATTGTTTCTCTTTGGAGCATTCATAAAATCTATATCAGAGAAAGTTCCCTTAGTGTTCAAAAGTCATTGAAAGATTAGTTATATATATCAATTATCTATAACAAGATAAATCATGCTTCATTCTCTAAACAAATCTTTATCAGTTAAAATCTATTTTCTTGTTAGAGTTAGATCTAAAGAAATTGATGCAAGAACAAATAGATAAAGGAGTGAAGTGATTCCCTGCTTTATCTATTTAGAGTTAGTTCTCCAATCAGGACAATGGCATATTCATTTTAGTGCCATTGAAAGATATAAGGTTCTTATTGGAAAAGCAACTTTTCCTCGGTTTTTATAAAGTTTATTTTCTCGTAAATATTTTTTGAATTCTTTTAAACAAATTCTTTCATCATGCTTACAATGAAAAAGAGAATAAAATAATATGAAAAGTTTTGATGAGCCTTCATCCTTTTATGATGAAGCAAGTTCTTTTGTTGATTTATATGACTATGAGGGCGCTCTTAAGTCTATTAAAAAGAATATTGATTATTTAAAAAGCCTAGATGACATAGCATTGGCATATTTAACTTGTGGCTTTTTGAATGATAAATTGAGAGATAACTCCTCTGCTATAGAATACTTCTCAAAAGCAATTTCTTTAGAAACAGAATTAGAAATTTTAAATTTAAGGTCTAAAGATATAGCATTTAGTGCTAGAAGTAATAATAAGTATAAAAATGGAGACTATCAAGGGGCGATAGAGGATAAAAGGAAAGCCAAAATGATTAGATTATTAGAATCTGATAAATCCTCAAAATTAAATAATATTCAAATAGATTATAAAAATATTGTATTATGCTCTCTGTCTGATAAAGACCTAGAACCCAAGTACAAACTATTGATTAAAGTTTCAAAAGTTGAAAAAAGCAGATATGATTTAATCGCAGATTATAAAAAAGTAATTAGTAATAAAAGAAAAGAAGAAGTGATAAAAAAATTAGAACTTTTAAGTGAGTCAAAGTATAAGGTTGGAGATTATAAAGCTTCTATTAAAGCTATTAGAAGGGCGGAGAAATATTATTGAATTTGCCGTAAGAAGATATATTTATATTTGTATCTTTTTACCAATAAGGATCACTAAAGAATTCAACTTTTAGTTCCTTTTTGTCTGGAACTTTATCAATACATGCGCGTATGACTTCTCCATTAACTTCTATTTCGCATGCCCCACAGCTTCCTACTAGGCATCCAGTAGGAATTTCAACATTGGCATCATAAGCAGCTTTTAACCATTCCTCTCCAGGAGAACAATTGGTTGATTTTTTGTTAGGCCAATTTATTCTTACTTTTTTCATTTTATAAATTTTCTAAAGTACCTTTTCTAAATTGATATTTTTTGCGAATGAGTCTGTTAGTAAGTCTAATAAGCTCTCTCTATAATCACTATTATTTTCTTCTTTAATGTTTAATTCATTTAGTCCTTTGTTTTGTCTTATTTTATTTATCCATTGCCGTCTCCATTGATCATTTTCAAAAATACCATGAAGATAGGTGCCTCCTACAAAGCTTTTATCTTCTTTTTCAATTACCCATCCTAATGAAGAGTTTTTAAATAAAGAAATAATATCTGAATTTTTTTTGTCGATTAAATCACTTTTTCCATAATGCATCTCAAACCCCTTTACGATCTTGTTCTTAGGCCATGAAACGATCTCTTCCCTTTGTGAGTTGCGCTTAACTTCTCCAAAGGTTGTTTTTATAGGAAGAAGGTTCATTCCTTTGTGTGAAAAGTTACTTAGATCATTAATACTTTCTTTTTTATTCGGGTCTTCTAATGATTTCCCTAGCATTTGTAGCCCTCCGCATATTCCAAAAACAGTCCCACCATTTTTGGAATAATTTATAATTTGATTACTCATACCAGTTTGATTGAGACTTTCTAAATCTTTAATTGTTTGCTTGCTTCCAGGAATTATTAATACATCAGGTTTACCCAGATCTTCACTAGGTTCGATCCATCTCATTTGAATGCTTGATTCGCGAAAGAAAGGGTCCAGATCAGAAAAATTACTAATTCGAGGTAGTTTTATTATTCCTATTTCTAATTCTGCTCTTTGATTTGTTTGTTTTCTTTCAAGTAAATCTAGGGAATCTTCAGGTGGAAAGATCTCATTTAGCCAAGGTAATATCCCTAAAATGGGAATACCTGTTTCCTTTTCTATCCATGTTTTGCCTGTTTCAAATAATGCCTTATCTCCTCTGAATCTATTAATAATTATTCCCTTAATTAATCTCTTTTCTTCAGGTTTCATTAATGCAATGGTTCCTATTATTTGAGCGAAAACACCACCTCTTTCAATATCTGCTACTAAAATACAATTTGCTCTTAGAAATTTTGCTAATTTCAAATTTGTAAGATCTTTATGCTGTAAGTTCACTTCCACAGGACTACCAGCGCCTTCAAGAACAAGTCTTCCTTCTTTATCACTTTTTAATAATATTTTTAGTCCCTTTTTAATAGCTTCCCACCCTGAATCAAACCAATCTTCGTAATAAGTTATTGCTTTGCTAGACCCTACACTCTTGCCAAGATGAATTACTTCACTGGTGCAATCCCCCTTAGGTTTTAAAAGGACAGGATTCATTTCTGCGCTTGGTTCTAAGCCTGCAGACCAAGCTTGAAGAGCTTGAGAATATGCCATTTCTCTTCCTTGCTTATCAACCCAGGCGTTATTGCTCATGTTTTGTCCCTTAAAAGGAATTGGCTTTTCTCCTTTCCTTTTTAAATATCTACAAATAGCTGTAGCTATAAGAGATTTCCCTGCTCCACTTGAGGTCCCTAAAACCATTATGGGAGTATTCTTAAATTCAATATTCATCTTGGGTAAAATTTAAATTTTAGACATGACATTAATTTCTTAATTAGCGTTGACTTTTTATTCAATAAATCTGAATTTTTTTCCAGAACTTGTCTTCCTATTGGAGTCATACGAACTTTTGAAGTGAGACCTTGCCCATCAACCTCTCTTCGTAATACCCCTATTTTTATTAATTTAAGAAATTCATTTTCTATTAATGAAGAATTATTGATAAACATAGATTCTTGATTTAAATATCTTGATTTATCTAAAATTACATCATCAGCACTTAGGCTACTTTCTAGAAGACTTTGAAAAAGAAATAAGTTGAATGGACAATTCCTCATCCCTTTCTTTGCTCTTCTAAAGATTTTTTGATCAATCAGTAACATTTAATTAAATGGTTTTATTCTTAATAGGTAAGATCAAAATTGACTTTACCTATTAAAAAATTTAGTTTTCTATGTTTGTGCTTGCTTCTGCATCCAAAGCACGTCAAAAATTACTTGATCAAATAGCTTTAAGATACAAAGTCATTGTAAGTGATTTTGATGAGACGAAGGTTAAAGAATTAGATCCATGCCTCAAGGTCAAATTATTAGCCAAGCGAAAAGCTGAAAGTTCTTGGAAAAAATTGATCAAAGCAAATCAGAGGTTAAATACTTTTAAAGCTTTATTAGCTTGTGATTCTTTATTTGAGTTTGATGGGGAAATATTTGGAAAGCCCATTAATAAAGATCAATTGATATCTAGGTGGCAAAGGATGTCTGGCAGATCAGGATTTTTGCATACTGGTCATTATTTAATTTCTATAGATAATTCAAAATACGATAAGGAAATTATTTATCCAGATAAAATTTGTGAAGGGGTAGTGAGCACAAAAATAGAATTTATGTCTCTATCTAGTACTGAGATCAAAAAATATGCCTCAATTTCAGAACCATATAATTGTGCAGGCGGATTTGCGATTGAAGGAAATGGAGGGCTATTTATAAAAAAAATAGATGGATGTTTTAGTAATGTTATTGGACTTAGCCTGCCTTGGTTAAAAACCAATTTAGAAAAATCCGGTTTATCGGAGTTGCTTTTAAATAGATAAACTTTAATAAGATCAATATTTTTGAGCATAAAAAAAAGCCCTCTTATAAGAGGGCTTTTTTTATTTAGGGATCTAATCTAGATCAGGCATTGAAAGAGCAGGCTCTTGTGAACGACTGATACCTTTCTCAAATCCAGCTGCAGCGGCTCTTGCACGACCAGCATGCCAAAGATGACCTACAAAAGTAAACCAACCAAGGAAGAACTGAGCACCTGCAAGCCATTGACGCAGATTAACAAAGTTAACTGCATTAGGTTCGGTAATGATTCCACCAACTGAGTTGATAGAAGCATTAGGAGCATGAGTCATGTATTCAGCAGCGCGGCGTACCTGCCAAGGCTGAATATCATTTTGAATCTTCTCAAGGCTAAGACCATTTGGTCCTCTAAGTGGCTCAAGCCATGGTCCTCGGAAATCCCAAAAACGCATAGTTTCTCCACCAAAGATGATTTCACCAGTAGGAGAACGCATTAGGTACTTACCTAAACCAGTTGGACCCATTGTTGAACCTACATTTGCTCCAATTCGTTGGTCACGAACTAGGAATGTAAAACTTTGGGCCTGAGAGGCTTCAGCGTTTGTTGGACCGTAGAACTCAGATGGATAAGCAGTGTTATTGAACCAGATGAAACATGAAGCTACAAAACTAGCAACACAAATTCCACCTAACGCATAACTCAGAAGTCCTTCTCCATTCCAGATAAAGGCTCTTCTTGCCCATCCATATGGCTTAGTGAAGATATGGAAAAGACCACCAATTATTTCAATCACACCCAGGTAAACATGTCCTCCGACAATATCTTCCATTGAGTTAACACCAACCATCCAGCCACCACCTCCCCAAGGGGTTGATAGTAGATATCCAAAAATAATTCTTGGATCGAGTGTTGGGTTGATCAATCTAACTTCTCCACCACCAGGAGCCCAAGTGTCGTATGCACCGCCTATGTACATCCAATTGATGGACCATAAAAGAGCACCAACTCCTAGAACAACCAAATGAAAACCAAGAATATTGGTCATTTGATTTTTGTCTCTCCAATCGGTTGAGAAGAATGGGAAATCTTCTTCTAGCTTTTCAGGACCAGCTAGGGAGTGAAAAACACCTCCAAAGCCAAGGATTCCAGAAGCAACTAGGTGAATAACACCTGCAATGAAGAATGGCCAAACATCTGTTACTTCTCCTCCAGGACCAATGCCGTATCCAAACATGGCTACGTGAGGCATACAAATTAAGCCCTGTTCCCACATGGGTTTATCCATGGTGAAGTGACTTACTTCGAAAAGCATCATCGCACCAGCCCAGAACACAATTAGTCCTGCGTGAGCAATGTGAGCACCTAATAATCTTCCAGAAAGATTGATTAGCCTTGCATTTCCTACATACCAGGCGTAACCAGTCTCCTCAAGACTTTGATTAGGGGCTTTGAGTAAACTATTAAAGGGCGTTTCCACGTGGGAGTACCTCCTCAGGGAATACAAAGTTTTCGTGTGGCTGGTCTACAGAAGACATCCATGCACGCATACCTTCATTAAGAAGGATGTTTTTGGTATAGAAAGTTTCGAATTCAGGATCTTCAGCAGCTCTGATTTCTTGGCTAACAAAATCGTAAGCACGAAGGTTTAGAGCTAATCCAACAATTCCAATTGATGCAGCCCACATACCTGTTACAGGCACGAAGAGCATCAAGAAGTGAAGGAAACGCTTATTTGAGAATGCAATACCGAAAATCTGACTCCAGAAACGGTTTGCAGTAATAAATGAGTAAGTCTCTTCTTCTTGAACTGGGTCAAAACCTCTGAAAGTAGTACTCTGATTTTTACCGTCAGAATAAATACTTGAATCTTCATAAAGAGTGTTCTGAACAGTTGCACCATGAATAGCGCAAAGTAGAGCACCTCCAAGAATTCCTGCTACTCCCATCATGTGGAATGGGTTAAGCGTAATGTTGTGGAATCCTTGAATAAAAAGAATGAATCGGAATATTGCTGCAACTCCAAAAGAAGGAGCGAAGAACCAACTGTGCTGACCTAAGGGATAGATAAGGAAGCAAGCAGTAAATACTGCAATAACTGCTGAGAAAGCAAGTGCGTTATAAGGACGGATACCAACTAATCTTGCAATTTCGAACTGACGAAGCATGAAGCCTATAAGACTAAATGCGCCGTGAAGAGCAACGAAATTCCATAGGCCACCAAGTTGGAACCAACGTGTTAAATCGCCTTGAGCTTCTGGTCCCCAAAGGAAAAGAAGACTGTGACCCATGGCATCGCCAGGAGTACTAACAGCAGCAGTGAGGAAATTACATCCCTCAAGATAAGAACTGGCTACACCATGGGTGTACCAGGAAGAAACGAAGGTTGTACCTGTAAACCATCCACCAATAGCTAAGAAAGCTGTAGGGAAGAGAAGTAGTCCAGACCAACCAACAAATACGAATCGGTCGCGCTTTAACCAGTCATCCAGGTTGTCAAACCAACCTCGTTCTGTTGCGCTTCCAACAGCGATCGTCATGGGAGGAGCGTTGCTGAGCTTTTGTATACGTCGGAGACTTTAACAACGATGACGGGGTTTGTGGGTAAATCTTTAACTTGATGAAATCCCTTGTATTGAAATGAGATAATATGAAAGTTTTTTATTGATATGTAGTAATTGTCAAAAACTTAGTCTCTATAATGTTTTGAAAGGGATGTATTCCCAATTCCAAGAGCTTATGTCAACTGAAACCGAGTTAAGTCAATCAGAAAAAGATCTATCTGATTTAGTACTAGAACAGAAAATTAAAGGTTCGCGTAAGGTTTCGAACTATTTAGTAGCTTCAATGCTCAGTATTGGCGGGGTTGGATTTTTGTTGGCTTCATTTTCAAGTTATTTTGGAAGGGACTTCTTGCCATTGGGAAATCCATCAACTTTGATTTTTGTTCCTCAAGGCTTGGTTATGGGGCTATACGGTGTTGCTGCTTTCTTATTAGCTATTTATTTTTGGAGGCTTATAAGTATCGATTATGGTTCTGGTGTTAATAGATTTGACAAAAATAAAGGAGTTTTATCTTTGTCTAGGAGAGGATTATTAAAGGATATAGAAATAGAAATACCCATTGATGAGATTAAAGCTGTGAAATTAGAGGTAAGAGAAGGCTTTAATCCACTTAGAAGAGTATCTTTGAGGATTAAAGGTAGGAAGGATTTGCCAATATCTAGAGTCGGATCTCCTAAACCATTATTGGATTTAGAGAATGAAGGTGCTGAAATTGCGAGATTTTTAGAGGTTAACCTTGAAGGAATTTAAAAAGAACAATACTATTAACGGAGTATTAAATAATTCAACTTTAATTTATAGATTTTTTAGACCAGTTTATACGCTTCTGTTTATCAATTTAATTTTGATATCAGGATGTTCATCTTCAAAAAAAAATGAAAAATTAGATATATGTTCTTCTACTGCTTTACCTTGTGTTTTGTCAAATGAATATGTTTTATTGATTACCAATAGAGGGAATATAAAATTAGAGCTTTATGGTAAATCAGCACCAATAACTGTTGGTAATTTTATTGATTTTGTCGAAAAAGGTGCATATAATAAAACAATTTTCAATAGAGTAATAAAGGAACCTTACCCTTTTATAATTAGAGGAGGGGAGAATATTTTAAAAGATAGTGAAAACAAATTTATAGATGAAAATACAGGAAAAAGACGATATATTCCCTTGGAAATAAAATTAAAAACTAAAAAATTACCAATATATGGTAAAGAAATAGATATTTCTAATCAAATAAATAAAATTGAACTCAAGCATAAAAGATCATATTTATCGATGGATAGATCTAAAGCATTGAATTCAGCAAGCTCGCAGTTTCATATATTACTAAAACCTTTACCAGAGCTTGATGGTAGATATGCTGTTTTTGGAAAAGTGATTAGTGGTATGAATATAGTTGATTTAATTCAAGAAGAAGATTTTATAATTGAAGCAAAAAGAGTCGATTTTTGAAGAAAAATATCACCTTGTTGCTTTTAACATTTCAGTATTAACTCCTGATGCTCTCTTAAGAGCAACTTTTCCTGTTCTGGCAATTTCTAAAATTCCATAAGGTTTCAATAAGTTCTCTAGGGCAACAAGTTTTCCGGGGTCTCCAACAACCTCAAGTGTCAGTGCATTGTCAGATACGTCTACAACTTTTGCTCTAAAGACTTGAACGAGATCTAAGATTTTCCCTCTGTTTTCAGAGGATGCTGAGACTTTCAAGAGCATCAACTCTCTTTCTACAGCGGGCAAAGTTGTTAAATCTAGAACTTCTAAGACATTTATTAATTTGTTCAATTGTTTCGTCATTTGTTGCAGAGTTGATTCGTCCCCTTCAACAACCATCGTTAATCTAGATATTCCCTTGGCTTCTGCAGGGCCAACAGCCAAGCTATCAATATTAAATCCTCTTCGTGCAAAAAGGCCTGCAATCCTGCTTAATGCTCCAGATTCATCTTCAACTAAAACTGAAAGAGTGTGCTTCATATTTGTTACTTAGAAGTTTTTAAGTTCTCTAGCCATTTCAGAACAATTTGATTGAAATGATTTGGTAATTCATCATGTAGACAATGACCTGCATTATCGATAACACTTAATTTAAGCCAAGGATGGAGCTTTATAAGTTTTTTTGCCAAAAATATAGGTATCAATTTATCTTGATTCCCCCAAATCAACAAAATTGGTGGACGATTTGGAAGGTTTTTAATTTTTTCTAAAATTGACGGACCTTTTGCATAATTTGCTCTTGTACTCATTCCAACGCACATAGATCTAAGAGCTTTTGAAGCATTGGACCTTCTGGCAGGAACTGTAACTATTCTTTTTAATAATTTGTCATTTGAAATTGAGCTAAAATAAGCACTTTGAAGAGCAAAAGTAATTAGTTCTGTCCTTGAAATTAAATTTATTAAAGGTTTTAAAGGAAGCAGATTAAAAAAAACTTTTATTAGAAAACTATTAATGCTTCTAATCCAATTAGGGAGAACTATTTTAATTGGATTAACTGAAACTGGCTCTGGTAGTGGGGCCGCAATTATAGTTTTTATTAACTCTGGTCTTTGCAAAAGAGTAGTTATTGATGTTAAAGCTCCTAAAGAATTTCCAATCAATATAACCTTTTCATTTCGTTCGATGTTTACTATTTCATCAATAAAAGAAGCTAATTGATTGGCCCAAAATTGATTATTTAAATAGATTTTTTTTCCTTTAAGATCTTGTTCTGATTTCCCAAACCCTATTAAATCTATTCCATAAATTCTAAAACCTGCAGATGCGAACACTTCTGCATTATTTCTCCAATGATCACAGCTCGCTCCAAAGCCATGGATTAGAACAATTGGAGTGTTTGATTCCTCTCCTGTCACTCTGAAATGAACTTTTAGATCTTTGTAGAACCAATTCTTAGATTCACCCCAATTTGAGGTTCCAGTGAAAAAATCTTTATTTTGAATCTTAGACTGCATTTCATCAAAAATAAATTCCAACTTCTTATTTGGAATGTTTATCTCATTTTAATTTTATTTTAAAAATTCACCTATGAGTTTTGATTTTTATCTGAATGTCAGGGCTTTAGGTTTTAATAGTAAATGAGTTAAATTATCTGAATGGCATCAGAAATTTTTGGAATCGCTGCGGTCTTTTGGGTTTTAATTCCCATTGGGCTTTTAGGAGGAGTACTTCTTTTGAAACTTCAAGGTGATTAATTTCCACAATCCATAGTTTGCCCATTTAGGCTCCACTCTTGTAATGAATTCGACTATGCAAGTTCTGGTGATTGGTGGCACAGGAACACTTGGGCGCCAAATAGCCAAAAATGCCATAGATGCAGGACACAAAGTTCGCTGCATGGTTAGGAAACCAAAAGCAGCTTCATTCCTTCAAGAGTGGGGTTGCGAATTAACTCGTGGCAATTTAATAAACAAAGAAGATATTGAGTATGCTCTTGATGGCGTTGATGCTGTTATTGATGCGGCTACTAGCCGGCCTGATGATCCACGCAGCGTTTACGAAATAGATTGGGATGGAAAATTAAATTTATATAATGCCTGTGAAGAAAAAAAAGTAAAAAGAGTAGTTTTTCTATCTTTATTGGGAGCTGAAATGTATAGAAAAATCCCATTAATGGATATTAAATACTGTACTGAAGAATTATTGGCTAGTTCATCTTTGGACTACACCATTTTGCAAGGTGTTGCTTTCATGCAAGGGGTTATTGGTCAATTCGCTATTCCCATATTAAATAATGAGCCAGTCTGGATCAGTGGCAATCCTACTGAAATTGCATACATGAATACGCAGGATATAGCTCGATTTGCCGTTGCAGCTTTAGAAAGGCCTCAAACCATCAAACGAAGATTTCCAATAGTCGGTCCAAAAGCATGGAGTGCTAAAGAATTAGTTAGTTTATGTGAAAAGTTCAGCGAAAAAAAAGCAAGAGTATTAAAAGTTTCTCCAACAATAATTTCTATTGCTCAATCAGTCGTATCTTTTTTCGAATCAACATTAAACGTTGCCGAGAGACTATCCTTTTCTGAATTGAGCGGAAGTGGTGGAAAGTTGGATGCTCCTATGGAGGATACTTATAATGCTTTTGGTTTGAATCAAGCTGATTCAACAACAATGGAGGGCTATATAAAAGAGTATTACGGAGTAATCTTGAAAAGGCTTAAAGATATTGGAGTTGATCTGGATATTGAAGAAAAAAAGAAATTCCCTATTTAAACTATTGCACAAATATAGTTAATATGTACTATTAGAAAAACTTTCTTTTGTGATGTCTATTAGTCAAATTAAGAATCTTAATAGAAGATTGGAAAATCTAACTAAAGAAGCTTCTTCGGAACTAGATAAGTTATGTGGTAATGAATTATGGAAAAGTATTGGATTTGAAGCTTTTGATGGTTTAGCTGATGCAGGTCTAAGAGCTTCCGCGAATTATTATTATGGACAATTTCAAACTGCTCGAGAGTTACAAGACATTTTTAGTTAAATATACATTTATTGGTTAATTAAAGACTTTTTTAGAATACAATCATTTTAGTTAATTAGTGCTGCAAAAAAAAACACATGATTGAAACATCCGGCGTTATTGAAAAAGAGCAAGGTAATGGATTTTATCTTGTAACTCTTGAACAGCCCGCTGGACATCAATGCTTGTGTAGAGCCGCAGGAAAATTAACAAAATTTAGAATAAAATTGCTTGCAGGAGATAAAGTTCTTGTTGAAATAAGTCCTTATGATTTAACACGAGGTCGAATTACATATAGAGAAAGAAACGTAGGCCCTGGTGGAGGAAGACAAGGTGGAAATAGACCAGGTGGTCCAAGAAAAAGGTAGATCTTTAATATCTAATCAACTAGTAAATCTAATGCAGATTTATATTCACTTCTTGCTTTAACACCTGTCCAAAGTTTTTTTAATTCCTTGTTTTTAAAAAGATGCACGGTTGGAGTTCCGCTAACTTCAGCTTGCTTTGCAATGTCTTCGTCGATTTCAATATCAATCTCAACACCTAAAGCTTTTCCGTTTGATTCGTTAAGAACTCTATGAAGTTGAGGCTTAAGTATGTGACAAGGTCCACAGCTGCTGGATGTATATATTACGAAAAGAGGTTTTTCTGACTCATGATATAACTTTCTTAGTGCGTAACTTCCCTTTTGCCATGTCTTGTCGGGGTTGAAATTTTTCTCGTTACTAATTTCTAAAGTTTTTTTTGTCTCAGCCTTTGATGGCTCTAATTCATCTCGTTTGATAAGAGTTGCTAAGTTGTTTTTAGTTAGCCATCTTTCAGCAGCTAGTGCTGCTTTGCAGCCACTGCCTGCCGCAGTAATACCTTGACGCCATTCCGAATCGGCAACATCTCCCGCTGCGTAAACACCTTCCATAGAAGTTTCTGGTCTTCCAGGATCTGTTTGTAAGTAACCTTTTGAGTCTGTATTTAACTGATCAATGAATAAAGAAGTGTTAGGAGTATGACCAATTGCGTAAAAAAGACCTTTAGCTGAAATTTCATCTTCTTGATTAGTATTTTTCCGTTTAACTTTCAATTTTTCCAACCATTCATTACCTAAAACATCTATAAGCTCAGTCTCCCAATGAATAGTAATGTTGGAATTTGCTTCTACTCGGTCGGCCATCGCGGCAGAAGCTTTTAACTTGTTTGATCTAACTAACAAATGTACATGGCTTCCATATTTAGTTAGATATTCAGCCTCTTCACAAGCAGAGTCTCCTCCTCCCACTACTGCAAGTTCTTCATTTCTGAATTGAGGAGTGGCCCCGTCACAGATTGCACAGGCACTAATACCTTTACTCCAAAAAGATTGCTCGTTTTCAAGACCCAGTCGATTCGCGCTTGCTCCAGTTGAGATTATTAAGGAGTTTGATTTTATTTTTTGAGTTGATGTGAGAATAGTAAAGGGTCTTTTGCTTAGATCAATTGAGATTGCATCTTCTTCAATTAACTTTGTTCCCCATCTCACTGCTTGTTCTTTGATTAAATCCATCAATTCTGGTCCCTGAACTCCATTAGGGAAGCCTGGGAAGTTCTCAACAAAAGTAGTTGTCATTAATTGACCACCAGGGATGCCTCCTTGTTCAAAACCAGTAATGAGCAAAGGTTGTAGATTCGCTCTTGCCGCATAAATGGCAGCTGTATATCCAGCTGGTCCTGAACCTACAATTACTAAATTCTCAGTTTTTAATTCTTTGCTCTCGGCTGGCATGCCACACCAAATGATATTGACTTACACGATATAAGAAAAAACCTTGAAAGTGTAATTAACGCATAAAAAATGGATTTTAAATCTCAAATTTATTGAAAATCAAAGCTCTAAAAGTTCATCAGCGTCAAAATTTTCTTTTTGAAAATTAGGAACTTGTAAAGTTGATGCTTTTAAACCCTCAGGATATGTGTTGATACAAGTAATCCATTCACAGAATTCTTGGCTAATAGCATAACTATCTTCATACCTTTCAACGCTATCAAGTAAAGCTATTCTGCTAGCTGCCCAACAGCTTGCGATACTTATTCTCTTGTTGTAAGAAGCATTCATAATTAATCCCCAACGAGCACACCATGACATGGCGATGGGAGCTTAACTTGTGTTTTTTGGTACAAATTTGCGTTTTGTCTGGAAAACGAAATTATCACTTAAGATTTTAGATTTCCTTTATATTTGATGTTTTTAAGTGTTCTTCTAAGATAATGCGGATATTGATAGTTAATTTAGTATGATTCTTCAGTCGCTTGTTGACTAATAAATTAAACTGCTTCTGTATGGTTGATTAAGAGTCTTTCAACATCATTAATACCCTCAATCGCTGCATTTTTGGCCAATTCAAAATCGCCATTAGCTTCATCTTCTAATGCTTTTGCAATTTTATTTGTTAACTCTTCTTTTTTACTTTCGATCATTACTATTATTTCGTTCTCTATTACTTTCCTGGCGGCTTTAGAGGGTAACTTGTTGTCTTTTGCTTCGGCAAATGTTCCTTGCACAAGTTCTTGAATAAATAATCGATGAACTTCACTGCTTCTTAAGAAACTTTCAGTAGCGTTGATGATACCCTCAACCAAAGCCTCGTCTGGTTCAGATTCTTTATTTGCAAGTTTGAATTCCCAGTCAAGATGTTTCCTCTGCCATCCAGAAGAATGAAGACTGGGCATTACTGTTTGAGAAAAAGTATCTACAGACATTTCGTAAATCCGTTCAGCTAATCGCTCACACCATTCTTTTCCATGACTTTGTAGATTTTTTTGCATGGCTGTTCTTGGAACAGCATGCCCACCGTGATGGCTATGACAAACACCATCAGGACATTCGATCGCGGTGAGGCTCATTTTTTCTTGATCGATAACATTTTCTCATTTCCTTCATAGCCAAGGAAAACTATTAGGAAAACCTTTCTTAACTAAAAATGGTGGTATTCAAACCTTTCCTCTCCTAACCTGAAGGAGGATAAAAATTTTTACTTTGGTTAGTTTCTTAATTCCCTGCGAATCAGCTTTAGGGGAAACACGTGTTTCTGCTACGCCCGAGACTGTTAAAAAGTTTTTGGGGTTGGGCTGTAGAGTTTTTTTTGAAAAAGGTGCAGGAAAGGCTGCTGGCTTTCTAGATAATTCTTATGAGGAGGCTGGGGCTGAATTAGTTGAAAAGGAAAATAATGAGGTAAAAAAAATAGTTGATATTGTTCTTTGCGTTCAACCTCCTGAAGAAAAATTTCTTTCACATTTAAAATCTGGCTCTTTCCTTGTTGGCTTATTGGATCCTTATGGAAATAAATTATTAGCCGAAATATTAAAATCCAATCAAATTTCTGCGTTATCTTTAGAGTTGCTTCCGAGAATTAGCCGAGCTCAATCATCAGATGCATTATCTTCGCAGGCAAATATAGCTGGATATAAATCTGTACTTTTAGCGGCAAGTGCTCTTGATCGATATTTTCCAATGTTAATGACGGCTGCTGGTACTATTCAGCCTTCAAAAGTTGTTGTTTTAGGTGCTGGAGTCGCAGGACTGCAAGCTATTGCAACGGCAAAAAGACTTGGTGCTGTGGTTTATGTGAGCGATATTCGAGAGGCGGTGAAGGAGCAAGTTGAATCATTAGGAGCAAGATTCATTGAGCTTCCAAAGATTGATGAAACGCCATCAGAGTCAGGCGGATATGCAAAACAGGTTTCTGATGAATTTCTGATTGCACAAAGAAAAGAACTGGCAATTCAATTATCTGAAGCTGACGTAGCAATTTGTACTGCTCAGGTTCCAGGTAAAAAAGCTCCCAAACTTATTGATGAAAAAATGTTGGATGACATGCGTCCTGGTTCGGTAGTTGTTGATCTTGCTGTACTTAGTGGTGGTAATTGTGCATGTTCAAAACCGGGAGAAACTATTGTTAGAAAAGGGGTCAAAATTGTTGGCGCTTCTAATCTGCCTTGTTCAATACCAAATCATGCCAGTTCTTTATATTCGAGAAATTTATTGTCTCTTCTTCTGCCAATGTTTAAAGAGGGTAAGTTTTTAATTGATAACGATGATGAGCTTATTTCTGGTTCTTTGATTAGTAAGGATGGAGTAATACTCAAATCAGAGATTATTGAGAATGGAGGAACTAGGTCATGAGTTTTTTTAGCGAAGCTCTTTGGGTGCTTCTCCTCGGAAGCCTTCTGGGGTTGGAGCTGATAGGTAAGGTCCCTCCAACTTTGCATACGCCACTTATGAGTGGGGCTAATGCAATTTCAGGCATCACGATGCTTGCAGCTTTAACATTAATAATAAAATCAGGAGACAATTTACCTTTACTAATAATTGGATCAATCTCTCTTGGATTTGCTTTGTTTAATGTGATTGGCGGTTTCCTGGTTACAGACAGGATGCTTGCAATGTTTAGTCGTAAAAAAACTCGTAAATAGGATTATCTCTTATGACTTTTATTGCTCCATTAAAGTTTGCTATTGATCTACTGGCAGTTTTATTGCTTGCTTTAGGGATTAAAGGCCTTTCAAAAGTTAGATCAGCAAGAGAGGCAAATAGGCTTGCTGCCATAGCAATGATATTGGCTGCTTTTGGAGTGTTGCTTAACTCTCAAGGAACCATTGGCATTTCTATTAACTCTTGGATTTGGATAATTTGTGGAACTTTAATCGGGGGCCTTTTAGGCGCCTTAACTGCTAAAAGGGTTCCCATGACTGCGATGCCTGAGATAGTGGCTTTGTTTAACGGTTGTGGAGGGATGTCATCATTATTGGTGGCACTTGGTGTGGCTTTGTTCCCATCTTCAGACGGTTCAGATGGTGTAGTGGGTGAACTTATTAGAAATTTTTCAATAGTCGTTTCACTCTTTGTTGGAGCCATTACATTCTCTGGATCAATTGTTGCAATGGCCAAGCTTCAAGGTTGGTTGTCTACACCTTCTTGGACTCAAAGCAAAGCTAGGCATTTCTTTAATATTATTTGTGCTGTTATTGCTTTGATAGGTGGGATATATCTTTCAATAGATGGACAAAATGGTCTTTTCCTTATTGTAGTTGCTTCATCTTTGTTGGGTATTGGTGTGACTCTGCCTATTGGTGGAGCCGATATGCCAGTAGTTATATCTTTGTTAAATAGCTACTCAGGAGTTGCAGCAGCAGCGGCAGGCTTTGTCGTTGGTAGTCAACTTTTGATTGTAGCTGGTGCAATGGTTGGAGCCGCAGGATTGATACTTACTCAAGTGATGTGCGATGGCATGAACAGATCTTTAGTTTCTGTATTATTTGGTGGTGCACTTGGAGCTAGTTCTGTTGCTTCAGGAGGTGGAGGTGGGGAATATACAAATATAACTAGTTGCAGTCCAGAAGAATGTGCGCTTACTCTTGAGGCGGCAGAGAGAGTTGTAATTGTTCCAGGTTATGGTCTCGCTGTGGCTCAGGCTCAGCACACGCTAAGAGAGGTCACCAGAGTTTTGGAAAACGCCGACATTGAAGTGACATATGCTATCCATCCTGTTGCAGGAAGAATGCCTGGTCACATGAACGTTCTGTTGGCGGAAGCAGATGTTCCTTATGAGCAACTAAAAGAAATGGATGTAATCAATCCTGAATTTCCAGCGACTGATGTTGTATTGGTTCTAGGAGCGAATGATGTGGTTAACCCTCAGGCCAAGAATGATCAGACTTCACCTTTGTATGGAATGCCAGTTTTAGATGTTCAAGAAGCTAGAACCGTATTTGTTGTTAAGAGAGGAATGAGTGCAGGATATTCAGGAATAAAAAATGATCTTTTTGATTTGCAAAATACTTCTATGGTCTTTGGAGATGCAAAAAAAGTTCTTGGAGATCTTTTGTTGGAATTAAAGGAGCTCGGAGTTGGGAGTAAAGCATAATTTTAAAATTGAAGATTTACTTTCAGATTTAGGAATAAGCCCTTTTAAAGAGCGTATCCCCTGGATTGGTCCTGACCTTCAGACACTAAGAGATACCTTCGCCTCAGATGAATTGCCTGATGCCAATTCATCTGAAATTCGTATAAAGGTACCACCTCTTAAAAGTAGAAAAACAGGTGGTGGATCATTAGTTGCCTTCTTGGATAAACCACCAATTGATTCGAGTCTTAATGGTTTAGTCCTAATTCTTCATGGACTTGGTGGCTCTTCTCGTAGAAGAGGCTTAACTCGCATGGCAAGTACTTTGGTGCAGTCAAATTTCGCTGTTTTGAAACTTAATTTGAGAGGTTCAGATCCTTGTAGAAATTATGTCGATGGTACCTATGCTGCAGAGTGCAATAGTGATTTGATTCCTGTCTTAAGGCGTGCCAGAGAGATTTCATATCAATTAACTCATGAATATAAATGTGGAAAAAATACTCCTCTCTTTGGTGCTGGCATCTCTTTGGGTGGAACTATTCTTTTAAATGCTTGCATGAGTAATGAATCTTTATTGGATGGATTGGTATGTATCAGTAGCCCTTTGGATTTGCATGAATGTAGTTCTTGTATTGAAAGACCGAGAAATTTTATTTATCAAAAATGGTTGTTGAATCGTTTAATTAGGCAAACTTTAGAAGATCCTTTTGGGATAGAAGAAACAGAAAAGAATGCATTAGTAATAAATAAAAAAGATAGAAAAAGAAAAATAAACGATATTAGATCTTTTGATAATTTTATAACTGCTCCAAGGTGGGGATATAAAGATGTTGAGGAATATTATGCTAAGGCGTCTCCTTTTTATGCTCTTATTAAGAATGAAAAATCGCTTCCTAAAACATTATTTATTCAATCTAAAGATGATCCTTGGGTTCCTTTTAGGGCCGCTGAAAAACTAATGGAAAAAATGAAATTTTCTGATGATCAAAAAGTTAATCAATTTATTTTTACTGAGAAAGGCGGACACAATGGATTCCATGGAGTTAAAGGATGCTGGGGAGATAAAGTTGTTTCTAAATGGTTTTTATCTTTGAAAATGATTTAATCTTAAATTGCAATTTTTGTAATATTTTTTTCTGAATAATCTAAAACTTCTTTTCTTGCCCAGCTGTCAATTTCAAGAATTTCATTGAGGCTAGGATTTAGATTAAGGTCGCATTTATGTCCCTCACACACCGCTTCAATTACTTTTGGAATATCGATAAATTTAAACCTTTCTTCTAGAAAAAGTTCTACTGCTTTTTCATTAGCGGCATTAAGCACAGCTGGCATTGTGCCGCCTAGTCTACCTGCGCTGTAAGCAAGTTCCATGCATGGATATTTGTCAGTATCTGGCTCCTTAAAAGTTAAATTACCAACCTCAGTAAGTTTTAATTTTGGCCATGGCGTTTTAAGCCGAGCAGGCCAACTTAAACAATACAAAATAGGGAGCTTCATATCCGGCCAACCCAATTGAGCTAAAACGGATGAATCATCCAATTCAACCATCGAATGAATGATGCTTTGCGGATGAATAATGATTTCGATTTGATCATATGAAAGACCAAAAAGATAATGCGCTTCAATAACTTCGAGTCCCTTATTCATAAGGGTTGCAGAATCAACAGTTATTTTCTTTCCCATACTCCAATTAGGATGGCTAGTTGCATCCTTGACAGTTGCTTTAACTAAATCTTCTGCTTTCCAATCTCGAAAAGCTCCACCTGATGCAGTTAATTGTATGGATTTAAATCCAGGAGTAGGGACTCCAGTTGAGAGCCTTGCATTGTCAGCCCATGGGGTTCCTTGGAGACATTGAAATATCGCCGAGTGTTCAGAATCTGCGGGTAATAGTCTACTTCCACTTTTTTTTAAAGCAGGAATGACAACTGGTCCTGCTGCAATCAGAGTTTCTTTATTTGCTAAAGCTAGGTCCTTCCCTGCTTCAATAGCTGAAAGTGTTGGCAAGAGGCCAGCGCATCCAACTATTCCAGTTACAACAAGATCTGCACTTTCCCAAGCCGCTGCAGTATTAAGTCCTTCGGCTCCAGCCATCAATAAGGGCTTTCTTAATATTTTTGTATCTTCAGTGAGACTATTTATTCGCCTGGAAAGTTCTGGTAAAAGCGATTCATCTGCTAGTGAAACAACTTCAGGTTGATGAGTTTCAATTTGTTTGATTACTAAATCAAGGTTCTTTCCTGCTGTTAGTGCAACAATTTTGAATTGATCAGGAAACTCTTCTGCAATTTGAAGGGTTTGAGTTCCAATAGATCCTGTTGAGCCTAAAACGCTTATGGCTTTCACATTGTGAAGGCAAGTATGACCAGTCTCCCATTTGAAGGTATAAACAAATAAGGATTACCCAGATTTACCTGGATTTATTAAGAGTTTTTTTATGGAAGCAAGAGAACAATGGCGCTCAAGTTTGGGATTTATGCTTGCTGCTGCTGGAAGTGCAGTTGGATTAGGTAACCTTTGGGGCTTTCCATATACTGCCTCCCAAGGTGGTGGTGCTGCTTTTTTATTGCTTTACGTTTTAGTGGTTTTGGTTGTTTGCCTTCCTGTTCTTGTTGCGGAAATGGTTTTAGGAAGAAGTACAGAAAGCAGCCCTTTGATAGCACCAATAAAAATAGGAGGAAGATTATGGCAACCTATGGGATGGATATTTGTTATTGCCTCATGCGGAATATTGGCTTTTTATGCCGTTGTGATGGGATGGACAGCAGACACCTTCTTCCACTCGCTGTTCTTGGGTTTACCTAAGCCAGAAGAAGCAGGCGCTTTTGTAACTTCATTAAGTACTGGGAGTAGTGTATTTCTAGGACAGTTATTAAGTTTAGTACTAACCGCGGTTGTTGTTTCAGCTGGTGTGAGGGGGGGGATCGAGAAACTTGCAAAATGGAGTATGCCTTTGCTTTTTGGATTGATAGTAATTCTTTCTATTTGGGCGGCTACTTTGCCTGGTGCTTGGGCTGGATATAAAGAGTTTCTCCTTGATTGGAATTTAGATGAACTATTCAATCCAAAGACAATTCGACTTGCCTTTGGACAAGCATTTTTCTCTTTAAGTCTTGGTATAGGAATAATGGTTGCATATGCATCTTATTCCAATAAAAAAAGTCAACTTCCTAAAGAGGCTTTAGTTATTTCAGGGATGGACACAATTGTAGGAATCTTGGCTGGGATGATAACTTTCCCTATTGTTATGACCTTTTTGGGACAAGGTGAAATACAAAAATCTTTTGTTCAAACATTATTTATATCATTACCAACTGGTTTGAACTCCCTAGGCTTAACTGGCCAAATAGTTGCAGTTCTGTTTTTTGGTCTTGCTTTTATAGCTGCTTTAACTTCGGCAGTTTCTCTACTTGAGGTACCTGTTTCATCTTTAATTGATCGTTTTGGTTGGAATAGAAATCAAGCTGTAATTTTTTCTACCTCATTAATATTTTTAATAGGTATTCCTGCTGCTCTTTCAGACAAAATACTTGAAGATATGGATACATATACAAAATTATTTCTTCAATTAGGTGGCTTCTTGATTTGTATCTTAATGGGATGGTTTTCAACAAGAAAATATGACGAAGATCTTGCAGGTTGTAACTCAAAAATACGGGTAAGGCGCTATTTGAAATTTATGCTTCGTTGGGTTTCTCCCATAGCAATTGGAGTTGGATTATATGTTAGTGTTTTTGATTTAGTTAAACCAGCAGTAACTTAAAAATAACTTGTTGATTAAATTAATGCCTTAGTTTAAGAACCACTCAGAAAGGCCGTCTTTTTTGTCAACGACAGTAATACCCATATCTTTGAGCTTGTTTCTTATTTTGTCTGATTTTATAAAATCTTTTTCAGCTTTTGCTTTTGACCTTTCTTCTATTAAAAAGTTAACTTGATCTTTATCTATTTCTATTTTATTTGTATTTTTTATTAACTCTTCTTGAAGTCCTAAAACTGATGACAATTCAGTGAGGAGTTCCCACTTTTGATAATAATTTTCAAGATTGTTTACTTGTTCATTATTTTCTATAGATTTCTTTAGCTTTCTTATAGGATTAGATAACTCAAATAGTACGGATAAAGCACCTGAGGTGTTTAGATCGTCATCCATAAATTTTTCAAATAAGTTTGTCGCTTTTGAGAAATTCTGATCATTTCTATCAAGTTTGTTTTTGATAGTTTCTTCTAACTCTTCTGTGAAATACTTTCTCCCAAAAGATAGGCAAACATTTATCTTTCTCCATCCTTTTGAGGCGGCTTTGAGTGCTTCTTCAGTAAAATCTAGGGGCTTTCGATAGTTAGTTTGTAAGACAAAAAACCTCAAAGTCATAGGTGAAATACCTTGCTCTAATAAAGATCTAATGGTTGTAAAATTACCTAATGATTTACTCATCTTTTCACCCCCAACATTAACCATTCCATTGTGAAGCCAGTATTTCGCTAACTCTTTCCCATTGCAGGCTTCAGATTGAGCTATTTCATTCTCATGATGAGGAAATATAAGGTCTGATCCACCAAGGTGAATATCAATACTTTCTCCTAACTCTTGTTTAACCATTGCTGAACACTCAATATGCCAACCTGGTCTGCCATTACCCCAAGGAGAAGAGTAACTAACCTCATTTGATTTAGACTTTTTCCAAAGAGCAAAATCAAGTGAATTATTTTTACTTTTTTCTTGATTAATTTTTAAACGTCCTGCTGCATTATCTATTTGATTCTCAATTTCTCTACCACTAAGTTTTCCATAGTTTTTATGTTTATTTACTGAAAAATATACATCCCCATTTCTTGAGTAAGCTACTTTCTTTTGTTCTAGTTCTTGTATGAAATTAATAATTTGATGGAGGCATTTTGTTGCTCTTGGCATGCTATTTGGTCTAAGAATGGAAAGCGTATCCATATCTTTATGAAATTCATCAATATTTCTTTCACTTAATTCATCAGTTGAACATCCTTCTTCCTTTGCTCGATTAATAATTTTATCATCAATATCTGTGAAATTTTGCACAAATTTAACTTCAAATCCTTTCCAGATTAAAAACCGTCTTAATACATCCCAATTAAGATAACTTCTTGCATGACCAAGATGACAAAGATCGTATACAGTTACACCACAACAATAAATTTTAACTTGGTTAGGATTAATAGTAATAAAATCCTCTTTCTTTTTGGATAGGGTGTTTGTGAATTTTAAGGACACTTTCTTAGATAAAAATGTGAGAAATTATTGAATTTGTTAGCAACTATTTTGCCTCCATCCAATTTACTCCAACACCAGTTTCAACGATAAGAGGGACGGTAAGTTTTACAGCATTTTCCATAGTGTTTTGGACAAGTTGTTTTGTTTCTTCCAAATCTTTTGGATCAACTTCTAGCACGAGTTCATCATGAACTTGAAGAAGAATTTTGGCTGCTAATCCATTCTGTCTCAAAGCAGAATGCAATTGAATCATTGCAACCTTAATTATGTCAGCACTTGATCCTTGAATAGGTGCATTTGCAGCCGCCCTCAATTGTTGTGCTTCCATCCCTGCTCTTCTGGCCGTAGTTAGATCAATTTCGTCAGGTGGAGTGCCTAGAAGCCTTCCAAGCCCATTTCTATTGAAATGAAAATATCGTCTTCTCCCAAGCAATGTCTCAACAAAACCTTTGCTCAGAACTAGTCTTTCTTGGTATTCTAGAAATTTAAAAACGGATTGATATCTTTCTTTGAATCTATTCAAAAAATATTTGGCTTCTATAATTGATACTCCTGTGGATCTTGCAAACCTTTGAGGCCCCATGCCATAAATAACTCCAAAGTTAGTTGTTTTTCCTACCCTTCTTTCGTCATCGTTAACAGTATCTTTCTCAAATAATATTTTGGCTGTTAAAGAGTGGACATCTTCGTTTCTTAAGTAAGCATTTTTCAGGACTTCTTCACCTGAAAGATGTGCAAGTATTCGAAGCTCAATTTGTGAATAATCTGCACTCAATAGTTTCCAATCTTTTTGGGGAAGAAAAGCTTTTCTTATTCTCCTACTAAATTCAGTTTTGATAGGGATATTTTGGAGATTGGGATTGCTGCTGCTTAATCTCCCAGTAGCAGTAACGGCTTGATTGAAATCTGTATGTACTCTTCCTGTTTCTTCCTCAATAAGTTGAGGCAATGCGTCTACATAAGTATTAAGTAACTTACTTATTGTGCGATGTTCAATGATCATTTTTATTATTGGATGGTCTGGTTCAAGCTTCTCTAAAACACCTGCATCTGTACTCCACCCTGTTTTCGTTTTTCTTGATTTCTTCCTATCTAAATCAAGTTTCTCAAAAAGTATTTCACCTAATTGTTTAGGCGATGAAAGATTAAACTCATCATCTGCAACCTTATAAACTTCGTCCTCTATAGTATTTAAAGTTTTTGTTAATTCTAATGATAAATCTTTTAAATAAGGCGTGTCGATAATTATTCCAGTAGCCTCGATTTCAGCTAATACTTCCTCCAGTGGTTGTTCTACTTCTAAAAGTAATTTAGCTAGTTTTGGACTATTATTTTTTAATCTTTTTAAAAAAATAATTGCTAATTTTCTTGTTAAATAAACATCCATACCGCAGTAAATACTTGCAGTTTTAATATCGACATATGAGAAGTTCTCTCCTTTCTTGACAATATCAGAAAAACTATTGGGCTTAAATCCAAACTCTCTAAACGCAATTTCATCTAAACTATGTTTAAGTGTTGAATCAAATGTATAATCTGCAAGCATAGTGTCTATCACGACACCATTTAATGTGACTCCATGTCTTAACAGAATCAATCTGTCGTATTTTGCATTCTGAAGGGTTTTAGGATTCTCTTTGCTAGTAAACCAATTTTTAAGCTCATATATAACATCTTCAATTTTAAGTTGATTTATATGATTTGTTTCTATTAAATCTCCTTCCTTCTTTTGATGTCCAATTGGTATATAAACTATATCTTTCAATGATTTACCAAAACAAAAACCTAAGCCAACAAGTTCAGCTTTAAAAGGATTTAAGCTTGTTGTTTCGGTGTCAATGGCTACAGGCTCTTTCTTATCTGTATATTTCATTAGCTTTTCAACAAAAATATTAAGTTCTTCTATATTGTTTATTATCTTAGGTTCTATCTTAGGAATCTCTTTTACTTCATTAAGAGAAGTTGGTTCACTATTTCTAATCTTATTAGAATCAATCTTATTTTCTTCTGATGAGGGGTTAACATCTTTTTTTGATAATCCTTCTTTAGAAAATATAGATTTAAAAGTTGTAACTTGCTTTAATAAACTATGTAATTCAAGTTTTTGAAGATTTTCAGCTAATTTTGATTCATTTATACCTTCTAAGTTATGGTTTATATTGGGATTTATAGGGATTTCAATTAATATTTCTGCAAGTTTTCTTGAAAGATATGCATTATCTTTATCTGCTTTTAGTTTTAATCTTACTGCTCCTTTTATTGCTCCTCGTTTAGCTTTTTCGCCTTCTTTCTCTAGCTCTTGGAGTGATTTATAGACTCCATCAAGATCATTGTTTTCGTTTAAAAGATTTATTGCTGTTTTAGGTCCAACTCCTTTGACACCTGGAATATTGTCTGAACTATCACCAGTTAAGGCTTTCAGATCAATAACTTTATTTGGATTTACTCCGAGTTTCTCCCTTACTCCCTCTTCATTAATCAGTTTAGGATTTCCGCTTTTTGCGTAAGGACCTCCTCCCATATACAAGACTGCTATATCTCTTTCATCATCTACTAATTGGAATAAGTCTCTATCTCCAGAAAGTATTCTGACACTCCACCCCTTCTCAGCAGCATCATTAGCAAGTGTCCCTAAGACATCATCCGCTTCATATCCAGGGGCTTTGCAGATGGAAAGGTTCAGACTTTCTTTGAGAATCTCTTCAAGCTGGTCTAAATCTTGAAAAAATACATCTGGTGCTACATCTCGATTGGCTTTGTAGTTTGGGTCTTCCTTGTGGCGAAATGTTGGCTCAGCGGTATCAAAAGCAATTGTTATTCCTTGAGGTTCGATAGATTTACAATTATCTAAAAGGCTTTTTAGAAAACCATAGGTAACACTTGTAGGAAATCCATCTTTTGTCGTAAGACCTCCTTCCCCACCCTTGCTAAAGGCATAAAAACTTCTAAAAGCTAAGGAATGGCCATCAATTAATAATAAAACAGGCTTTTTTATTTCTTTCATGAATCAGTCAGAGTGGGATTAATTTATTAATTTTTTCTTTTTTTAGCCCAAGGAGGAAGATTAATAAAAACTTTCTCTCCTGGTTCTAATCCAGATATTATTGCAGTCTTGCTTCCACTACTTGTCCCTAACTCAACTTTTTTAAATTCTGGTTGATTGTTATTACCGACTATTAGAACCCCCGTTTGCCCTTTTTCCGTAACTATTGCTACTGTTGGAATAAGTGTGCTGACTTTGGTTGCGCCCGTTTGAAAGTTGATATCAGATGTCATCCCTAGGCGTAAATCTTCAGGCCTATTGTCCAGCAACAATGTAACTTCAAATGAAGTTACATTGTTGCTTTTGATTGCACTGGGAGAGATTTTCGAAACAACGGCTTTAAAACGCTTATCTGGAAAAGAATCTACCCTAATAGTTGCTTCTTGACCTGTTTTTATTCTTCCAATATCACTCTCAGGAACTTTCGCAACTATTTCAAGACCTTGAGAAAGTTTTACTATGGATGAGCTTGTGGCCCCACCCTCTCTTGATGATGAAGCGGAGGTGGTTGGAGTTACAAATGCCCCAGGAACTGCGTATCTGCTAATTATTACTCCCGCAAATGGTGCTCTTATGTTTATCTCATTCTCTTCAACTTCTATTTGTTTGAGTTGAGCTTCGCTTCTTAAAAATCTATTTTTATATTCTTCATACTCTTCTGCACTTATGGCGCCTACATCAAATAGTACCTTCCTTCTAAGGTAGCTCGCTTTTTGCGTCTCATAATTAGCTTTTATTTCGTCAAGTCTAAATTGCAAGTCTCCAAAATACATTTTCGCAATTAGATCTCCTTTTTTTACCTGATCTCCTTCCTCTACAAAAATTTCATCAAGTATGCCTTGTCTTTTAGGACTTACATTGACGCTTTTATTTGCTTTTAATTCTCCACTTGCTGTTATTAATCCAGGCAAGCTGCCACTTTCAGCTGCAATTGTAAATTCCGTGATGTCTTTATTTGAACTATTTACTTGTGAAGGTTTAAAGCTAATTACACCAACACTTAAGACCGAAAGTGTAATGAGACCTAAAAATTTTTTCTTTTTGAAGTTTTTCCAAATCATTTTAATAAAATCAAGTTCTCAAGAGTTTTAGAAGTTTGAATGATGTGAAGAAAAAGCTTAAAAACTTTCCTTTGGAGATTTATAACTATATTTTCGCTGTTAAAGGGCACTATTGGGTTTAATTTAGTCAAATTAATCAGCGGGCGTCTTTCAAGGACCCATTTAAATGCTTAAGGCCGGAATTGTCGGACTCCCAAATGTGGGAAAGTCCACATTGTTTAATGCTCTTGTCGCGAATGCGCAAGCACAAGCTGAAAACTTTCCTTTTTGTACTATTGAACCGAATGTAGGCTCTGTTTCAGTCCCTGATCAACGGTTGAATTTGCTTGGTGATCTTAGTAATAGTAAGCAAATTATTCCAACTAGAATGGAGTTCGTTGATATTGCTGGTCTCGTAAAGGGCGCAAGTAAAGGGGAGGGACTAGGTAACAAATTCTTAGCAAATATAAGGGAGGTAGATGCAATAGTTCATGTTATTCGATGTTTTAGCGATGATGATGTTATTCATGTTTCTGGATCAGTAGATCCTTCAAGAGACATTGAGATAATAAATTTAGAATTAGCATTGTCCGATTTAAACCAGATAGAAAAACGTAGAACTAGATTAAAAAAACAAATAAGTACTAATAAGGAAGCAAAGTTAGAGGATGATGTATTACAAAAATTAAGCGAATCTCTAGAAAATGCAAATGCAGTTAGGAGTGTTTCATTAACTGATGAAGAAAAAAAATTAATTAAACCACTTGGGTTATTAACGGAAAAACCAGTTATTTATGCAACTAATCTTGGGGAAGATGAACTTGAGAAGGGTAATTCTTTTTCAGAAGAAGTAAATACACTTGCAACAAAAGAAGGTTCTGAATGTGTAAAGATTTCAGCTCAAGTTGAGGCTGAGTTAATTGAACTGGGAGACGAGGAAAGAGATGATTATTTAAATGGTTTAGGAGTTGATGAAGGAGGTTTAATTAGTCTTATTAAAGCCACATACCGGTTGTTGGGTTTAAGCACTTATTTCACAACTGGAGAAAAAGAAACTAAAGCCTGGACCATTTCTGATGGGATGACAGCTCCTCAAGCAGCTGGGGTGATTCATTCAGACTTTGAAAAGGGATTTATTCGTGCTCAGACAATTTCATACAAAAAACTGCTTGAAGCAGGATCTCTAGCGGAAGCTAAAAACAAAGGTTGGCTAAGAAGTGAGGGGAAAGAATATATAGTAAATGAGGGGGATGTGATGGAGTTTTTATTCAACGTCTAGAAAGTTAGTCATACCACGGCTTCTCAGAAGTTAGACTGTGTTTCGGCCTAAACGTTTAGTCTAACTTTTCGAGACGGGAAAGGTTGTTTTTTGAGACAGGGTTCCTAAATAATCAAATATCTAGGTAATAAAACAATAATGATTATCGTTTTCATATTCAGTGTATATTCTTATACGTTGATTTGTGTGCTGTATGTGCAGCAATACGTGGCTGATTTCAGGATCGCCAGGCTGTGGAAAAACGAATTGGATTCTTAATAATCTCAAGTCACACAAAGGTCGTTGTTGCTTTTTGCGTCTATCTGGTTACGGAGATATTGATCTACAGCAAGTAGCTTCTACAGATATTGACTATGCCTTTCTTAAAGATCAAATTCCTCAATTAATAGATTTATCAAGGTCCAGTTCAGACTCTATTTCGCATCAAGATGATTCTTTGACATTTATTGAGCTTCCTCAGTTTCGAATTCCTAAAGAGCTTGGTTTGGCTGGAATTGATCCTCGCGTAATCAAAAAACTTGCAACTTTAAACCTCGAACCAGATAAATACCTTCATTTTGGACGTGATAGGGAATTACCCATTAATGACACATTAAATTTCAATCAAATTGAATCATGCCGCTTCAAGCTTCATCGGAATGTTTGGGATCCACCTAGTCTGAATACCTTTTGGTTCGAGCTGGTTAATGGTGCTTATGGAGATGTTTATAGAGCTAAAGCCTTGATGAATATCCCCGATGGTAGATCTATCTTCTTTAACTGGATTGTTAGCCAAAAAGGTTCGCAATTTTTACCTCTTAATACTGTCTCACCTCCTAGTGGTAGACCTACAAGAATATCTGAACTTGTTGTTCAAGGCAAAAATCTTGACTCCGTACGAATTGAATCAACTATTCAGCTTTGTCTCTTGAATGATTCAGTTTTGAAGCTTCATCAATCCCCTCTTAGAGATACACAAATGCAGCCTAGTTATTCAACTTGACTATATGAAACACGCAGTAATTTCTTGTTTACATGCCAATCTCTCAGCAGTGGAAGCTGTGCTAGGTGATATTGATCGGCAAGGAATTGAGACCATTACATGTCTTGGCGATCTTGTTGGCTATGGTCCTCAGCCAAATGAGGTTGTTGAGCTTATTAGAGATAGGAAGATAGAAACCTGTCAGGGTTGCTGGGATGAAGACATAATTGATGGTCTTGATGCTTGTGATTGCAGCTATCCATCTCAGCTTGCAGAAAGGCGAGGGCATATGGCTCATCAATGGACAACGGAGAAGTTGACTGATGAAAACAAAAAATTTCTAGCTAGTCTCCCAACCTCGATTAGAAGAGGTAGATCGTTATTCGTACATGGAAGTCCCAACAGTCAGCATGAGTATCTGCTTCCAGATATGGATGCATTCGCAGCCTTAGAACGAGTTGAGATGAGTGGAGCCGATACTTTGTTTTGCGGTCATACTCATCTCCCATATGTACGTGAATTAGGGAATGGATCAATTCGCGTAAATATTAAAAATGCTTCAGATCGTGAAAGAGAAGATATAAAAATGACTTTACCTATTAGAAGAATTGTAAATGCTGGATCTGTCGGAGAACCTCGTCATGGAGGAGTAAATGCTACCTATGTTATTCATGACGATATAAAGAATGATGTTGAGATTAGAGAAGTTGCTTACGACATTGATCGTACATGTGAGGCAATTATTGAGGCTGGTCTACCCCATGTTTTTGCATGGCGTTTGAGCAACGGTTTTGAATTTGCTGAACTGGCTGAAGATGCTAGCCACGTGTGCGAACGATGATTGAACGTTGGGCTCTTTTAAGTGGTCTTATGGGTGATCTTGAAACCTATGAATTGATTCAAAAAGATTTAAAAAATACTCGTGGAGATATAACTCTTTTTGTTTTAGGGGACGTTGTAGGACCAGATAAGAATTGTGATGCACTTTTAAATAGATTAGTAAATCCTCATCGTGGTGATTTGAAACCTCACTGTATCTATGGCTGGTGGGAGGAACAATTATTGGCAGAATCAGGTTACCGTGGGGAGAGAAAGGCAGATGCTTTACGACTCAATAAAGGAGACGATGCTGTCACTGCTCTTATGAATGCTGTAGATCCATATTATTTGGGATGGATATCATCACTAGAATTTGGATTTGTAGAGCTTGATTGTGGTTTGATTCATGGAAGCTCAAAAGATGTAGGAGACATTCTGACAATGCAAACACCTCCACTTACTCTTCTTGATCGAATTACCCGCCTTAATGTGAATAGATTATTCACAGCTAGGAGTAAACAGCAATTTCATCTTGAGTTGACTGATGCTGTAGTTGACTCAAAAGTAAAAGATTTAAATGGAAAACGAAACCAGGAACATACTCTTCCTAAACGTGCAGTGATAGGAATTGGAGCAGGGGCTCATTACACTCTTTATGACGTTGGCAGTGATCAGACTCACTTCTTAACGGTGGGTGATGTCACTAAATCCAGAGGGCGAGGGTTCGCGTAACCATTCTTTCCGAAAGAATTTTAAGGATAGTTCAGTTCAAAGACTTATTGGAATCTCAAGGTGTCTCAAAAATGGTCTAACATTTTGTTGTAATGGTCTAATACGTTTTTATCGCTGTAATCGACTGGTATAGCTTGATGTATAGGGGTTTTATTCAACGTCTAAGCATCTAGTCGTACCAAGGGTTTTCAGCGATTTTTATGGCTATTCTAATTTTTTACTGGTAAAAGCTCGTTAAGACGGGGAAATCAGTGGCCATATTTACCTATATGAATTTAATTGTTAGTCTTGTGTGTTGGATTTTTTCTTTTTTGAAAGCAGAAGCAATATTGAATGCAACTCTCTTCACTTGAAAAATCATCCATATTTGATCTCGCTAAAGATTGTTGTTCAGGACGCAACAATAATCAATTAACTCGTTTTGTCATTGCTGATGGTCCGATCAGGCTGATCAGCAAAGTTCTAGATCGACAAAGACAAGAAGATCAATTTGTAGAAGAGCTTCATTTCGTTGCACATGGAAGCCAAGAAGGAATTCATCTTAGTGGTCAATTCGTTGATGCTAATGAATTAGAAAAAAATGCAGTTGAACTTGGGACTTGGAATCTCAAACGAATTGTTCTTTGGAGTTGCTACGTCGGTGGGAATTCTCAATGGATTGACAAATTAGAAGAACTGACAGGTGCTGAAGTCTTCTCTAGCCAAGAACAAATCAATCGAGAACATGCTTGGGTTCAAAATTCGTTATCTAATAAAAAATATCTTTCAGAAATTATTGATCAACGACTCATCGATTAATGGGAAGGTTCTTTGCCATGGCAACAAGTAGGTAGTGATATTGATGGAGAAGCTGCAAATGATAACTCAGGATATTCAATCAGCCTTTCAGGTGATGGCTCTGTTGTAGCCATTGGTGCTCCATACAATGACGGTACTTCGAGTGACAGTGGACATGTCCGCATTTATCAAAATAACAGCGGTACTTGGCAACAAATAGGTAGTGATATTGATGGAGAGGCTGGAAGTGACGAATCAGCTGATAACAAAACCCTCTTTACTGAAATGACTGGACTGAATTAAAGATGATGATTGATAAGAGCAGAACTCATCCTTTCCATGAGGTTGAGTATGGATCAATTCTGATACTTTAAATCAGTTGTTCTAACTTCGTTCTACTCTTCTAACTGACGTCTAACCGCGATTTTTGCTTGTAATCGCTTGGTATTGCTGGACGTGATAGAGTTTTTGCTCGACGTCAAGGAATTTAGTAATAGAACATCTTTTAATAGTTAGACTAAAGTTCTGTTCAACTATTTGTCTCGTCTTACGAGACAAATAGTTGGTTTAGGAGACTTTTGTTCTTTAGTGTTCAATTTGTATAAGTTCTTAGTGTTTTGGCTTGCTCCTGGAGAATCGATATACTAGTGAAAATATAAAATAATATGAAAGGTGAAAACAAGTCTCAGCTAAACATTAAGATTGATCCGCAGCTCCTGCTTGAATTGAAGGCTAAGGCAATTAAGAGTGGAAAAACACTAACAGCGTTTGTTACTGAGCTGTTAGAACAAGGTTCTATTAAAGGAACCAGTGATATTGATCTCCTTGAACAGAGACTCTTAAGAATAGAAGAGCTGCTTAATTTAAAAGATAATGTCCGTTCTGGCAAAAAAGGTAATTTAAATCAATGTAATACTATTTTTTCTAATAGTGGAGCAAGCAATTATGGAAAGATTGCTAAAGAATTGTTTGATTCTCATAGGAAAGAAAAGGGACTTTCTCTGAAAGATGCCTTTGCAGAATTATCTACCTGTCTTGCTAATTATGATAGTCAACCTGAACTAGTCTTTGAACTCCTCTCGGGAAATCATGAATTAACAGGCTTAGAGATGACAGATGCCTATAGGAATGGATCTTGTGGAATGAGAAGCGCGTTGTCTGAATGGACTAGAAACCCTTTAGAACCATTAAATGAAGCTTTTCTAAACGCTGTAGAGGTTAAAAATCTTGTATGATTATAATTTGATAGATTTGCTCCACTCACACTGAGTTGCATACCTTTCATAGATGCGTGCATACCCTTTTTTAACTAGGTGTTCTTGAATATTGATAGGCCCTTTAGATAATTCAGCAATTGTTCTTCCATATCTATCCTCAGTGATGCGCCTAATTGTTACTGTTGAATCAGCAACTAAATTATTGAGATAATCTTTTGCTGCTTTAGCTCTGATTGGATCAGCTTTTTCACCTCTCAATTCAGGTGTATCAATACATGCAAGTCTGATCTTTTCTCCTTGTATTGTTGTGCATGTATCGCCGTCATAGCAGCTTTTAATTATCACGCTTGGGGACTCTTGATCATTTGGATAATTAATTAGTGTCTTGGAAAGCGCAATCATGGCTATTACGAAAATAATAAATAATGCTATGAAAAATCCAATCAGTAGATTTTTGATAAATCTTTGCTCTGAGCTCAGCTTTTTTTTTGACATTTTATTTAGCCCTTTTGCAGTTATAACTTGTTCTAATAAATTGGCGATTTAGTCTAATATTTATTTTGCCCAAATTGGATATGTAGGATGGGTAAACTCACCAAGATCTGGTTAAAGGAAATTAGTAAATCTATTTGTACGAATAATTTTTCCTTATCCGATAAGTTCACTCACTCACTAATGAATTTATTGATAAGTGATGCCGATATCACAAGCAGATTGACTTCTCTTTATATTTTCTTAACAATTTAGTACTTTGTTTGTATATTTTGGCTACAACTGCTATTTTTTTTATTCAATTTTTAAATATTAATAATGACTGATAGTTTTAATCCCCCAGCAGATTTCACTCCGCCACCTGCAGCTCCCCCAGAAGATTTCATACCACCACCACCTAATACTGATAATTTTGCACCTCCGCCAGGAGAAGAACCCGGTTTTGTCCCTAAACCACCTGAACCAGTTGTTGATGGACAGATTTTGAATGGTATTGGCGATGTAGGGCCTGGATTTAACCCCGCTACTGGTACTTATGAGCCTATTAATGATGGTTCTGGGACGGATCCTGCTGGAGTAGCTAATGGAACAAAAGCTAGTCAAGCTCAAATTGATAGTTGGGATAGTGGTGCTGACGGATCTTTAATGCCTCCAGAAAATTGGGCTGTTGATGGTGAAGGTGGATATGTTTACTCTCCTCCCTCTCCTCAACCAGGAGAGAGTTCAGGTGAGGCAGCAGCAGCAGCAGCAGGAATGAGTGTTGCTGATTGGGCGTTAACAGCAGAAGGTATGGCTTTCGCAGAAGCAGAAGAGGCTGCAGCCCTCGATTCAATGGCAGCATCTAACGGCGGAGTTATCCCTCCAAATATTCCAGCTCCACCAGCTCCAGAGCCAGAGCTAATTGATGGGATTAGGCCAGATAGCTTTAGAGAGGATGATATTGCAAGATTAGATTCCTCTTCTGTAAGAGCTCTTGATAAAGATCAATTTGCTGCATTTGATCCAACCGCAGTTGCAGGTTTTGGTAGGGATCATGTCGCTGCATTTGATCCAACCGCAGTTGCAGGTTTTGGTAGTGATCATGTCGCTGCATTTGATCCAACCGCAGTTGCAGGTTTTGGTAGGGATCATGTCGCTGCATTTGATACTCAAGCGATCGCAGGATTTAAGGCT